>CAZLCX010000013.1:4313-49602 GCA_964558325.1 uncultured Halanaerobiaceae bacterium | reverse complement strand
AAAGATCAATATAATTATCATCAACTTCTATAATTGGTCTATCCGGGTTTTTAGGATTTATAAAGACAACCTTCGCTTCCCTTCCATCTGATAAAACAACTTTCTCATTAATAAAGTAATAAGGAATCTTATCTAGAAAAGTTGTTAAAAGTTCATAATCAAAGGCTCCAAAACTATCTTCCCTGAAAATCTTAATAGCCTGAAAAGGCGAGATTCTGGTCTGATTATTATAACCAGAAATTAAAATATCAAACTGATTTACTATTGCAAGAATTCTACCAAAAAGAGGAATGCTCTTTCCCTTTGTCCCTAATGGATAACCAGTTCCGTCATAGTTTTCATGATGGCTTAATACCCCTCTGGCAATCTCTTTAGACATACCTTCAATATTTTCTGTCATCTTAAACCCAAAGACAGGATGATCATTTAATATTTCCTCTTCTTTTTCAGTTAAAGCCCCTGGTTTTTCAAGAATTTCATCAGGAATCTGTAATTTGCCAACATCATGGAGTAAACCGGCCTGAGTTAAATGATTAAGTTTTTCCTCTTTAAGACCGAGCCATTCCCCAAACAATGTAGCCAGGATACCTACATTAACAGAGTGGGAAAATAAATCAACATCTCTGTTTTTAACCTTTGTTAGAATATCTATCATATCCTGGTCATCCCCCAGGGTTGTAACTTCAAAGGTTAATTCTTTGATCTCTTCATATTCGATTTCCTCTTCATTCCTAAACCGCTTATATAAACGCCCTGCTTTACTCAGACTTCTATTATAATTTTCAATAGTATTGCTAATTCTATCATAATTTTCTTTTATGGAATCAGCATCTTCATCAAAAATATATACATATTTTGTTCCTAATTTTTTTAGCTTATTAATCTTTCTTTTATCCAGGATTGTTCCGGCAGGGATTAAAATCCCGCCAAAATCAAATTCAATATCTCCAGCTATTTTCATGCCTGGTTCAAGTTCATCCACTCTTACATTTTTTCTCCGGGTATCATTTGTTTTAATTTTAGTCATTTTATTACCCCCTACTGGCCACTATTTTTATAGCTATATTTATACTATTATCGATAAACTAAATTTATCCTGCCCGACTAAGCTCCTGTTTTAAAGCATTAAGTTATCATCTAAATGTTCCATATTGGGCCAGTATTCAATTTCAAAGTTTAAAACTGCAGGTATATTGTTTTTATTGGCAGAAATTGCAGATTTTAAAGCAGGAATAATCTCTTCTCTCTCAGTAATAGTTTTTGAATAACAGCCATAGGCCTGGGCTACTTTTGTTAAATCAGGTTGACTTTTAAAATTTGTTGTATCTGTATTAACTCCTGCCTCTTTTTGTTTTGAACGAATCCAGCCGAGACCATGATTATTTAAAACCAGCCAGGTTAACCCTAAATTATATTGACAGGCGGTGGCCATTTCCTGGAGATACATCTGGAAGGCTCCATCCCCACAGATGGCCAGTACTGGACGGTCTGGTCTTGTTAATTTAGCTCCAATAGCTCCAACAACCCCCATTCCCATACAGGTCTGTTCTGCAACAGGAATATTTCCTAGAATACTTTTTACCTGATAATAGGGATAACTATATGACCAGGTATCCTGACCCCCATTTTCATTGACTAATATTGTGCTGTCATCAAAGGTCTGACAGGCTTTAGAGATAACTTCTCTAGCTCTTAATTTATCTGAATTTCTTGCTAAATCATCTTCAACTTTCTGGAAGTAATCAGCCTTTAAATCCTTTACTAGCTTTATTCTAGCCTGACTAAATCCTTTATTTATTTCTGATTCAGCAAAAGTCTCATTCAATTCTTTTAAATTACTCTTAATATCTCCAGGTAAAAATAAATCTGGTTCCCAGTCTTTCCCTGCTCTACCTGGGAGAGTTAAATCAATATCAAATTGAATAATTTCTGCATTATCAGGTAAATGCTCCCACCAGCCTGTTTGAAAAGCTTCATTGCTGCTCCCAATGATAATTACTAAGTCTGACATCTGATAATATTTTCTGGCCGGTTCTGAACGGTATCGGCCTGATAAGCCCAAAGCTAAGTCAGTATCTTCAGGATATATTCCTCTACCTCCTGGAGTTGTCAAAAATGGAATTTTAGCTTTTTCAATAAAAGTTGCAAACTCATTAAAGGCCCGGGATAAAATAGCTCCATTGCCCGCTATTATTACAGGCTTTTCAGCTTTAATTATCATATTTTTTGATTTAATAATTTTTTCTGATGATGCAATCGGCTTAAAGGGTTCTATTTTAGAAAATCCCTTTGGATAATCAATATCATACCTATCATTATTTTTAGATAATGGGCCGTCACCGGCAACATCAGCTGGTATATCAAGATAAACCGGCCCTGGCCTTCCTGTTTGAGCAATTTTAAAAGCCTCTTTTAAATACCAGGGAATCCTCTCAGCCGCAGGCACCTGGGCTGCCCATTTAGTAACTGGCTCCAGCATTTTTACCTGATCAACTTCCTGGAATTCTCCTCTGCCCTTTGTCTTCCTGCTGGCAGATAAACAAGGAATTACCAGTGGAATTGACCCAGAATAGGCCTCCAGTACTCCTGGAATTAAATTAGCTACACCTGGGCCTGGAGCACCTGAGCAGACCCCAATATTACCGGATAATCTACTGTAGGCCATGGCCATAAAAGGGGTTGAACTCTCATGGCGGAGATTAATAGCCTCAATCCCGGCAGTTTCATCTGCATACATATTTATAAAGGTATCGCCAAGTCCAAAAACATATTCTATACCCTGAGCCTTAAGCATCTCAACTATTACTTTCCAGGGATCCATCTGATCACCTCTATTTATGAAAATTTAGCGATAATATTTTTAACTTTAGCTTTACTCGGTCCCTTTATATCTATTTCAGAGTCCAGATGAGGAAAACTTTCTCTAAAAGTGGTCCGCTCCTTCTGATATATAACCCCTATCGGGATCTGATCTCCCCATTCCCTTGATTTCTTAAAGGCAGCATCAATATCTGTATGATCATAATCATCCTCTAACTGATAAACTCTCTTGCTGTACCATTGATAGGTATTAACTTTATTAAAGGATACACAGGGCTGGAGTATATCTAGTAAAGCATAGCCCTTATGTTTAATGGCAGCCTGCATCATCTCCACAAGATGCTCTCTATTTCCTACAAAGCTTCTGGCAATAAAACTTGCTCCCATGCCAACAGCAAAACTTAGCGGATTAAATGGTTCAGAAGTTACCCCATCTGGCTGAACCTCAGTCTCAATTCCTGGATAAGTTGTTGGAGAAGCCTGACCCTTAGTAAGCCCATAAATCTGGTTATTATGGACAAAATGGGCTATATCTGGGTTCCTTCTTATCGTATGGATTAAATGATTACCACCTTCACCATAACCATCGCCATCACCAGTGGCAGCAATCACTGTCAGCTCTGGATTACTTAATTTAGCAGCCACAGCTGGAGGTAAAGCCCTCCCATGTAAACCATTATAACCATTGGTCCTAAAATAATGGGGAAGTTTTGCTGCCTGGCCAATTCCAGTTATTACTGCTACTTTTTCTGGCTTTAAATCCAGTCCTGCAAGGGCTTCGGCCAGCGCTTTTCTTAGAGGGAAATTGCCACAACCTGGACACCAGGTGGTATCTCTATCTGGTTCATATATATCTGTTTTAGCCATGATTTATCACCTCATTTAAATATCTATCAGCGATTTCTTTTGCAGTAAAAGGACGACCATCATATTTTAATATTTTATGATCAATTTTAATAGCTGTCTCCTGTTGAATCAACTTAGCCAGCTGGCCTGAATAGTTAGCCTCAACAGAAATAATCTTTTCTGCTGTACTGGCCAGTGATTTTAATTTAGAATCAGGCAGAGGCCAGATATCCTTAAATAGTAAAAGCCCAATCTTATCATCTTTTTCTTTAATGGTATTTAAAGCTTCTTTCATCGGGCCTGAAGTTGAGCCCCAACAGATTATTAGCTTATCAGGCTCTTCAGGACCAATGTATTCTGGCTCTTTTCTATCTTCTGCAATATATTTATCCAGCTTTCTAAACCTTTTGACCATCATTTTATTTCTCAACTCGATATCCTCAGTAACAAAACCATTCTCATCATGTTCATGGCTATCAACTAAAACAACATCATCCTCTAACTGGCCGGGATAAGCCCTTGGTGAGATCCCATCATCTGTAAAAAGATACCTTTTATACTTATCAGGCCCAACTTTTTCTTTGTCAATAAAATTACGATCAACTTCCAATTCTTCAATATTGTATCTGGATATATTCTTTGAAGAATCAGCTAAAAACTGATCACTTAATATAATAACTGGCAAATGATATTTATCTGCCAGGTTAAAAGCTCTAAAGGTCTGATAAAATGCTTCTTCCTGATCACCAGGTGCCAGCACAATCAAAGGAAATTCATCCTGGGAGGCATTGATTGCAAATAGAAGATCTCCCTGGCCTGTTCTGGTAGGCAGTCCTGTTGCCGGTCCAGGCCTCTGGACTTCAGCAACAACTAAAGGAATCTCACCAACTCCTGCATATCCAAGGGCCTCAACCATCAAGGAAAACCCGCCTCCAGATGAGCCAGTCATAGCCCTAACCCCTGAATACGAGGCACCCAGGGCCATATTTATTGCCCCAATCTCATCTTCAGCCTGTTCAACTACTATCCCAAACTCTTTTTGATTCTGGGCCAGAAAATTTAAGATTCCTGTCGATGGAGTCATTGGATATGCCGAATAAAATTTAACTCCAGCTGCAGTGGCTCCAAGTCCCATTGCCTGGTTGCCGTTAATATAAATCTCTTTTCCATTCCTATCATTAAGGAAAGATTTATTATAATTAATCTGAATCCCATCATCAATAGCATTATAGCCAGCTTCAAGTAATTGTTCATTATCAGAAATTATATCTTCATCAGAAAATTTAGCACCAATTAAATCCTGCAATATTGTGATTGGTAAGTCCAGAAGTTTCCAGACTGCCCCGGCATAGACAGAATTCTTTGCTTTTAAATTTATTTTCTTAGCCAGCTCACTGGCATTGATATTTATAAATCTGGAATCATCAACCTCACCATCATAAAGAATAAAGCCATCCTCAGAAACTTTAGCCTGATGTTTTTCAATACTCTCATCATTTAAAGCCAGTAAGATATCTATTTCCTGTCTGGGGGCCTGGATTTTTTCACTGCCAAATCTTATCGACATAAAATTATGGCCGCCACGAACCCTGGACATATAATCTTTACTGCTAAATATATTAAAACCTGCTCTAAACAATGCCTTACCAACCAGAGCTTCTAACGTCTTTAAACCCTGGCCTGCTTCTCCAGCTAATACTAGGTTTAGGTCCACAATTTATTACCTCCAGTAGATTAGTTTTTATTTCTTATTTAATTAATTCTAGATAAAACTATATTTACCTTTTATTTATCAGCAAATATGATTGATATTAAATAATTAAAGAAGTATAATTAAAATGAATTAGAATTATATTATTAATTAAAATTAATAAAGGTTGATTGTTATGAAATTAAAAATAATTTTAATAATTATATTTCTGATAATTTCTTTAACGGTATTGCTAAATCAAAAAATATCTGCAGAAATTAATAAATCAACCCAGAAACCTTTCCCTGAGAGTCAATTCATAAAAGTAGATGATATTAAATACCATTACCGGGTCTGGCAGCCTGAAAGAGAGCTTAAGGGTAAAATATTATTATTGCATGGTTTTGCTGGCTCCACTTATTCCTGGAGAAATAACGTTAAAGACTTAAAAGAGGCCGGCTACCAGGTTATCGCCTTAGACCTACCTGGTTTTGGTTATACTGAAAGAAAAACAGGTTTAAACCATTCCCAGCTAAAGCAGGCCGAAAGAATCTGGAATTTCCTAAATAAATTAGAATCAGATAATATAGTTGACCCCAATAAAAACTGGCACTTAATTGGCCATTCTTATGGTGGCGGCACAGCAGCCGCCGCCGCTTACTTAAACCAGGCTCAGGTTCAGTCATTAATCTTAATATCAGGGGCATTAAATGTAGAAGAAAGGTTTAATAATAGCCTATTAGAAATCAGTTTAATTCGAAAAATAATAGGACCAGTAATTAAAAATATAATATTTACTGAACCAGTCTTTAAAAGACTCCTATCCTTCATCTATGGAGAAAAACCTGCAAGTAATAATATAAATATGCTCTTAGAACCCTTAAAAATCCCTGGAACTGAAGAAGTATTACTGGATATTGCCAGAACCTTTCAGGATCTACCTGAAGCAAAGTTTAAAGATATAAATCTCCCTATCTTACTAATCTGGGGAAAAGAGGATAATAGCATCTCAACACCACTAGAAGAAGGCATCCGCTTGAGAAATATTAATAAAAATGCAGAACTAAAATATATAGAAAAGGCTTCCCATTTCCCAATGGAAAGTCATCCAGCTAAAGTAAATCCAGTTTTAGTCGACTGGCTCAATCCCCAGTAATTTTTTGATTTCAGGCATTTTATCAATTGCTGCTAATTTACCAGCTTCAATAATCTCGGAATAATTATCGAAATCAGTTCCACTAAAATTATTTAAATCTGGAGCAATTAAAATATCAACACCATCTGGACTATAACTTGCCTGTCTCATGATATTAAAAACCCTATTTCCATACTCAATTTTCCCCTGGGGTCTCCTGGTAAAACGGAAATTACCTCCAACATCAACTGCAATTATAATATCAGCACCTAAATCCTTTGCTGAATCAACTGGTAAATTATCAACTAAACCACCGTCTGCCAGCCAATAGTCATCATATTCTACCGGCCCAAACATAACAGGAACAGCCGAACTGGCAGTTATTAATTTAGCCAGCGGCCCCTCTGAAAATACAGCCGGTTGGCCAGTATCAATATTAGTAGTTGAAACTGCAAAGTCAACAGGTAAATCTTCAATATTTTTAGAAGATAGATTTTCATTAAAATATTCTTCCATTCTATTTAGGCTAAAAAACCCCAGGCCATCAAAGGATGGATATAAAAAATCAGTGAAACCAACAGTTGAAATTTCTTCAGTTAATTCCTCAATAGAATACCCGTCTGCATAAAAGGCTCCAATAATTGACCCGGCTGAAGTTCCAGTTATAATATCAAATTCCAGACCTTCCTTGACTAAAATATCAATAACCCCAATATGGGCTATCCCCCAGGCTGCCCCACCCCCAAGTACCAGAGCAATTTTATCGTCTTCTTTGATATTTTTAAACTCCACATCATCTGAATAAACAGTTTCAGAAGCAATAGGCAATAAAACCAAAAGAAATACCAATAAAATTATTAAATAATCTTTATAGCACTTCACCTGGTTGCCTCCTTTTTAAGTTATTCCGCTCAAACTTACCTTTATTCTTATACATTGATGTATCAGCCATCTTAAAGACCTCAACTAGACTATCCTTTTCATCACACTTAGTAGCACAGCCAATAGAAATCTCAATATTAAAGCCATAAGACTGATCTTTCTTACATTCATTATTAATCCTTTCAGTAATCCTTTCAGCCTGATGACAGGTCAATTCAGGTAAAATTATTGCAAATTCATCTCCACCTATCCTGGCCACAATATCATCATCTCTAGTAATTGATTTTAAGACATCAGCTGCAGCTATAATATATTTATCACCTTCAGGATGTCCATATTTATCATTGATTGGCTTTAGCTTATCTAAATCCGCCACTAAAATACTTACTGGCATTACCCCAGACTTATCAAATTCCTTAAGCTTATTCTCAAAATATCTCCGATTGTAAAGGCCTGTCATCTGATCATGATAGGATAGATATTTAATCTTTTCTTCTTCCTTTTTCCTATCGGTGATATCCTGATAAATAGCATATAGCCCTAAAAGTTCATCCTCCTGGATGATTGGGAAACTCTTAATAACAACATCTATTAATTCTCCATTCGATCTTTTTCTTTTGCCTTCAACAATTACTTTTTCTTTCTTTTCAATCACCTGAGCAGTCAACTTAAGGGCTTTAGCTTTTCTCGTTTCTGGCACAATAATATCATCAAGGAATCTTCCCTCAATATCCTGTGCCTGATAACCAAATACCTTTTCAAAACTCTTATTAACCATAATTAATCTGCCACTATCATCTAAAAGAGATATCGCTTCAATAGAACCATCAAATAATTCTTTGAAATAAGCCCACTGCTTATGGACTGCTCTGGAAATCTGTTTTTTCTTAGTTATATCTTTAACCTGCATCAATATTTCATCATCTGCAACTAAAACTAGTTCAACTTCAACATCAATAATTGAGCCATTTTTACATCTAACCTTACACTCAATTTCGTTTTCATTAAAAATAATTGTCTTTTCTATTGCTATTTTTATCTCATTTTCTGCCAAATCGACAGTGAAATCCAACACATTCCCTCTTAAAATCTCTTTTCTTTTAAAGCTGGTTGTTTCTAAGATAGATTTATTAACCTCTAAAAAATCGCCTCTACCATTTATTATGGCAATACCTATAGGTAAATATTCAAAATAATTACTAAACCTATTTTCACTATAATAATTATTTATCTCGGACATTTTAACGCTCCATTCTATTGACCAGAAATAAAAATTGAATTAAGATAAAACCTCCAATTTTTTTCAGCATATTCTTCTGCATAATCAATATTTATTCTAGGCCCGGATTTAATCTCTGATTTTGAAATCTCTTCTCCAGTGGTAAGATATAATTCTTTACCCTCAGTTAAAGCCAACCCATTATAATCTCTATCTATACCCAGAGCCTCAGTTAATTTACCTGGCCCATTAGTCAACTCTCTATCCGGTCTATTTCCAATAGCTCTCTTTTCTCTTATTAAGTCAATACCTTCAACTGGTTCAACAGCCCGAACCAGTACCGCTTCTGGTTTTCCTGGCCTGGCCGCAACAATATTAAAGCAATTATGGATTCCATAGATTAAATAGATATAGGCCAGCCCAGGCTGGCCAAACATTACTTCTGTCCTCTTGGTCTTCTTATTATTATAGGCATGACAGGCCTTATCCTCTGGGCCAATATAGGCCTCTGTTTCAACTATTTTTGTAACTATCCTGGCCTGACCAATTTCCTTAATCAAATAACATCCCAGTAAATCTCGGGCCAGAGAAAGACCATCCCTGGCATAAAAATTTTCCTTTAAAATCACTGAGACATCCCTCTCTGTTCTAATGTAGCTCTAAGTGATATATAGGAATTATCTAAGACCGATCTAAACTCAACAGTCAAAAATTCTGAATCAATCTTTGGCAAAATATAGGCAGCAAATACCTCACCATTTGGCAGAACTCTAGCATTACTGTAATCAAGGAGCTCATTATTACTAATCAGCATGGTATGAGATTTAGGATCGGATAAAATACTGCTTTCAGAAATATTTACAACTTCATTAAGGTCTATTGTAACCTTTTCATGGGCATTATCCCTTTCAAAGCCTCTGGCAGCCTTAAATCCGATCACAGAAAACCGTTCAGTTATTTCCAGGATTTCTTCAAAATTAATTTCCCTACCTCGGTAATCATTTAAAAATTCAATATCTTCATCGCTATACCTTTCAGCCATAACATCATCAGTAAGCCTTTTAGAAACATATAAACTAAATTCTTCCCTTTCATCCTCAGTCATAGTTTCATTTAGGAAAGTTTCATCCAGGATAAAAAATTCCCCGGCAAGTTCAATTCGATGATCTTCCCAGCTAACAAAATATTCTTCAGGCTCAATATTCTCCTGAGCAGATAAAGAACCTGAAAATATAAAGATAAAACTCAGACAAAATACTAACAAAAACTTAAAAATTTTCATTATATCAATTCACCTTCCAGCTATCATTATTATAAAGCTTCTATCATTATATTATATAATATTTATCAAATGATTTCTACTTCTGACTACCAGCCCACTTATTCAGTAAATCTCTCTTAATTTCTCAATAAAACCTGCCTTAAAAAATAGACTGCAGATATTAACTGCAGTCTTTTAAATTTAAGAAATTTAATTTTTAAATTGAGCTATTTCTTTTTAATCAGACTATTAATTAATTGATCCTGATTTTCAGTCTTTAAATCTAAGTCAATTAAATCTGATTTTTGAATTTTATTTAAGAGCTGATAATTCTTCATGAATAAATCACTCATTCCAGAAAAATCTAAGTCCACCCTGTCATTCTCCCTTAAATATTCTTCAAAACTATCAATATTAGCATGAATTATCTCCTGACAGGCATTAAGGATACTGCAGACATCATAATATAATTCCTTTAATTTATAATTAGCCAGCCTCTTTTCCCTGATATAAGAAGTATGTTCTTTATCTTCAAACTTTACTAAAACATATTTTTTATCTTTGCCATCCTTTTTAAGCTGGATTACTTTATCAAAATCAATGAAATCTATTACCGCATTGAGAAAATCATTGAAATGAATCTGTTTTTCAACCAATTCTGGCTCCATCAGATCAAATAATTGATAAAACCCTAGTTTAAATTTTGTAGTTTTAATTAATTCATAAACCTCATCGAAAATTAGTAACTTTTGCATTTTTATCACTCCATTTCAGAAAATATTTGTGAAACTGGCTTATTATTATTTTTTAAATCTTATTATATATATTAGATATTTAAACTCAATCTCCTCTAAAAAAACCTGCATTTCAAGAAAATTTTATATTTATTTTTCCACCAGTCTTAACTAACCGCTAACCCAATCCATCCCCAGCATTACCCCGGTCCCTCCCCAGTATCTCCCCAGTACCTCCCCAGTCCCAACTTGCAGCTGATATTTCTTCAGCTTAGATTAGCCTCAGTTAAATATCGAAAATACCCTTTAAACTAATCAATCTAATAAAATAAATTAGAATTTTTTATTAAGATATTGTATAATGAAAATAGAAAAGAATTTAATCTGATAAATTAAAGGAGTTTTTCAGTTAATCTTGAATTATTAACTAACAATTTATCATCAATTATGAAAGGAGTGGTTTAAATGTTAGAACTATTAGGTGCTGCTTTAGTTATCTGGTTAGTTGTTTATTATTTAAATAGAACTACTCCATAATTTCCAGTTCAATCAAATCATTGATAAAAGGGAGAGAGTTTCTCTCTCCTTTTTATTGTTATATTATTATTACTTTATTTAGTTAATTAATTTTCCTTAACTGTTCTAGGGCTGCTCAGTATAGCCGGCCAATTCCAGGTATTACTGGATATCTTCGACTTTAAATTATAAATTAAATTAGGGTGATCTGATGGCTAATTTAAGACTAATCATTTCCTTAATCAAAAAAGATTTATTATACTTCTTTAGAAATAAAACCATCCTGATTGTGGTTATCCTGCCTGTGCTGGCCTCTATCTTCTTTCTGATCATAGAGACCGGACTCTTTCAGATCGAATATGATCTCGGCCTGATCACAGAAAATAATCATGAGTTTGCTAGCTCTAATCATCAACCAATTAATTTTATAGAATATCAGAGTTCAGAAGATGCCAGGGCCAATCTGGATACCCTCGATGGATTCCTGGAATTAAAAGCCGACGATCAATTCAAGCTCTATCTCAATCAGCTTGACCCAACTGAAATGCTGATAATCGAACGCTACCTCAATGAATTTATAATTTCATCCATGGATTATACAATGCCCTTTGAGCTGGATATTGAGCTTATCGATAATCAGTCGCCATTTAATGACCTTATTTCCCTCTGGCTGGCAATTACTGTCGCCATGATTGGGATAGTGGTAATGTCTGGAGATCTTGCCGAGGAAAAGGATAATAAAACTTTAGAAGGAATTTATATCGCTCCAGTCTCCAATCATTTATTTTTAAGCAGCAAAATCATATCTGGTACAATTTTAGCCCTGATAACAGCTATTATAATTCTTATATTTAATTTATTTATTGAAAGCAGTTTAACTATCAGCAGCCTATTATTAACCATTCCAGTCTTATTAGCCGGTTCCTTAATTTTTAATATTATCGGGATTATCATTGGCCTAAAATCAAAGAGCCAGTCCTCTGCCCGTTCCCTGGCAACTATTATTTATTTCTTAGTAGTCTTCCCAGGGTTACTGGCAACATTTTCACCGGCATTTGAATTTATAGGCAGAATAACCCCAACTTATTATCTAATCAGGGGACTCCAGTTAAATAATATCTTAACCAACCTGATTTCATTATTGATTTTTACTGGAATTTTACTGCCCTATCTGTTATATTCATATAAAGAGGTGTATTATAATGACTAAAAAATTAACTCAAAATCTCATAATAACCATGATAATTATTACAACCATTTTTCTGCTGGCCGGCAGGATTCAGGCTGAAGCCAGCGATTCAGAGCAGTTAAATGACTTAATCAACTCTATCTATGATAATTATCAGGCTGGAGAGCTTCAAGAAGTTTATCAGCTCCTCCACCCTGGGATCAAAGAAAATTTAACTGAAGAAGAATATATTAATTTCCAGGAGGATAACAAAGAAAAATATCAGCTTGAAATCTCAGAAATTGAGATCATAGAAATAAAATCAATCGATAAGTTGCCGGCAAAGTTTGATGAATATCTTTCGGAAGATGATTATCAGGATGCCTATGAAGCTAAAGTTGAATATGAAATGGACTTTAAATTCTTAAAGTCCAACCAGAATAAAGAGGTCGACACAGAGACTTATCTGGTTGAAAGTGATGGCCAATTATATCTGGTCTGGGATCGATCAGTAATTGAAGAAGATGATCCTGGTGCTGGAGTTGAATAATCACCCTGTTGTAATTAAAGATCTCAAAAAAAAATACAAAAAGATTACTGCCTTAAATGGCATCAATCTTAAAGTAAAGCAGGGAGAGATCTTTGGTTTTTTAGGCCCTAATGGTGCCGGCAAAACAACCACTATGAAGATTTTACTTGGGCTTTTAAAGCCAACAGCTGGCAGCACCCAGCTTTTCGGAGTAGATTCTACAGACTTAACCAATAAGATCCGCAGGAAAATCGGGGTAGTCTTTGAAGAAAATAATCTCTATAAACATCTAACAGGCCAGGAAAACTTAGAATTCTTCGCCAGTCTTTATAATGTCCCGGCTGAGAAAATAAAGCAATTATTGGATTTCTTCGAGCTTACTCAGGCCAGGGATCTCCAGCTAAAAAATTATTCTAAAGGGATGAAGCAGAGATTATTAATAGCCAGAGCAATTATCGCCAGTCCAGACCTCTTAATCCTTGATGAACCCACCAGCGGCCTGGACCCAGCTTCAATTGAGATAATCCACCAGGCCATTGGACAGTTTAAAAAGGAAAATAAGACAGTCTTTCTAAGCTCCCATTTCATGGAGGAAGTCGAAAAGCTCTGTGACAGGATAGCCTTTATCAACAAAGGAGAAATTATCACAATTACAACCCCTGCTCAACTAAAATCCTATTATGGCAGTAAAGATATTAAAATAAAAGTTAAGCTTAATAACCAGTCAGCAGATAGCCTCAACAATCTTTTGCCGGCAGAAGCCAGCCTGGAGATAAAAGATGATGCGGCCTTAATCAGCCTGCCCCTGGATTATGAAATGACAGGAAGCTTAATCGATAAAATTAAATCCAGTTATTCAATTCTTTCAATTAAGACAGAGGAAGCATCTCTCCATCAGGTTTTTATTGAACTGTCAAAAGAAAATAAGAAATTAAATTTTAATCAGAACATTATAAATTAATCTTAATATTAATAATTTAGTTATTTTCTAAAGAATTAATGAAATTAATTAAACTAAATTACTTAGCCAGTCTCTAAAATATAAAAATCATAAAACCTATAATTTTATCATCATTTCAAGAAAAAGCTCATTTTTATTTAAAAATTTGTTTATAAGCTTATCCTGCTCGCTGTTAAGAAAATAATTCAACTTTTCTATATTATTATCACTATCTGATAATTGAAATTTACTTTTCAAAATTTCTTTAATTACTGCAATATCCTGGATTTCACCAAGAAGATCCTGAATATCTTTATAATTACTAATATTATAACTTTCTAAACTTATTTCATTAATAATTTCCAGTTTATATCTAAGTTTCTTCAAATCTTTTCTCAGTTGATGAAAAGTTGATATATCATTTCTATCAAGATGATAAAAACTTGTAAGCACAGTCTCTTTTTCTTTATTTATCTCCTTAAACAAATTATCTAAAGAAGTTTTCTCATTAATATTTTTAAAATAATCTTTAAAAACCTTTTTCAATTTTTTATTTACTTTTTTAAGTTTAAAACTTTTAATAAATTTATTAGTTTCCTTAAGTGACTTCTTCTTAAATTGTTGATAATACTGTTCAAATGAATTAAAATCTAAAAATTCTAGATCTTTTTGATTTTTATATAAAAAACTTCTTGTAACCTGAATATCTCTGGCAGTTCCTAATTCTTTTCGACTTTTCTTTATTGTATTTTGAAGACTATTAATATTAACAGTAAAATTCTTTATAATATCCATTACTTCAAGCATAGCATTTAATCTTCGGGCAGCAACTCGACAATCATGTATAGTTTCTTCTGAGCGGTCACCTTTTTTTAGTTTCTTAAATTCATCGTTATAACCTTTTCTCTTATTCTTTGAAACTTTCTTTAAATTAGTAACCTCAGTAATTATCATTGTTAACCCCCCTTTTTTTTAAATCAGTTACTCTAAAAAGATTTCCTAAATTTAAACTTCAAACAATTAAGAAATATAATCTGTAGGAATTTTGAACTGCTTATCTAAAACTTCTTTTTTAAAATTATTTTTTGCCATTTTAAAAAGTTCAATCTGGGCATCAAAATCATTTTCATTATCAATTTTTTTATATTCACCATTTCTCTGCAATATGTGCGTTTTTTTATTGTCATTAAGAAGGGTTCTAAGTACATTTATTATTTTTTTCTTATTATCCATATTTTCAATTGGAAAAATAATTTCTACCCTACGATCAAGATTTCTAGGCCTCCAATCAGCACTTGATAAAAAGACAAGCGGCTGATTATTATTATAAAAATAATAAATACGGCTGTGTTCCAGTAATTGTCCAATAATACTTCTTACAGTAATATTTTCACTAAGACCTTTAACATCTGGAACAAGACAACAAATTCCCCTTACTATTAATTCAATTTCAACCCCTGCTTGTGATGCCTCATATAGTTTATTAATTATTTTACTGTCATTAAGTGCATTCATTTTTGCAATAATTTTCGCTTTTAAACCATTTTTTGCATTATGAATTTCTCCTTCAATAAGTTTAAGAAATTTATCTCTTAAGTTTAAAGGCGCCACAGCTATAAGTTTCCATTCTGGGGGTCTTGAATAACCTGTTAGTAGATTAAACAAACCGGCAATATCACTGGCAAAATTATTTTTAGCTGTCATAAGCGCCATATCTGTATATAGTTCGGCTGTTTTATCATTATAATTACCTGTACTCAGGTGGACATAACGTTTAATCCCCTCTTCTTCTGCCCTAACAATCAACAAAGCCTTTGCATGTACTTTTAAACCCTTAATTCCGTAAATAACATGACAGCCAGCTTCTTCTAGTTTATTAGCCCAGACAATATTCTTTTCTTCATCAAATCTTGCTTTTAATTCAACCAGGACAGTGACCTGTTTGCCATTTTCAGCTGCAGTTATAAGATGTTCTATTAAAGGAGAGTTTCCACTTACCCGGTAAAGTGTCTGCTTAATTGCAAGCACTTTAGGGTCAGCTGCAGCTTTTTTTACTATTTCAACAACAGGCTCAAAACTTTCAAAAGGATGATGAAGTATAATATCTCTTTTTTTTATTAATTCAAATATATTTTCAGCCTTATAAATTTCTGGGTTAGGTTGGGGAATCAGCGTTCTGAATTTTAAATGATCATAATCATTAAGTTTTTTAGAAAATCCCATAAAAACACCAAGATTAATAGGCCCAGAAACTTTATATATATCATTTTCAGAAATAGAAAGCTTTTCTTTTAAAAAATTCAAAATATAATTATTATATTCTGAATCAATTTCAAGTCTAACTGCAAAGCCCCAGCGTCTTCTCTTAACATACCTTTTCATTTCTGACAGAATATTTTCACTTTCTTCATCAAAAACCACTTCAGCATTCCTTGTAATTCTAAAAGTATTAGCCGCAATAACCTTATTTCCTTTAAAAAGTTTTTCAAGATTATTTTTAATAATATCTTCTAAATATATAAAGACATTTTTATCATTAGTAGCAGGTAATTTTATTAATCTTTCAAGATTAGATGGTACTCCAACAACAGAAAATATTTTTTCTTCTCGGAAATTCACTAAAGCATTTTTTTTATTTGTTCTTTCTAAAAGCACTCCAAGATTCAATGATTTATTGGCGATTAATGGAAAGGGATGACTTTGATCAATGGCTATAGGAGTCAGTACAGGTAAAATAATCTCATTGAAATATTTTTTAATATATTTATGTTGTTCACTGTTTAATTCTTCATATCTTTTAAAATATATTTTTTCATTTTTCAACTTTTTAACTATACTTTTTAAGTACTCGTATTGTTTATTATAAATATGGTGAATTGTTTCTGAAACTTGGTTATACAATTCTTTAGGTCTGTATCCAGATTGATCAGCCTCAGTATAACCTGCTTCAATGTCATCTTTAATTCTAGCAACTCTTACCATAAAAAATTCATCCAGATTTGTCGATGTAATTGCCAGAAACTTTAGTTTTTCAAGCAGTGGAGTTTCTTCATCATTTTTATTGGCCTCTTCTAAAACTCTAATATTAAATTTTAACCAGCTGAGCTGTTTATTAAAATAAAAATTATTATAATTATTAATCATAATAAACTATACCCCTTAAATAAAAGTGCTTTTCTTATTTAATATAATATCTATACCAAATACCTCTTTAAAAATTCTTGATTTAAAATTAAATGCCCACTTTTCTAAAAATATATCTTTCTCAGTATTAATAATTATTTCAAGTTGATCATTTTTTAGATTTATATTTATTTCAGAAAAAGGTTCTTTATGACTTTTATCAAGGGCATCAGCAACTTTTAAAATAGCAGTCAACTTTGCAATCTGAACCCTTTCCTGATAATTATTAAACGAAGTATTTTTTATTTTAAGATTTGTAGTTGAACTCTGACTGTGATTTAAAGCAATATGAGCAACAATATCTTTATAATAAGAATTTAGATCAGTAATATCACTATTTACAATTAAGTAATAAGAATGTTCAGAGTGATTTTTTAAATTAAGATACTTCCCAATGTCATGAAGTATTACTGCTGATTGTAAAATTATTCTTTCATTTTCTGAAAAATTAAAGCGTTTTTTTAAAGCATCAAAAATTTCAAGGGCAATCTTTTCTGTGAACTCTTCATGGTCCCGATTATAATTATACTTCCTTGCTATAGAACGTGAGGAAGCTATTATATTTTTATAACTCTGAGATTTTAGTTCACTGCTGCGTTCGCTAAAAAGATTATTTCTAATAATCTCAGTTTCTATTGTTACTGTACTGCCAATTATTTTTTCACTCTGTGTTAAATTCATTAAATTCTTATAAATAGTCATTGAAGTTAGAAGTATTTCTGCTTCAACTTCATCAAGCTTATATTTTTCAAGTAATTGTTTTGGAGTTTTCCCCTTAACATCATTATATAATCTGTAAAAGTCTGCTCTAAGAATAATAAAGCTATTAGATGTTACATTAATTCCAGTCAGTTTTGCTATCAACTCTATTTCTTTACCAGAAACATAAAAATTATTAATATTATATTCTTGAATAAATAAATTGAGATTGTAAATATAACCACTCAAATAATCATCAATAACACCATGATATTCATCAGTTTTATGTTGGATTCCTCTTAAGATTTCACTTATTTTTAATGAACCAAGAGTAATGCTCTGACTATCTAAAACATGGTTTTTATTGGCCAGCGCCACCCCAAGACTTCCTGTTCCAATATAGGCAAAAAGATTAACAGCTTCCAGGTTTTTATTAGTATTTCTTATCCCCTGATAAATTAACTGATGTTCTTCAATATTATCAAAAATTTCCACTTCGAGTTGATTGTTGTTTCTAATCTGATAGATAATATAATCTTTATTAAGGGCTTCTCTCAGGGCAGCTGTTGCAAAAATTATGATTTTATCTACCAGGTATTCTTCAGTTATTTTTTTGAAATTATTTATAGCAATATTTAATCTCTTAATTTTTTCATAGGGAACATTAGAGCGGGAAAAAGTATCATGAGCTAAATTAATGGGGTAATTTAAATCTTCTAAAATCATTACTTCTTTTTCTCTTTTCTCAGCTATTTTCATAATTATATTGCTAGAAGCAATATATATAGTTGCAATTCTATTATTCATCTAAATCATCCTATTCTTGTAATTCCAAAAAAATCAAAAGCTTTACTTTAATTTAATTTTAGCATATAATTATAAACAGTGCTATCATTTAAAATAAATTTAACTTAAAGTTTACAATTTGATAAAAATAACACAATTCAAGAGGTGCGTCAAGATGAAAAAGTTAGCAATTATAGATATCGGCTCTAACTCAATTAAGATGATTTTAGTCGATTATCGCTCTGATAATTCATTTAGAATTATTGATGAATTGAAAGAGTCTGTAAGACTGGGTGAAGGCATGCACCAAAATACCTACTTAAAAGAAGGGCGAATTCAAAAAGCAATTCAGACTTTAATTTTATTTAAAAATCTCTGTGATGCTGTAGAAGTTGATAAAATAATTGCAGTAGCCACTGCAGCTGTTCGAATAGCTGATAATCAACAAAAGTTTTTAGATAGAGTTTACAATCAAACCGGTATAGAGGTAAGAGTTCTTTCTGGCGAGGAAGAAGCTTACTATGATTATAAGGGAGTAGCAAATAGCTTTGATTTAAAAACTGGACTAATTATGGATGTTGGTGGTGGTAGTATAGAACTTGTTTTAATGGAAGATAAAAAAATTAAAGAAAGTACCAGTTTACCCTTTGGAGCTTTAACTGTTACTGAAGAATTTAACCTTTTTGACGAAAATAATTCAGATGAAAAATTAAAAAAATTTTTTTATGAAGAATTTTCTAAACTTGATTGGCTTCAAGACATAAAAGATAAACCTCTATTAGGTGTTGGGGGAACTATACGAAATATAGCAAAAATATGGCAAAATAAAAGCAATTATTCTCTAGAAATACTCCATTATTATAAAATGAAAACTAAAAATGTTAATGAAGTTTATAAAGAGGTTTCAGCTAAAAATATTGAAGAGAGAAAAGAAATTTCTGGACTTTCTAATAAAAGAGCTGATATTTTTATTGGTGCAAGCGCAATAGTTAATTATATGTTGGAATTTACAGGAATTAATGAACTTGTAATTAGTGGTAAGGGCATTAGAGAGGGTCTGGTATATGATTTTTTGATTGAAGAATCAGAACCTGTTGCTGATGTTTTAGATTATTCAATTAAAAATTTACTTCACAATTTTGATTTAAATTATAAACATGCTTTAAATGTTTATGATATAACTGATAGTATTCTTTCACAACTTGAATCAGAATTTAGTTTTGATTTTTGTAAATTTTCAGCTAGAATTGATAAGATAGTAAAAACAGCCGCTCTATTACATGATGCTGGTACAAATATTAACTATTATGATCATCATGAGCATTCTTTCTATATTATTTTAAATGCCGACTTATATGGCCTAACCCATCGTGAATTATTACTTTCAGCATATATTGCCGCTTCACATAGACACAGCAAATACAGTCTTCATAAATATAACTTAAACAGAAAAAGTTTTAAAGATATTATTTCTCGTAAAGGCTCAGATAAAGAATTAATCAGAAAAATTGGCATAATACTTGAGATAGCAGAAAGTCTAGATCTTAATCGCAAAGATTTAATAGAAAGAATTGAAATTGAAAAAAGGCCAAAGGAAATTATTTTTAATATAATTTCTGATTATGATTTAAGACTTGAAATTGAGGATGCTACTGAAACTAGATCTGGGTTTAAGTCTCTTTTTAATAAAGAGCTCAGTTTTCGATTGTTAGACTCGAAATAAAGAATTGAAAGAAATGATTAAAAGAATTAAATTTTTGTTAAAATTAAAATTTCCCTTGACAAATATATAATTGGCTGCTATACTAAGTTCAACAATTTAGTATACTAAAAGCTTTGAAGGGACCCAAGTAAGCACCTAACTGCTGAAATACACCCCTGAGCTGCCAGCTGAAACCAGTAAGCAATGGCCGTCAATCGTCGTTATCCGATAGGGAAGTGTTAGCTTCCCCACAGAGATGATCTATAGATCTAAAAAATAGGTGGTACCGCGACTTAAGTCGCCCTGTTATAGGGGGGCTTTTTCTTATTTAGGAGGGTTTTTATGAAATTACAGGTAGAAAATAAATCAAGAATTAATGCTAAAGTTTCTGTTCCAGGTGATAAATCAATCTCCCACCGGTCTTTAATGCTGGCAGGGATTGCTAATGGCCAGAGCAGAATCTCAGGTCTTTTAGAAGGCGAAGACTGTCTGGCAACCTTAAAAATCATGAAAGATTTAGGAGTTGATATAACCAGAGATAATTCTGGCACCTATCTGGTTGAAGGTAATGGCCTGGATGGGCTTAAGGAGCCAGCTGATATTCTGGATTGTGGCAATTCTGGAACTACAATGCGCTTGCTTTCAGGTCTTTTAGCCGGCTGTCCCTTTTATTCAGTTTTAGCTGGAGATAGTTCTCTAAATTCCAGACCGATGGCTAGAATTATCACTCCCTTAACTAAAATGGGGGCTAAAATCTGGAGCCGGAATAATGGCCTGGCCCCTCTCAGTATCAAAGGGGGCAGTCTAACCAGTATTAACTATGATAGCCCTGTTGCCAGTGCCCAGGTTAAGTCGTCAATTCTCCTGGCCGGCCTCTCAACTGAAGGGATTACATATGTTAATGAGCCAGCCCAATCCAGGGACCATACAGAAAAGATGCTGAAAGCTGCTGGAGTTAAGATTGAAGTTACTGGCAATACAATTAAATTAACCAGCTCAGGCCAGCCAGTGCTAAAACCCCTGGATATTAAGATTCCAGGCGACATCTCCTCTGCCGCATTTATAATTGCTGCCGGTTTAATAACTGACAGTAGTAGGATATTAATTAAAGATGTCGGAATTAACCAGACTCGAACCGGTATCCTGGATGCCCTGGAGATGATGGAGGCAGAACTTTCCATTCAGAATAAAAGAACCAGCTCCGGGGAGCCGCTGGCAGATATTGAGGCTTCTTCCAGCAATCTAAAAGCAGTAGAAATCTCCGGTGAGCTGGTTCCCAGGTTAATCGATGAAATACCTCTACTTGCCCTGCTGGCCACCCAGGCAGATGGGGAAACAGTAATAAAAGATGCAGCAGAGTTAAGAGTAAAAGAGACTGATAGAATTAAAGCAATCAGCTCTGAGTTAAGAAAACTAGGAGCAGAGATTGAAGAATATCCTGACGGCATGAAGATTAAAGGAAATACTGAGCTAAAGGGCGGCATTGAAGTTGATAGTTACGGTGACCATAGAATAGGCATGACAATGGCTATTGCCGGCCTGATTGCTGAAAATGGCATCACAGTTAAAAATAGCGAATCGATAAATATTTCTTTTCCTGACTTTGAAAAATTAATTAATAATCTATAAATAAAAGGAGACTGATAAAATGATTGTTGTAATGAAAAGTAATAGCAGTAAAGATGATGTAAATAAAATCTGTAAGATTATTGAGGATGAAGGCTATGAAACCCATTTATCTGAAGGAGTTCAAAAGACTATTATTGGAGTTGTTGGTGTCAATGGCAAAAAGGAAAATCTTAAAAGCCAGCTTCTAACATATAAATCAGTTGAAAAAGTCGTAATCATAGTCGAGCCATTTAAACTCACCGGTAGAGATTTCAAACCAGATAAGACTGTCATTAAAATCGGGGATGTAAAAATTGGTGGCAAAAAACCAGTAATCATGGCCGGCCCCTGTGCTGTAGAAAGTGAAGAACAGATCCTGGAAACTGCCAGAGTTGTCAGGGCAGCTGGAGCAGAAGTTTTAAGAGGCGGGGCCTTTAAACCAAGAACCTCCCCCTATTCATTCCAGGGTTTAGGAGAAGAAGGCTTAAAACTTCTGGCTAAGGCCCGGGAAGAGACAGGCCTGAAAGTAGTAACTGAATTAATGGATATCCAGTATCTTGATGTCGTCTCAGAGTATACTGATATCTTCCAGATCGGTGCCAGGAATATGCAGAACTACCCTCTTTTATCGGCAGTTGGTAAAGCCAGCAAACCTGTCCTATTAAAGCGGGGAATGTCGGCTACCATCAAAGAATGGCTTTTAGCTGCTGAATATATCATGTCAGAGGGCAATAAAGAAGTAATCCTCTGCGAGCGGGGTATCAGAACATTTAGTGAAAGAACCAGAAATACCCTTGATTTAAGCTCTGTACCTTTAGTCCAGCAGATCAGCCATCTTCCGGTGATTGTAGATCCAAGCCATGGTACCGGTAAATGGGATCTGGTCATCCCGATGGCAAGGGCCGGAATTGCTGCCGGGGCAGACGGCCTGATTATTGAGGTCCATCCTAACCCTGAAGAGGCACTCTCAGATGGCCAGCAGTCATTAAAGCCAGATAACTTTGAAATGCTGATGAAAGAAATTGACTTAATCAGTCAGGCTATCAATCGAGAAGATATTTAAGATGGAAATTAAAATAGATAATATCTTAATAATCGGCACCG
This sequence comes from uncultured Halanaerobiaceae bacterium, assembly GCA_964558325.1. Classification (GTDB taxonomy): domain Bacteria; phylum Bacillota; class Halanaerobiia; order Halanaerobiales; family Halarsenatibacteraceae; genus Halonatronomonas. The sequence continues at coordinate 26,780 of CAZLCX010000013.1, read as the reverse complement.
GCCTGATTGGAGCATCTTTAGCCGGTGCCATCAAAAAAAATTATCCAGAGACAAATATTACCGGCCTGGATTCCGACCAGGATAATCTTGACTATTCTATTCAAGAGAACCTGATTGATCTAAAGACAGGTACTCTTAATGATCTTAACCTTAATGAATATCAGCTGATTATCCTGGCAACTCCAGTCAATATTATCAAAGAATATCTGGATAAGCTTTATACTCTACTGCAGCCTAAAAATTCCCTGACAGTAATAATTGATACAGGCAGCACCAAATCTGAAATAGTTAATCAGGGCAAAAAATTAAATAATCTTAAAAATACCTGGTTTCTAGGAGGCCATCCTATGGCCGGCCTGGAACAATCAGGTGCCTTCTATTCAGAGGCTGATCTCTTTAATGATAAACCCTTTATTATTACCAGAGCAGAAAATATTAATTATCCTGAGGCAATCTTAGGTAGGCTTAAAGTATTCCTGGAGGGTTTAAAGATGAAGGTCATTGAACTTGACCCTGAAAGCCATGATAGATATCTGGCAGGAGTCAGCCATCTCCCCCAGCTCCTGGCCTATGTTTTAGAGGAAGTCATAATGACAGAAGCTAACAGTTATAAGATGGTTGCGATCAGCGGTAATGGTTATAAAGATATGACCAGACTTGCCTCCAGCTCCAAGGATCTCTGGGAGGAGATCTTTAAGAGCAATAATGAAAATTTAATTAATTATATAGATAAATATATCGCAAGAATGAATCAATATAAAGACTGGCTAAAAGAAAGGGAGGGGGAACTTAAAAATGTTTGATTATATTACAGCTGGAGAATCCCATGGTCCAGAGATCACTGCCATCATCAAATCTCTACCTGCAGGCCTTGAAATTAATTTAGATAATATCAATAAACAATTAACAAGGCGGCAGCAGGGCTACGGCCGGGGAGGCCGGATGGATATAGAAAAAGATAAGATCAGGATAACCTCAGGCCTGAGAGAGGGTATCACCCTGGGCTCTCCCCTGGCTATGAATATCAAAAACAAAGACTGGGCCAACTGGCAGGATATCATGACAGTAACTGAAAAAGGCGACCAGCAGAAGATTAAAGCCAGAAGGGTAGCTGAACCCCGGCCAGGCCATGCAGACCTCCCTGGAGGCATCAAATTCAATCAGTCTGATTTAAGAAATATCTTAGAGCGGGCAAGTGCCAGAGAGACTGCCATCAGAACTGCAGTCGGCAGTATAGCCAGGGAATTCCTATCAGAGTTTTCTGTTGAGATTTTCAGTCACGTAACCCAGATAGGCACTGTCAAAGCTCCTGACTGGCAGGAGGTCAAACAGCAAAATAATATTGATTCTAACCCAGCAATCAGAGAATATTTCTCCCAGGTCGAAGCAAGCTCGGTCAGGACAGGCTCAAAAACATCAGAAGCTGAAATGATTGATCTAATCGATAAATGGAAGGAAGCAGGTGATTCAGTCGGTGGAATCTGCGAGGTTATTGTTAGAGGATTGCCTCCAGGCCTTGGCAGCCATACCCATCACGACCTAAAACTTGAAGGCCAGCTGGCAGCTGAACTGGTTGCAATTCAGGCAATTAAAGGCATTGAATTTGGCGGCGGCTTTAAACTTGCCGGAAAACCTGGCTCCCAGGTCCATGATCAAATCTTCTATGATCATGAGAAAAATAAATTCTATCGCAAAACCAATAATTCAGGTGGTTTAGAGGGGGGCATCACAACTGGAGAAGAACTAATCATCAGACTGCCAATGAAGCCGATCCCAACCCTTTCTAAACCCTTAAAAACAGTGAATTTAGACAGCAAAGAGCCAGCTACTGCTGCCAAAGAAAGATCTGATAACTGTGCAGTACCCTCAGCCTCTATCGTTGCTGAGGCAGTCACTGCCATTGTTCTGGCAAAATCATTCTCAAAAAAATTCGGTGGAGATTCAGTCAAAGAAATCAAAAACAACTATAATAGTTATCTTGAACAAATCAAAAATTATTAAGAAAGGGCTGATCCCTTGAGAAATAAATTAAAGGTCAATCTCGATAAAGATAGTTATGAAATAATCATTGATAAAGATATCCTTGATAAGTCAGGCCAGCTTATTGATTCCAGTTTAAATATAGGTAGTAAGATATTAATAATCTCTGACCAGAACGTCTATCCCCTTTATGGCGAAAGACTTAAAAATTCCCTCCAGACAGAGAATTATCAGGTCCAATCCCAGATCATAGAGCCAGGGGAAAAAAGCAAAAGCAGTCACGAATTAAATGAAATTTATGACCTGCTCCTGGAATCCAGGTTCGATAGAAACTCAACGATTATAGCCCTTGGCGGCGGAGTAGTTGGGGACCTGGCAGGCATGGCTGCAGCCACTTTTATGCGGGGAATCAATTTTATTCAGATACCGACCAGCCTCTTAGCCCAGGTCGATAGCAGTGTTGGCGGCAAAGTAGCCATTAACCATCCAGAGGCCAAAAATATTATCGGGGCATTTTATCAGCCAGAAATAGTAATAATTGATATAGATCTGCTTAAAACCTTAAAACCTAGAGATTATAATACCGGTCTAGCTGAAGTAATAAAATATGGGTTCGGTTTTAATCAGGACCTCTTTACTTATATTGAAAACAATATTCCTAAAATTAAAGAGATCAATCCTGAAGTTTTAAATAAACTAATTTATAACTGCTGCCAAATCAAAAGCCATATCGTCAATCAGGATGAAAAGGAAAAAGGTGTAAGGGCTAAATTAAATTTAGGACATACAATCGGCCATGCAGTTGAGGCTCTAACTGACTATCAGGAATATACCCATGGTGAAGCAATAGCTATCGGGATGGTCTATGAAGGTTATCTGGCTGCCAGATTGAATTATATAAAGTCAGAAGAAATTAATAGATTAAAAAACTTATTAGCCATTTTTGAGCTACCAATAACTCTTCCTGAATCAATAAAATTTGATGAGCTAATAGATAAAATGAAATCTGATAAAAAAGCAAAAGATAACCAAATATTTCTTGCACTCCCGAATTCAATAGGTGATACCATCATAACTTCTGCCTGGAATCAATCAGTTCTAAGGGATATCATATAAAAAATCCCCTGAATATAATTCAGGGGTTAAATATTATTCCTCAACTTTTCCTAATTCTTTGCATTTTCCAAAACAATCTTCACCACAATGTGGACATTCTGGGGGATTATCATCCTTAGAATCCAGATAAACTATATAATCTTCACCACAGCATTGACATAAATACTTATATTTTGCCATATTATCTACCTCCTCTAATTCTCTTCTCCAGATAATATTTCTTTAGATGAACTGACCAATTGATTTAATTGGTCCAACATAATTTCTCGCATTAAATTGCAGGCCTCAATAAATCTCTGATTATTTATAGTGTAAAATACATTTAAACCCTCTTTTTTACTGGAAACAACACCTTTTTCTTTAAGCAGAGAGAGGTGCTGAGAAACACTTGCTTTACTAATATCCATTGTATCTGCAAGCTCATTTACATGCTTTTCTCCTTCTTTTAGAAGATAAATAATTTCAATTCTTTTTGCATTTGCCAGGACTTTGCAGATCTCTGCCTGCATTTCATAAACTTTTTTATTTTTAATGGCCTGCACCTCCAGCCGCACTTAGAGTTAAATTAATAAATCAATCTATTAACTATTAATACAATTATATCACTTAACATTAATATTTCAAGTAAAAAATACCCTGGCCTATTAAACCTCCAGAACCCAGGGTATCTTTAATTCTAAATATTATTTAAGCAAAAGTTTATATTTATTTACTCATCTTCTTCTTTATCTTCAGACTCACTGTCATGGCCTTTTGAAGATTTTAAAGACTCAACTTTTTCTATTAATTCCGGCATCATTTCAAATAATTTATCCAGAGACCTTTTGCCCTGTAATTTTATTAATTCAACCTTGTCTCCTTTAATTACTAAGATTGCATCAGGTGAAATCCTGCAGCCAAGGCCGCCGCCACCGCCTTCGCTTTTACCGCTATCTTTGTTTTCTTCACCTAAGCCGCCGCCTAAACCGAATGAAGCAGTAACTATTGGAATCAACTTAATTTCACCTAAATCCATCGGTTCCCCAATCACAGTTTCTGTCTTTAAAAATTTATCCAGTTTATTATACATTGTCTCCAGTACGTTTTCTGTCATAGCCATTTTTTAATCTCCCCCTTAGTTTTTTAAATAAAACTTTATAAAGCCCTGACCTTACAATAAATCTTAAAAAATAAAAACAAATAGGAGCCAGCATTAATCTACCATAGATATATCCCTGGGCAGCAAACACCTCCTTATTCCAGTATAAATTAAGTTTAATTCGATCCCGTCTGATTAAACCATCCAGACTATAATATAAAGCAGCTAAATTTCCGGTATAATAGGGGTCTGCAAAACCTGCTTTCAGATTAATCTGATAATCTCTAGGCAGCAGCTGAGAGAAGATTGATTTAATTAAAATCCAGGCTTCAGCCAGATATTCTTTTATCTCATTTTCTCTAATAAATTTTATAAATAAGGAAAAATTGTTTTTATCTTTTCCAGCTTCTTCTTTTGGTTTAACTTTTTCTTTAATAGCATTCTGCTCTTTTTTACTTTTTTCTACTTCTATTTTATCTGATTTATTATCAATTGTATATACTTTGATACCTAAAAAATAAAGTTTTACTTTATAAATTTTTTTTTCCTCAGAATAATCAAATATAATCCTATAACCTAGCGGGGCAATAAAAATTAAAATTAGAAGAACTAAAAATATTAACAGAAACCATAAAATGATATTAAGCATAAGCTCCCCTCATATCTTTGAATTTATTTACCGCGGTTCTTCAGGAACTATTATCCAGGCAATTAGATAGGCCAGCAAACCTGTGCCTGCACCAAAAAATAAGAGAATAAAGATAATCCTGATTAAGACTGGATCAACCTTAAAATATTCAGCTACCCCTCCACAGACTCCACCAACAATTCTTTCATCAATAGACCTATAGAGTTTTTTCCTTACTTCCATATTTCTCCCCCTGCTTTGATATTTTAACCTATAAATATGAATTTAAATTCTTTAAAAATAGCTCAACATCTGTTACCATCCCAAGAGATTGGGCTGTTCCCCTATCAGCAAGTTTAGTAATTGTGGCTGGGTTAATATCGACACAGACTGATTTAATCTCAGCGCTCATCAAATTACCTGTGGCAATTGAATGCAGCATAGTTGCCAGCATTAAAACCAATTCAACCCCCTCAAGCTTCTCCCTCATTAAATTTTGAGCTTCAATAGCATCAGTTATAACATCTGGTAAGGGTCCATCATCTCTAATTGAACCTGCTAAAACAAAATCAACATCATTCTGAATGACTTCATACATTATTCCACTATTGAGCACGCCCTTTTCAACAGCTTCTCTAATCGAACCGGCCATTCTAATTTTATTAATGGCCTGCAGATGAAAACCATGTCCAGAGCCTTTAATGCCATCCTCAGACAGAGGACAGTCCAAAGAAGTATTATAAATATCAGCTTCAATATCATGAGTGGCCAGGGCATTGCCTGCAAAAAGAACATTAATATAACCTTTACGAATTAATTCAGCCAGTTCGCCAGCAGCATTTGTATGAATAATTGCTGGTCCACCAACGACCAGTATTTTTCCACCTTTAGCCCTAATCTTCTTCATTTCATCTGCCAGTTCTTTAATCAGTTTATTTTTAGGTCTCTCAGATGATGTAGCACTGGTCATAAAACCAAAATCAGATTTTTCTTCACTCTTTTCTTTTGTAACTGTCTCAATACCATATTCACCAACGACTATCAAATCTCCTGCATAAATATCATTAATTGACTTAGAAATTGCCCTGCCATTTTCAATAACTATTCCACAATCCATCTCACTTCTATTAACCTTTAACCAGGAATTATTATAATAGACATAGGTTGGCAGGTTAGTAGTGACATAAAACCCTTCTGGAAATACACCATCAGCTGGTGCTTCTTTAAGTTGAACTTCCTTCTCAATCCGTTCTTCTCGTAATAACATGATTATTACCTCCTAAAATTTTTTATATATAAAAACACAAAAATCCCGCCCCTAAGGAACGAGATTATCACCCGTGGTACCATCCTAATTATAAAAACCACTCTTTCAATTACAGCTGTCAGCTATAATCTATCTCTATAACGGAAGAAAACCGGCTCAGCTTACTATTAGTTCAGCCTGCAACTCACAGATGGGATTCTGCTCACAGTCTTTACTCTATTAAAATGTTAAAATTAATTATAATATAAAAATTCAACTCTGTCAAGTTATTAATTAAATTTATTATAATAATCGATAATTAGTTCAGAAACTCTTTCAACTTCTTCCTCTGAAAAATATTGATTATCTGACTCTTTCTCCTCATTAATTACAGTAGTTAATAGCTCATCTACTTCTGGATCACAGAGCCGCTTATTATGTTTTGAGGGTCTAAAAATCTCAATCTTTGCCTTATCACCTGACTTATACCCTTCAGTTAAAATAAGGTCTACATCATCTATATATTTTTCCATAAGCTCATCTAATTCATTATCTCTATCAACATCTTTAATTAAGGAAATCTTATATGGCGAAGAAATTAAGACTAGATCAGCACCTGCCTGTTTGTGGCGCCAGGTATCCTTGCCTGGTTTATCAATATCAAAGCCATGGACATCATGCTTGATTGTTCCTACCCTCAAACCCTTTTCCTTTAATTTTGGAATAATAACCTCTAAAAAATTTGTCTTCCCGCTATCACTTTTACCAACAACTGAGATAATCGGTATCACATTAATTCCTCCATTTATTTAGGTATTTTGGTAATATTTCATTTTTAGCTTTTAAATAATCGTCATAGGTATTAATATTAAAAAAGAGATCTTCAAAGGAATCAACTTTTTTTAAGCGTTCCTTACTAATAAAATCAAGATCTATATATTCATAAAAACTAATTATACTCCATCTATTTTCAGAAATTACCTTTTCAATTGGCTTAAAACAACTTTTTCTGTAAATAGATATTAACGGCTCAAAAAAATCACCATCTTTAGGCACCAGTCCATCCCGGCCCCTGTCTTTAGCTTCAGCAAACATCCAGCCGATTAAATTTCGGCTGACAAAGGGCATATCACATCCCAGAAAAAAATTATATTCTGAACTGGTAGTTTTTAAGCCAGTATAAATTCCTCCTAAGGGCCCGGCATCTTTAAGGTCAGTCAAAACTTCAATATTATAATTACTGAATTCTTCTCTATCTTTTGCAATGATTTTTACATCAAAATCAGTTATTAAATTATCTATAATAAAACCTAGAATAGTTTTATCCTGATAAAACTGCAAATGGGGTTTATCATATTCCCCCATCCTTGAACTCTCCCCCCCTGCCAGAATAAAGACTGTCATCTACCTATTCAGTCCCTTCTCCATGAGCATAACGACTGGCAGCAGCTGACGCAATTCCTGCCACAAGATCATCTAAGAAAGTATTTACTTCCCCATCCTTTTTAGTATCCAGTTCTTTAAGAATTCCTGATTTTTCTTTATCAAGATAACCATAACTGGTTAAGCCAATTGTACCATATAAATTTACTATTGATAATGGAATAATCTCATCTATCCCATAAAGCCCCTCATCAGTTTCAACTATCCTCTGGAGGGGTTCAGGCAGCTCTTTTCTCTCCGCCAATTCATCCAGCGCAACCCCTGTCAGAATAGCATGTGCCACCTCCCGTTTCTTTAAAACAGCTTCAACATTTTTATAGCAGGTCTCTAAAGTTATATCAGGATCAAAGGGTTCCTGCAGAGATTTAACCAATTCTGCAATATCAGAAAGTGTTACCCCTCTATCCTCTAAGACCTCAATAGATTTTTTATATAACTCCTTCATTGATTCATTCATAAAATCACCTCTAAAAAAATTTTAATACCTTTATTTAATAGACAGGTTATTTTTCATATTTTATAAATTCTATATTTGACTGCTCCAGCAATTTCTCTGCAAACTCGTCAGAATAAGAATGCTTAAAATAAATCTTCTTAACCCCGGCATTAATCAAAATCTTTGTACAGATTACACAGGGCTGATGGGTACAGTAAACAGTAGAATCTTCAGTTTTCACACCATGAATAGCCGCCTGGGCCACTAAATTCTGCTCTGCATGGACACCTCGACAAATCTCATGTCTTTCTCCACTGGGAACTTCCATCTCTTCTCTCAGGCAGCCAGCAGTCTCACAGTGTTCAATATTCATCGGTGCGCCATTATAGCCAGTAGCCAAAACTTTTTTATTTTTAACTAAAACTGCCCCAACCTTTCTTCTAAGACAGGTTGCCCTTTTAGCAGCAAGTTCAGCCATTTCCATAAAATATTCATCCCAGTCCGGTCTCTCCATTGATCTCACTCCCTTAATAAAAACAATTCTGCTCTTATAATACCATTATCCAATCTACAATTGCAACAAAAAAGCCCCTCCCGGGGCTTAAAGCTTAATCAGTTAATTCATTAATACATTTTTTGCAGACCGGCTTATCTGAAAATTCTACAATATCTTCCTGACTCTGACAGAACGTACAAGATGGCTTATATTTTGTTAGTATAATTTGGTCTTTATCTACAAATACTTCCATCGGGTCTTTTTTATGGATTTCCATTGTTTCTCTTAGCTCTTTTGGAATAACTACTCTTCCTAGCTCATCAATTTTTCTAACTATTCCAGTTGCTTTCATAGTAATATAAATACCCCCTGACATATAAATTTTTCTATTCATTACATTTATTATACAACATTTAAAATAAAAAAACAATCTATAAAATCTGGTATTTTTTCTCTAATATTTCAATAACAAATTCCTTAACAAGTTTTTCATTACCAGCAATTATCTGGCCACTTTTCAAGCAGGAATAACCTCCTGGTGCCCAGACTATTCCCCCGGCCTCCCGAACTAAAATTGAACCTGCAGCCATATCCCAGGGATTGGATCTTGGTAAAAAAGCGATATCAACCTGACCAGCCGCAGTATAAGCTAAATCAAGAGCCTGAGAGCCAATCATCCTAATATTTCCAAAAAACTCTCCTAATCTCCCAAGCAGTCTTCTCTTTTTAACTGAATCAAGATAACCGATATATTCTGTAGTAATGCAACATTCCACTAAACTTGAAGTATTCCCAATCGATATCTTCTCTCCATTTAAATAGGCTCCCCCACCCTTTACAGCAGTAAATAGTTTCTCATGATATGGATCATAGATTACTCCTAAAACAACCTCATCCTTTTCAAATAAGGCCAGCGAAATTGAGAAAAAAGGTAATTTTCTTAAGTAATTCATTGTTCCATCCAGGGGGTCAAGAATCCAGAACCTTTCTTTTTCTAAACCAAAGTTCAAGTCTTCTTCAGACATAATACCATCATCAGGAAATTCTTTTTTTATTAATTTACCAACAATTTCTTCTGAAGAAAGATCAACAGAACTAACAAAGTCTCCTGGTGCTTTCTGCCAGCGCTCAGGTCTTTTCTCAATTTTGCTGGCGATCAATCTTCCTGCTTTTTTAACGGCTTTTGAAGCAATTTCTAATTCTTTATTTAAATTAGTCATCTTTCCAACTCCTTTATATTTCCTTCGTCTGCCAGGTACCTTTTTTAAACCAGGCAATTAAAATTAATAAACCAAGAACCTTGGCAAGAAAAATCCCCCACCAGATACCCTGTCTGCCAAAGTCAAGTTGATTGGCAAATAAATAAGAAAATGGTATCTGGAATACCCATAATGTTAGCAATCTAAAAAATGTCTGAGAAATTGTTTTGCCAGCACCATTTAAGGCTCCGCTCAAAACTATTTGAGCACCTAAAAAAGCAAAGGCAAAGGCTGAAACCCTGAGATATTCAGCTCCAATCTGGATAACAGAACTATCATCAGTAAACAAACCGATAAGTCCAGGAGAAATAAATAAAAATCCTATTGCAATAACTATCATCGTCCCGAATAAAACACCGGTTCCCAGCCACGAGACTTTGTTAGCCTCAGAGGGCTGATCAGCCCCTAAATGCTGGCCAACCATTATTCCTGTTGCCCGCCCCATACCAAAAGCAGGCATCCTGATCACAGCAGTTATTCTATTGGCAATCCCCCAGGCAGCCAGGGTTAATGTACCAAAATCAGCTACTATGGCTGTCATAATAGTCATTGCAATAGCCATTGCAGAATCTCCCAGGGCAGCAGGGGTTCCGATTTTGATTATCTTTTTAATCATCTCTGGGTCAGGATAAAAATCTTTAAGCTTGACTTTAATGGCTGATAAATCCCAGAACATGATATAAATACCAACTATACCAGCCAATAGCCTGGATATAACTGTTGCCAGGGCAGCACCACCGATACCCATTTCAGGGAAGAAGCTCCAGCCAAAAATGAAAAATGGATCTAATATAATATTTAAAACAACTGTAAATATTTTTATCTTCATCGGAGTAATTGTATCTCCAATTCCTTCTAAAACCGATGAAAAAATATAATAAATAAAGATTATTGGAATTCCAGTAACATATATTCTAAAATAATCTAGAGCAAGGGGCAGTACTTCTTCCTCTGCGCCAATTAAAATAAACATATCTTCACTAAAATATAAACCGGCAGCAGTAAAAATTAAAGATATAAAAATTGCCAGAATAAAAATCTGGCCTGTTGCCCGGCTTGCCATTTTAGGCCTTTTAGCTCCGGTATATTGAGAAACTAAAGCAACCCCTGCCACTGAAAACCCGGCTCCCATAGAATAAACTATAAATAATAGCGGAAAAGATAAAGAAATTGCAGCAAGATATTCTGGCCCAAGCCTTCCAACCCAGAATGTATCTGCCAGTTGATACATTAAATGCATAGCCTGGCCAATAATTATTGGCCAGGATAATTTTAAAAGGGTTGGTAAGATAGGCTGACCAATTATGTCCTGTTTACTGTCAATAGGTGATTTCAAAATATCATCCTTTCTAAAATTTAAATTACTTCATCTAATCTGTCACGATTAATTCTCTCTTCAATCACTTCATAGTTGCTATACCCTTCATCAAATTCAGCAATCTCAAGATAGATATATTGCTCATCCAGGCTAATACTTTTTACCTCCTGATATTCATTTAAGGCCAGAATTCTCCTGGGATTACCTGTCTCAACATCAATCAAATATAAGTCTCCACCTACAGATACTGTCCCATAGGCATATCCGATTATAGCCAAAAGAAAATCATCATTATACCACCAGATGCCTTTTGGAGTAAATTGTTCTTCAATCCGGTCAGCTTTTAACAGTTCAGCCAGAGAGTTAGCCTCATAATCATATAAATAGATTGTACCCTCAGTTTCCCACTGGAAAGGATCAATAAAAGCCAATTTATTTCTATCTGGAGATATTATCGGTTCTGAGGGCATATCCTCGGATAAAGTTTCAGCCCCTGACTCCCTGGAAATTTCCAAATAAGACTCTTCCTGATAATCAATCATATCTTCTGATATTGACCTGGAATCAGCTAGCTGATCAAAATTATAATATGCCAGATAAAAGCCTGCCCCGACCATGACTAAAAATATAAGTACAACTAGAATAATTTTTTTGATTTGTACTCCCATCTCCTGCCTCCTGAATCAAAGAATTTAAAAACCCCTGATACAATTTTATCAGGGGTTGAAGAATAAAGCAATTAAAGACTTAAAGTTTAAGCTATCTCTAAAGCTATCTCCATCATATCAGTAAAAGTCTTCTCCCTCTCTTCAGATGTTGTTTCTTCACCTGTTACAATCGAATCACTAACAGTTAAAATTGATAAAGCCTCAATATTATGCCTGGCAGCCAGAGTATATAATTCAGCAGTCTCCATCTCAACTGCCAGCACACCATATTCTTTCCAGACCTCATACCAGTCGGGATCATCCTGATAGAACATATCAGAACTATAAATATTACCAACTTCAACCTCGACTCCATTGGCTTCAGCAGCCTGATAGGCTGACTGGAGGAGCTGATAGCTTGCTGTTGGCGAATAACTCTGACCATCAAAACGGATATCATTCATCTTTGAATTGCTGCAGGCCCCAATTGCTAAAATTACATCCCTAACCTTAACTCTTTCGCTAATTGCACCACAGGAACCGACCCGCATTATCTTCTTAACATCATACTCCTGAACCAGTTCATTAACATAAATTGACAATGAAGGCATCCCCATTCCTGAACCCTGGGCGGATACCCTTTTACCTTTATAATAACCTGTATAACCATACATCCCTCTTACTTCATTATAGCATTCAACATCATCAAAATAATTTTCTGCAATATATTTGGCTCTCAAAGGATCTCCTGGCAGTAATACTGTTTCTGCTATCTCGCCCTTTTCAGCACCAATATGTACTGTCATAATAAATTCCCCCTATTGTAATATTTTTTATTCAACATATAATCTTAAAAAATCATGAATTGATCTAATCTCTACTGGATAATCAGGCCCTCTCTCTCCATCAATATCGGTATGCTTATTTAAACCATCCTCGATATTTTCAATATAAAAATAATCTGACTGTAAATGAATAATATTTTCTCCAGAGAGATTCTTATTAATAAAAACTTCAATTAAAGCATTAAACATCTCATAGAGTTTCCCATATTTTATCGCTATAAATTCAAATTTGCCATCACTAATATCTGTTAAAGGTGACAGTTCGTTAAAGCCACCAGCCCGGCCACTATTGATAATCAGAAATAAAAACAAATCCTCTTCAAAAACATTTTCACCTGTATCAACTCTTAAAGAGAGAGGATTAATCCTGGGCAGCTCCTGAATACCTCTAATATAATAGGCTAAATTGCCAAGTCTATTCTTCATCTCATCATCGGTACTATGGGGTACATTTGTCAGAAAGCCGCCGGCACAGACATTTATGAAATAACTATCATTGGCCCTGCCTGCATCGACTGAAATAACTTTTCCATTATTAATTATATCATATATTTTACCAATTTCAGCAGTAAGCTGGAGATATTCAGCGAAATCATTGGAAGTCCCTACTGGAATTATATAGAAAGGTATATTAATATTATTAATTATCATACTTTCTGTAACCCAGCTAACAGTACCATCACCACCGGCTATCATTATTATATCATATCTATCCATTTCCAATAAACTAAATCTCTCGGCAAGATCAAACTCACCAAGCCTGAGCAGGGTAAAGGTTGCCTCAAACTGAAAGTTAGCAATTAAATTATCCAGCTCAAACTTAAAATTTCCATCTCCTGATTTCGGATTATAGATTAATAATATATTCTTCAATAGTACACCTCACTTAAAATTCCCATTCCATTTTAGGATCTGGCAGACAGGCCAGTAACTGGTCAAGGTCTGCAAGTAATTGATCAGGACCTGAAAGGCCGTCATTTAAAGCTAAAACTGAGGGCTTTAAAACCCCTAACCAGAGCCTGGAAAAAGAATTAATATTAGCCTTTAGAGTTGGCAGGTTACTGCTTTTACCGGCTTTAATCTTCGACTGATCTCCTAATTCTAGCTGATAGTTTCCAGATAATCCTTTCCAGTCCCCATCTAAATACTTTTCAAGGGGATCAGATAGTTCCAGGTTAAATTTAAGAGAAGGCCCTTTTAAACTGGTTGCCCTGATACATTTTTCCAGATCTAAAATTCTTACCTGCCAGTCTGCAAAAACCCTGGATTCATAGCCATATTTGTTATCTGCCTGTTTATTCTGTTTTCTAGGATATTTAAAATAATCCTGGAGCTGAATTCCAGCTGGCTCTTTCATCTTAACAGCAAAAATTTGATCTCCTAAGTTTTTTAAAATACCCAATAATTCTAAGAATTGATTATAGTTCTGATAACTTATAAACTCAACAACCAGAGGTCCATGAGAAGAAGTTCCACCACTATTGCCTCTGCTCAACCAGATCATATGGGTTATCTCGCCGGCCTCATTAAAATAACCAAGACCATAAGAAGTATCTGGAGACCAGGCCAGCTTATCTCTAGTAATATAGGCTGGTAGCAAATTAACAGCACCGTGATTCTGCCGTCTATTTAATAAAGACCTATGAACCTTATTCCAGTCATCTTTACCTATCCTTTCCGGCTTTCTAGCGTTAATATTAAACTTTAAGAGTGATGGATCAAAGGTAAATACATGATCATAACTCCCGGTCCCATAACCTAAACTATTATAATATCCCTGTTCAAACATCAATAACCCAGAAACAGCAGCCCCGTTATGATATCCACTAACAATTGATTTAGTAACAAGCCTACTGGCAACTCCCTGTTTTCTAACAACTGGACTCACCACAACACCAGAAAGACCATGAAAAGGCAGTTTATTATCGAGATAATTAATCTCCCCTGGAATCCCTATTGCTGTGGCCTCAACCCTGCTATCCTCATCATAAACCCAGGTATCTCCTGCTTCCAGTAAATATTTAAGCCCTGGATTATCTTCTGGGTCACTGCTCTTTAACCAGCCAATCTCATGCCAGAGTTCAATAGTTTTTTTAAAATCTTCCTTTAAATTCAGCTTTCTAAATTTCAAGATAATTCACCTCGTAAAATCAATTTATCAAATCATTAATCTTCTCTACTGATTCTTCAGTCATAAACCTGGAAAAAGCCCGTTTCTCATCTAAAAGTTCCTTGAGATTATGCTTATAAACTTCTTCAGCCTCACTGTCGGCTTCCTGCCCTGGCCGAATCCAGTAAAACCTCTGATCACTGCTAAAAATATCAATATAGCCTCTGCTCTCTAAATATCTTAAGCCCAGTTCAATTGTCTCCTCCAGCTGGACAGTCAGAACAGTCAGCTTAAATAAATCAATCCTGGCCCGACCGTCCTTATTTAGACTACCCTTTAAAATTCCAGCAAGCTGCTGGATAAATTTCTTCTCCCTCCGCTGTTCAGCCCTGGAATAGGCCAGATAGATTTCCCCTGCCCCGGTTGCTGAAATAATTTCTTTAAATATCTCAAAGGATGGCGGCAGGGTCAAAAAAACAAGTTTATCGGCAGCCTGATATTGATACCTGTCAATAACTGGCTTAAGTTCTATTTTACCAAATCCTTCTCTATAATAAACTACTCTCTGCTCAGAATCAAATTTCAGCTGATTCCGATCCCTGCCCCGGCAGTCAAATAATTTAATTTTCTGAGAGCTCTCCTGAGTTAGAACCTCAGCTTCTCTATCAGCCTCAATCTTATTAAATTCCAATACTTTTAATCTAATATTTTCCTGGCCATCATAAGCTGACCGCTCAAGCTGATAAATTAGATCAAGCCTGGTACCCTCAGCAGGCTCAAATTCATCCTGTAAAAAAACTGCCTGTTTTCTAATCCCTGATTTTTCTACTATCAGCTTAAAATAGTTAGAGCCACTGATTGATTCACTGATTTTCCGCTTATTTTTCAGCAGACAACCTCTGGTCATAAATACTGGCTCAGGGTTCCCTCTGCCAAAGGGTTCTAACCGCTGAATACTCTTAAATTCCTGAAAATTAATCTCCTCAAACTCCAGCTCAAGATCAACCTCAGTAATTTTTGCCTCAGCTAAAAGCTTCAATTTCTCATTTAAGACAACCTCTATCTTCTTATTAAAAAACTTTAAAAATTTCTCCTCCAGCCTGAAGCCGGCAGCCTGAGCATTGCCGCCAAAATCGATTAATAAATCCCTGGCCTTCTTTAAGGCGTCATAGATATCCAGACCAGCAACTGACCTGGCCGAGCCGGCAATAACCTCCTGCTCCTGATTATAGGCCATGACAATTACAGGCAGTTGATAGACTTCAACTAACTCTTCAGCCAGTTTACCAGCAGCCCCCTGATACCAGTCTCTTTTATAAATTATCAGCGGTCCGGGCTTACTGTTATCGCCAATAATCTCCCTGGCTTCAGTCAGCATCTCCTGCTCAGTCTCCTCTAATTCACCCTTAAAGCCAGCAAGTTTATCAGCCAGCTCCTCTAAAGCACTGGAACTATCATATTTAAAAAGCTCAACTACCTCCATGGCCTGGGCCAGCCTGCCGGCACTATCAATCAGTAGAATCAACTCTGCAGCCAGTTCAGAAAAACTACTCCTTTCAGTTCCAGGTCCAACTTTAGCCATTAAAGCCTGGAGGCCCTGCCTGGGGCTCTCAATAAAACTCTTTCTGGCCTTCTTTAAAAGATATCTATTTTCTCCAGTCAGAGGCACCGGGTCAGCAACAATCGCCAGGGCCAGCAGATCCAGATACTGGTCTAGTTCCTCCAGCCTGTTTAAACTCCTTAAAACCTCTCTAGCAAAGTAATAGACTAAACCGGCTCCAGTTAAATGATAGGCCTGATGGCCTGCTGGAAGCCTCCTGGTTGTAACAAGATAACTTGCCTCTGGCTCCCTTTCAGGTAGAGAGTGATGATCAATTACAATCACATCAATCCCATAGCCTCTGGCCAGCTCAATCTCCTCAGCATTGGATATCCCCAGATCACAGGTGATTATCAGGTCAACCTTATTCCTCAGCTTCTCAATAATCTCCTGATTTAAACCATAACCTTCAGAGATCCTGTCTGGAATATAAAAACTTAAATCAGCCCCGAGACTGTTGCAGAGATCAACCAGCATAGTTGTAGCAGCTATCCCGTCGACATCATAATCTCCATAGACCAGGATAGATTTCCTCTCCCTGACAGTCTTCAAAAAGAGCCTGACAGCCTCTTTTAAAGCCGGCATCTCCCGGGGATCAGTCAGTTCAGGCTCCTCGCTACCTAAAAAAGCCCTGACATCCTCCTGGGTATCAATATCCCTGGCCAGGAGAAGTTTAGCCAGCAGCTCATCGCCGCCGGTCTCCTCTAAAAGCCAGTCAGGTATTTTTCTATCAGCCTGATACCTATATTTAATCTCCATAAAGCCTGCCTCCAGCAATCTTAATTATAAAACTTTATCTCCTCAAGCATCTCCCAGTCCAGGTCTAAATCCAGATCATCCTCAACTACCGGGCTCTCCTCAGGCTGCTTACCCTCACAGATAGGCCGGTAATTGCAGCGATAACATTTATCTCCAGGGGTTAACTCAGCATATTCTTCATACTCAAGCTCAAGAATCTCTTCAATAATATTATAGAGATAATTCTTATTTTCCTGATGCTGCTCCTTACTATAGCCAAGCTCCAGCTCAGTCCCAGGAAAATTAGGATTCCAGTAGACCATCTTTAAATCCTCTGGTTTAAACTCAGCTGGCAGATACCTGGCACCGGCCTCAATCAGGATAAACTGATAGAGGATAGTCTGGATATCCCTCTGATAATAACTGGCCTCTGGATTGTTATCGCCGGTCTTCCAGTCATAGATAATAACTTCGCCATTTCCATTATCCAGATAAAGCAGATCAAATTTAGCCATCAGCCGAATCCCATCCTGATTATATCTCAGCTCATATTCAGGGAGATAGCTGACATCATCCTGCAGGGGCAGATATGTTTCCAGCCTTTCAAGATACTTCCTGGCTTCAGCCTCAAGCTCCACTTTCTCCTGGGAGCCAATCCCAAGAAAATACCTGTTGGCCAGCGTATGAAAAACCTGACCCCTCTCAATCTGGGCCTGCTGTTTCTCAGACTTATTATATTCTGACGGCCAGATCAACTTATCAAGATACCGGCTCCTGAAATCCAGGGGACAGGTCAGATAGGTCTTAATCGCCGTCTGACTGAAATAAAAGTTCTCAAGTTCTTTAACCATCTCGCTCACCTGCCTCCTTAATATGTCTCCTCAGAGCCTCAAAAGCCAGTGCCGGTCTAACATCCCTGGTATAGCCGCTATCATAAATTATCTTCTTATGGGATGTCAGCAGCAGGTTAGATTTAGCCCTGGTAATCCCGACATATAATAATCTCAATTTTTCCGAGATAATATCTATCTTCGCCTCTTTTAAAGGATCTCCTTTTTCTTTGTCATTTAAGTACTCCTCCAGGCTGGCCCTGGCCAGTGCCACCGGATTGCTGGCCTTATCCTTTAGATAATAATATTCAGACCGAAAACTGTCAGTAAAACTGGCCGGAAAATTCTCAGCAGTCAGGCCAGTAATAAAGACTGTATCCCATTCTAAACCCTTGGCCTGGTGGAGGGTACTGATCGTAATCATCCCCTCTTCAGGATTAAAACCCTTCCGGTCAGCAATCTTTTTGGCAAACTGCTGGTACTGATCAGTAAACTGATTGAAATCCTCCAGCAGCTCAGCCAGCTTAATTCCTGGCCGCTTATTTAGCTCAGCTTTAAAATGGAGGGCAATATTCTGGGCCAAAGCCAGCTCCTCACCTCCAAGCTCTAAATCCTCAGCCAGCATCAGAACTAACTCATCTGGGGGCAGAGCCTGACTGGCCTTAAGCCAGGTCTTTAAAAGTCTGATAATCTCCTTTAAGAACTCCCTGGAAGAGCTATTTAAGCCCTTTAACTCCCGGTCTAAGACCCCATCGCCGCCGAGGGGATATAAAATCTCTTCAGGCTGATGCTCCTTAAAAAACTCCTTAATCCTATCTTCCTGAACCTGGCTCTCCTTACTGCTATTACCCTGTCCCTTACCGGCATAATCATTATTAGCCTGAGCTTTAATATCCTGGCCTTGAACCTTATTAACCTGTTTCTGACTCCTATCGGCCTGAGCCTTTCTATTACCTGGCGAATTTTGAATCCATTGGGCATCGCCAGCGACATATTCAGGCAGAAAGAAATTATAGACCAGCTCAATCAAATAATTTTCTGATTGAGGGCTGGCAATAAAATTTAAAAGCCGGTGAAATTTCTCTATAACTAAAATCTCTTCACCGATATAACTCCCGGTATTCTGATATTCAACACCCTTACTCTTTAACTTATCAGCAATCTTTACCAGCATATAATTATAAGGGACTAAAATAGCTAAAGTCCTATCGCTATTGTTTTCAGTCTGGCGGATAGCCTGGCCGACGATCTTATCCAGCTCCTCCTCAGAATCCTTGAAGGTATAGGCAGCTATTGTATAACCCTCAGTCTCAGGATTTACCAGCTGCCCGTCTTCATAGACCGGCCTGATATATTTCTCCTCAAGAGCCTGCCGGCAGCTAGCAGCTGGAAACTCCTCAACTATCCACTTGACAAAATAATTGGCCAGCTCAATAATCTCCTCAGTGCTCCTGCTTGATTCCAGCATATAATTAACCTGAACCTGGTCCTTATTATTATATTTCCTGAAAACTCCAGGGTCAGCCAGGGTAAAGGTCGACATTATCGACTGGTTCGGGTCCCCAACCTTAATCAAATTCCTGGTGTCAGCAGCCAGCTTCAGCAGAATTCGGTTCTGGACCAGATTGGAATCCTGGGCCTCATCCTCAAAGATATATTTATACTTTGACTGGAGCCTCCCTAACAACTCGGCATCCTTATCCAGTAATTTACTGGCCTTTACGATTAAATCAGTATAATCCAGCATTCCAGCCCGATTTAAATATTTCTGATAGTCAATATATGTCAGCAGCGACCAGTAAAGGTACTGATCCTTCTGACTGCAATTCTGCAGTAGTTTACCGGCCTGCTCCAGGCTGATATCCTTATATTTAAAATCAGAGATCATAGATTTAATAAACCCAGGCAGATCATTACCCAGCCATTTCTTAACAGCCTTATCATAGCCATAATCTCCCTCTTGATAATCGAGATACTGCAAAAGCTCGCCTCTGGAAAGATCCAGGCCATTTAAAATCTGATTCAAAATCCTGCCCTGCTCGCCATCATCAATCACCTCAAAATCACCGGTCACTAAAATCTCATCTGGCCGCTCATTAATAATCCCGTGAGCCAGAGAATGGATCGTCTTCACCTCAAAGTTGGCGTTAAGATAACCAGATCTATCTAAAAAATCATTAATCTTCTTCCTGAAATTATAGACAGCTGAATTCATATAGGTAACGATCAAAATCTTACTGTTATCGACATAGCCCTGAGAGATCAACTCAGCTGCCAGATAGGCCAGAATTGTAGTCTTGCCGGCACCAGGCACAGCAGATACAGAGAGATAACCGCCCTGATATTCAGCAATTTCCTTCTGGCCTGGCCTCAAATTAATCATAGAATTCCATCCTTTCTAAATAAACCAATCTGCCAGCTCCCCTTCCTGTTCAATCCCCCGACTGTCAAAGAGACTGCTGGCCAGATAAATCCCCTGACTGCTCTTTCTGACAAGGGAGAGAACATTATCTAAAAGCTGGTCCTCTTTTAAACTTCTATCAACCCTGTCATTCCAGCTGGCCTGGTCATTCCACTGAGGCGAGAGCACATAGGGGTTAAGTAACTCCTTGGTTATCCCGGAAAACCAGAACTGGCTGCCGATATCCAGCAAAAATAAATAAGCGACTGAATCGACCAGGGTCGATGTTATAAATTTATAGGGTGTGGAAACAATCACCTGATCGGTAATCTTTCTCCCTGGCTCATTTAAAATCTCAGCAGCCAGGGTCCCTTTGTTAATCATACTGATAAAATACTTGCCAATCCGATTGCCATCAGTAATATTATAGGCCTCAATGATCTCAGCAAATTTATGGAACGACTTAATAATCTGCCTGCAGGCAATAATCTCCTCCTCATCAGGAGATAAAGGTGCTAAAAACTCAACAAAGACCTGCTGGAAGAAATCCCTGACCTCAATCTCAGCCTCCAGCTTCTCACTTATCCAGCTCTGAAGGTTATTATATTCCTCAGACCGCTTAAAGCCCAGCCTCTCCCTTAACTCCTGCTGATTAATCTCAGGCAGCCTGTACTTGTTGGCAGTCACCTTCTCTGCCAGAACCGCTCCTCTGACCGGGTCTAAATCCAGGAGCAGGACAAAGGTCTGCTGGAGGGAGGTAAAATCAGGCCTTAACTTCCAGCCAGGATAAACCAGCTGGGCCAGGGTCAAAAGGGCCTGGGAATAGGGAATATCAATCAACCTCTTTGAGCGGAGCAGATTAAAGATATCCAGGCCCTTCCTGGCCAGCTTCTCAGTAAAGGTAAACTCCAGAACCTTATCTAGATGGGGAGCAATCACCCCGATATTGCCAGGCTCAACCCCGGCCTCAATCAGCCGGATAACCTCATCAGCTACCTTACTCAGCATATCCCCTCTAAACTCGGAACTTATCCGCCCCTCTATATAATCACTGGCCCCAGCTAACTTCTGGTCTCCACTTAGCCTCTGAGAACTACCTGGTTTATCCTCTCCAGACAGACTTTCAGCTCCATCTAACTTCCGGTCCCTATCTGAACTCGACAGGCCTGTCAGCCTCTGGGCCCTGGTCTGACCCTGGGATTCCATTAAACTCCTGGAGCCTGAAGAAGCCTGGAGCCTGCTCTTAATTTTCTCAGCAAACTCAACAGCCTCCTGGGAAGCCCCATAAAACTCTGTCAGCTCCTTAATCTCAGCTAGAGGAAAAAACTTCTGCTCGGCCAGCCTGGGATTCCCGCCAAAGAACCGGTTAATCTTCCCCTCAGGATTATAGGCCATAAAAGCAGCCTCAGTCACCGAAAGCATGTATTCTATAAACTTCTGGGCCGCCGGAGGTGTCAGCTCAAGCTCATCGACAAGAAGAAAATCATAGCTCTCCTCAAGCCGCTTTAAATATTTCTCAGTCTTTAACAGTCTAAAAAACAACTTTATCAATAACGAGTAATCTATAACAAAATGGTCATGGCAGCTCTCCCGATACTGATTCATCAGCCGAATAGCCTCTTTAAAAATCTGCCGCTTTTCAGTATCATCTGCTGCCCAATCCAACAGCCTTTCCTCTAATTCAGCCATAGTCAGCAAGTTCAAAGCCGCCTGATTTAAATTATCTATCAACTGGACTGCAATACTATTTGAGGTCGAATTCAGATTAATAAAATAATCCTTCTTCTGCCGGCGCTGCTCAACAATCCTGGTCATTATGTAATGAGCAGTCTCCACATTCATAAAATAGGGCTCCACCGGCAGTCCTTCAATATCATAGACCTCAGGCCAGTAAGTCCTTACCTGATTCTGGGCCAGCCCAAAAAATGTAAAGATATTTAAGGGCCCGGTCTTTTCAAGCTGAAGATTATTCTTCCAGTCTCTAACGCTGGAGGCATTCTGGAGCAGTACCAGTACTCTATCAGTTCCGACCTCTCTGGCCAACTCCTGATATTTCTCTTTTAAGATAGTAGTCTTGCCAGAGCCAGCCGGCCCTTTATAAATTTTTAGAATCTGCCCCACCTCCTGCCTATTATTTATTGTAACATCTTAAGTATATCAAATATTTCCTTATATATAAACAAATAACACAAGAAAAAACCTGACTGAAATCAAACCAGTCAGGTCCATAATTTTATCTTAAATTATTTAATTCTCATCCAGCCTAAATTCGGTGATTCTTCGGTCTGGCTTCGGT
>CAZLCX010000013.1:1776-4213 GCA_964558325.1 uncultured Halanaerobiaceae bacterium | reverse complement strand
CTCCGGCTTTGCTCCGGGAATCCTGCGGGAATGCTCCGGCTTTGCTCCGATCTCTGACTGGATTATGACTGGATTATGACTGGATTGTGACTGGACTGGATCTTAATTGCAACTGGATTGCTCCAGGACAGCTCCTGCTAACTTAAATCATATCAGAAAAATACTTTTCAGTCTATAACAGGCTAGTGCAAAGAAGAAAATTATTCAAACCATTTCTTAATTTCATCTCTAGAGGGAACGCCGCCTTCACTAACAATCTCGCCGTCAATGGTAACTCCAGGTGTCAGCATAATTCCCTTTTCAGCAGCTGAGCTAATATCAAAATCATGGGTAACCTTAGCATCGACCCCTAATTCTTCAACAACCTCGCTGATCCTCTGTTCTGTGGTATCACAGTTTTTACAGCCTGATCCATAAACTACTACTTCCATCTTAAACACCCCCTCTAATTTTATATTATAATATTTCCATAAAAGATTCCAGCTAAAGTAGACATTATTACAACCAGCAAAATAAAAACTGTAGTCTTTTTTAAACCTAAAACACTGTGAATTACCAGCATATTTGGCAGGCTCAAAGCAGGCCCAGCCAGAAGTAGTGATAATGCCGGCCCTTCAGCCATACCCAGGCCCATTAAACCCTCTAAAATCGGGATCTCTGTCAGGGTGGCAAAATACATAAAGGCAGCAATCACTGAAGCAAATAAGCTGGAACTTAAATCATTGGCCCCAACAAACCTGGTGATCCATTCCTGGGGAATTAAACCTGCCTCAGTACCTGGCCGACCCATCAAAATCCCGGCAATTAAAATACCACCAAATAGCAGGGGCAGGATCTGCTCGGTAAAACTCCAGGACTCATCAACCCAGCTTGTTAGTTCATCTTTCTTAAACCATTTAACTAAAATAACAGCCAGAGCTACCAGCAAGCCAAAGGTTATCGGCCATTTAATTTCATAGATGAGCTGACCAAAACCGACTGTTTCAGAGGGCTCAGCCCAGGCAGCAAAGACTAAAATCAGGATCATCACCAGAAAATAGAGAAGATTCTGGCCGGTAGTCCTCTCGCCGTCATCATCGCCACTGGCAGCAGCTCTCCTGGCAGCTGGAGCCGATTCAGATTCAGCCTTCTCACCTCTACCAAAGATTAAGCCCATCAGCAGGCCGATAATCAGGGCAAAAATTATTGCAAAGACAATCCTGGCCAGACCTAGCTGCCAGCCTAAAACCCTGGCAGTAAGGATTATTGCCAGAACATTTATCGCCGGTCCAGAATAGAGAAAAGATGTCGCCGGTCCAATCCCGGCACCTCGCTTATAAATCCCGGCAAATAAGGGCAGGACTGTACAGGAACAGACCGATAAAATCGCCCCGGAAACCGATGCAACAGAGTATGAGACCCATTTCTTGGCTTCAGCTCCAAAATACTTAATAACAGCCTGTTTGGACATGAAATTGGCTATGGCACCGGCAACAAAGAAGGCTGGAATTAGACTATATAAAACATGATTCCTGGCATAATACTGGAGCATATGGAAACCTTCAATTATAGCCTCCTGCAAATCCGCACTCTGCAAAGGAATAAAATATATTATTGCAAAACCGATAATAAATATTGCAAGCTTCTTTCTTTTAGTCAAAGTTATCCCCCCTAATCCATTATAATCTTAAATATTTTAAATTAATTTTTCTATCCTATAATAGATTTCGCTGTTTCTCTTCTAAATCTTTTTCTAAAACCTGGTCAAGGCAGCTAAAAAAATCTGTCACACAGGGAACCCTCAACGAATAATAGTTATTTAAGCCATCTTTTCTAGATTTAATAAGTCCAGCCTTTTTCAAAATACTTAAATGCCGGGAAATCACAGACTGACTGGCCTCAGCTATTTCCTCCTCAAGTTCGCTGACACAAAATTCTTCACCCTCTAGTATATCAACAATCTCAAGCCTTAAAGGGTGAGATAAAGCCTTAGCAACTTCAGCCCTTGCTTTAAATAATTTTTTGGTTGCCATTAGGGTCACCTCTCTTTATAACTATATTACAATATTGAAATATAGTTGTCAAGACAAATCTTTTTATGTATAATTACCTATATAAAGCAGGAATTACACTACTCAATCAAGAATTAATTATAATAGATATTATTTTGCTGGCTGGAGGAGATATTATGGGAGACAATAATAAGAAATCAAATCGAAAAATTTTGACTGTTATTCTTCTTTTAATTTTTGTAGGGGCAGGAATTTTTTATTTTACAATAAATTTAGAAGATAGCGGATTTGTTGAACCGATTGATGAAAAAGAACTTGATTTACTGGAAGACGATGCTGAAGATAGCTCAGAAAGTGATAATACTGATACCGAAATTAATGACAATAATCAAGACAATGGCACAGATACGACTGATAGCACAAATAATCAATCAGCTTCAACTGAT
>CAZLCX010000013.1:0-1676 GCA_964558325.1 uncultured Halanaerobiaceae bacterium | reverse complement strand
TCCTCTGAAGATCAGGAATCAACAACTTCAGAGCAATTAACCAAGGAAAATTTAGAAGATAAAAATGCTGATGAAATTCCAGATGAAAATGGGGATAACACTGCAGCTGAGGAAGGAATCATTGATCGGATAATATCTTTCCTTTCAGACCCCTTCGACTCAGATGACCCAGAAGATAGAGCAGATTCTGATGGGGATGCTCAGGATACTGATGATACCAGTGGAGTCAATGGCAGTGATAATACTGCTGAATCCAATCCTCCAGAGGCTGGAAACCTTGATCAGATCGATTCAGATGCCCAACTTAGAAGTAATAATTTAGTCATATTAGGTGTCGATGATCTTTCAGAAAAAGAAGAATCCACCTTTGATTTTATCGGACTTATTGCATTTGACGCTGATAATTTAGAAGTAGAATTTAATATAATCCCCTCCCGGATAACCTATGAAGACCAGGAACTCAGGGAATTTCCCAGGGATGAGCTCAAATCAATAATTACTGAACTGACAGGTTATCAGATAGATTATGAGTTAATTCTTGATTACAGCGGCTTTCAGTATTACGTTGAACAGCTTAATGGTATAGAACTGGAACTTGCAAATGAATTTAATGTTCCTGAACTTGACCTGGAACTAACAAAGGGCTTAAACCATCTGGATGGTTCTGAAGCTTTAAATTATGCCAGATTCTTTAATCCTAATAACGGTGAAAGAAGTAGAATAAATCGGCAGCAGGAGGTAATTGATAAGGTCTATCAGAAGAGCTTAAGACTGGAAAACTTATTGAGATTTCCTGAACATTATAACCACCTTGTCAATGAAAAGGAGGCAGTCGAAACTGACATCGACCAGGAAATGATAAGGAATATAATTAGGTACATCAGACAGCTAGATCAACTCTCTATAGATTACAATATTTTTAATGATTAATGGCGAAACTGAGAGTAAATCATTGAATATGCTAGTATAATAGCCCTGATCTCTTCTTATTTCCTTTATAACTGTTGACTTAAATCAGTCTTTTATGTATACTATTTATTGCTGGCGGCGAAAAATGTTGTCGCTTTTACAAAACTGGGGACGTAGCGAAGTGGTTTAACGCGTCGGCCTGTCACGCCGAAGATCGCGGGTTCAAATCCCGTCGTCCTCGCCACTAATGGTGAGATAGCTCAGTCGGTAGAGCAGTGGATTGAAAATCCACGTGTCGGCAGTTCGATTCTGCCTCTCACCACCATTTTTCTTGCGGGAATAGCTCAGCGGTAGAGCATCACGTTGCCAACGTGAATGTCGCGGGTTCAAATCCCGTTTCCCGCTCCATTAATTTTGTTAAGTCCATTTGGTATCTGGCGGCGTCGCCAAGTGGTAAGGCAGAGGACTGCAAATCCTTTATCGGCGGTTCAAATCCGCCCGCCGCCTCCAAAAAGATAAAGTAAAACAATATATGCCGGGGTGGCGGAATTGGCAGACGCATCGGACTTAAAATCCGGTGGGAATTTTTTCCCGTATCGGTTCGAGCCCGATCCCCGGCACCATTTTTTTCAAAGCAGTTTTCTGCACTGAGAGGGTATAGCTCAGTTGGTCAGAGCGCCACGTTGACATCGTGGAGGCCAGTGGTTCGAATCCACTTATCCTCACCATTTTTTTATTTTAAGACCATTTTTGATGGTCTTTTTTTA
>CAZLCX010000012.1:53695-55865 GCA_964558325.1 uncultured Halanaerobiaceae bacterium | reverse complement strand
TCTTCATCAGTATCAAGATCCTCACCCAACTCCTCAGCAATCTCCTTCCCGACATCAACTGTAGTTGCCGGCAGCAGTGGAATCGAAAGATCCATATCCCAGGATGGACCGGTAGCATCCTCGACCTCATCAATGCCAGTCTGCCAGTTATCACAGCCAGTCAGGCCGACAACTAGAATAAGTACAAAACCCAGCAGCATCATCTTCTTAAATCTCATTGTTTTCACTCCTCTTCATATGTTTTTTTGACTAAACTAAATATATTTATGTAAAATCCACAATAAACTTTACATATTTAAACTATTTCTATAAATATTTTATAAAATCTTTTTGCTATGTTTTAAAAATAAAAACTACTGCAAATAAACTGCAGTAGTCAAGAAACCTTACTAATTTGCAGCCTGGCAGTCATCGATAAACTATCTACAGACCCATAGCTTTGCGTCATTACCTTTCAGTAATTTTGCCAAAATATTAAGTTTTACGCCTTATAATAAATATTCGCCATCAAAGATAAATATCCTGCAAAAATATAAGAAAAAATACCTATTTTAAAACTCTATTTGATTATTTATAACTATTGATAAAATAAACCCCTAAATTACAAACTAACCATTAACCTTCACATACTCCTACCTGATCCGCTCATTAGCTGGCTCAACATCCTTCAGAGTCTTCACACCATATTCATTCCATTTATCCAAAATACTTATAATATAATTAAACTTCCTCGAATTACTATTATAGGTTTGAACAAAAGCCTCCTCCAGCACAGGAACAGTCATTCCAAGCTTCAAATAATAATTTAAAACAATCTCCTGATGGGGCCGCAGCTCATTTTCAAAAACCCTGTAATAAGAATCCTGAAGTCTTGCCGTCTTCTTATTTATAGGCCCTGCCGGCTGCAACTGCTCACGACTTGCCTGTTTCTGTTCCTGCCATTCCCGATGATTAGCAGTATCCGCATCCTCATACTCATAAATAACTGGAGTCTAATAGCGATCATAATTCAAAATAGTTACTAACATCCCCTGGGTCGCCTTCACAGTTTCAATCATCGGCTGAGCAGTCGGATTCATTAACCTGACTGGATTTTTCAACCAATTAATCGCACTTCTCACCCTGGATTTAGAGGGAATTCTTTCCTATTACCAACCATATAAACTATATGATAACCGGCCTCCATAATCGCCGGAATACTGGTAAATAACTGCCCCCGCTTCAGTTTCTTATATTCCTTAAATTGTGCTCTTTCAAGCAGATATATCCATACCTTTAATTTAAATAGAGAGGCGGTTTATAAAAAATATCGCTCTCTATAATATTCCTGCTCAGCAGAATATATCCACCAGGTATCTTCTCCTCCAACAAATAATCTCCCCCATTTAATAATATATTTGTTCATAATTAGCAGTATTTTCAAACTACCATCTCATTATATTAGATAGTGAATTATATTGCAACCACTAATCAAACTTTTTTACCATCTGGATAAATATTCAAAAGTCCACCATAGACCCCCTCCATACCCGACGGTTACCTGCTCCTATCTCTTTGCATATTTCACAAAGTCTTTATGCAAGTATTATACTTAAATAATGAATATTATACTAGCAATTAATGTTCTCTATTTATTAAATTATTAACCATATCCTGATATAATTAAAATTGGACAAGATCTAAATAAGGAGTTAGCTAAAATGACAGTTTCTACAAAAAAGATCATTAACAAATATCAGCAGGAAGGCCGCCTTTAATTAGTCATCACTGTTCTTAAATTATTAGGCTTAAAACTTGATGATGAACTACCAGAACCCAGAGACTGGCCAGGGGATTTTTTTATAACATATCAGCAAACTTTAATTATACAGCAAAACAAAAAGCCGGCAGCCCTTCCAGGCCGCCAGCCAGTCAAAACTATATTAACTCTAAGAATAAAAAACTTTACTAATCAAACTTACTCGGTAATCAACTCAAGAGGTACTGGCACAAATTCATCAACCTCTTCACCATCTAATAGCTGAACTGCATTCTCAACAGCTAACCTACCCATTTCTTTTGGCTGCTGGGCAATTGTAGCTGATAGAGTACCCTCGTCAATAGCTTCTAAAGCGTCATCAATAGCATCAAAACCAACAACCATAATCTCATCAGAAAGGTCTGCAGCATC
>CAZLCX010000012.1:28165-53595 GCA_964558325.1 uncultured Halanaerobiaceae bacterium | reverse complement strand
CAGCATCTATATCTTCATGAGCCTCCAATAAGTCTTCCATAACGCTCATACCATCAGATCTACTAAAATCAGCTGGTTGACGAGCAATAATTTCTATGCCATCAATTTCATCCATAACTTCATTAAAACCTTCGCCTCTTTCTCTGGCGGCTGAAGTTCCTGAAATACCCTCAAGCTCAATAACTCTACCTTCATTATCTAACATTTCAGCCATATATTCAGCTGCCATCCGGCCACCTTCAACATTGTCAGAAGCAATATGAACTGCCACCTCAGTTGCAGACTCTCTATCAACTGTTATAACTGGAATGTCCATCATATCAGCTTCTTCAATTGCAGGAACAATAGCATCGCCATCTACAGGGTTAATCATAATCAAATCCATCCCCTGGACTACTAAATCTTCCACACTACTCATCTGAGTTGAAGCATCATCACCGGCATCAACAACAGTCAGATCAACTCCATGTTCTTCTGCAGCCTCTTCGGCGCCATCAGCTAAATCAACAAAGAATGGATTGTCAAGCGTAGAGACAGCAAGTCCAATCTCATAATCTTGAGCCTCAACATTACCGGCAAAACCTGCTACCAACATGACTGAGATTACAGCTACCAGAGCAACAAATTTCTTCATTTAATATTACCCCCTTTAATTTTTTCAAGCTATCTATATTATCTCAGTCCCGGTGCTGAAGACTATCCAGCAAGACCGCGACCAGGATAACCAATCCCTTTGCCACTTCCTGATAAAAGGAAGCAACACCTAACAGATTAAGACTATTATTTAACACTCCAATTATTAAAGCACCGATTAAAGTTCCACCAACAGAACCCTTACCGCCAGCCAGACTGGTTCCTCCAAGAACTACCATGGCAATTACATCCAGCTCATAGGCAACTCCAGCTGTCGGCTGAGCAGAATTTAATCTTGAAGTTAAAATAATACCACTTACTCCAGCTAAAAAACCACTGATTGCATAAACCTTCAACTTAATCCTGTCGGTATTAATACCGGCCAGTCTGGCTGCCTGTTTGTTGCCGCCAACAGCATATATATATCTACCAAAGGTAGTCTTATTTAATATCAGATAACCAATTACAATTATTACAAGAAAGATAATAACTGGAACAGGCACTCTACCAACTCTCCCGCCGCCAATTATCCTGAAAGCCGGATCAAACCCTGAAATCGGCCTGCCTCCAGTATAGACCAGGGTTAAGCCCCGGGCAATACTCATCATCGCCAGCGTAACTATAAAATCAGGCAAATTAGCCTTTGAAATCATCAAACCATTAAATAAACCTAGTCCGGTACCAACAGCAAGTCCTGCTAAAATCGCCAGAATCATACTGCCCTCACCGGTCATAACTCCTGCAGTAACAGCACCACTTAATGCCAGCAGAGAGCCAACAGATAAATCAATCCCCTGGGATAAAATAACCATTGTCATACCGACTGCCATTATCCCCATAATTGAAACCTGGCGAAAGACATTGAACAGATTAGGAAATGTTAAAAATCTATCACTTAAAACCGACATGACTATAACCAGAGCCAGCAGTCCAATTCCTGCTTTAAATTTTCCTAAAAACTGAATTATATATTTAAGATTTCTTTTACTTCCTGCTTTTTCCACTATCAATTACCTCCTGTCGCCAGATTCATTATGTTTTCCTGGGTTGCATCACTGCTATCTATTATTCCCTGTAACTTACCCTTATAAATAACACCGACTCTGGAAGTTAAATTCAAAATCTCTGGTAGTTCAGAAGATATAAAGATAATTGTAACTCCATCAGCAGCCAGATCTTTCATTAATTTATATATCTCATGTTTGGCTCCAACATCGATTCCTCTGGTTGGTTCATCCATGATAATAACTTTTGGATCAGTCGATAATACTCTACCTAAGACAACCTTCTGTTGATTTCCTCCACTTAAATTCTTGACCAACTGCCAGGGTCCAGGAGTTCTTACATCTAACTTCGAAATAAAATCTTTAACCAGACTCTTTTCCTGCCGCTTAGAAATTACCCCTTTAACAAAGGTAAGCTGTTCCAGGATCGATAGGCTCATATTATCACTAACTGATAATTCTGGAATCAGGCCCTCATCCTTCCTGTCTTCAGTCAGATAATAAATTCCATTGGCTATTGCATCACCAGGAGAATTAATATTTAACTTTTTGCCTTCAAGATAGATTTCACCGCTTCTTTTCTTATATAGACCATAAATGGCTCTGGCAATCTCAGACCTCCCGGCACCCATCAGGCCTGCCAGCCCAAATATCTCACCTTTTTTAACCTGAAAGGAAACATCAGAAACAAGGCCTGGAACTGACAGATTCTTAACCTCAAAAATCGGTTCGCCGATTTTAACGTCAAATTCAGGGAATCTATCTTCAACATCCCGGCCAACCATCTGCCTGACAATCTCATCTCTATCAGTTTCCCTAACTAACTGTTCCTCAACCTTTTTGCCATCTCTTAAAACAGTTACTCTGTCGCAAATCTCAAAAATTTCCTTAAGGTGGTGGGAGATATAAATTATCCCAATCCCATCTTCTTGCAAATCCTGAATTAACTCAAAAAGTATCTCAACTTCCTGTTGAGAAAGTGAGGAAGTCGGTTCATCCATGGCAATAATCTCAGCATCCTGGGAAATCGCCTTAGCAATTTCAACCATCTGCTGTTTCCCAATAGTTAGGTTTTTAACCTTTTTGTTAATATCTATCTCAATACCCATCTGCTCAAAAATCTTTTTAGTATCGGCCTTAAGTTTTTTCTTATCTATCCAGCCCCGGCCAGGCTCCCTGCCTAAGAAGACATTTTCTGCAACAGTTAACTCAGGTATTAATTCCAATTCCTGATGAATTATCGCCAGCCCGGCCTTCTGAGCCTCTGCTGGACTATTAAATCTAACTTCTTTGCCTTTATAAACTATTTGACCTTTTTCATAATCAGGATGAATCCCGGTTAGAACTTTCATCAATGTCGATTTCCCGGCACCATTTTCTCCAACCAGAGCATGAACCTCGCCCTTATCTATGCTAAAATCAACCTCTGA
The DNA here is from genome assembly GCA_964558325.1 of uncultured Halanaerobiaceae bacterium. Lineage (GTDB taxonomy): Bacteria > Bacillota > Halanaerobiia > Halanaerobiales > Halarsenatibacteraceae > Halonatronomonas. The sequence continues at coordinate 50,528 of CAZLCX010000012.1, read as the reverse complement.
AAGAGCCTGGACACCAGGAAAACTCTTACTTATATTTTTCATCTCTAACAATTTATCTGCCATCAAAATGTCACCCCGGAGACTAAAATAATATTAGCATAGGGTGAACATTCACCGGTCCGAATTACTGCCCTACAATCTTCAGTAAGTCTTTTAAAATCTTCATGGCTGACATACTCTGGTTCAATTGCCTCTGGCAGAATGGCCAGGGTCTCATCTAAGACCATCGGATTTTCAGATTTTACCTCTTCAGCCATAATTCCTGCCTCAATCTGATATTCAGATAAGACTGCCTGGAGGGTGGCAAGAAAACCAGGCAGGCCACAGCTTACCGCCAGATCAATCTTTTCAACACCAGCAGGCACAGGCAGACCGGCATCTGCAATTACAATTTTATCTTTATGACCTAAATCAGCAATCAGACTGCTCAAATAACTATTTAGTAATTCTCCTCTTTTCATTGCACTGACCTCCTCTTATTCAGACCTGGAACTTAAGAATTCAGTAAATTCCTCTCTGGTAAATAATGAACTCTGGGCCCCTGGCCGGGTAACTGCTGCCGAACCGTAATAAATCCCCTCTTTAATTGCTCCTTCAAGATTTAAACCTCTATTTAAGGCAGACGCCAGAGCACCGGCCAGAGCATCACCAGCCGCTGTTGTATCTACAACTTCAATTTCAGGGGCAGCAAAACTTTTCCTGCCAGCAGAATTTATCAGCAGGGCACCATCTCCACCTAGAGTCACAATAATATTCTTAACTCCTTTAGCAAGTAATTGCCTGCAGCCCTCTTCTATCCCAGTTGAGCCAGTCAGACTTTCTAACTCAGTCTTATTTGGCAATAAATAGTCAACCTTAGCCAGTAAATCATCAGGCAATTCCTGGGCCGGTGCAGGATCCAGAATCACCTTTACTCCTGCTTTAACCGCCAGTTCAGCAGCTTTCTCAACAGCCTCAAGGGGAATTTCCAGTTGCAGTAATAGAATTTCAGCTTCTTCAATTTTAGCTGCTGCAGACTCTATATCATCTGCATTCAAAGTTCCATTGGCACCAGGGATAACTATTATATGATTCTCGCCATCATCAGTCACAAAAATGTGGGCAGTTCCAGTCTCAGCATCAGCTGTAATCAAACTGGTCTCAACACCCTGATGATTCAAGTTATCCTCAAGAGACTGACCGATATCATCATCGCCTCTGGCCCCGATAAACAACGGTCTAACTCCCAAAAGACCTGCAGCCGCAGCCTGGTTAGCACCTTTTCCCCCAGGATGCCTGGCAAAGCTTTTTCCAGTTATAGTCTCGCCTGGTTCAGGTAATCTAGCAGAGTTAACGACAAAATCCATATTCATGGAACCAATAATTACTATCTCAGCCATAACGCCCCTCCTAAATGATACAAACTTTCAAATCCCCGGTTTATTTAGTGGTAGAAGACTCTCTTCTAATTAATCTTGTCTCCAGAACCTGGTCAGCAAAAAAATCTTTAGCCTCCAGGCTCCCTTTTCTCTGCTTAATCTCAATAAGATCAATCAAGAGCTGACTTGCCTTTTTACCTAATTTATATTTAGGTTGAGCCATGGTAGTTAAAGAAGGGTAAACAAGGTTGGCAATGGAAATATCATCATGGCCGATTATAACAAGATCCTCAGGCACTTTAATATTTCTTTCCCTGCAAACTTCCAGAACTCCTATAGCCATCAAATCATTGGCTGCAAAAATAGCTTCAGGTAAATTACCCTCATCAATCATTTTAACCATAGCTTTATAACCAGATTTTTTGCTAAAATCCCCTTCAATAATTGATTCTTCATCAAGTCGTAAATTATTATCTAAAATCGCCTTCCTGTAACCGTCTTCTCGCCTCTGACCTGGCACAGTCTTTAAATCACCGGTAATATGAGCAATATTAGAATAGCCTTGATCTATTAAAAATTGGACTGCCTTATAAGCAGATCTTTGATTATCAATCATTACCGCCGGATAGATAGAATCTGGTATTTTCCGGTCAAGTTGAACAACCGGAATATTTTTGGCTTCCAATCTTTCCAGAATACTTCTATTGGCAAGTGAGAGAGAAACAATCAAACCATCTACCCTTTTATGGAGCATTAAATCAATAACATCTTTCTCTCTTTCCAATTTATTATCAGTACTTGAAAAGATCACAGAATAGGAACTGTCCTGGGCCTGGTCCTCAACACCTCTGGCTACCTCAGGAAAATACGGATTATTGATATCAGGAATTATCAGCCCGATAGAATAAGTCTGGTTAATTACCAAGCTCCTGGCCATTCCATTTGGTCTGTAATTGGATTCTTCAATAATCTTTAAAACTTTAGCTCTAGTCTGATCATTGACATCAGGCTTCTCATTTAAAACTCTGGATACAGTGGTGACAGAAACCCCACTTTTTTTTGCAATATCTTTAATTGTAATATTTTCTTCTATAGCCATTAAAATCACCTTGAATTATATATTTATCTGGAAAATCAGTATTAATCTATTAACCCTGTTGAAAAGGTTACCGGTAACGTTTTCAATTAATATTATATAATATTCAAAATATTATTTCAAGCAATAATTTCGATTTCCCTTGACATACTTTCTATTTTTAGCTAAAATATAATCAATCGCTGTGAAAGTAATAATTATCACAAACTAATCCAATCTTTTTCCAGGGAGGCTTTCCAATGATTGAAGTTAGTATCTGTGTAGGAAGTAGCTGTCACCTTAAGGGGGCAGCCGATGTTGTCAATACCTTTAAAAGATTACACAAAAAATATGAGCTTAATGATAAAGTCCATCTTAAAGCTAGTTTCTGTCAGGAACACTGTACAAACGGTGTGGCAGTTAATATCGATGGGAAAATAATAACTGGAGTCAATCCAGCCAATGCTGCAGATAAATTTAAAGAATATTTAGTGGAAGGTGATAGTAATGGAAGTTTTAATTGACCAGAATGCAATCTGCCAGGACTGCCATCGCTGTATCAGAGAATGCTCAATTAACGCAGTTGGAGTTGAAAATGAGCAGGCCTGGACTAATACAGATTATTGCATTTACTGTGGACGCTGCATTACTGTCTGTCCCCAGGGTGCACCTCTTCCCCAGGATCAAACTCAAATAATTAAAAACTTATTAACAGGTAGCAGGAGAACGGCACTATCTCTTGCTCCTTCTTTTTATGCCAATTATCCTGACAAAACTCCTGAAGAACTGGCCGGGGCCCTAAGCAAAGCCGGATTTGATATTATTGCAGAAACTGCCCAGGGTGCAGAAATCTTATCCCCTATCCTAAGTCAGGAGGTCCTGGCTGCCGAGCTACCGGTTATCTCAGGCAGCTGTCCTGGAGTCGTTAATTTAATCGAGAAACATTATCCTGAATTAATCCCTAACCTCTCTTCTCTTTTATCACCGGCTTTAATCCATGCCCTATTCTTAAAGGAAAAATATGGACAGGATATAAAGGTTATCTTTGCCGGCCCCTGTCTGGCTAAAATTGATGAAGCTCTAAATGGTAATTCTAATATAGATTATATCTTAACTTTTCAGCAATTAGATAAAATCTTAAAGGAATCCAGCTCCTTTTCTAGCCCCCCTAGGAAATTAGACGAGTATTCCCAGGGTAAAGCAGTGGCTTATCCTGTAGAAAAAGGAGCAGTTAATGCTACTGGCTTTAGTCATGATGATAAGGCAATTTATGGCTCTGGTATAGATGAATGTATCTCTATTTTAGAGGATTTAAAAACAAATAGCCTCAATGCCAGCTTCATTGAACTATTAATCTGTCAGGGTGGTTGTATTAACGGCCCCTTTATCTCTAAAGAAAACAGCATTGCCAAAAGAAAACAGGTTATCAAAAATATATTTAGAAAAAGACCTAATAGAGATACCAGGCTAGAATATAACCTTAAATCAAATCAATTAAATCGTAATTATACTAATAAAAAGATCAAATATCCTGAACCAGCTGAGTCAGAAATCCAGGAAATATTAAAAAGCATCGGTAAATACAGTGAAAAAGATGAAACAAACTGTGGCGGTTGTGGCTATAATACCTGTAGAGAAAAGGCCATCGCCATCTATCAGGGCCTGGCCGAAGCTGAAATGTGTATCCCTTATATGAAAAAAAAGGCCGAATCCCTTTCAAATATTATTTTCCAGTCATCCCATAATGCAATTATAGTTGTAGACCCAAAAATGATTGTCCAGGAATTTAATCCAGTAGCTGAAAAGCTATTCAATCACAGAGATAGCTCAGCTACCGGGAGATCTCTTTATAGATACATCGATCCTGAGTTATTTCAGAAAGCCTGGAAAGGAAAAAAGAAAATCCGGAAACAGGAAGTTGCCTATGAAAAGTATGGTCTGGTAACAGAGCAGAATATTTTCCCGATTGAAGAACATGAAGTAATAGTCGGAATCTTTGCAGATATCACAGAGAAGAAAAAAAGACAGCAGCAAGTTAAAGAAATGAAACAGATGGCAGCAGAAAAAGCTGAGGACGTTGTTCATAAACAGATGAAAATAGTCCAGCAAATTGCCAGCCTCCTTGGAGAAACAACTGTAGAAACAAAATCTGCATTATATGACCTAACCAGATTAATCCAGGAGGAAGACTAAAATGGAATATGTCATTGAAGAATTTTATAAAAATATTCCTGGGAAAAACGAGGAAGTCTGTGGCGATCATGTTGAAATTTTAAAGCAGAATGGCTCAACTATCATTGTCCTTTCAGATGGGTTAGGAAGCGGCATTAAAGCAAATATTCTGGCCACCTTAACCTCAAAAATAGCAATCGGGCTCTTTAATAAAGATCTCCCACTTAAAGAAATTATTGAAACTATTATTGATACCCTGCCGATCTGCGAAACAAGAGGGATAGCCTATTCAACTCTGGCTGTCTTAATTATTAATGAGGACGGTAATGTCCGTCTAATTGAAATGGATACCCCTTTTGCCTTCTATTACAGAAATGACATGATTAAAAAAATTGATAAAAATAAAATTAATATCAGAGGCAAGACTATCTATGAATCAAATTTTAAAATGGGGCTCAATGATAGAATCTTTCTTGCCAGCGATGGAGTTGTTCATGCAGGCATAGGTGGTCTCCTTGATTTCGGGCTTGGCTGGGAGGGAACAGCCAGCCATCTTGAAGAGTTATCGAAAAGAAACAAAAATATGGAATATATAATTGAACATATGTTAAATATCTGCAGGGCTTATTATTTTGGAAACCCAGCCGATGATATTACTCTGATTGGAATTCAATTTAGAAAACAGCGGAAATTAACAATCCTGACAGGTCCTCCTCAAAAAGAAGAAGATGATAAAATAGTCGTTAATAAATTAATCAATACCTCTGGCAAAAAAGCCATCTGTGGAGGGACTACAGCCCAGATAGCCGCAAGAGAACTGGGCCAGGAATTAAAATGTGAGCTTGGATATTTTGATAAAGCCGTCCCACCAATTGGACATATAGAAGGCATAGATATGGTAACAGATGGTCTCTTAACTTTAAATAAAGTTCTCGATTATTTAAGGGATTACAAGCAGGGAGAGATGTTTCCTAAAGGCAATGACGGAGCATCCTGTCTCATGCAGATGCTCTTAAATAGTGACAGAATCAATTTAATTGTAGGCAGGTCTATGAATGAATCCCACCAGAGCTTAAATTTACCATTAGAGCTTGGTATAAGAAGCCAGATAGTCGATCGTATCGCCAATAACTTAAAACGTTTAAATAAAAAAGTAAAAATAGAATGGTATTAAATGGAGGAAGATACTTATGATAGATAACAGAATCCAGGTAGAAATCTGTATCGGCACCCCCTGTTTCCTGATGGGAGGCCAGAGTCTGATCGAAGAATTAGAATGGCTGCCTTTTAAATACAGGAGCAAATTTATCTTTAAAGCCAGTCATTGTATTGATAACCATTGCAGTCAGGCCCCTGTAATAAAGGTAAAAGACAAAGTTTTTGAAAATGTGACCCCGGATAGACTCAAAAATATTCTTGATCAATTCCTGGACAGGGAGGAATTTTAAATGCTAGATCAAACTGTTTCAGAACTGGTAAAATTAAAAAGAAAATTATATATTGAATTAGTTAGCCTGGCCAGACAAAATAAATTGCAGGACGCTGAAAAACTTATTTATAAACTAATTAGAGATGACACACCCCGTTATCGCTGCTGTCAGTATAAAGAAAGAGCGATCTTAAAAGAAAGAATAAAGCTTGCTCTAGGATTTGATATTGAAGATGATACTCCTATATCTCAATTAGCTGAAATAGTTGATCAAATTCCTTTGGATGAGAATGTTATTAACGTATTAAATCTGGCCTGCGACAGCTGTCCTATCGATAAGTATATAGTAACTGATACCTGCCGGAATTGTGCCGCTCATCGCTGTCTAAACGCCTGTCCTAAAGACGCTATCTATATAATCAGTAATAAAGCCTATATAGACCAGGAAAAATGTATTGAATGTTCCCGCTGTAAAGATGTCTGCCCCTTTGGGGCTATTAATGAAAATATCAGACCCTGTGTTAAAGCCTGTGCCACTGGAGCTATCAGTTCAGATTCTAACCGGCAGGCAACTATTGATAAGGATTTCTGTGTAAACTGCGGCCACTGTATCCGAGGCTGTCCCTTTGGCGCAATTGGCGACAAAAATAGAATAATCCAGGTCACTAATAGTCTATTAGACCATAACCAGAAAACAGTGGCTTTGCTGGCCCCTTCTTTTCCTGGTCAGTTTGGCTATAATATTGACTCTGCCATTATAAAGACTGCCTTAAAGATAATGGGATTTGATCAGGTAATAGAAGTTGCAGAGGGTGCTGAGAAAGTCATGAAAGAAGAAGCCCGGGAAATTCTAGAACTAAAAGAAACTGACGCCAGTCTGATGACAAGTTCCTGCTGCCCCGCTTTTACTGAACTGATAACAAAAAGTCATCCTGAATTTTCTAAAAATATATCTTCACTGACCTCTCCTATGGAAGTTAGTGCTGCCAGTATCAAAAGACAGAGCCCAGAAGCAAAGACAGTATTTATTGGCCCCTGTCTGGCCAAAAAGGCTGAGGCTGTTAATCATAATTCTGTTGATGAGGTCCTTACCTTTGAGGAACTTCTCTGTATGATGGTAGCCTGGGAGATAAATCTGGAAAAATTGAACCCCCTGAAAGAATTTAATGATTCTATTTCTGATCAAGCCCGCTCCTTTCCCACAAGCGGTGCGGTTGCTGCAGCTATCAACAGTGAAATTCCTGAATCTAAGAAATCTCAAATCAATTTTCAGGTAGCTGCTGGACTAGAAGAATGCAGTGAATTTTTAAAAAAATATAAACCAGGAAATAAAATTAGTTTTCTTGAAGGTATGGGCTGTCAGGATGGCTGTATTGGGGGACCAGGCACAGTAATAAATAGCAAAATAGCAAAAAAAATGCTTGAGAAATATATCAATAATAAAAATAATGACAACTCAAAAAGAGTGAATCCAATTGCAAAATTTTAAAATTTATGCTACTGGTCAGATACTCCAACTAAAATGGAAAGAATGCAAAGATGATTTAAACTATATTTTTGTCTTTAATAAAGAAAACCAGGCCAGCAAATTCAAAAATAAGCTGGCAAAAAACTTTGAAAGTGCCTGCTCTCCTTCCAGACTGGAAGAGCTAATAACAGAACTTAACTATGAAACCTTGATTAATCATAAAGATCTTGAAATAATGGAAGCAGCAAATAATAATTTGCCTGAAATTTATAAGACTGCCCTTGAAGAAAATGTCAGAAAAATTTATTTAGAGGTAATCCTCCCCTGACTTTATTTATTGCCCCTATTAGCTTTAAAAATTAATTTAAATTTCTTATTAACAGTTAAAAATTTAATAGCTAACTTTTTATTTTATGATATAACCTTATTCCTGATCCAAGTAGAAGAACGACAAAACTAAGATATATAAAAATCCATTTAAATAATGTAAATCCTGGGGTTAACTGATCTATCAAAAAAGTTTCTACTGGATAGCGATACATTACTAAAGAAGCCCCAAGATTTTCAAGAAAGTCAAAGAGAATTCCTAGAAATGGCAGTAATAAAAGACTTCTAACCATTCTGGAGGGGAAATTCTTTAAAATTAATGCCATTCCAGACCAGAGAAAGAAAAAATATGCCAGAGGCCAAATAATATCAAAGCTGAAGCGGGAGCGAATATAATAACTCCTGCCCTCCTCTCCATAGGCTTCGGCCATCTCATATAATTCTGTCTGACTATAAATAAATGAAGAATCTGGTGATTTTTCAAAGCCTAATCTTTTACCTGATCTTTCAGATTCCCAGGGAAGAATAACAGATAAGAAGATAATAAATATTATTAAAGCTAACATAAATATTTTTTCAGTAACAATTTTATAAGAAAAAGACAAATACTTTTCTGTAATTTCCAAAATAATACCCCCTTGACATCTTACCGTATTACTAGCTAATCTATAATCTTAGAAAATAAATTTAAACTTCTAATATCTATTATATCATTATTTCCTTAATTTCATAGTCCTATCCCTTTTGACTATTATTATAACTATTTTCATTTTATTTTTTAAAAATCAGACTTAGAAGTTTTCAAAAACTTTATTCTTAGTTAAAATAATAAGATAAATTTGAGTAAATCTCTATTATTTGATTGACATCTATAAATACCTGTGCTAATATACAAGTGGTAGTATTGTGTATTTTTACACAATGCATTGCTAAAGTTTTATTAGAAATTTCTGTATTCAATCAATCTATACTTAAAATGGAGGTGACTCCCAGGGTACTGGGAGAAGTTATGGGCTATTCATTCTATCCAGGATGTACATTAAAAAATAAAGCCAGTCGTTTAGAAGTATCAGCTCTGGAATCAGCCAGATTATTAGATAAAGAACTCAAGGAACTGCCAGAATGGCAGTGCTGCGGGGCTGTTTACCCCCTGGCAAGAGATGAAATTGTAACTATTTTAGGTAGTATTAGATCTTTAATTAGAACCAGAGAACTAGACAATAAGCTGGTGACGCTCTGCGCAGCCTGTCACCATGTTTTAAAACGGAGCAATTGGGCTATCAAAAACAAAACAGATGTCAGAAATAAAACAAATAATTTTTTACAAGACGAACCAGATTATTTCGGCGAGACTGAAGTAATCCATTATTTAGAGTTTTTAAAAGATGAAGTCGGTTTTGATAAGATCAAATCTGCAGCCCAGGGCCGCCTTAAAGGCAAAAATATTGGAGCCTATTACGGTTGTCTCTTGCTCAGGCCAGAAAAAGAATTAAAATTTGATAACCCTGAACAACCAACTATTATGGAGGATTTTATAAGAAGTCTGGGCGGCCAGCCAGTTGAGTACCCTTATCGGAATGAATGTTGTGGTGGCTATCTCAATCTTAAAAATCCAGAGAGCGCTCATAAAATGGGCAATAGAATCATCTCTTCGGCTGCTGAGCATGGCGCCGAAGAAATTATCACTGCCTGTCCTCTCTGTCTCTATAATCTTGATCAGAGCTTTTTAAATGACAATTCATGTGAAAATTTTAATATAAAAGTGACCTATTTTACAGAATTACTTTACGAAGTTTTAGATCCGGCTAAAAAGGAGGTAGCATATGGTTAATAACTCAGAAAAAGCCAGAATCCTTAAAGAAGAATTTTTAGAGATAAGTAGAGAACATCCAGAAGACTGCCTGCAATGTGGAAAATGCAGTGCTTCCTGCCAGGCAGCCAGAGAGATGGATTTTATGCCCCATCAACTAGTAAGAATGTTTCATAAAAATCAAATTAATCAAGTTATGAAGACTGATGCTATCTGGGCCTGTGCCTCCTGCTTTACCTGTGGTGCTCGCTGCCCCAGAGATATAGATTTAGCCAAAATGATGGAGACAGCTAGAGTTCTCTATCTTAGATCAAAAAATAATAATCTTATTGACGAAAATGAAATTGCTGCTTTAAACAAAAAAGGTTTACCGCCTCAAGCAATTGTGGCCGGATACCGTAAATTTGCTAAATAGATAAAGGAGGAATTTAAGTTGTCCAAAATTGGAGTTTTTATCTGCTGGTGCGGAACTAACATCTCTGAAACAGTAGATATAGAAAAAACTAAAACTGCCCTTGAAGGCGTACCGGCTTTAAATTATATAGAAGATTATCAGTATCTCTGTTCTGAAGTTGGCCAGCAAAAAATAGCTGATGCCATTAAAAATAAAGATTTAAGTGGTGTGGTAGTTGCCTCCTGTTCTCCTAGGATGCATGAGGATACATTCCGAAATGCAGCCCAGGATGCAGGTTTAAATCCCTATCTCCTGGAAATAGCAAATATTAGAGAACACTGCTCCTGGGTCCACAGTGATAGAGAAAAGGCAACTGAAAAAGCAGTAGCTCTAATTAGAGCTGCCATCAATAAAGTCAAGCATAATCAGCCATTAACTCCAGGAAGTATTCCAGTCAATAAAAGAGCCTTAATAATTGGCGGCGGTATCGCTGGAATTCAATCAGCCATTGATATTGCTGAAGCTGGTTACCAGGTAGATATTGTTGAAAGAACACCAAGTATTGGCGGCAAGATGGCCCAGATAGATAAGACCTTTCCTACTCTGGACTGTTCCGCCTGTATTTTAACACCTAAAATGGTGGAAGCTTCTCGTCATAAAAATATACAGTTACATACATACAGTGAAATAGCTGAAGTTAATGGCTATGTTGGAAACTTTGAAGTTGAAATTAAAAAGAAACCTAGAAGTATCAATGAGGATAAATGTACAGGTTGTGGTATCTGTCTGGAAAAATGTCCTGGGAAAGCTCTCTCAGAATTTGAAGAAGAGCTAAATGAAAGAAATGCAATTTATACCCCCTTTCCCCAGGCAGTGCCAAATATACCGACAATCGATCGAGCTAACTGTATTAAGTTTGAAACCGGTAAATGTGGACTCTGTGCCAGAGTCTGTCCAACAGATGCAATTAATTTTGACCAGAAAGAAAAAATAATCAAAGAAAAATACGGAATTATAATTACAGCTACCGGCTACCAGCTAACTGATCCAGATCAGTTTGGCGAATATTATTATAAACATCCAGACGTAATTACAGGATTGGAATTTGAGAGAATTATTAATGCTGCCGGGCCAACTAGCGGTAAGTTACAGCGCCCCTCTAATTCTGAAAAGCCAGATAGAGTTGTTTTTATTCAATGTGTAGGCTCCAGGGATAAAGCCAGAGGCCACAGCCACTGTTCAAAGATCTGCTGCATGTATACAGCCAAACAGGCCATGTTAATCAGAGAAAAATATCCAGAGACAGAGGTTTATGTTTTTTATATAGATATCAGAACAGCTGGAAAGGGATTTGAAGAATTCCAGAGACGGGCCCAGGAAGATTATGGAGTTAATTATGTTAAAGGTATGGTCGGAAAAGTCTTCCCTGGTAAAGACCGTCTAACTGTCGAAGCTATCGATGCCATGACCGGTGAATTCCTGAAGTTACAATCAGACCTGGTTATTTTAGCCCCAGCGTCAATCCCGGATGAAAATGCCGGCGATCTTAGCCGCCAGTTAGGAATCAGTCAGGGAGCAAGTGGCTTCTTTACTGAAGCCCACCCTAAATTAAAGCCTGTTGAAACCCAGACTGCTGGCATCTTTTTAGCAGGTGCCTGTCAGGGGCCAAAGGATATTCCTGAAACAGTGGCCCAGGCCAGTGGGGCTGCAGCCAAAGCAATCGGCATCTTAAGTAAAGATAGCCTGGTCAATAATCCCTGTGTGGCCAAAGTTAATCAGGCAGATTGCAGCAGCTGCTTTTCCTGTAAGGAAGTCTGCCCCTATGGAGCAATTGAAAAAGAAGAAACTGAAAATTACGGTCTGGTAGCTAAAGTTAATGAAGCCCTCTGTCAGGGCTGCGGTGCCTGTACAGTTACCTGCCGTTCAAGTACAGTAAATCTAAAAGGATTCAGCAACATAGAAATTCTTTCCGAGGTGGATGCCATATGCCTGTAAAAGAAACAGTAAATACCCAAAGAGAAAAGAATAATTACGAACCCTTATTGGTAGCCTTCTGCTGTAACTGGTGCAGTTATGCCGGAGCTGATCTGGCAGGAACAAGTAGAATGAACTATCCAGAAAACATTAAAATCATCAGAGTCCCCTGTTCCTGTCGAATTAATCCAGGTTTTGTTTTAAGGGCTTTCCAAAAAGGAGCTGATGGAGTCTTAATTGCAGGCTGTCATCCTGGCGACTGTCATTATATGACTGGTAATTATCATACCAGGCGCCGTTTTACAGTCTTTAAAGAACTCCTTAATTACATGGGAATCGAAGAAGCTCGATTTAAAGTTGACTGGATATCTGCCTCAGAGGGTAGAAAATTCGCAGATACAGCAACTGATTTCACCAATAAACTAAAAGAATTAGGCCCTGATAGAAAGTTGAGGGATTCCAGATGGAAACAATAATTACTGAGATGAAAAAGCTGGCCAGAGAAAGTTTAAAGAACAGCTTAGACCTTATTATCGGCTGGGAAGAGGGTCGATTTGACTGGCAGTCTAAGCCAGCTTTTATCACTGAGGCTGATGAGATAGACCGCCTGAGTTTTAATGACTATAGCTTAAAAAACCTGGCCGGTTATCTATTAAAAGATAATTTTCAGGACAAAAAAATAGGTATCTTTTTAAAGGGTTGTGATTATCAGGCCTATCAACAACTGATTAATTACAACCAGATAAATCCTGATAATATTCAGGTCTGGGGAATAGCCTGTCCTGGCTTAAAGGAAAGAAAATTTAATGGAGCTATCAGTGAGGCTGACCGCTGTCAGCGCTGCCAGCAGCCTATCCCTGATGAATTAGAAACTATTATTGGCAAATCTGAAGCTGTTAATCAAAATTCACCAGAAGATAAATATCAAGAAGTTAAAGAGCTGGAAACGCTAACAACAGCTGAACGCTTCAATTACTGGCAAGAAAAACTTTCAGACTGTATTCGCTGTTATGCCTGTAGAAATACCTGTCCTCTCTGTGAATGCAAGACCTGTATGCTAGCAGGTGGCGACAGTAATAATGACGATTGGATAGATTCTGCCAAAGAATTTTCCCAGGATTTCTTTTTCCATTCAATTAGAGCCTTTCATCAGGCTGGTCGCTGTATTGATTGTGGAGAATGTGAAGAAGTCTGTCCAGTTGATATCCCATTAACTAAGATAAATAATAAGATTCGCCATGATATTGAAATCTTATATGGCCAATCAGAAATTCCTGAAGATGAAAGTGTAAAAGGACCTCTTCTTGATTTCAGAGAAGATGATCCAGAGCCTGGGAGCAAAGGGGGAAATCAAAATGCTTAGATTAAATATAGATAAACTTCAGGATTTCCTAAAGGAGCTTGAAGAAGAATATCAGGTTTATTTACCTATTAACAAAGAGCAACAAACAGAATTTTATAGTTTTTCAAAACTATTAAATTCCGATAAAAATTTAGAGATTGATTTTAATTCCAGACTCTCAGTTAAATCTCCAAAGAATTTTTTCTTCCCCCGGTCTGAGAGTTATCTGGAGTTTACGAAAGATAATGGGCGACTGGATTTTAAATTAAAAGAACTAACTGGCAAACCTAATCTGATTTTCGGAATAAGAAACTGTGATCAGGAAAGCTTTAAACTTCTGGATAAAGTCTTTCTACAGGAACCTGTCGATCAGCTCTATCAACGGCGCCGTGAATCTACAATTACAGTAGTTGAACGCTGCCTGGAGCAATCAGAAACCTGTTTCTGTCAGTTATTTGATATTGAACCAGCAGCTTCTGAGACCGGAGCTGATCTCTACTATTTTTATAGCAATAATAACCTCTATTTTACAGCTGAAAGTGATCAGGGAGAATTACTACTCTCTGAATACAGTCATTTTTTTAAGAGTACAGAAACTGGCAAAGAAGCTGAATTAAAAATGAAAGCCAAAAAATTTAATGAAACCGTAAGCACTAAAAGCAATAATACTTTAACTAAATACGATCCAGAGTTACTTTACAAAAATAAAGAAGCTATCTTCAATAGCAATATCTGGCAGGAGTTGGCCAATCGCTGTCTGGAATGTGGAATCTGTACTTATCTCTGCCCAACCTGTCACTGTTATGATATCCAGGATTATGCTGCTGACCAGGCTGGAGAACGCTATCGCTGCTGGGATTCATGCCTCTTTTCAAACTTTACTGAAATGGCCCATGGCGATAACCCTAGAGAAGAAACCTACCAGCGGCTCAGGCAAAGATTCTTCCATAAGCTGGTCTATTTTCCAGAAGAACAGGAAGAAAGTCTGGCCTGTGTTGGCTGTGGCCGCTGCCTTGGTAATTGCCCAGTAAATATTGATATCACTGAAGTTCTAGCTTTAGCAGGAGGTGTTATCAATGGCTGATTTAAGAAAAGAACCCTTAGTGCCTGGCAAGGCTATTATTACTGCTATTCGCCAGGATACTGAGGATATTAAAACTTATCAGGTAAGAGATATAAATAGCGGCAAACCCTTTAATTTTGAGCCAGGTCAATGTGCCATGCTCTCACTGCCACCTGCCGGTGAAGCAATCTTTTCCATCACCTCATCTCCTCTTGCAGAGATGATGGAATTTAGCATAAAAAATGTTGGCAGGGTAACCTCAAAAATTCATAATCTCAAGGTCGGAGACCAGATAGGTATCCGGGGACCATATGGAACCCCCTTCCCAGTGGAAGATTTTGAAGATAATAATCTATTATTTATTGGAGGCGGCATTGGGCTTGCTCCACTCAGATCAGTAATTAATTATGTTCTAAAAAAAAGGGATAATTATGGCAAAGTAGATATCGTCTGCGGCTGCCGCACCTGTAATGATTTTGTTCATTATCAAGAAATTACTGAAGAATGGCCAGAAAAACCAGGGACTGATGTCTATCTAACAGTCGATAAAGCAACTGATGGCTGGTCAGGGTTTGAAGGCTATATCCCTGAATACTTAGAAAAGCTAAATTTTTCACCAGAAGGTAAAACAGCAATCGTCTGTGGCCCGCCAATAATGATAAAATTTGTTATCCAGCAGCTAACAGAATCAGGTTTTAACCCTGCTGATATCTATACAACTTTAGAGCTTAAAATGAAATGTGGTATCGGCAAATGTGGCCGCTGTAATATTGGCTCTAAATATGTCTGTAAAGATGGTCCTGTCTTTACCGCTAAAGAACTGTCTGGACTAATCGAAACTTTTTAAAAGGAGGAAATCTAATGGCTGAAAAAATAGAAATATATATTATGGGCAAAAAATATAAAGTTCCAGAAACATTAACTATAATGGACGCAATGGAATATGCCGGCTATCATATCAAAAGGGGCTGCGGCTGCCGCTCAGGATTCTGCGGCGCCTGCGGGACAGTTTACAGAATTGCTGGAGATAAAGAATTGAAGGTAGGCCTTGCCTGCCAGACAAAAGTCGAAGATCAGATGTATCTGGCCCAGCTGCCTTTCTTCCCGGCCAGCAAACCGATCTATTCCCTGGAAGACTTAGACTCTGAGCTGGATACTATCAGTTATTATTTTCCAGAGATCTTCCGCTGTGTCGGCTGCAACTCCTGTACTAAGGCCTGCCCCCAGGGCTTAAATGTTATGCAGTATATAGCCTATGCTCAGCGAGGAGATTTTGAAAAATGTGCTGAAGAATCATTTGACTGTATTGCCTGCGGCCTCTGTGCCTCCCGCTGCCCGGCTAATATAGTCCATTATCAGGTCGGTCTAATGGTGAGGAGACTCTATGGCAGGTATGAAATACCAAAAGCAAGTCATGTCCAGAAGAGAGTTACGGAAATTCAAAATGGCAACTATGATCAGGAAATGGATAAGCTAGTTAATGCAGATATTAATGAATTAAAAGATATATATAATAGCCGAAATATTTCTTAGCTATAGGAGGACGGTTAAATGTATACAAAGGAAATGAAAGAACTTATAAAAAAAGTTGAAGCAACAAGGGACCAGAGAGCTGGTGATGAATTTCCAAGAATGAATCCTAAAGAAAAAGAAGAAGTTTTAAATAATTTCCATCCTGATTATAATAGTTCTGGCTTTGTTGATTTAAAAATCGGTCCCAGTAAAGGCCAGGCAGTTCCAGAAGAATTAGGGGAAATCCTTGAAGCTTACAGCTTTATTAAAGATATCGATCTAGATTTCAATGCTGCCGATTACCAGGCAGATATCTTAATAATTGGCGGAGGTGGAGCTGGTGCTGCAGCAGCTTTAGAAGCAAAAAAGAATGGTGCCGAACCACTGCTTGTTACTAAATTGAGATTTGGTGATGCCAATACAATGATGGCCCAGGGCGGTATTCAGGCAGCAGATAAGCCAGAAGACTCTCCAGCAGACCATTATATCGATGCTATGGGCGGAGGTCATTATAAAAATATACCTGAATTAGTTAAAGCCCTGGTAATGGACGGCCCAGAGATAATCTCCTGGTTAGAAGATATGGGGATAATGTTTAATAAAGAGGAGAATGGCTCCATGGAAACCTTCCACGGAGGAGGAACTTCTAAAATGCGAGCCCATTCTGCCAGAGATTACAGTGGAGCAGAAATAATGAGGGTGCTTAGAGATGAAGTCTACAATAATGATATTGAAGTTGTGGAATTTGCTCCAGCTGTTGAACTATTAATCGATGATGATGGTAGGGCAGCAGGTGCTGTTCTTTTTAATCTAGAGACAGAAGAATATTATATTGCCAAAGCCAACAAAGTCATTATGGCTACCGGCGGTTCTGGCCGTCTCCATTATCAGGGTTTCCCGACTACCAATCATTATGGCGCTACCGGTGATGGCCTGATCTTATCTTACAGGGCCGGTGCTGAATTGATTTATCCTGATACTATCCAGTATCACCCAACTGGAGTAGCCTATCCACCCCAGATCCAGGGCAGCCTGGTAACTGAAAAGGTCCGGGGCTTAGGGGGCACTCCATTAAATATTAATGGCGAACAGTTTGTCAATCCTCTAGAAACTAGAGATGTTGAAGCTGCAGCTATTATTAGAGAATGTAAAGGCCGAAATCTCGGTATAGAAACACCAACAGGTATGGTCGGGGTCTGGCTTGACACCCCATTAATTGAAAGAATCCATGGCAAGGGCACCATCGAAAAACAATTACCTGCCATGCATCGCCGCTACCTCAAGTATAATATTGATATGCGGAAACAACCATTACTTGTCTATCCAACTCTCCATTATCAAAACGGTGGAATATTAATAAATGAAAATGGAGAAACTAGTATAGAAAACCTATATGTTGCCGGAGAAACAGCTGGCGGCATCCACGGCCATAATCGTCTCATGGGTAATTCTCTACTGGATATCCTGGTCTTTGGCCGGAGGGCCGGTCGAGATGCAGCTAAAAGATGTCATGAGAATAAACCTGGGAAACCAGGTCTTAAGCATCTCGATAGGTACCATAACGAACTTAAAAATGCTGGAATCCCTGAAGATAGAAAAGCTCCTAAACTTTTGCCAGAATACAGTCACAAAAAATCAAGTTAATTTATAATAATATATCAAAACTTAACAAACTTTTCATCCAAAGGAGTAGATCTCTCAATGAAATATGCAGAAACTAAATCAGAAGAGATAGACAGCCAGGAACTAAAAACCGCCAGTAAATCTAATAATAAACAGAACCTGGTTTTTCAATTAGTTATTACAGCAGCAGTAATTATAATACTTGCTGCTGTAAACCTACTAACACCACCAACTGGATTATCCAGGACAGGTCTACAGATGATCGGCATAGCTTTAATCTCAGCTCTACTCTGGTCAACAGAGTTAATCCCAATTCCAATCACAGCTCTATTAATTATCTTTCTCCAGGGCATCTTTGACATTATGCCATTCCAGGAATCGCTGGCTTCTCTGGCCCATCCAGTCAATACCCTCCTATTTGTAGGGTTTGTGCTGGCTGCCGGCCTTCAGAAATTTGATCTGGATAAAAGAATAAGTATCTCCTTCATAAAACTAGCTGGTACCAGAGTTAGGAGACTGCTATTTACAATGATGGCAACAGTCGCCATTTTGTCTATGTGGATGTCAAACACATCAACTGTTGCTCTTGTGGTCCCAATAGTTATCAGCATCATAGAGGTCAGCAGAGGTGACTACCCAAATTTAAAAAGATCATTTATGATCGGTATCGCCTATGCCGGAACAATTGGAGGAATAGCGACTCCAGTCGGGACACCTCCCAATCCTATCACCATCGGCTTTTTAAGCGATATGGCTGGAGTTAATATCAGCTTTCTTGACTGGGTTATGATCGGACTCCCCTTTTCATTAATCTTACTGCCAGTTGCCTGGCTTGTTGTTATTCTAGTCTATCCACCTGAAGTTGATGAAATAGAAGTTCCAGCCAGTGCCTTAAAGGTGGAAGTAAATAAAGAAAACAAATGGAGAGTTAGAAGATTTCTGCTCATCTTTCTGGCAATTGTAGTTTTATGGTTGGCTGAATCATTTTTTACTCTACCAGATAACTGGCTTTATCTTGTTGCTATTGGAGGTTCAATTACAATGTGTCTCCCTCTAATCGGCGTATTAAGCTGGGAGGAACTGAGCAAGGAAGTCAATTGGGGAGTCTTAATCCTTATTGGGGGAGGCCTGGCTTTAGGCTCAGGATTAAGCGAAAGTGGCGTTATCTCCTGGATAGTAAACAGTTTTATGGCCCAAATCCAGCACCTACCAATAAACCTAATAATTATTATAGTGGCGGCAACGACCAGCTTAAGTATTATGTTCTTCTGCAGTCTGACAGCAACTTCAACTGCCTTTGTGCCATTAGCTATCACCCTGGCATTACAATTAAATGCCAATCCATTAATCTTTGCTGCAGCAGCTGGAATTGCCTCATCCTTTGCCTATATTTTACCGGCAAATACACCTCCAAATGCAATTTCATATAGTTCAGGCTATTTTGAAACAAAAGATATGATCATATCAGGCTTAGTCTTGTTGTTTCTTTCAATTCTGGTATTTATTTTATTTTCAAATTTCCTCTGGCCAGTAATCTTATAAAAAATCAAATTTCAATGCCTAAATTAAATAACAACCTATTAAAATCCCCTCATAACCTGGATTTCTCAAGGATAATATCCAGAATTATTGAGGGGTTTTTGGATAATTATTTAAAAAAAATTGAAACTTTTTTGATGAAAACCACTTAAAAAGTTTGGCATCCCTGCAATCAAGACCTTTTCAACGATAATCCCCTGCAGATCATACTTTTGACGACTATGAAATTTCATAATAATATATTAATAAAATATTAATATTTAAAACAGCAAATATTCCATTTATAAGCTTGAAAGGAATGTAATAAAATGAAGAAAAAAAGAATTGAGGAATTGGATATTTTAAGAAGCATCGCAATTATGACTGTTGTAATAGTCCATGCAATTACAAGAGTCATAGAGATCCATCAGAATCAGGGTATGCTCAAAGCATATCAGGGCATAGCTTTATTAACGCTGAGGTTATTTACAACATTCGGAACTCCTATCTTTGTTTTTTTATCAGTCTTTCTACTGTCTTATGCCTATTATGATGGAATACCAGATAATTTCATGGAAAAAAGAATTAAACTTATTTTAATCCCTTATTTATCTATGTGTTTTATCTATGCCTTTATCATGATCCATGAAAATGGAGCAATCGGCAATGGCAATACACTTTTAATCTATTTGTATTATGTTTTAAAAAATATGTTTATTGGATTTTATCGCCATGGATATTTTATTCTCGTAATCTTCCAGTTTTACATAATATATATGCTCTTTCAGGATAGAATTAAAAAAATCAAACCGATAAAACTTTTAACAATAACCTTTATAATAAACATCACTTATCTTGGTTTCTTTAATTTTATTGATCCAGATCTGCTACCCCATGGCGACCTAATCTTAAAAGTAGCTACCTGGCACACATTCCCAGCCTGGATTTTTTATTTTGCCATAGGTTATTCCAGTGGTAGCAATATCAAAATGCTAAGATCCTGGCTTAATAAATACAAAAAATTTATTATCCCATCAATCTTTACCTTTGGAGGATTTATGGGCTATATGTATCTATCAGGAAATCTCATGGAAAACAGTTCAAAAAGATTTGATATGCTTCTATTTTCAAGCAGCATGTTTTTACTCATATTTTATTACAGTTCTAAACTACAAAAACCGCCAGCACTTTTAAAATTTATCAGCAGATATTCATTTGGAATATTTCTTTTCCATATGATATATTTGTACCTGGCAACCTATCTCTTTACCGAAATTACTTTTATTCAGATTAATCCATTTATAACTCTAGTTATTTTAATAATTTCCAGCACTTCACTATCAATTCTAACAACATATCTGTTAGATAAAATACCAGTCGGTAAATATCTAATTGGTAGATTAGAGAAACCTTGAGCATAATAGATTGGAGGGCACCATGGAAAATCATATCTTACTGAGCTTTGAAGATTTCAAGCGTAATTGGGAAAAATATCTCGGTTTTAGTCTAATCTATTTACTTCTCAGTAGTTATATACTTATACCTTTGCTTAGTTATATATTCAATAGATTACTGCTTGCTGTAAGCTCTGGAGTGCTCTTAAATAATAATGCATTCTCAATACTTTTAGATCCAGTCGGGGTTATCGGGCTCATCATCCTAGTTACCCTGGCTGTAATCTTTATATTTATAGAGATTGGAACCCTAATAATAATAACTCATAAAAATAACCAGGGCAAAGATATTCTGATTAGTGAGGGTATAATTACAGCAGTTAGATCAATAAAAAGTATTATCGGATTCGGCATTATTCACCTGGCTCTGCTTTTATTAATTATTATGCCAGCAATAAATATTCCTGTCATACCTGAAATATCTGAGTTAATCAATCTACCATCCTTTCTAATTGATAATATTCTTGGTAACTTTACCCTAAAAACAATTTATTACACAATAATTCTAACATTTGCTTACTTTTTAATTAGATTAATCTTTACAATGCATGAAGTAATCATAGCAAAAGAAAAAGTCTGGCAGGCCATGAAGAATAGCTTTAATCTAACCAAAAAAGTAAGTTTTAAAATTTTATTTAAGTTGATAGCACTGAATATGGTAATCTTTTTAACAGGTTTCCTTATATTTACTGGGATATCCTACCTTCCTGGCCTTATCAGTGGAGAACTTAATTACATCTTAAATAATTACTTTATTACAATCTCAAGTTTTGTCACCCTTGTTTATTCATTAGCACTTATGCCATTAAATATTATCTTCATAACCAAATTATATTATCAAGTAAAAAATATACCCTTTACTGAGAGTAAAATCAGGACCTATAATTTAAGGTTATTCGAAAAAGCTGAAAAATTCTTTTATAATTTATTTAATAATAGAAAGACAGCTGTTATATTAATTTTAATCATCAATCTAATAGCCTCATTCTTTATTGGCTATTTTACAACTCAAAGTACAATCTATGCTGGTAGAGATGTCAAGATAATCTCTCATAGGGGCATCGTCGACGGCGAGTTCGAGAACTCTCTCAGTGCAATTAGAGCCTCTCTTGAAGCCGATATAGATGCAGTCGGAATGGATGTCCAGTTAACTAAGGACAACCAGATTGTTTTAAATCACGATCTTACACTCACAAGAACCTTTGCACTTCCATACAGAATCGGTGACCTAACTTATGAAGAAATCTCAAATCTAAATGTAGAAACCCCGGAAGGTTTTCTTCCAACTGACAATATTTTACCTACTCTGAATGAGGCCCTATCTCTAATTGACGGTCAGATGGATATCCATATCGATGTTAAGACCAATAATAATGCTGATATCTTTGCTGAAAAGATTGCAGAAACTGTTGAAAAAAATGATATGATTGAAAATACTTATATTCAGTCCTTTGATTCAGAATTCCTGGCTAAATTAGAAAACTTAAATTCAGATATTATAACCAATCAAATTATTTATTACGCCCTCGGTGATCTTTCTAGAGTTAAAGCAGACTATCTTACTATCTATCATGGAATGCTCAGCACTAATCTAGTCAGGAATGCTCGGCAAAAAGACAAAGGCATCTGGGTTTGGACAGCAAATAGCGAAGAAGATATTCACAATGCTTTACAATATGATATAGATGGCATCATCACAGATTACCCATTACGGGTCAAAGAAATAATGGGCCGGCAGACCAACTGATCTAAACCTGAACAAAGGTTAGCCCCAATATGTTTGTTATTTAATCCATTTATCATTACAGTAAAGGGAGTTAGCCCTAAATGTGAATTCAAAAATA
>CAZLCX010000012.1:0-28065 GCA_964558325.1 uncultured Halanaerobiaceae bacterium | reverse complement strand
TAAAAAAGAAAAAGCCACTCTGCTGCAATAAGAACAGCAGAAATGGCTCCTTAATAAATCAAAAATTTCAATTTAAAATCCAGCCGAAACTTAATACAGACTCTGAGAAGAATACTCAGTATGGAGGAGTTTATGGGCAAGTTCACTCCCTGGTTCATCTAAATACTCATTATAAAGCATCTGAATTTCAGGATTTTCATGGGATTTTCTTAATTCTTTTTCTCGATCAATATTATAAATTGCCTCCATTCTCTTTTCGAGCACACCATCTTCTCTTGAGATTGGCTGACCTCCACCACCTATACAACCTCCAGGACAGGTCATAAACTCTACAAAATCATATTCTTTACCAGCTTTCATGGCCTCAAGAACTTCTCTGGCATTACTTAACCCATGGGCAACGGCAACTTTTAATTTAAGACCATTTATCTCTACTTCAGATTCTTTAATTCCAGAGCTTAAACCTCTTGCCTCCTGAAAATCAATCCCAGGTAATTCTTCTCCAGTCAATATCTCATAGGCTGTTCTCAAAGCAGCTTCCATTACTCCTCCTGTAGTCCCAAAAATAGCAGCTGCTCCAGTTGAACTGCCCATCATCTTATCATAATCACTTTCAGGCAGATCAAAGAGATCAATCCCCATCTGTTTTATCATCTGGCCCAATTCTCTGGTAGTTAATACATAATCAACATCACGAATCATCTCAGGTCTATTTGCCTCATACTTTTTAGCTGTACAGGGCATAATAGAGACAACTACCAGCTCATCTGATGACAAATCATTCTTTTCCAGATAGTATGAATTTGCAACTGCTCCAAACATCTGCTGAGGAGATTTACAACTAGAAAGATTAGAAAGAAATTCTGGATAAAAAGTTTCAATAAAATTTATCCAGCCAGGGCTGCAAGAGGTAAAAAGAGGCAGATCCCCATTATTCTTTATTCTTTTGATTAACTCAGTTCCTTCCTCCATAATGGTTAAATCAGCAGTAAATTGAGTATCAAAGACATTGTTAAATCCCATCTTTCTTAAGGCTGTTACCATTTGTCCTGTTGCTACAGTCCCAGGTTCTTCATCAAATTCTTCAGCCAATGCAACTCTCACAGCCGGTGCAGTCTGAACAATCACATGTTTTTGAGGATCATTCAGGACTTTCCAGACATCAAAAATATTTTCCTTTTCAGTTATTGCTCCTGTAGGACAGGCAGCTGCACATTGACCACACATAACACATGCACTATTGGCCAGCTCATTATAAAAAACTGGACCAATTCTAGTTGCAAAACCTCTCCCCTCTGCTGCAAGGACATTAACTGTCTGGACATTCTGACAAACATTTACACAACGGCCACAATTAATGCATTTGGAAGGATCTCTTATTAAAGCTGGAGAAGAAATATCCTTTTTAAATTCATTTTTTTTGCCAGGAAAACTTATTTCTCTAATGCCCATAGCTTCAGTGATTTTGCGAAGTTCACAATCTTTATTTTTAATACAACTCGGACAGTCAACTTCATGATCTGAAAGGAGTAACTCCAAATTCATAATTCTAGTTTCACGCACACGTTTATTATTGGTTTCTATTCTCATTCCATCAGTAATTGGTGTATTACAAGCCGCAATCAATTTACCACTGCCCTGATCTTCAACGAGACAGATTCGGCAGGAACCTGTTGTACTAATATCTTTTAAATGACAAAGAGTAGGAATATCTGTTCCAATTTTTCTTAAAAGTTCTAAAACAGTAAGATTATCTTCAGTTTCATATTTTACTTCATCAACCCAAACATTTATTTTGCTTTCATTATTAGACATTATCTGCCTCCTTTCTATTTATTCTCTACATCACAGCGTAAACATCTACTGGCTTCTTCCTGAGCTTGCTCTTCAGAGTAACCTTTTTCTATTTCTCTAAAACTTTTAATCCTCTGAGAAAGTAATATTTTAGGCATTTTCACCTGAGGCTTCTCTTCTTCAAGAATTTCTCCACTAACCTTTCTCTCAACTTCACTTGGAGAAATTATATCACCATCTCCGCCTAAGTAAATATCAATCTCTCTTGCTACATCTTTACCCTGTTTAATAGATTCTACAACAGTTGATGGCCCGGTAATGCAATCACCACCAGCAAAAATCCAGGGGATATTTGTCTGTTTATTTTCATTAACCTCAATTAAATTATTATCAGACATTTCAATATTCAAATCACCAGAATTAAATTCATCATCAACATTTTGGCCAATTGCAAGTACAACTATATCTACATCCAATTCAAAATTAGAACCTTCAATAGTTTTTGGCCTTCTTCTGCCTGAATAATCAAAATCACCTTCTTCAATTCTAACACATTCTAAACCAGTTACTACTCCATCTTCTCCAAGAATTTTAACAGGATTTACCTGTGTATACATATTAACTTTTTCATATTCAGCTTCTTCAACTTCCTCACCATGAGCAGGCATTTCTTCTTTTCTTCTTCTATAAATAATATTTACTTCATCAGTATTCATTCTAACAGCATTTCTAGCCACATCTATAGCCGCATTACCTCCACCAACAACTGCTACCTTCTTACCTGACATATCTATATTCTGCCCTAAATTAATCTTTTTAAGAAGTTCTATAGCATTATATACTCCCTCTAATTCCTCACCTTCTATTCCAATATCAATGTCATTATGGGTTCCTACTGCTAGATAAACTGCTTTATAACCCTGTTTTCTTAATTCTTCAAGAGTAATATCTTTACCAATTTCTGTTTCTATTTCAACCTCTACACCCATTGTCGTCAGTACAGTTATTTCTTCATTTAACTTATCCTGAGGAAGTCTAAACTCTGGAATACCTACCGCTAAAAGTCCACCTAAGACTGAACTCGCCTCAAAAATTTTCACCTGATAACCCTGTTTTCTTAAATAAAATGCTGCCGTTAAGCCTGCCGGCCCAGAACCAACAACTGCTACCTGTTCATTCTTCTCCTTTTTAATTTTGGGAATTGGATATCCTCCCTCAATTTTAGGAACTATATCACTAACAAATCGTTTTAACTCTCTAATAGCAAGACCTTCATCTAAAGAACGCCTATTACAGGAAGGCTCACAGAGATTATAGCAGACTCTACCACAGACAAGCACAAGGGGATTTTCCCTCTGAATTTCTTTATAGGCATCTTTATACCTGCCCTGTCTTACAAGGTCAATATATTTAGGAACATCAACATTGGCAGGACATGAATTCTGGCAGGGCGAATCAAACATTGAGGCACATCTAGAAGACTCACAGTAATTATCTTCAATGTGGGCTCTGTATTCATCCATGAAATACCTGGCAGTACTTATTACCGGGTTAGGTGCAGTCTGTCCTAGACCACAGAAAGAAGAATCCTGAATCTTTTCTCCCATATCCAATAAGAGGTTTAAATCTTCCTGTTCACCCTCACCTTTAGTTATTTTATCCAGTATCTCAAGCATTCGAGTTGTACCAATTCTACAGGGAGTACATTTCCCGCAGGATTCATCCTTACAGAAATCAATAAAATATTTAGCCAGGTCAACCATACAGTCCTGCTGATCCATAACAATTAATCCACCAGAACCCATTATTGTTCCAAGCTCTTTTAGAGAATCATAATCAATAGGAACATTTAAATGTTCTACTGGAATACAACCACCGGAAGGCCCACCAGTCTGAGCTGCCTTAAATTTACCATCATTAATTAAACCTCCGCCAATATCAAAAACAATGTCCCCTAACTTTGTCCCCATCGGGACCTCAACCAGACCATTATTTTTAACTTTTCCAGCAAGGGCAAAAACTTTAGTGCCTGGACTATCTTCAGTTCCAATACTTTTAAACCAGCGCCTGCCTCTATAAATTATATCAGGAACATTTGCTAAAGTTTCTACATTATTTATTACTGTTGGATAACCCTTATAACCTTTCTGGGGAGGATAGGGAGGCCTTGGCTTGGGCTCTCCTCTTTCACCTTCTAAAGATGCCAGTAATGCTGTCTCCTCTCCACAAACAAAGGCCCCTGCGCCTAACCTGATTCTTAAATCAAAATCAAAACCAGAACCAAGGATATCATCTCCTAATAATCCATACTCTTCTGCATCTTCAATAGCTTTTCGCAATCTTTTAATAGCAAGTGGATATTCAGCTCTACAATAAACATAACCATAATTAGCACCAATTGCATAACCAGCAAGTACCATACCCTCAATCAACCGGTGGGGATCTCCTTCAAGAATACTCCTGTCCATAAAAGCTCCTGGATCACCTTCATCTGCGTTGCAGACAATATACTTTTTCTCTCCAGGGCTATCTAAAGCAAATTTCCATTTCATGCCTGTCGGGAACCCACCGCCGCCTCGACCTCTCAGTTTTGAAACAGTTATTTCATTAACTATATCTTCCTGATCCATCTCTGTAATTCCCTTAATTAACCCTTTATAAGCTCCATTTTTAATTGCATCATCAATACTCTCAGGATCAATTAGACCACAATTTTTTAATACAATTCTCTCCTGGGCCTTAAAAAAATCTAAATCTTCATCTACCTGCCAGCGTTCAACTATATTACCCTCTATTAAATGCTGCTGAAGTAATTCTTCCACCTTAAAATCTTTTATATTTTTATACAGGACTCTGGCATCGCCCTGCCTTATTTCAACAAGAGGCTCTCCAACACAGTAACCCATGCAGCCGGTCTGAGAAATTTTAATATCTTTAATATTTTTCCACTCTAATTCTCTTTCAATAGCTTCCAGGGTATCTTTAGCACCAGAAGCTATCCCACAGGTACCAAGACCTACAACTATTTCAGTGTCGAGATTGTTTTCACTTTCACTTTGAAGGTTATCTCTAAAAAATTGAATTTCATCTACAGAATTAAATCTTGCCATTATTTCATCTGCACCTCCTCTATATTAGCTTTCTGAATTTTATGCTCAATAATTCTTATTGCTTTTTCTGGATTAAGTAAGCCATATGCTTCCCCATTTATTGTCATTACAGGAGCAAGCCCACAGGCTCCAAGACACCTAACTACTTCAAGAGATAAAAGCCCATCATCGGTAGTTTCTCCAGCTTCTAAGTTATATTTATCCTTTATTTTATCAATTATCTTCTCTGAACCCTTTACATAACAGGCTGTCCCCTTACAGAGAGCTATTTCATATTTACCCCGGGGTTGATCTGTAAAATGATTATAAAAAGAAATAACGCTTTTAACTCTTGCAGGTGATATTTCAAGTTTTTTTGCTATTCTTTCTTGAGCTTCTGAAGGAATATAACCTATATATTCCTGAGTGCTGTGAAGTATCTCCAGTAACTCTTCTTCCTTAAAACCATTTGCTTCTACAATCTTGTCTATCTCAGGAATTATTTTGTACCAATTAAGTTCCTGTTTTAAAGGCATTTACTTCACCTCCTTCTTCAAATTAGTTTAGATTAATCTTTACCAATCCCGTAAACTTTATTATAATTTTCACTAAATTAATTATACTATATAAATAATAAAAATAAAAGTCGCAAAATTAAAATTTTAATGAAATTAATTACTCTTAATTGATATAATAACCTTCAATACTCCCCTAACCAAACTACATAAACTAATAATAATAAGCCAGCTAAAAACACCTGGCATTAAATTTAAAGCTATGCCAAAAGATAAAACTCGATCAAGGAGATTCATTATAATTAATGGAATGCCCATTAATAATACCCCTGGAATTAAAAAATCTAAAATAATATCCAGGTAAATTCTGAATCTAGATTTGACTTCAAATTTCTGTGCCCATTTATTTAAATTTATAAGCTCATATATTTCTTTAATAATTGTTATAAATGCAATTATAATAATTACTAAAAAAATATTCCCAAGGGGAATAACACTTAGCTCATCTGCCAGAATTCCTGGATCTATCATGAATTTAAGTATATTATCTACAAGCTGATTATTAGAAATAATATTATATATAAAATGATTCTGATTGATAAGCACTACAACACCTGTTTCAGAATCAGGTAATAAAGCCATATTAGCAGAGTAATTAAAGAGGGAACCTCCATGTTCCACCAGCTTCTGATCAAACTTAGTCCCTTTATTCCAGCCCATCCCATATCCCTGTTCTCCTTCATAAGGAAGGTGAAGAATTTCAAAGAAATCTTCTGAAAGTAACTGACGACCTTTAAATTCACCGGACAATTGATACAAAAGATAATTAGACATATCATTAATATTAGAAACTATATAACCAGAAGGCAAATTATAAACTTTAAATTTTTCATCCCGCTTAATTGGTATAGAAAATACAGCACCATGACCTGAAACCACTCCAGCTGCATCATCTTTATTTAAATAAGTATTAAACATCTCTAATGGCTGAAGTATATTCTCAGTTAAATAATTTTCATAACTCTGTCCTGATACCTTTTCAATAACTAAACCTAAAATATTATAATTAGGATTAAAATAACTAAAACCATCACCTGGATTGTAACTTAATCTCATTCCATATAAATCCTTAACACCTGCCTCAATTGATAAATCAGCTGGCAAATCATTAAAATACTCTTTTTCAGTAAGCCCACTCCGATGATGGAGTAAATGACGAATAGTAATCATACCATCAAAACCATTATCATCAACCTGAAAATCAGTAATGTACTCCTGAACTGAATTATCCAGATCAATCAAACCTGCCTCAACCAGTTGCATAATCCCTAAGGCAGTAAAAGATTTACTAATTGAACCAATATAAAATAATGTATCAGTAGAAATTTTTTCGCCAGACCTGGACCAGGAACCGGTAAAACCACGGGAATAAACTATCTCGCCATTTTGGGCAGCTGAAACAGCAACTCCAGGAATTCGATTACTGACAATACTTTTTTGAATTATTTCATCCAGAGAAAAACTTAAGCTATCATGATTCTTAGCCTGAATCTGTAAAAAACCAGTAAATAATAAACAAATAAAAATTATGACAAATAGAGTTTTTTTAATTATTGCCACCTCCATTTACTTAAATATTATTTTCTTATTATATCATAAAAATTCTAGTCAGATTAGCCCATCCAAAATTTAAATGATATAATTGTTATATAAAATCCCCTAAACTATTTACTGGAGGCTTGATAATAATGATAAATAAAAAACTTGATAATACAGACTTTATTGAGGTAAATGGCAGTTCAACTGAGAGAGGATATCAGTATGGCAGGAAGTCTAAAGTAGAAATAAAAAAGACCATAGACTTCTTCCATAACTGGTTTAAACACCAGGGAAATAATATTAATAAAACGAGAAATATTTCAACTAGTTATTCTACCAGCATTGAAAATTATTCTCCAGCAATTACGGCTGAACTGAAAGGAATTGCAGAAGGAGCTGAAGTTGATTTTAGTGATATCCTGATGATCTCTTTAAATGAAGAAAGACAGTTATTTATAAATAACAATAATTGTACTTCCTTTGCTGCCACAGGCAATGCAACCTTTAATAATAGAACTATTCTCGGCCAGACCTGGGATAACTACCTTGAATGGCATGATAATTTTAAAAATCTCATATTAATTAGAAGGTCAGATCAAAATCCTGATATTATCTCTTATACCTATCCTGGTATGCTGGCTGCTGCAGGTTTAAATTCATCAGGAATAGCAGTCTGCTGGAATTCAGTTCCCAGGCTCAAATTACAATTAGGAGTACCCACCTATATTATAATCGATGAAATCCTGCGTCAAACTACCCTGGGAAATGCTTTAACTGCAGTCATGAGAGCAACTCGGGCTGGCTGCTTTAATTTAGTATTGTCAGACGAAAAAGAGATTTATAATATTGAAGCCACACCTGATGATATCGAAATCAGCTATTCCACCAATTATTTAAGCCATGCCAATCATTATTTATCAGAACGATTCGCCAGCCAGGAACCAGAACCAAACAATCTCGAAAAATACAAAAGAAAGGCATCTTCTATAATCAGGCATAATAGAATGACTAAATTCCTGGAAAAAGAAGCCTCTAAAATCTCAACTACTTCAGGCCAGAAATTTTTACAGGACCACCTCAATCAACCCCATTCTATCTGCAGGCATCCTGATTTAAAATCTGATTATAGCGACAAATTTTTAACTAGAGCTGCCTGGGTAATCGACCCTACTAACAAAGTATTCTGGTATGCTGAAGGACCTCCCTGTAAAAATCAATTTTTGGCTTATAAATTATAGTTCATAAGGAACACTAACCTGAAAGCAGATAAATATTGCCTAAAGAAGATTTCTCTCTGCTTTTGAAATCACCTGGGCAAAGGCTTTGTCCTGCTCAGAAGTCAATAGTTGTTCAGGTTTCTTAGCCAGAATTTCTTGAACTTTTCTTTCTGCTTTATCTGAAATCTCAGGGAAACCATCTTCCTGCCATTCATACCAGAAACTATCAAAACCAAGTTTAGTGTGGTAAACCTCTCCTGCTTTAAGATGCTCGACAGTATGTCTGTCTGCAATAAAACTACCATCTTCAATAGCTCGTTCAATAACTTCAAAACCTAAAGTATCGTTATTAACATCATACCTGCTAACAATTCTCTTAACCAGAGTAATTATTTCATTATCAATAACTAATTGGCCTTTTGAGGCCAGGGTATTGCTGGCCAGACTTCCAGCTCCTGAAAGGATATTAGCACCAGCTAAAGCTGGCAATAGAGCATTTATGGCTTTTTCATAGCCTGCCTGAACATCAATATTACAGGAAGTTGTTGAAACTCCATAAACAGTTGAAAAGAATCCATAATATTTTGCAAGCTGAACAGCTCCGGCGCTCCCTAAGCCAATCTCAGGTAAGCCCCAAATTGAATAGGCCTTCCTCATATTTGGAAATGAAAGTCTTGAACAAAAAAACAAGGTCACTTCAAATTTATAAATAGATGCAATAACAGTAAAAGCCAGCATGCTGGCATTCATTTGGGCTAAAGAACCAGCAATAGTTAAAGGAGCGGTCAAACCTGCAATAGGTGCTACTAAAACTTTTATAGGAATTCCAGCCCTAACAACTTTAAATATGATATCAGTAATCCCCTTAGGATATGACAGAGGACTTTCAGGTGAAATACCAATACCCCCAATCGGTTCAGATTGGTTGTCCTGTATAATTTTATAAAGCTCAATAATATAGTCAATTTCCTGACTCCTGGAAGCTGCAATCCCGCTGAAAGTCTTACTGCTGTAACGAAGAGCAGTTTCAGTCATCTTTAATTCCCTCAATTTAGCAGGATATTCATCTGGGATTACCGATGGCCCTGTAAAATCAATATTCTCCAGGCTATTCTGTAGGTGAATAAAATCTATTAAATCATTCTCATTAACAATTCTAGGCTGATTAATTTTAAGATCAAGTGTTTTAGCCACAGTCCCAAATGGCTGGCTCCAGAGCTGGCCTTTTTTAAAAGTCTTCTCGTCCCCAGAAAAAGGATTCTTAAATTTCAAACCAATATAATTGTTTTTCTGATGACTTTTATCCTGTTCTTTCAAAATTTCACTAATTAATGCTCTTGGTAATAATAAACGGCCATTCTTTTCAAAACAACCCCTGGCTTTAAGCTTAACTGTCAGTTCTTCATCCTCTATCTCAACTCCAATTTCAGCCAGTATTTTTAGACTAAGCTTATGGATTTGATTTAACTCCAACTCAGACAAAAGATGAGAACAACTAGTATTACCATAAATTTTCATTAATAAGCACCCTTCCTCTCATTATAATTCACCTTTACGCTGCAGCCTGGGATCAAAGACATCTCTTAAGGTCTCTCCGAGCAGGGTAAAACCCAAGGTGGCTATTATTAAAGCCAAACCACCATAAATTACAATATAGGGAGCATTTCTAACATTTAAATAACCTGTCCTTAAGATATGACCCCAACTAGGCGCTGGAGGTGGTACTCCAAGCCCAAGAAAACTTAATCCAGCTTCAAAAGTTATCATAACAGGAATATCCATAGCAGCCTGAATAAAAAGTGGGGCAACGACATTCGGCAGAATATGCTTAAACATTGTCCGCATTTTAGAACCACCAAGTGCATGAGAAGCCACAACATACTCATTATTTTTTATCATCAAAGTTGAAGCCCTGATTAATCTTCCATAGATTGGAACTCTAGTAATCCCCATAATTATCGGCAAAACATAAACGCTGGGTCCAATCATTGCAAGAATTACAATTGCAAAAATCAATGCCGGCATCGATCTTATAATATCAAAAAATACAATTAAAAAACTGTCAACCTTTTCAGAACTATAACCAGCAGTTATTCCTAAAAACAACCCTAAAATTACACCAAAAATTATTGCTGGAATAGCCACAATTAAAGCTATTCTGGAGCCAAAAATTAACCTGCTTAAAAGATCTCGCCCAATGTCATCAGTCCCCAGTTTAAACTCAGGACCAGGCCTTTCAAACCGATTAACAACATTAATCTGCAATGGATCCTTTGGAGCAAGAATTGGAGCAAAAATAGCTGTTAATATTATTAATAAAACTAAAACTGAGCCTACTAAACCGCTGGGACTTTTAATAACCTTTTTAATTTTAGATTTTCTTTTCATTGATTTATTTAAAGTTACTGCCTTTTCTTTAGTCATAATTACTCACCCCTAACCCTTGGATCAATATAAACATAGGAAAGGTCTGCTGTAAAATTAGCAAGAGCATAAAGAAAAATTGCAACTATCAAGCCCCCCTGTAGAACTGGAAAATTTCTCGTTGAAATAGCCTTATAAATCATATATCCAAGCCCTGGACGATGAAAAACTATTTCAATTAAAACAGCTCCGCCCATTAAATTACCAAATCCGACCCCAATAACAGCAATTACTGGAATAATTGAACATCTGAGTACATGTTTATAAAGAACAATTCTCTCCTTTAAACCCTTGGCTCTGGCAGTCCTGACATAATCAGCTCTCAATTCTTCTAAAACTGTAGCCCTGGTTAATCTAGCAATATAACCTACCCAGCCAAGCCCTAAAGCTGTCGCTGGTAAAACAAGATGGTAAAGTTGATTTAATATGTCACCTGACTGACCTCCTCCCATTGCCGGAAACCAGCCAAGATAGACAGCAAAAATTAATAACAATAAAATACCAGCCAGAAAATGAGGAATAGTTATCATTGAAATTGACAATACTCCAGTCAAATAGTCAAAGAAGGAACCTTGATTTGAAGCAGAAAAAACTCCAAGAGGCATCCCTATCAAACAGGCAATAAAAATAGCAGAAAAGGCTAACACAAGGGTATTAGGTAATACATTCATAATTAGTCTACTCACTGGTAAATGATTAAGAACATCAGTCCCAAGGTCTCCTCTAAAAACATTGCCTAAATAGCGGGCAATCTGTATATAAACTGGTTGGTCAAGCCCCATTCTAACTCGGTAACTTTCGACTAATGACTCTGAGGCTCTAGGTCCTAGCAAAATAGTTGCCATATCACCTGGCATAAACTGAAATAAGATAAATAAAAGTATTACTGCCCCAAGAACAGTAATAAAAATCAATAAAGCTCTTCTGGCTATAAATGAAAACATTTCCTCCCCCCCTTTTCCCCAAAAGTTAGGCTGGCTTAATAAATAAACCAAATCAAGTACCTTATAATTATATTATCTTAATTTCAATAAACCTGCTCCGGCCAATAAACCGAAGCAGGTATTATTAAAAAACCTATTAACTATTCCCCATTAATTTAATCTACAGACTCAAAATAATGATAAAGAGAGTAGTGATAAAGATAGGTTGGGTTTATATAATCCCTACTGATATGAACTCCAATATCATAAGACACAGGAACAAAGACCACTTCTTCATCCATAATCTTTTGCATCTCGATATAAAGTTCAGCTCTCTTTTCACGATCTGGTTCAAGATTAGCTTTATCATGGAGTTCCTGAAATTCATCATTTTCCCAGTGCATATAGTTCCAGCTATTCACCTGATTGTTTGTATACCATTCTGTCCAGTAACCTGGATCAGGATTGAGGGTAAAAGAAGCGACATGCATGCCAGGTCTTTCTATATCTTTTAAAAGTTGATATGCCTGACCACCTTCAACCAGTTCAATATCAGGCCTTATCCCTACCTGAGTAAGATGATATTGAGCAATCTGAGCCGTAGTCAATTCAGTACTTACTGCATAACTTGCCAGTTTTGTTGAAAAACCATCATTATACCCTGCTTCTTCTAAAATATTTCTAGCTTTATCTAAATCCTGCTGATAAGCTGGTGCCTCTTCCCAATGACCTAAAATTCCTGGAGGAAGTAAGGTATTAGCCCTTTCAGTCGCCCCTTTAAAGGCCCCTTCAATAATTTCATCTACATTAATTGCATACCTTACAGCCTCACGAACCTTGATATCATCAAAAGGAGGTTGTTGATGATTAAAACCTATCCAGATAAACCTAAGCATATCTAATTCATGAACAACAACATTCTCCTCATTTTCATATCTTTCAATTGAATCTAGAGAAATCCTGGTCTCATTTAATTCCTTGGTATCAAAGGCGACTTCTGCTGCCTCCTCTTCAACTATTGGATAAATTTCAACCCTTTCAAAATCAGGTAAAGCTCGATAATAGTTGTCATTTCTTGCCAGTATAATTTTTTCACCAGGATCCCATTCCTCAAACATATATGGCCCAGAACCAATAGGATTGGTGGCAAACCTTTCCGCCCCAATATCTTCAAAGGCCTCTTTACTTAAAATACTTCCTCTTAATAGTGGCAAAGTTCTTGTCATAATGCCTGGAAAAACATCTGAAAGTATTATCCTCCCGCTATAATCATCTATTACTTCAACCCTATCTAAAGTTGCAAAATCATCTGCGTAGGCTGCCTCAACTTCAGGATCTACCAATCTTTCATAAGAAAATTTAACATCTTCTGCAGTCATCTCACCATAACCATCATGAAACTGAATTCCCTCTTTTAATTCAAAATATATCTCTGTTCCTTCTTCATTCATCTCAAATACCTCGGCTGCATCCATTCTATACTGAGAAGGATTAGCAGGATCAAGTTCAATCAGCCGAGAATAAATGGCCATACCAATATTATCTTCCTCATTTCCTATCATATGAGCAGGATCAAGTGTATTGATATCCATTCCATTTCTTGCTCTAGTTCTAAGGATATTATCTGTATCTGCTAGAACCCCTCCAGAGATTGCTAAAACCAGAATTACAGCCAGGGTAAATGAAATAACTTTCTGCCTCTTTCCCAACATTGCCTTAAAATTATTAATCATTCTTGTTTCCCCCCTTTTTTATTCTGGACCACAACCAGGCCTGATATCCTTACATTATATATATTAGCCAAAACTTATAAAAATCCTTTAATAAAAAATAATTTTTTAAATTAAGTAAAATTGAACCAATTTTTAGTAAAGAAAACAAAAAGCCAGCTAAATTAATAGCTGGCTAATAACTAAACCTGAAAACTAAATTATTTATTTGAATTGCTTGTTAATTGAATGATCTTCTGATAAACCTCTTCAGCATCTCTGGCCATATTTGTAATAGCATATTTCTCCGCCATTTGTCTGGCATTTTTAGTTAATTTTTCTTGGAGGCTTTTATCAGATAAAATCATTTCTATTTTGCTCGCCCAGGCTTCCACTTCTTCCTCAGTCTTATAACCATTATAATCATTATTTATGACATCATCAATTCCACTAGAGCGGACAGCAACTACAGGGGTATATCCGGCCATAGCCTCTAAAATCACCATACCCTGAGTTTCAGTGGTAGAAGCAAACACAAATAAATCTGAAGCTAAATAATATTTACTTATTTCCCTAAAATCAACTGTACCTATCAATTCTATATTATCCTGTAAATTATATTCTTGAATATAAGCCTGAATATTATCTTCCTCAGGCCCTCCACCAACAATTATTAATTTAAAGTCATTCTTACCTGTATTCCGCAAATGTTTAATTCCTTCCAGTAAAAAATAGAGATTTTTCTCTTTAGAAAGTCTGGAGACTGTAATTAAAAGATGTTCATGTTTATCTCCATATTCTCTCCTTATCTCCTCAACCTCTTCCTTAGAACAATCATATTCCTTTAAATCTACTCCTGTCGGCATAATCTTAATATATCGACTTACCCCAACATTCCTTAAATAGTTTTTTGTTGATTCAGTTGGAGCAAAAACTGCGTCTGCTTTATTTGCAAAGTTTCTAATTAAAAAATGAGAAAAACGATTAGCAAAAAATTTCCGGGCAAATAGAATATTAGGAACATAATGGGCATATTTTTCAAGCCTGGTATGATAGGTAAAAACTACTGGAATATCATTTTTCTCAGCCAGTTTCCTGCCCTTTTTCCCCAGCCAGAAAGGGTGGTGGCAGTGGACCACATCAAAATCTTCAGCTTCAAATTTCTTTCTTATCTCTGGTGAAAAAATATTTGTAATCGAAAATTCCAGACCATGTTTTTTATAGTAGTAAAGAGAATTGCAGCGGATAATATCATCCTCTTCAACATCAACAACTGATGTTTTTTCATATTCAGGGGCAAATATTTTAATTTCATGGCCCTGAGATTTTAAGGCTTTGGACAGTCTTTTAATGGATATTGGTACTCCTCCAATAATCGGAAAATAATTATTTGTAAACATCGCTATCTTTAATTTTTTGTCAGGAAACTTTTGATCAGAATATGCAAAACCTCGATAATAATCAATCTCTTTATTAATTTCCCGATATACAATATTGAAAACAGCCAGAACAATTAGTAATATGATCATAATGTTTAAATAATTAGTATAAATAAATGATTGTAGAACAACCCAGATATTTTCAAAAAACTTGGATAATGCTCCAGGGTCATCCTTTAATCTATTTAAACTGTAATTAATTCCATCTGGGCTGACTTCAACTTCTAAATAATGATAAAAACTATTTTTGTTATCTAATACCAGATCTCCCCCAGCACCGCCACTAATAAAATACTCTACACCGGAAATGGTCGTTCTATTATATAACTCTATATTTGAAGCAAAAACGGCGTCTACATTATATTGTCCAAACAAATCTTGATAGTATTCTCTTAAAGATTCTGATTCTATATATTTAACCTCATCATCAATTAAATACTCAGGATCAGTTGCAACTGGTGGTCTATTCATCACAATAAAACGATGTTTATAATCCTGGGACTGCCTTAATTCTCGCTCCAGCCAGCTATTTTGCCAGTCCAAGTTAGTATTCCCAGTTGTATCTAAAAATATAAAATAACTATCTCCAAATTCAAATGAATAATAAAAAGGGCCAAAATATTTATAAAAGTTCTGATGGCCATCATCTTCTATTTCATTAACTCCTACAGCTGAAATAAAGGGAATCTGCATTTTTTCTAAAGTCCGGTAAAAAACCCGATATTTAGCTTCATCACCATTAACCAGGTTATTTCCTGTTGATAAAATAAAACCTGTCTCCTCTGGATCAAGATCAGGCAAAATTTGATTATCAAAGATAGCAATTGAATTTTTTATATTACCTACAACTGTAAAAGTATATTTATCTTCATCAAGGTTCTCCCTTATATTATCAATAGCTTTAATATTAACAGCATTAAAATCCTGAATAGAATAGGGAGCATAAATTCTATAAGAAACTAAAATCAATATAATTATAACTAAAATTAATAACCAATTTTTCCCCTTATTTTTCATCTATAGAATCTCCTTTTAATATTAATCTAGAAAAAACAAAAATACCAATAAACATTCCTATATACTTCGTGAAAAATCTCCAGTAAATAATTAAAGGAAATACATCATTTTTATTTACAACCTGTCTAAATAAAAGAGAATATCCACCCTCAGCCACCCCTGAAGCTCCAGGAGTTGGAGCAAAATACATTAAAAAAACAATCACAACCTGTAAAGTAATAATGTAGAGAAAGGAGACATCATAACCCATACCACTTAAAAGTAGATAAGAAAATGAAAACTCTGATAACAAAAATATCACAGTAAAAAGAAAAGATAAACAGACATATAACTTTTCGCCATAAATAAATAAGATAAGATCATCAATAAACAAATCCAGATTATCAAATAAATATCTTAATATTTTTTTATATCTTTTTTCACTAATAATATTTTTTGACCTTAAAAATGATAGAACCTGATAAATTAGTTTCTTTAATAATTTATTTTTAAATATAATAAAATAAAAAAACAACAGATATAAGCCAATAAAAGCAGCCAGATAAAAATAAACGGAATTCCCAGGTACTAAAGCCAACATACTTTCATTTGAGAATAATATCAATGGAGCCCCAATAAATAACATAGTTGTAGCCAGCAGTGTTCTAATTAATGTGGCTGCACTGGATTTCCCAAGTGGCACCCCTTTATCCTGGAGAAAATAAACCTGGGCAAAACCTCCCCCTGAAGCTAAAGGTGTAATATTAGATACAAACAGATTAATAAAAACTAATTTATATATTTCAAAAAATTTAATCTCAGCCTCAAGGGTTTTTAAGATTGCAAATAATCTTAATCCATCAAATAAAAAATAAAAAAACAATAAGGCTCCCAGCATAGCTATTATCTCAATGGGAAAATCTAAGATACGCTGAAAATTAAAGCCTTCAGCAAATAAATTATAAATAATAAAGAAGGCAATTGCTGAAACCACTAAAAATAAAACTAGGTATATTAATGCATACTTAAAATCCATTATTTGGTCAAAACGATCTTTCTTATTAGACATTAAAAAATCCTCCTGAGCTCTTAAAAGATTAAAACTGATCAATAACTCTAATCACCGGTATTTATTTCTAATACAATCATAACATAATAGAAGCTATTATTAAATTATCCAGATAAAAACCTGGCTAAATTAATAGCCAGGTAACTCAAAATTATTATTTATTTAGCTAACTCCGCTCATCAATATTACTACCACCGCTGTCATTCTTATTATTCTTATAAGCATCACTGACGTTATTATACTCCTGCCTGATTTTTTTAACCTTATTCTCAAGATCAGGAGCCATATCCCTTAACAGCTCAGAGTTTTCCTGCTCCAGCTCAGTCAATCGCTTTAGCAAATTTTGCATCTCAATCAAAGTCCCCTGGGGATCATTATGAGACCTAATCTCAGCTTCTAAATCAACATCTTCCAGCTTAAGCACTAGCTCACTCTTTTGCCTGATAATGTCCAGCACCTTATCAATAGTTCCAGTCAGTACTTCTTCCCGCTGCTGCCGGCTCAAATCATATAATTTATAATACAGCTGGAGCTTATCTTCAGACATAATATCCTACCTTTCATTTAATCTAATTTAACATCATCATCATCCACATTTAAAGGATTTTCATTATCTTCAGATAAATCATATGAATTAACTTCAGAAGATTCATATTCAGTAATACTTATTTTAACTTCAGGATAATCCCCGGTTAATGTTCCCACCCAGATATTATAGTAACCTGACTGAGGATTATCAAACTGAATAATCGGTTCTCTATCATTATGCCAGTCATAGTACCAATTTTCATCCGGGGTATTAACTAAAAGAAAAATTTCTCCTTCAAAATAATTTTCCTCTAATTCTGCTTTAATTACTAAAGGATATTCATCCCCTGCCTCATAGACTAAATCATAATCTGGAGATTCAGCAACATAACCAACAAAACCTAAGTCCCCAAGGCCTAGTTCCCCACCTGCCACAAATTCAAATTCATAAGGGTCAGGCGTAAAACCAGTTTCTAATTCAACTGTACCAAATTCCGGTTCCAGCCATTGGTCTGGGTATTCCTGAGCAGATGCTGAAACTGAACTTATTAATATCGCTACTCCTAAACAAATCATTGCTGTAATTAATATTCTATAATTATTCTTCTCTATGTTCAAATTAACCACTCCCCTGCAAATATTTTTCCGTCTGCTGCTAATTAATTTTTTAAAAAATACTGGCTGTCCCCCTCCAAATGATCCTGCTTTATATTACTATTATAACAGATTGCAGCTCAAATTAATGATAAATTAGATATTTAATCAATCACTATTATTATCGAAAGCAAAAACTAAAACTTAAGCCTCATTAAATAGAATTATTCAGCGCTATTATTGATTATGAGCAATTAATTAGTCTTTACTCCAGGATACTACTAAACATATTTTTTAGTAATTTACAATTGACCTCCTGGTTACCCGACGGTTACCTGCCGGTATCTCTTAACAAATTTCACAAAGTCCCAATTTTTGCAGATATAAACTAAAAACCTCCAGGGAAGAGATTAATAATCCCCTGGAGGCTAATAAACAATATCAACAAAATCCAGTTAAGTTTAAACTTCTTTATTCTCTAAATCCCCTAAATAATTTTACAAATTCACCGGCTATCTCAGGATCAAACTGACTGCCAGCACAATCTTCAATTTCATTAAGGGCCTCTTCTTTAGACATTCCTTCCTGATATGGTCGGCCGCTAATCATAACATCATAGGAATCTACAATTGTAATAATTCTGGCCAGATAAGGAATCTCTTTGCCCGCAAGCCCTCTGGGATAACCTTCACCATCCCAGCGTTCATGATGAGAGAG
This sequence comes from uncultured Halanaerobiaceae bacterium, assembly GCA_964558325.1. Taxonomy (GTDB): domain Bacteria; phylum Bacillota; class Halanaerobiia; order Halanaerobiales; family Halarsenatibacteraceae; genus Halonatronomonas. Next base: position 9,452 of record CAZLCX010000012.1, on the reverse strand, counting down.
AATCTCCTCAGCAATAACAGCAAATTCGCTGGTGGCTGAGGCTATCTTATAACCCCGGGCTGGATGGCCCTCAATCATCTTCCATTCTTCTTTTGATAATGGCCCTGGTTTATTTAAAACCTCCTCAGGAATTGAAGTCTTACCAATATCGTGGAGAGTCGCCAGCAGTGAAAGCCGATTAAGCTGAGAATTATGAACCCCAAGTCTCTGGCCAATCCTCCTGGCCAATTGAGTCATCCTCTCAGTATGTTCAACAGTCTCATCACTTTTAGCAGATAAAGCCCCTAAAAGCCCTGAGACCATCTTATGATTGGCACTTCTGGTTTCCAGTAATTTATTATGATTCATTTCTCTATCTGCTTTCTCAAAAATAAGATTAATATCCTGGTCAATCTCAGTCATTGTTGCTATCCCCATCCCCAGGGAAACAGGAAAATCATCGTTTTCAGTCCCTCTACAGGCTGCCTTAATATCGTCAAAAATCCTGTGGGCCTCTTGATTATCAGTTTCTGGCAGCAAAATCACAAACTCATCGCCACCAAAACGGGCCACAGTCGCCTTTTCTGGCGTCTCTGCCTCTAAAATCTCAGCCGCCTTTACCAGAACTTCATCTCCAGTAGCATGACCAGAGCTATTATTAACTATTTTTAAGCCATTGAGGTCTGCCATAATAATACTAACAGGCAAATTAACCTGATTAATAGTTTCCAGCTTTTCTTCAAAATACCGGCGGTTATACAGGCCTGTCAGAACATCATGATAACTCAAATACATAATTCTATCCTGTTTATTCTTCCTACTTGTAATATCCCGAACAAAAGCAATCATATACTCCTGACCATCATTTTCAACCTTACCAGCATCTATCTCCACAGGCTGTTTTTTACCATCTTTTTTAAGATGCTCTACCTGAAAACTTACAGATTCACCTACTTTACAGCTTTTCCAACTCTCAAAAATTTTCTGGTGATCATATCTTGGGTCATCAACATCAGGATGAAGATCAAAAACTTTCATATCAGTAATCTCCTCCCAGCTATAACCAGTCTCCTCAAGAGCCCGCTCATTTACGTCAAGAATATTGCCCTTTAAGTCATGGAGATAGATCATATCATAAACACTATCGATAATTGTCTTATAAAAACTATCCAGAATCCTCTGCCTGTCAGTCAAGATTATATCCCCCTCAGATAAATAAACTAATTAAACTTTCTTAATAGTTATTCTTCTCGATAAATAAATTTATTCCTGCATTAAAAAGAATAAAATTGAAATATAATCACCAATAAATAATCCTGCTTTCAATAAATTTGAGAAGCCAAAATAACTTATACTATTTTTCGATATAGTTTTTAGTATAAACCTGTTCAAGTTTAGAGACTTCAAGCGGTTTGCTGAAAAAATAGCCCTGGACTAAATTGCAGGCACAATTACTTAACAGCAGATATTCTTCTTTTTCCTCAATACCCTCTGTAACAACCTGTAAATCCATACTTCTAAAGAAAGCAATCAATTTCTTTAAACTCTGCAAATTATCAAACTGCAAATACCGATCAATCAAAGAACGGTCAAGCTTTATTTTATCTACCGGTATATAAGATAGATAGCTGATAGATGAATAACCGGTACCAAAATCATCCAGTACCAACTTAACTCCGGCATCCTTCAACCTGTTAAGAAATCTAATTGTTTCTTTATTATTCTCCAGAAGGATACTTTCTGTTATCTCAATTTCAATTAATTCCGGTCTTAAATCATGATCCTGCAATTGTTTTTGCAGAAAATCAAGATAACCCTTATCCTTAAGCTGATTAACAGAAAAATTAATTGCCACTGGTTTTAGCTCCAAACCCTGCTGACGCCATTTAACTAACTGCCTGATTGCCTCCTCAGTCACCCAGCGGCCAATCTCAATGATAAGATTGCTCTCTTCAGCAACTGGAATAAATACCCCAGGAGAAATATCATGATTTTTCAACCGGAGCAGGGCTTCAAAGACACTGGCCTGACCAGAATTTATATCTACTTCCGGCTGGTAAACTAACTCAAACCCCTCTTCTTTAAGAGCATGACGCAGTATTTCTTTTATATCATTTTTAGTTTCCAGCTCTGTTTTCATATAGTTCTGAAAGAAAAGACTATCCCCTTTCTGACTTTCTTTGGTCTGATACATAGCTGTATCTGCATAGGTGATCAATTGGTCTACATTACTGGCATCATCAGGATAAAAAGCCACACCCAAACTAAAATCAAGATGAATATTATTGTCATCTATTATAAGAATCTGATCTATCGCCTCTCTAATCTGCTCAATATAGCTTTCAACTCTGGATTTATTACTCGAGCGGACCAGCAGTAAGAACTCATCTCCACCATACCTGGAAACAAATAAATTCTCACTTTTAAGATCAGCCAGCTTACTCCCGACCTTTTTTAAGACCTTATCACCAAAGACATGACCTTTAGTATCATTAATCTCTTTAAAATTATCGAGATCAAAAAGAAGAACCGCTCCTGGGTAACCCTGCTCTAATTCCTGGTTTAAGACCTCTTTAAACTTTCTCCGATTTGGCAGTTCAGTCAGGGGATCATGTTCTGCTAAATAACTGAGCTTCTCATTCAGGCTGGTTATTTCTTCATTATAGGATTCTAACTGTTTATAGCTGTAATCAATCTCCTGCACCAGTTCAGCGAAACTGTTTTTAATATCAACAATCTCTGTAATATTGCAGTCAATCAATTTCGTTTCCCTCAAAATTTCTTTTTGATCAAAATTAATTCGAAGATTAGCCGGAGAATGGTTATCAGACTGACGGTAATTCAAATCAAACTTAGACATTTTCTTAATAACCTGGGAAAGGCTATTTAGTGGCGCTGTTAAAGAGTTTGCTTCAATAAACATAATCAGTAATGTAATAATAAAGATTGGGATAGTAATTAAGAAAATCGAGTTCCGAGTCGAATAGAGATTACTCAAAACCTGATCAACAGGAATACTAACTGCCACCATCCAGTTAGTTCCAGGCACCTGGTTATAACCTAAATAAGAATCCTTGCCCTCCAGTGAATTATAACGCCTAAAACCACTCTGGTTATTGATCATGGCAGTAAAATCTTCCGCCAATCTTTCAGCTCCATTATTATCGGCCTGTTGCTTAAATCCGCTAATATCAGCCAGCTGCCTAAAGTTATTTTCATTTTCTGCTACTGCAATCGGATTAAACTGTTCCATAACAAAGTCAATATTCCTATGGGCCACAACAGTTCCTGCATCATTGATCATATAGGCAAAACCAGACTCGCCAATCTCAATATCAGCTATGATATTAATTATGTCATCTGCAAGCAGCCGGGCAATTAAGACTCCAATAACTTCATCATCTTCAGTTACTGGAACTGCCGCCATAACAACTGGCTCCTCAGTAACTCTGCTGATCAATATATCAGAGATATTTGAATTGCCAGCAAAGGCTTCCTGCACATAATCTCTATCGCCTAAATACAGGCTATCATTATCAGGATAGCGGGTGGTTCCGTCAGGTTCCACCAGGGCAATAGTTGCATAGTCGGTTCGGGCCTTCTCCTCAGCCAGAACTGGCTTAATCTGCTCCCAGTCCATTGATTTAATTTCCGACCTGCTGGCGACAGCCTCCAGCTCAGCTGTAATTATATCAAGACGAGACCTGACCACCATACTGATATCCTCAGCTTTAGATGGCAGCCTGGTTTCGATCTCCTCCTTGATTGCAGAGGAAGTATTCAGATATGAACTAACGCCGAGCCCCAGGGCCAGGATGACCACCAGAAGACCGACATAGACCATAAATTTAAATTTTAATGACTTAGGCTCCATATCTAAATTCCTCCGCTGGTGAACATAATTGAATAAACATTTAAATCTTAAATTTATCCACAGTACTTGATAATTTTTCAGCCATTTCAGCTAAGTCTTCTGATGCATGAACAATTTCCTGAGTTGAAGATGCCTGCTCTTCTGTCTAAGCCACAACTTCTTCAGCATTAGCAGCCGATTGTTCGCTGACTGAACCTATCTCCTGAATAGACCTATTCACCATTGAACTATTTTCACTAATCTGTTCTGCTGATTTATCTAAATTATTAATTAAATCCTCAAGAGAATTAACAGCTTCCTGAATCACCTTGAATGACTGATAATATATTTTAATTTTTATCTTCTATTTTTTTATTATCTACTAATTATTATCGTAAAATAATACGATAAGTTTAATCAGTTTCAAATGCTATTACAACCTATTAAGTAATTTTATCTTCAAAATACTCAAGCTAACACCAGTATAACCCTGAATAATAAATTTTGGTTTAAATAGTAAATCCCCCAGGAAAATCACCTGAGGGACCACAATTAAAATCGCACCTTTTATCAAGTTTTAGATATCAAATCTTTGGATAGTTTCCTCTAACTCCTCCGACATTCTGGAGAGTTCTTCAGCAAAGGAAATGATCTCTTCAGTTGATGCAATCTGTTCCTCACTGGATGCTGCAACCTCTTCAGCATTGCTGGCAGCCTCCTCGCTGACCTTGGAAATATCCTCAACAGCAGCTTCTAGCTGAATACTATTTTGATCCATATCTCTAGCTTCTTCTGTAACCCTTGTTATTAACTCATCCAGTTCAAAAACCGCCTTTTTAATATCGTTAAAGACATCTCCAGTCTCCTTGATTGCCTTAACACTGGATTCTACAGTCCCAACACTGGCATCCATTTTAGTATTTGCCTTCTCGGCATTTTCCTGAATCTCAACGATCAAATTATTAATCTTTTCAGTGGCTGATGCCGATTCTTCAGCAAGCTGGCGAATCTCTTCAGCAACAACACTAAAACCTCGACCAGCCTCACCGGCTCTGGCCGCTTCAATGGCTGCATTTAGAGCAAGCAGATTAGTCTGACTGGCTATATTACTTATGATTTCAATTATATCGCCTATTTCATTACTTGTTTCTCCTAAATCATTAATTATTTCAGCGACTTCCCCGGCATCTGCCTTGACCTCATTAACTGATTCAACTGAGTTATCGACAGACCTGCTGCCAGTTTCAACATTTCCCACTACATTATCTGCCTTAGCAGACATCTCCTCTGCCATTTCACCTGTTCTGCCAATCTGTTGAGAGAGATCTTTAAAGATTGTCTCCATCTCATCAATTTGAGCCGACTGCTCCTCGGCACCTGAAGCCACATTCTGAATAGCTGTGGCAACCTCTTCAGCTGATTTTTCAACCTGGGCTCCGGCTTCAGCCTGGCCTTTACTGGTTGAAGATAAGTTTTCAGCAGCCTTCTGTACAGGCCTGACAGTATCCTGAAGATTCTCAACCATCCTATTAATGGCAACTAATAATTGGCCGATTTCATCTTCTTTTTGGACATTAAAGTTTGAGATATCGACCCGTTCTGTTAAATTACCTCCGGCAATCTTCTGGGCCAGATTATTCACAGAAATAATTGGATTAACAATCATCCTGGCAATCAGATAACTTAAAATAATTCCTAAAAGAACTGCAATTAAGCCAGTCACTAAATTACTATTTTTTATAATATCCAGGGGAGCTAAGAGATTTGACTGGCTGGCTGTCAGCATTACAGTCCAATCAGTATTATCTACAGTTGCATAGGCCAGGTCCCAGTCTTCATTCTCGGCCTGATATGTACCATACCCCTCTAATTCCTGTGAGCTTTCTTCAACAAGATTATAAAAATCATCTCCAAGCTGATTATAAATATCCTGGTTACCGAGATATTCTGATTCAGGATGGGCAATTATATTTTGATTCTGATCAACAATCATCCCATAACCATGGCCGCCAATATCCATATCTGCAGTCAGATCCCGGAGAATATCAAGGGCAACAACTCCACCGACAATCCCGACAAACTCACCATCATCAAAAATCGGGCTGGCTATAATAGTAATCGGTCTGCCTGTTTCAAAACTCTCAGTAGGTTCAGAGAAAACCTGTTCTTGATCAGCAGTAACTGATTGAAAGTAAGACTGTTCACTGACATCAGTCTCAAATTGGTTGGTATCCCGCATTGTTCCATCAGGCTCAACAATAAATAAAGATTCAATCTGATCATCATCCTGAGCCATCTCCAACAGATCATCATACTGCCTCTCCCAGTCCATACTCTGAATACTATCTAGGTAAGATAAATTCTGAATAATCTTTCCCTTTTCTTCAGCCCATAAATCTATAGTTTCAACAGATCTTCTGGCACTATTTAAAGCCTCAGATCTTAAGGTCTCATCTAAAATATCTCTAGACTGACGATAGGAATAAAAAGAACTTCCAGCAATCAACAATAAAATAAGCAAGCCAACAAAAACAACTAATCTGGTCTTAATACTTTTGAACATCAAATACCTCCATTAGAATAATAAAAGATCTATGTAATAAATAGCCAAAATTGATTATACCACAATTTAGAGATAGATACCAAATAATTCAATCAGATAACTTGATTAAATATTTGTCCTGGGGCATAAAACTTTTACTATTATAAATATTGATATCAAAAAATTCAACTATAGACATTAATTTTTCAGTTTCTTCAGCAGAGATCTTCTTTCGCCATTTTTTTAATAAATATTCCTGGTTGTATTGATGTTCATCAAATTTCTTTCTAGTCTTTTTGTCACTATAACGGGTGGTACTGGACGGAATTTCCAGGCTCTGTAATAATTTATCTTTATGGATCAAATCAAGTTGTTGAGATAAATAAGTAATAACCTGGTCTGGATTTATTAAAAGATCTTCATAGGTTAAAAGATGAATAAATTCAGACTGATTATTTTTTATTTGTTCAATCAAAGGCAAATTTTCCAGGCACCAGGATAAAACAAATTGTTCATTCATCGATCCATATTTATTAATAGCTGTAATAAACTCTTTTATTTCCGGAGTTAAATAATTATTTTTAAAATATTCAGAATGCAAAAGATAATCTGTTTTAGGACTCCAGAAATCAGGATTAGTTGATTCTTTCCAGGCACGATGCCTGGAAAGACTGGCTGCTATAGGGTGACGGAATAAAAATATCATATCTAAATCAAAATTCTCCAGATACCACTGAACCATAAAATTAGACCGCAACAACCTAAATACCGATCTATCAGTTAAAAAGCTATGATGCCTGGCAAAAAGATCAACATAACGGCGTCCAAAAACTATTTCCCCAGCTGAAGCCAGTTTTACATATTTCTTTAATCTTTCTTTTTCATCTGGACTTAAATCAATATAATAAGGACGTGCCTTTATTTCTTTAAAATAGGGATCAATATTTTCTAGAAACTCAATTTTATCAGGGGCAATAGGAAATTTGATTCCAGGATGACTCTTAATAGTCTCAGCCAGCCAGGTTGAACCACTGCGGAAAGTTGAAAAAATAAAAATGTCATTTTTTTGACTCTGGCGATGATAATGAACTTTATTTAAAATTTTTTTTAGATAATAAGGAAATCTCTGATTTAGTTTTAACATAGCAACACCTTATTTCATTGAACAATTCTATTTTTTTATAAAACCATGATCTAACAACCAATCAGCCAATGGCTGTCCAAGACGGGGTACTAAAATCAAATCACTATATCTTATCTCACCTAATAATAAGAGCATTCCAAAATAAACAAACATAGCTATAAAAACTATCATAAAAACAGCCAAATAATAGCCATAGCCTGCCCAGAGTAAATCAAAAATTATCTCTAAGGGCATTAAAGAGAATTCAATTATTAATACCATTATTAAGACACCGAGCAGCGGTCTTAAAAATAGCTTGCCCCAGCCCTTAAGGTCTGCATCTGTTTTCTGATAGGTATTAAATAAATTCAAACACGAAGTCAGAACAAACCCAGCCAGAGTCCCCAGAGCAGCACCTCTGATACCTAAATAACCTGTCAGGCTAAAATTAAGTATAGCATTGATTAGGGCACCGGCCAATAAATTACGAGCAGGAATAAAAACATGGCCCATTCCCTGTAAAGTGGCGGCAGAAACCTGTTTTAGAGCAATAAAAAGCACACTCCAGGCCATCACCTGAAGTGGTACTGCTGCCTGTGGGCTATCAAATAAAACTGTGCTCAAAGGTTCTGCAAGTTGATAAAGACCCACTGCCGCCGGCAAAGCTATTATAATGGTACTTCTTAAGGCAGTTTTTAACCGTTCTTGAATTAAATTTTTATCATCAATAGCTTTAGCTTCCGAAATTGCCGGCATAAGAGATGTGGCCAGAGAAAGAGTAATAATAGTGGGAAAATGCACCAATACCATAGCCATACCAGACAAATGTCCATATAACTCCAGTACATTATCAAATCCCCCTGCCAGCAAACGTGATGGAACAATAGCCGCATCAATAAAACTCATTAAAGGAGTAATTAAGGCTCCAAAAGTTACTGGAGCAGCCAGATAAATAATTTTTTTTGCATGTCTTTTAATATGTAGCTTTTCTAAATTAATATCTGGTAACAATGACCAAAATTCTTCTTTTTTCTGATAATAAATATATATTAAAACCAGCAGCCCGGCTATAGAACCTGTTGTAGCTCCAAAAGTGGCACCAGCAGCTGCATATTCAATCCCATAGGGCAGTAGAATTACAACTAAAATTAACATAGTCACAATTCGGATAAATTGTTCCACTACCTGGGATAAAGCTGTCGGAAACATATTTTGCAATCCCTGAAAAAACCCTCGGTAAGCAGCCACAATAGAAACAAAAAAGACAGCTGGAACCAGGGCAATCACTGAATAAAAGACTCGGTTATCCCATTTAAAAAGTTCAATCACCGATTCTGCTGAAAAAAACATAACCAGACTAAGTAAAAGCCCGATCACTATATTTAAAAACAAGCAAACCCTAAATATTCTATACGCTTTTAACTCCTGATTTTTAGCTGTCCGGTCAGAAATCAACTTTGCCAGGGCAATCGGGATGCCTGAAGTAGAGACCATCAACAAAGTAGTATATATTGGATAAGCCAGCTGATATAATCCTACCCCCTCACCACCAATCAATCGAGGCAAAATAATTCTAAAAACGAATCCCATTAATTTAGCTATCAAAGCAGCTGTCCCCAGCGTAAAAGCACCTTTTATAAATTTTTTTTGTCTTAGGTCAGGCATAATTTAATTCCTTTATTTATTTTTTATTACTAAAACCAAAAGACCAATCAATTTAATTACTCCACTCAACATTATTATTCCATAATCTTTCATTAATTCTTTTTAAAAAATGTGATATTTTTGTTAAATTTATAATCCAGATACCAACAGTAAATCAGCTCCCACAATTAATCTTTTCCCTAAAAATCTAGCTAACTCCGTTGATATCGTCATTATCCTTAATTATCTTTATTAATTTATTAACTGACTCCTCTAATGATAACATATCTGTATCAATAATCATATCAGGA
>CAZLCX010000011.1:51912-68589 GCA_964558325.1 uncultured Halanaerobiaceae bacterium | reverse complement strand
CCAGTTCCTGTTTATAATCCCATTCAATAAATTGGCCGAATTCTCCTCCCATAAATATTAATTTTTTACCAGGATGGGCCATCATATATGAAAAAAGAAGTCTTAAATTTGCGAATTTCTGCCAGTAATCCCCAGGCATTTTATCCAGTAAAGACCTTTTTCCATGGACAACCTCGTCATGGGAGAGAGGTAAAACAAAATTCTCAGAATAGGTGTACATCAAGGAGAAAGTTAATTTATTATGCTCCCATTTTCTGAAAATAGGGTCAGACTTCATATACTCAAGGGTATCGTTCATCCAGCCCATATTCCATTTTAAATTAAAGCCCAGGCCTCCGATATAACCAGGAGAAGTCACTTGAGGCCAGGAAGTTGATTCTTCAGCTATCATCATGACTCCAGGAAACTTTGAAAAGATAACTTCATTCATTTTTCTTAAAAAATTAATTGCATCTATATTTTCTCGGCCACCATGTTTATTTGGAAGCCAGTCAGTATTTTCTTTACCATAATCAAGATAAAGCATGTTACTAACTGCATCGGCTCTTATACCATCAATATGATATTCATCTAACCAGAAGTTAGCATTTGAGATTAAAAAACTCCATACTTCAGGTTGACCAAAATCAAAATTTAATGTATCCCATTGTGGATTTTCTGCTTTTAATGGGATATTGCTTTCATAGAGTTCAGTTCCATCAAATAATCTGAGGCCATGATCATCCTTGCAAAAATGGCTGGGCACCCAATCTATAATAACTCCAATACCGGCCTGATGGCAGCTATCAACAAAATATTTAAAGTCTTCAGGGTTGCCATATCTACTTGTAAGGGCAAAATACCCTGTAGTTTGGTATCCCCAGGAACCATCAAAGGGGTGTTCTGCAACTGGCAGAAGTTCAACATGGGTATAGTTCATTTCCTGTAAATAAGGAATTAATAAATCCGCTATTTTCCTATAATCATAGGGTTTATTTTTAGAATTTCTTTTCCAGGAGCCTAAATGGATTTCATAAATTGACACAGGCTCTTTTAAGATATCTTTATTTTCTCTATCTTTTAACCACCTGTTATCATTCCACTGGTATTTTTCCAGATCAGTTATTATTGAAGCAGTCTTAGGTTTTTTTTCTGCCCTGAAAGCATAGGGATCTGCTTTTACTCTCTCCTGGCCTTCAAATCCAGTTATCCAGTACTTATATTTATCACCTGGTTTAGCCTCAGTTATAAAACCTACCCATAAACCACTATCTTCAATTTTTTCCAGCTTATTTTTATCTTTTTGCCAGTCATTAAAATCGCCAACAACTGAGATGGCTTCTGCATTAGGTGCCCAGACAGTAAATTTAGTTCCTGTTTCTCCGTTAATCTTTTCTGGGTGGGCTCCCATAAATTCATATGCTTGATAATGTCTGCCACTGTGAAATAGATATTGATCATAATTAGTAGGTTTAATATTTTTCATTTGAAAAACCTCCTGCCAAAAAATACTTTCTTTCATTTAATTAATTCTCGATAAAAACAATAATACCTGCTTTTATAGCCTAAAGTTTATGAGAAATTTAAAGCAATCTGGAATATTAAAAAGTTTGACAGAGTTATTTTATTTTATTAAAATATAAATATCCTGACATTATTATAAGTTTATAAGTAGGAGTGATAAAAATGGAGAAGAAAAAGGTTTTATTTGTAACATCTGAAGCAGCACCATTTGTAAAGACTGGGGGTTTAGGTGATGTTGCTGGTTCACTTCCAGCAGCAATGAGAGAAAAGGGACATGATGTGAGAGTAGTATTACCTGAATACAGACAATTATCTTCAATATATAAAGAACAATTGAAACATGTTACCCATTTTAGAACTAATATAACCTGGAGAAATGAATATGTAGGAGTCAATAAATTGAATTATAACAATGTTCCTTTTTATTTTATAGATAATAAAAAATATTTTGACCGGAGTAATCTTTACGATAATCCAGATAGACATCTTCAATTTATTTTATTCATGCGAGGAGTTTTAGAGATGCTTCCACAGATAGACTTTAAACCAGACATTATTCACTGCAATGACTGGCAGACAGCTCTGATACCATTGTTTTTAAATGATAATTATAAAAAATATAATTTTTATAAAGATATTAAGACAGTTTTTACAATTCATAATTTGAGATACCAGGGGATTTTTGGCCCTGAAATTATAACTGACTCTTTAGGGGTAGACCCATCACATTTTTATGGCGGCAATATTCGTCATGATGGCCTGGTAAACTTTATGAAAGCAGGAATAATGTATAGTGATAAAATAACTACTGTCAGCAAAACTTATGTCAGTGAAATTAAAACTCCATATTTTGGTGAAGGGTTAGATTATGCCTTAAGAATGAGAGGAGATGATTTAGAGGGGATAGTAAATGGGATAAGTTTTGAAGAAAATGATCCTTCTACAGATAAAGAGCTCTTTGCTAATTTTAATAGAAATAACTTTGAAGGGAAAGCTAAAAATCGCAGAGCTTTACAGTCATTTTTAGGATTAGAAATTAACCCAGATAAAAGAATTTTAAGTATAATTACCAGGCTGGTGGAGCAAAAAGGAATAGATTTGATTAAACATGTTGCTGAAGAAATAGTAAAGACAGGATTGCAGTTTGTTATTTTAGGGACAGGAAATCCGGAGTATGAAGACTTTTTTAGGAATTTAGCCAGGCGCTATCCAGACCAGGTTGCAGCTGAGATAAAATATGATTTTACCCTGGCCAAAAGAATATATGCCAGTTCAGACTTCTTTTTAATGCCCTCTCAATTTGAACCCTGTGGCCTGGGGCAACTTTTCGCAATGAGATATGGAACTGTTCCCATTGTTAGAGAGACTGGAGGATTAAAGGATACTGTTGAACCCTATAATAACGGGGAAGGTACAGGTTTTACATTCAAAGAATATAATGCTCATAAAATGCTAAAAGCTATCGAAGATGCTGCAGATTTAGCCTCAAAGCCAGATCAGTTGGAAACCCTTCAAAAAAGGGTTATGGATAAAGACTTTAGCTGGGATAAGTCAGCAGAAAAATACTTGAATTTATATGATGGTTTAATTATAGACTCAGATTCTAGAAAATCAGTAATAGAAAAAGATTCTAAAATAAAAGCAGAAAAAGAAATTCAGGAATCGATAAAAGAGAAAAAGAGTGGAGAATTAAATAAAGTAAATATCAATCTGGCGGACAGGAAAGAACTTGAACAGGTTAAAGGAATCGGGCCTGCTTATGCCAGGAGAATTGTCGCATATAGAGAGGAGAACGGTGAATTTTCAGACTTAAAGGGACTTTTAAATATCAATGGTATAGGTCCTGCCAGGCTTAAATCTATTAAATCAGAAATTTATCTTTAAATAAGATAAGGAGGAGTTAAAAATGGTTGAAACTAATAAGTCAGAATTAGGCGGAATGAATATTGCCAGTGAGGTACTTGGTATTGTTGCAGGAATAGCAGCGACTGAGATTGATGGTGTAGCAGCAATGAGTGGTGGATTAGTCCGGGGTATTGCAGAAATGCTAGGCAGGAAAAATTTATCAAAGGGTGTTAAATTAGAAGAGACTGACGAAGGTGTTATTGTTGATTTGAATTTAATTGTTGAATTTGAAGTTAATATTCCAGAAGTAACTAAAGAAGTTCAGAGAAATGTCAAGAATTCATTAGAAAAAATGACTGGAGTAGACGTGGTTGCTGTAAATGTTAATGTTTTGGGGATAGATATTCCAGAGTTAGTTTCAGATGAAGAAGATGCAATAGAGGAAGAGGAAGAAGAAAAAGAACAGCAGGATACTGAAGAAAATACTGAAACTGAAGAGGATAAGGACTAAATGAAGGTTAAAAATATAATAAAAAAAATATTTAAACCTATAATCATTATACCAGCTTTGATTTTTCTAATTGTTATAGGTGGGGCTATATTAAGCTGGGCTCTGCAGAGTTATAGCCCTGAAGAAATTGCGTTAGAATTCTTAGAAAGCACCGAGATGGTAAATATTAAAGATGAAGATGATTATCTTTTATTTGAGGCTGCCCAGGGTAATAATAAACCTGGCTTTATTTTTTATCCAGGTGCCCAGGTAGATCATAGAGCTTACAGCAGGCTTGCTTATAAACTTGCAGATAAAGGCTATTCAAGTATATTGGTAGATATGCCCTTTGAATTAGCAATTTTAGGCTGGAAGAGAGCTGATGATGCCAGGGAATTACTTCCAGACAAGAACAACTGGTATTTAATTGGCCATTCTTTAGGGGGCGCTATGGCTTCAAGATTTATAAGTAGAGAGAATCCAGACTGGGTTAAGGGCCTGGTCTTACTGGCTGCCTACCCGGCTAGTTCTGATTCCCTTGAAGATAATGAGCTTGAAGTACTCTCGCTCTATGGTAATAACGATGAAATAGTTGATCTTGAGCTATTAAAAGAAAGAGGTAATATTCTGCCAGAAACAGCTGAATTTAAAGAGATAACAGGGGCTAATCATTCTGGTTTTGCTGATTATGGTGATCAGGATGGCGATGGCGAGGCTCAGATAACTACCGATGAGCAAATTGATCGTACAGTTGAATATATAGTTGACTTTTTAAGCCAGAGATCATGAATAAATTTAAGGTTCTCGCAATCGGTGATATTGTAATTGATCATTATCTTGAGAGCGGTAAAGAGTATGTTGGTGGTAGTGCAACAAATGTTGGGTTAACGATTAGTAGAAATAATCCTGAATCCAGGGTAGACCTTTTAGGGATTATCGGAAAGGACCAACCAGGCAGACAATTAATTTCCAGGCTTAATGATACTAATCTTAATCTGGATAAAATAATAAAATTACCTGGGGAAACAGCCAGAGCCGTCTGGAGAAGAACTGATCTTACAACAGAATTAGTTGAAGTTGATAAAGGAGTTGACCAGGGAATAACTTTAGATTATCTAAGAAATATTAATCTTGAATATTATGATTTAGTCCATGCAACCCCTTATAGCCTGGGAATAGATGAAATAAAATATCTTAAAAACCAATCACAAAAATTTTCCTTTGACTCTTCATTTGTTTTTAAAAAAGAAGAATTAATTGATTTGATTCCTGGAACTAGCTGGTTTTTTATTTCAGGAGATTTAGCCAGGAATTATCACTGGCTTGACGCTTTAAAAACTTTTCCAGAGGAAGCTTTGATTTTATTAAATGGGGAAGAGGGAGTAAGATGCATTCATGAGGGCTTAACAAATAAGCTTGAAATCAAATCATATTTTAAAGGTAATATTTATGATGATCTTGGAGCAGGTGATATTTTTATTGGAATTTTATTAGCTGAGTATTATAAAAATTTCAGTGGAAATAAAATTAAAGATTTACTGGAAAGGGCCTCAGAGAAAGCCGGTAAGGCCTGCCAGTATGAAGGGGCTAGTAATCTCAGACTTGTCTGATTTAAATATTTGTTGTATAATATATATGCAAAAAATCTAAAATCACCTGGATTCTTTTTTAGGACCGGGATGATAGGAGGAAATAACTTGCAAATATCAACAAAGGAAATAGTGGTAGCAGGAATGTTAGGAGCAATTTCAATTGTCTTAGGAGTTACTCGACTTGGCTTTATCCCAGTACCAACCCCGGCAGGTAATGCGACTATTATGCATATACCGGCAATCTTAGGGGCAGTTCTTGAAGGGCCAATAGTTGGCGCCCTGATAGGTTTAATCTTTGGTGTCTTTAGTTTTTTACAACCAGGGGCACCGATGTTTACCGACCCCTTAATAGCTATAGTGCCGAGGATTTTTATTGGTATATTTGCATATTTTACCTATAGGCCACTGGCTAATACAAATGAAAGTCTGGCTCTGGTAATGGCAGGTATTGTTGGAACTCTGGTTAATACCATTCTGGTGTTAGGGCTGGCTGTTCTCAGAAATTTCTTACCCTTATCAGCAGCCATTGGAGCCGCCTGGCTTCATGGCCTGCCTGAAGTTATTCTGGCAGCTATTTTAGTTAGCCTGGTAGGCAAGGGCGTATTAAAATATCGTCGGAGCAATTAATTAATTAGCCCGGTCTGACCGGGCTCTTTGTTTGTTTTTTAGGATTATTTAAGAATTTAGGAGGGGATTAGATGGATAATTCGAGAACTAGTCTGGATTATGATTTAGTTGTAATAGGAGGTGGACCAGGAGGTTACGTTGCTGCAATTAGAGCAGCGAGGAAAGGTGCAAAGGTCGCTTTAGTAGAAAAAGAAGCTATAGGTGGAGTCTGTTTAAATTGGGGCTGTATTCCTACTAAGGCTATGATTCATTCAGCCGAGCTCTTTCATAAGGTGCAGGATGCCAGCAAATTTGGAATTAATATAGAGGGCCAGGTATCTATTGACCTGCCTTCAGTAATTAAGAGAAAAGATAGAATTGTCAGGAGACTGGTTAAAGGGATTGAAGTTCTCTTGGAAAATGAAGAAATAGATATTTATAATGGAATGGGTTTTCTTAATAAACCAGGTCAGGTTCAGGTAAAATTGGCTGAAGACCAGGAAAAAATTCTTCAGTCTGAAAATATTATTATAGCCACAGGGTCAAAAACAGCAAACTTACCAATTTCAGGAACTGAGTTACCAGGTGTAATAACCAGTAGAGATGCCCTGGATTTAGAAGAACTGCCTGAAAAAATGGTGGTGATTGGTGGTGGAGTTATTGGCATGGAGTTTGCATTTCTATATGCTAATATGGGTGTTGAGGTAACAGTAATTGAATTTCAGGATTCAATAGTTCCTGATGCCGATAATGATATAACAGATGAGCTGGCAAAGTTAGCCAGAAATAAGAAGATAAATATACATACTTCAAGTCAGGCTAAAAAAATTGCAGAAACTGAAGGCAGAAATAATAATATGCTGGTTGCCTTTGAAGAAGAGGGACAGGAAAAATATGTAATAACAGATAAGGTTCTCATTGCTGTTGGCAGGTTACCTAATCTTCCAGGGATTGATTTAGAGGCTTTAGGGCTTGAATTAAATGAGCGGCGAGGTGGCATTAAGGTAGATGACCAGATGAAAACTTCTGTTGATGGGATCTATGCCATTGGTGATGTAACGGATAAGGTAATGCTGGCCCATGTCGCCTCCCATCAGGGGATAGTTGCCGCTGATAATATTACTGGGAGCGAGCATCGGATGGATTATAAAGCTGTGCCAAGTGCAATCTTTACTGATCCAGAGGTGGCAACAGTCGGTATGAGTGAAAAAGATGCTAAAGAAGCTGGTATTGATTATGTAGTCGGGCGCTTTCCATTTAGCGCCAATGGAAAAGTGATGGCTATGGGAGAACGGCGAGGTTTTGTGAAGATTATCAAAGAAGAAAAGACAGGCCAGGTTATTGGAGCAGGTATTATTGGCCTGCATGCAACTGACCTAATAGCTTCTTTGACCCTGGCAGTTAATAGAAATTTAACAGCCCATGAAATAGCAGAGACAATTCATGCCCATCCGACAACAGCAGAGGTTATCCATGAGGCCGCCTTAGATACTGAGGGCGGGGCTATTCATTACAGTAAATAAGTTCTTGAAAATATAATAGGTGATGGAGCTCACCATTAACCGCTGAAACAATTTTAGAAATTGCTGATAAGTATAGGATTGATTATATTTATTTAGGTAAATACGGAGATACTGGAGAAAATTAAGAAGTAATGGAATTGATAATGTTGTTGGGAGAGCAGAAAAGTTAGTTGGGAGTAGAGCTAGGATGCTGGTTATATTAGTTGAAAAAACTAATTTATAAATTAATAATGTTAAGTGTTAACTTGACATATTTATCTTTAAACAATAAAATATATAGTAGTAGTGTTAAGAAAAACTGCACAAATATAAGGAGGGAAATTCATGAGCGGAGAGTACCATGAAAGATATGAAGATTTACCACAGGAAGCTATTGAATATCATCGAATTATTAAGAGTGTGATTGAAGAATTGGAGGCTGTTGACTGGTATAACCAGAGAGCAGCAGCAACTGAAGATGAAGAGGTGCGAAAAATTGTATCCCATAATAGAGATGAAGAGATTGAACATGCCTGCATGGGGTTAGAATGGTTAAGAAGAAATAATGAGGTTTGGGATGAATATTTAAGAGAGTTTTTATTTAGAGATGGAGATATAACTGAACATGGTGATGAAGAGGAAGGCGATGCTGATAATGATTCAAGTTCAGACGGTTCATTAGGTATAGGCAGTTTAAAGGAGGGAAAATAAATGGTTGACATTCTAAATCGTTCGCTTGCTCCTATTCCAGACGAAGCCTGGGAATTTCTTGATGAAGAGGCTAAAGATATTTTAGAACTTCGTCTGGGAGCCAGAAAAGTTGTTGAATTTGAAGGGCCACTTGGCCTTGATGTTTCCTCAATTAACACCGGTAGAATGAATAAGATTTCAGCTGAAGGTGCTGAGTTTAGAAGCAGAGAAACATTAAATTTAATTGAAGTTGAATTACCAGTTAAAATTGATAGGACTGAAATAGATGCCTTTGTCAGAGGGGCAGAGGATGCAGATTCTGATCCTGTAAGGGAAGCTGCTAAAAAAATGGCTGAAATAGAAAATAAAGCTATCTTTTTTGGTATGCCAGAAGCTGGTATCGAGGGGATTATTCCTTTATCTAAAGAAGAATATGATCCAATTAAGATTGAAGAAGATCGTTCATCTTTCTTCTCGGCAATTTTTACTGCCAGAGAAAAGTTATTAGAGGCAGGAATTGAAGATTCTTATAAAATTATTATGGGACCTAAGCATTATAATCTTTTAAATAAATTAGAGACATCAGGTTATCCATTCTTTAAGAAGATAGAAGACCTGGTTGGTTCAGAGATCATTTATGTACCTGAATTAGGGGATAATAGTGTGATGCTGGCAGCTGGTGATGATTTTGAGCTATTCGTCGGTCAGGATGTTTCCTTAGGATTTAAAGATTATGATGCAGATTCAGTTGACCTATTCCTATTTGAAACATTCACCTTTAAAGTTAATGGACCAGAAGCAGCTATTACATTTGAATAAAAGAATATGAAGTTTACAGAATAAAACTTAAAATATAAAAATTTAAATATATTAAATAAAATTATCCCAGGCAGAAAATTGCCTGGGATTTTTTATATTAACTATTAGGTTTTCTTTAACTTGCTGCCGGGCTATCGAACTGCATCTTATAGTATCTGGCATACTCTCCATCAAGTTCCATAAGTTCATTGTGATTACCCTGTTCTCTGACCTGACCCTTTTCAATAAAGATAATCTTATCTGCATTGACTATAGTCGATAACCTGTGAGCAATTACAAAGGTTGTTCTGCTAGAGGTTAAGCGTTCGACTGCATCCTGGATTAATTTTTCAGTTTCAAGGTCGACAGCTGAAGTCGCTTCATCCAGGATTAATATCCCTGGGTCTTTGAGGAAAGCCCTGGCCAGAGCGACTCTCTGGCGCTGTCCGCCAGAAAGCATTAAACCACGCTGACCGACCTGCTGTTCATAGCCATGTTTAAACTCAGTTATGAAATCGTGGGCATTGGCAGCTCTGGCGGCCTCAATAATTTCTTCCTCAGAAGCTCCTGGTTTACCATAGGAAATATTCTGTCTGACAGTATCAGAGAATAGGTAATCGTCCTGCATGACCATTGCTATTGAATTTCTCAGTTCCCGGACAGAATAGTTCCGGACATCCCTGCCATCAATTAATACCTGGCCACTTTCAACTTCATAAAGTCTTGGAATTAAGCGGACTATACTGGTCTTGCCGGCTCCACTCGGGCCGACTAGAGCTACTGTTTCCCTGGGCTCAGATTTTAGGCTGATATTATTTAATACTTCTTCATCATTATTATATGAAAAATTAACATTTTTAAATTCTACTTTACCCTCTATAAACTCTTTGCCTGGCTTGCCGCCGATATATTTTGTGATATCAGGAGTTAGGTCGCTATGGTCAAAATATCTCTCTGTATTGGCAAAGAAATCACTTAAGCCCTCAGACATTGTAACCAGTCGGAGCAATGGTTCTCTAAACTGCTGGAGATAACCATAAAAGGCAACGATTGTACCGACTGTCATTGCTCCAGTGGCAGAGAGATAACCACCATAACTTAAGACTGCCAGGACGCCCATGGCATTAAATAGTCGGGAACCTGGAAATAAAATACTGATATAACGGATGGCTGTTAATCTATAATCAGTATGCTGCTGGGTTTTCAATCTGAATCGTTCAAGCTCGCTGTCCTCACTGGCAAAGGCTTTGATTACTTTAATCCCGGCCAGGTTATCCTCGAGACGATCATTCAAATCGGCCTTGGCCTCTCTGGTCTTTCTGAAGGCCTTATGCATCTTATCGATTAATTTTTTAGCAAATATTAATAAGAAAGGAACAAAGGTTAAGGTGACCAGAGTTAATCTGATATCCAGGGTTAACATAATGATCACTGTACCCCCAAGTAATACAACCGAACCAATCATGGCCTCAGGACCATGGTGAATAAATTCCTGGAGTTTATTTAAGTCATCAACGATTCTGGACATTAATTCACCGGTTTTTTTATTGTCATGGAATTTCATTGATAGTCTCTGATATTGCTGATAGAGGTCGTCTCGCATATCTCTGACTATCTCCTGGGCAATTCGATGGCCGTGGAAAATAGTAATATTTTTGACAATAGCATCGGCTACAAATATTGCCAGGGCAATTCCTACTAAACCAAAAATTCCACTGACATTGCCGTTAGGGATTGCATTATCAATAATTTCTCTCATAATAAGAGGGGGTATTAAGACCAGGATAGCCCCAACGATGTGCAGGAACTGAACCCCAAAAAACTCCTTCTTAT
This sequence comes from uncultured Halanaerobiaceae bacterium, assembly GCA_964558325.1. Classification (GTDB taxonomy): domain Bacteria; phylum Bacillota; class Halanaerobiia; order Halanaerobiales; family Halarsenatibacteraceae; genus Halonatronomonas. The sequence continues at coordinate 57,730 of CAZLCX010000011.1, read as the reverse complement.
AACGAGATAAGTAGTGGGCATAAAATTTCTTTAATAACTCACTATAGGTATAACTATATTCTTTTTCTTGATTTTCTTTATTTGACATTTGTTTTCCCCCCTAATACTGTCAGATAATTATATCATGGTTGTATTTTGATAACAAACTTATATATTGCCTGTAAAACAACAAGAAACCCCTTTAACGGTTATCTTAACCGGTAAAGGGGCCTAATTATCAGAATTACTCTGCTCAGCTACTCGCACTTCTGATTCCTCCTGTATTGATTATTTTAGTTTTTTGTTATTGACTTAATTATAAAAGCCTTCAACTGAATATGCATTCTCCTTTAAGCGGGAATCATATTCGTCAAAGCGATTGATACCACTTCTAGTTAAGGCTGCATCATTAATTGATGCCATGTTTTTGATCTTTTCATTAATCATATTATCTACCCTCCTATTTAGAGGCCAAATGTTGACTGACTTTCTCTACGAAGTTTTGCATCCTGCTCTGCTTTGATATGCTTTTTTAGATTTATATCTTCGATTCTCAAGAATTCCTGGAGTCCTGTAAGTTTCATGTTAACCCCTCCTTTTTTGTTTGCTAGGTCAAGTATAACATGGTTAAAATTTCTGTCAACAGCAAAATTAAAAGTTGCAATAGCAAGACTTTAGTGACTGATCTTTATATTCTGACAATAATTTTTGATAGCTCAGGATTGTTGATATAGTAAGTGATTTATTCTATTAGACATTCAGCCTATTAATGATATAATGGAGTAAAGAGGTAATAATGGAGGTGAAAATTAATGACTTTTTATAAATTTCCAGCAGAACAGAAGATGAACTGTCCGGTTTATTTATTTACTGCAAGAGAAATTTATGAAAAAATTGAGCAGACAGCTTTAAATCAACTTTTGAATGCTGCGATATTGCCAGGTGTGGTGGCTGTTGCAGGTATGCCAGATTTACATCAGGGCTATGGACTGCCGATAGGTGGTGTTATGGCTGCTGCCAGGAATGGCCCAGTTTCACCAGGGGCAGTAGGATTTGACATCAACTGCGGTGTTAGATTATTAAAAACAGGTTTAAAGGCTGATGATATTAAAGATAAAAATATCCTCCTGAGAAGATTGCAGCAGGCAATTCCAGCCGGGGTTGGCGAGGGTTCTAATTTGAATTTTAGTGAGCAGGAATTCAAGGAAATCCTGGCTGATGGAGTTAAGAAACTGGTTAAGGCTGGTTATGTCTCCAGGGAAGCTGCCTTTAACTGTGAAGACAATGGTAATTTTAAAAAGGCTGATCCAGCTAAGGTTTCCAGGGAGGCAATCAGCCGGGGAATTGAACAGTTAAATACTCTTGGTTCTGGTAATCACTTTGTAGAACTCCAGGAGGTTGCCAGTGTTTCTGGGAGTAATGGATTTGAAGCAGGGGATTTAATGGTTATGGTCCATACCGGTTCCAGAGGATTCGGTCATCAGGTGGCCACTGATTATATTGATTTAGCTAAAAAGACTAAAGACAAGTATGGCCTGAGTTTTCCAACAAATAATTTGGCCTTTTTCCCCTGGGATAGCAAGGAGGGCAGAGATTATTTAGGGGCCATGGGAGCTGCAGCTAACTTCGCTTATGCCAACAGGACATTTCTAACTGAGAGTATCAGAAAGGTATTTAATGAGCTCTATCCAGAAAGCAGGATTGAACTATTCTATGATCATACCCATAATATAGCCAGAGAAGAAAGGCATTCTATAAATGGTAAAGAAATGGATCTTTTAGTTCACAGGAAGGGTGCAACCAGGCTTGAGCCTGGGGGTAAGGCTTTAATACCAGGCTCGATGGGCACCGGCAGCTTTGTTGTGAAATCAACTGATTCAGAAAACACCAGGCTCTCACTGAATTCAACGGCCCATGGAGCAGGGAGAAAGATGAGTAGAACCCAGGCCAAAAAAACTATCAGCAGGCAGGACCATCAGCGGAGCCTGGGGGATGTTAAGGTTGTTTCAGCTGGCAAAAATATTCTTGATGAATCACCGCTGGCCTATAAAGATATAACTGAAGTCATTAGTTCACTGCAGGTTAGTGATCTGGCCTATCCAGTTGCCCGGTTAAAGCCTATCTTATGTATTAAAGGATAAAATGAGGGGGATATTTATGACTGAAAAATTTTATCAAGAGAGAATTAAAATGATAGATCAACAGATTAAGAGGAGAGGTATTAATGACAGAAAGATTTTAGATGCCTTTGAATCAGTGCCCCGTCATGAGTTTGTGCCAGAGGAATATAGAGAACTGGCCTATGCTGATAGGCCAGTGCCGATTGGGAATAATCAGACTATCAGCCAGCCATATATCATCGCAGCGATGTTAATTAGATTGAATTTAGATGAGGATTCCAGTGTCCTGGAAGTGGGAAGTGGTTGCGGCTATGTGCTGGCCATTTTAAGCCAGATTGTTGCCCAGGTTTATGGAATTGAAAGGCAGTCTGCCCTGGCAGAAAGAAGTAAGAGGACAATAAATAGACTTGGTTATGATAATGTTGAAATAAAATACGGCGATGGTAAATTAGGCTGGGTAGAAAAGAGCCCCTTTGATGGAATTATTGTTAGTGCAGCTACCAGTGAAGTTCCAGAGAAATTGCTGGCTCAATTAAAGATAGATGGCAGGATGATTTTGCCATTAGGTGATAGCTTTCTTCAGAAGCTGGTCTTGTATCAGAAGCAGGATACTGATGATTTTGCCAGGCAGAAGCTGGAGCCAGTCAGATTTGTGCCCCTGGTTGACGGTAAGTCCTGAGAGATATTGTTCTATCAGTCCTTGACATTTATTCCTCTAACTTATATACTATACTTGAACAGTTGCTCAAGTATTTATAATTAGATGATAGATGGAGGAATCTTGATGATATTAAATTATAAAATTAATGGTTATTACTGTTCCAGTTGTATGGATAAGGTAATAGATTCTATCAGGGATTTGCCAGGGGTTAATCAGGCAGATTTAAATTTTAGCCTGGATAAGATTAAGATAGAACTAAATAATGAAGAGGTTAGCAGTTTAGATGATTTAGATGAGAGGATTAAAGGTTTAGTCGATAAGTTCGAGCCTTCAGCCACAGTAGAAAAGGTTGATAAAGATAGAAAATTTAGAGAAGAGAGAAATCGCAACTCTCAGATTAAATGGTATAAGGATAGCAGGATTTATCGAATATTAGCCGGTGTTCTCTTTGGGGTGGCTGGTTTTCTTCTATCAATAAATAACCAAACTGCCTATAATATAAATATAGCTTTTTATTTAATTGGTTACTGGCTGGCAGGTGCTTCTGTGGCCAGGCAGGCTGTTAAAAACTTAATTTCCGGGAAGGTTTTTGATGAAAACTTCTTAATGACGATTGCCACTATCGGTGCTATGATTATAGGTGAATGGCCTGAGGCTATTGCTGTAATGGTATTTTATAAAGTTGGGGATTACTTACAGAATAGAGCGGTATCATCATCAAAGAATTCTATTCGAGAACTGTTAGAAATTAAGACTGACCAGGTCAAGGTAAAGACTGATTCTGGAGATATTGTTAAGAAGACTGCTGAAGAGATAGTGCCTGGTGACCTGATGGTGATTGGTGCCGGCGATAAGATTCCAGTTGACGGAGAAGTTATTAAAGGACAGTCGGCTTTAAATACCTCGGCTTTAACCGGTGAGTCTGAATTAAGAAATGTCAAGGTAGGTGATGCTGTTCAGTCTGGAATGGTAAATAGCAGCGGATCCCTGGAGGTAAGGGCTGAAAAACTGTATGAAGATTCGGCAGTTGCCAGGATTATTAAACTTGTTGAAGAGGCTACTGGCAGGAAATCTAAAACTGAAAAGTTTATAACAAAATTTGCCCGTTATTATACTCCGGCAGTTGTCTTTTTAGCTGCAATGGTTGCCGTAATTCCGCCTTTATTGAATTTGGGGGCCTTTAGTACCTGGATATATCGTTCACTTATTTTTCTTGTAATTTCATGTCCCTGTGCTTTAGTAATTTCAATTCCCTTAAGTTTCTTTGCAGGAATCGGGGTTTCAGCCCGTCAGGGTATCCTGATTCAGGGCAGTAATTTCCTTGAGGCCTTAGCTGATATTAAAACAGTTATTTATGATAAAACCGGGACTTTAACTGAAGGTGAATTTAAGCTTGTCAATATTGAAACCTATAATGGTTTTACAGAAGATAAAGTCTTAAAGCTGGCAGTTTCTGCCGAGCAGTATTCCAATCATGCCCTGGCTGAAGCAATTCAAAAGGAAAAGGTTCGTTTTGATGATTTATATAATGTTGCTAAGACAAAAGAATTACCTGGCCGGGGCCTGGAGGCAGAAATTAATGGTCAGTTGATCTGGATTGGAAGTAGAGACTGGCTTGCCGGTGAGAAGAACTTAGATTTTCAGGATAGCAATAATCATGGAGCAGAGGTTCTGCTGGCTATTGATCAGGTTCCAGCCGGAGTATTTTACTTTAAAGATCAACTTAAGTCAGGGATTACAGAGGTTGTTAAGGCTTTAAAATCTAAAGGAATTGAGCAGACTATATTAAGCGGTGACAGACAGCAGGAAGTTGCCAATGTGGCTAATAATTTAGAGATAGAGTTTTTTTCAGAGCTGCTGCCAGAGGATAAACTTTCGATTCTAGAGGAGATTAAATCTGGCCAGACAAAAAAAGAAAAGCTGGCCTATCTCGGTGATGGCATCAATGATGCTCCTTCTCTGGCCAGGTCTGATATCGGAATTGCCATGGGGGCCTTAGGAACTGATGTTGCCATTGATTCAGCTGATGTTGTGATTATGGATGACAAGCTAGGTAAACTGGTTTCAGCTCTCGATATTGCCGGTAGGACCAGAAAATTAGTCTGGCAGAATATCGTTATGGCCTTAGGTGTAAAGGTGATCTTTATGATTCTGGGCTCATTAGGTCTGGTAGGCCTCTGGGCTGCGGTCTTTGCTGATGTTGGAGTTGCACTGATGGCTGTCTTTAATTCTTTAAGAATTTTATGGGATTATAGATCAGCTAATTAAATAAATTTATGGTAAATGATTGGAGGAGTAGATTTTATGGCTGCTGAGTTAAAAGATGAATCACAGAGTTGTCTTACCTGTGAGGTTTTTAATCCTAATGAGATGATAGTTGATCTTTTAAAGAAAAAGGAATTGGATGAAGATGTTTACCAGAGGCTTTCAGATATTTTTAAGGCCCTCTCTGATCCGACCAGACTAAAAATAATTAATGCTCTAAGGATTAAAGAGCTATGTGTCTGCGATATTCAGGAGGCTGTTGGTCTCAGTACTTCGGCTGTTTCCCATCAGCTGAGAATTTTAAGGAATCTTGATCTGGTTAAATTCAGGAAGGAAGGCCGGCAGGCGATTTATTCCCTGGCTGATGAACATGTGCTGGCTCTTTTCAGTCAGGGCCTTGAACATGTACTTGAATCATTTCCTGAAAAAAAATAAATATTTTCTTCTTTGCACTAGCCTGTTATAGATTTTGAGGAGTTTAAATGATATAGTTATTTTACTGGCAGAAATTGCTGGCAAGACTGATGCCAGTTTAATGGGAGTTCTAAACAGATATTTATTATTGATAGCAACTTCTGATTGCTGACTGGAGTAAACTGGAAGATAAAGGCATTGGTGGTCAGAAGTGGCGGTGAGCCGGAGTATCCCCGGAGGAAAGCCGGAGCATTCCCGGAGAAAACCCGGAGCATTGCCGGAGGAGAAGAATACTTGAGCTGGTTTTGGCTAAAAGTTAAATTATTTATGAACTAAAAGTTAATCAGATGTAAAAATGAATGGGAAGGTATCTGAATCG
>CAZLCX010000011.1:0-51812 GCA_964558325.1 uncultured Halanaerobiaceae bacterium | reverse complement strand
TTTATGAACTAAAAGTTAATCAGATGTAAAAATGAATGGGAAGGTATCTGAATCGCAATTAAACCGAATTTAAAGCGAACTTAGATAGAAGCTGGACCGAAGAATGACCGAAGAATGACCGAATTCAGGCTTGATTTGAACTGACAGAGAACTGGCTTAATTAAATAGATTTTACTGTCCTGACTGGATTTAAATTGACGGTCAGGATTTTTTTATTTTATAAATCCCAGAATTGCCTATTGAGTTAAGTTTAAGTAAACTAAATACAGGGTATAAGGTAAATAAATTAGGATAAAAGCTTAAATATTCAGTAGATTATGGAGGAGATAGAGTAAAAAACTAGAATAGTATTAGCAGGGTACTGATATTTAATCATGAGAGAAGGAGGTAATTTATGAGAATAAAAGAGCATCCTGTTTTAGATTTTAACCGGGGCCAGGAGATAAAGTTTACCTTTAATGGTAAAGAGATTAAAGCCTATGAAGGTGAGACGATCGCTGCAGCCCTTCATGCTGCAGGGGTTAGAGAGTTATCTAAAAGTCTTCGCCACAATAGACCCAGGGGTTTATTCTGTGCGATTGGCAATTGTTCGTCATGTTATATGGAAGTAGATGGAAAGCCGAATGTTAAAACCTGTGTAACGGAAGTTAAAGAAGGTATGGAAGTTAAGACCCAGCAGGGGAAGGGGGAACTCAGTGGATAAGATAGAACTGGCAGTAGTTGGAGGAGGTCCGGCAGGTCTTGCAGCAGCAGTCAAAGCGGCAGACTTAGGTCTTGAAAGAATAGTTTTATTTGAGAGAGATAATTTTTTAGGTGGTCAGTTAGTTAAACAGACCCATCAATTTTTTGGCTCAAAGGATCAATATGCAGGCACCAGAGGAGTAGATATTGCAGAGGAGTTAACAGAGAAGGTAAGAAAGGAAGCTGCCATTGAGGTTAAGACCGGGGCCGTTGTTCAGGGTTATTATGAAGATGGTGTTATCGGTTATCTTGAAGATGAGAGGTTTCAGAAGATCAAGCCTGAAAAGACGATTATAGCTACCGGCGCAGCTGAGAAGATGTTATCATTTCCTAATAATGATCTGCCTGGGATCTATGGAGCCGGGGCAGTTCAGACTCTGATGAATCAGTATGGAATTTTGCCTGGTGAAGAGATTTTGATGATCGGGGCAGGGAATATTGGCCTGATTGTTACCTATCAATTATTACAGGCCGGGGTTAAGGTTAAGGCTGTTGTTGAGGCCAGTAATAAGATTGGCGGTTATGCTGTCCACGCCACCAAGATCAGGCGGGCAGGAATTCCGATCTTAACGAAACATACGATTAAAGAGGCCAGGGGAGATACTAAGGTTCAGCAAGCTGTGATCTGTCAGCTTGATGAGAACTGGAACATAATTGAGGGAACAGAGGAAATATTAGAGGTGGATACTATCTGTCTGGCGGTAGGCTTAACCCCCAAGGTTGATCTGGCCCTGCAGGCTGGCTGTCAGATGGCCTATGTGCCAGAACTAGGCGGCGATGTTCCTGTCAGGGGTGAGGATTTAGAGATGACAGAGAAGGATCTTTATATTGCCGGTGATGCCGGGGGCATTGAAGAGGCGACAGCGGCAATTTTAGAAGGTGAGCTGGCTGCAGTTAATGCTGTCAGGGCAATCTCAGCTGGTGGCTCAGATTTAGAAACTGTTTATGCTGAGGTTAGTGAGAAATTGGCTGATTTAAGGAGAGGACCAGTTGGTGCAGAGATCAGGTCTGGTTTAAAGAAAGCAAGAGGTGATGAAAATGCTGGAAGAGACAGGTATTCCCGCCAGAGACGATATTCAAAATAATCTACCAGATGAAGAGAGATTAAAAGAAGGGCCAGTTGCTATTTTTGAATGCTATCAGGAGATCCCCTGTGATCCCTGCTATTACAGCTGCCCAATTGGGGCAATTAAAGAGTTTGAGGATATCAATAACCTGCCTGAATTAGATGCCGATAAATGTACAGGCTGTGCCCAGTGTGTGGCCAATTGCCCGGGCCTGGCTATCTTTGTTATTGATTATACCTATAGCGAGGATGAAGGTGTAATCAGGCTGCCCTATGAGTTTACACCACTGCCTGCTGAAGGTGAACAGGTAATTGCTCTGGATCGTTCCGGGGAAGAGGTGGGACCTGGCAGGATTGTTCGAGTTGTAAATAATGAGAATCAGGATAAAACTGCTGTAGTCTGGCTGGCAGTCCCAAAAGATAAGCTTTTAACAGTCAGGCATTTTCAGAGGATGGAGGAGTCTATTGATGGATGAAAATGATGTTATAATCTGTCGGTGTGAAGATATTTCCCTGGCTGAGTTAAGAGAAGTGATTGAAGAGGGTTATACTACTATTGATGAAATCAAAAGGATTATAAGGCTTGGTATGGGCCCCTGTCGGGGTGGGACCTGTCTCCAGTTAATAGATAGAATTCTTGCTGAGTATCAGGGCACTGGAAGAGATGAGATTCAGCAGCCGACCAACCGGCCCCCTGTTGAGGGAATAAAGCTAAAAGAGATTGCAGGTGATGCTGTTGAAAAATAGAGCAGAAACAGTTATTATTGGTGGAGGAGTTGTTGGACTTTCAACAGCCTATAATCTGGCTAAAAGAGGTATGGATGATATTGTAGTTTTAGAGAGAGAATATTTAGGCAGCGGTGCCACCGGGCGCTGTGGTGCCGGGATTCGTCAGCAGTGGGGCACTGAGATGAACTGCCGCCTGGCCAGAAAAAGTATGGATATTTTTGAAAATATGAATGATTTACTGGAAACAGATATGGATATTGAGTTAAAACAGCAGGGTTATTTATTACTGGCTTTTTCTGAAAAAGAGATGGTGCAGTTTAGAAAGAATCTTGAACTTCAGGCCAGGGAAAATATTCCCTCCAGGGAGGTGACCCCGGAAGAGGCTAAAGAGATTGTTCCCCATTTAAATATTGACGATGTCGTTGGCGGTACTTTCTGTCCGACAGACGGCCATGCCAATCCCTTTTTAGTAGTTAAGGCCTATGCTGATGCAGCTGAGCGGCTCGGAGTTGAGATAAATACCTTTACTGAGGCGGTAGATATAACTAAAGAAGCTGGTAAAATTACCGGTGTGGAGACAGATAGGGGCTTTATTGCAACTGATAAAGTAGTTAATGTGGCCGGTGGTTATTCCTGTCAGATTGGAGAGATGGTTGGGCTTGATTTGCCAGTAAAACCTGAACGCCATGAAATTCTGGTCACTGAGAAAGTTGAGCCCTATCAGGGGCCGATGGTGATGTCATTTTCCTATAATATTTACTGTCAGCAAACCCCGAAGGGTCCATTTTTAATGGGCTTTGGCGACCCTGATGAGCCGGCCAGTTTTAATCGAAAGAGCAGCTGGCATTTCCTGGAGGAGATGGCTAAAAAGACATACAATTTATTGCCGCCATTAGGTGACCTGAGAGTTGTCAGGCAGTGGGCTGGTCTCTATAATATCACTCCTGACCGGCAGCCGATAATTACTGAATCGAAGGAGGTTCCTGGTTTTTATATGGCAGTCGGATTTTCTGGGCACGGCTTTATGATTGCTCCGATGACTGGAATCCTAATGTCTGAAATGATCCTTGGGGAAGAGTTGAGCCTGGATATTAATTTAGACCTTGAGAGATTTGAGAAAGGCAATTTAATTTTAGAACCATCAGTAGTTTGATTATTAAGGAGTTTAACTATTAATTATATTCAAAGGGGTGGAAATGATGAGCAATAGAATTTTTGATCTGGAGAGACCTGAAAATGAACCGGTATATGATTATAGACCTGGAAGTAGAGAGAGGAAAGAAGTAAAACGGCAGCTTAAGAAAATGAAAGAAGAGTTCTTAGATATACCTGTTGTAATTGGGGGAAAAGAGTTTAAAACCGATAATACTGCTGAGATTAAGTGTCCCCATGATCACAGTACTGTTTTAGGCCAGTATCATAAGGCTAATCCGGAGCTTGTTCAGCAGGCGATTGAAAATTCCCAGGAGGCCAGAGCAAAATGGGCCAGGATGGATTGGGAAGATAGAGTTGCTATCTTTGACAGGGCTGCGGCTTTGCTGGCAGGACCCTGGAGGGCAAAGATTAATGCTGCCACGATGTTAAGTCAGAGCAAAAATATCTTCCAGGCTGAGATAGATGCAGCCTGTGAATTGATTGATTTTTTCCGGTTTAATAATTATTATTTAAGTCAGATCTATCAGGATCAGCCAGCTTCATCAGCGACTGAACTAAATAAGATGGAATACAGACCTCTAGAGGGTTTTGTCTTTGCTGTTCCACCATTTAACTTTACATCTATTGGTGGTAATCTGCCATCGGCACCTGCTGTCTGTGGCAATACTGTAATCTGGAAGCCGGCATCAACAGCAGTCTATTCTAATTATTTAGTATTTAAACTTTTAGAAGAGGCAGGCCTGCCAGCTGGAGTAATTAACTTTATTCCTGGTTCAGGTAGGGAGATCGGGCCTGAAGTGATTTCTGATTCCCGCTTGGCCGGAATTCATTTTACCGGTTCAACTGCTACTTTCCAGTATATGTGGGAGGAAGTCGGTAAGAATATTAAGAATTATAATAGTTATCCGAGAATAGTTGGCGAAACCGGAGGTAAGGACTTTGTCTTTGCCCACAAATCTGCTGAGCCTGAAGCTTTAATTACTGCTTTAGTTAGAGGTGCCTTCGAGTATCAGGGTCAGAAATGTTCAGCAGCTTCAAGGGCCTATATACCCAATGAGCTCTGGGATCAGATTTCAGAGGATTTAATCCAGCAGGTTGAAGATTTAAAGGTTGGTCCAGTTGAAGATTTTACTAATTTCATAAATGCTGTGATTGACCATACTGCCTTTAAGGATATTACTGAATATATTGATCATGCCAGGGAATCCAGTCAGGCTAAGATCCTGGCCGGTGGGGATTATGATGATTCCAATGGGTTTTATATAGATCCGACAATAGTTTTAGCTGAAGAGCCTGATTATAAATCAATGGAAGAAGAGATCTTTGGGCCTGTTTTAACTATTTACCTTTATGATTCTGAAAAATATGAGGAAACATTAAGATTATGTGATAATACTTCGCCTTATGGCCTGACCGGGGCTGTATTTAGTAAAGATAGGGAGGCTACTGTTAAGGCCAGAGAAATTTTAGTTCAGGCTGCCGGTAATTTTTATATTAATGATAAACCGACTGGAGCAGTAGTTGGAAAACAGCCATTTGGTGGAGCCAGGGCTTCTGGTACCAATGATAAAGCCGGGAGTAAATTGAATTTATATCGCTGGATATCGCCAAGGACTATTAAAGAGAACTTAGTACCACCTAGAGATTATAGATATCCATTTATGGAAGATAAATAAAGATTATTAATGGGCCGGCCAGTTTTGGTCGGCCTGTATTACCATTAAGAGTGGAGGACCTGATAATGGTTAATGATTTTGCTGGGAGACAGTTAAATATTATTGAAGAGATTATTTTTACTGATAATCAAAGGCTTTCTTCTTTTAATCTTGATCATATCAAGGAATTAAAGCTTGACGAGAGTCAGGTATTACTTATTGAATTAAAGGATCAGGGTTCTTTAAATTCATTATCGGCAATTGGCCGGGAGGAATATTTGCGACGCTGGAAAAGTAAACTTAAGAAGAGATTTAATCAGTTGATTTCAAATTATATTATGATTTCAATTGATAACTTTAGACTGGCTATATTTTTTGATCATAAAGTGATTGCCGGGGAGAGATTAATAAAAGAGCTAGAGTTAGATAATGAGTTTAATGATATTGAAATTATATTCGGACTCGGCCAGGATTATGAAACAATTGAGGGGCTTTCAATATCCTATCAGGAAGCTGTCCAGGCTATAGATTATGCCAGGTTTTTTTCTTTTAAGGCGGCCAGTTACCGATCAATTATAACTGAAAGAATTACAAGATCTTTGTTTACTAATGAAAAAGAAAGGCTTATTCTATCTTTAATCAGGTCAAATAATTATCAGCAGGCTAAAAATGAATTTTTTGAGCTTAAAGAAGATATTTATCAGGAATGCTGGCCGGCAGAAATTAAGATTAGAATTTATAATTTGTTAAAAAGGATTAAATCAGAAATTAAAAAAGGGATTAATCTTGATGAAAAAAATATAAATGAACCAGTTGAATTAAATTCTTTAATTAATTCTTTAGATGCAAAAAAGGTTGATGAGATTATTGATGAATTCTGGCTCTGGATTTTTCAGACCTTTAAAGAACAACTGGCTTATCCCTCTCTCAGGGAAGAAATTCAAGCTGCCCTTGATTATATCAGACAGAATTATCAGGAGGATATTTCCCTGGCAGAGATTTCAAAAAAGGTGGGGCTCTCAAAGTATTATTTCAGTCATCTTTTTAGCAATGAGATTGGTGAGAATTTTTCCAGTTATTTGAGTCAGTATCGGTTGAATCGAGCCAGTCAGCTATTACTGGAGAATAAAAAAGAGAATATATCTGAGATTGCTTATAAAGTGGGGTTTAATGATCCTAATTATTTTGCCAGAGCATTTAAAGAAAAATTTAATATCTCTCCATCTGAGTACAGGAATAGCAATTAAATATTAACGATAACAAGATAGTTAAGTTAAAAACAAGATAGTCCTGAAGGGGTTTAGATATGATTGTGGAATATAGTTTAATAATCGATTGGAGAATATTATAAACTTAACATAGGATTTTAAAAGAAGGAGCTGATTTCGGTGGCCCGCAAGGGAAAAGTAAAAATTGATAGACCTGATTGGTGTAAGGTATGTGGAATTTGTATAGAGGTCTGCCCGGTTGAGGTTTTAGAATTAGGAAATAATGGAATTGAAATAGCTCACTTAGAAAACTGTATTGGTTGTAAAAATTGTGAGTTAAGTTGTCCTGACTTTGTGTTAAAGGTGGTGGAAGATGATGAGTAAAGCTAAAACATTATTACTTCAGGGAGATGAAGCTGTGGTAGAAGGTGGAATGGCGGCAGGTGCTGATTTTTTTGCCGGTTATCCCATAACCCCTGCCTCTGAAATTGCTGAAGGTTTTTCAGAGAGATTACCTGAAAAAGGCGGCAAGTTTATTCAGATGGAAGACGAAATAGGTGGAATGGGTTGTATTGTTGGCGCTTCACTGGCTGGTGCTAAAGCGATTACAGCAACCAGTGGCCCAGGCTTTTCTTTGAAGCAGGAAAATCTAGGTTTTGCAGTAATGGTTGAAGCTCCCTGTGTTGTTGTTAATGTGCAAAGAGTTGGCCCCTCTACAGGTCTGCCAACCTCTCCATCTCAGGGAGATATTATGCAGGCTAAATGGGGTACCCATGGAGATCATCCAATAATTGCCCTATCACCTTCATCGGTGGCTGAAACCTTTGACTTAACTGTGACTGCCTTTAATCTGGCTGAAAAATATAGAATACCGGTTATTCTACTTTTAGATGAGATTGTTGGTCATATGCGGGAAAAGATTACTATTCCCCCGGCCGATGAGCTGGAAATTGTCAATAGAAAGAAACCTAATTTAGAGGATAAAGATAATTTTTATCCCTATGAGGAGACAGAGGATATGGTTCCTCCAATGCCTGATTATGGGACAGGCTTTAAATATCATTCAACTGGCCTATTCCATGATAAAACTGGTTTTCCCAGGGGTAAAACAGAAGATGCCCGTAAATTAATGGATCGATTGATGGGTAAAATTAACAATAATTTAGATGACATTATTCATCTGGAAGAAGACTTAAATGGAGATGAAAAAATTGCTGTTCTGGCATATGGTTCAACTGTCCGTTCTGCGATTACTGCTGTTGACCAGGTAAGAGCAGAGGGAATTAAAGCAGGCTGGGTAAAATTAAAGACAATCTGGCCCTTTGCCGAAGAATATGTTAGAGAATTAGCTGAAAAAGTTGACAGGATTATTGTTCCTGAATTAAATATGGGCCAGTTAATTGGCGAAGTGGAGAGAGCTGCAGCTGGTAAAGCTGAAGTTACAGGTATAAATCGTTATGATGGGACTTTAATAACTCCAGCAGATGTAGTTAAGGAAATAAAGGAGGCACTTTAAGATGGATGTAAATATAGATAAATATATGAGACAGGATAAATTGCCCCATATCTGGTGTCCAGGTTGTGGACATGGAACAGTTTTAGGCAGCTTTGTTAGAGCCTTTGATCAAGCAGGTTTAGATCAGGATAAAACAGTTGTAATTTCAGGAATAGGTTGTTCTGGCAGGGCTTCTGGTTATCTCAATTTTGATACTCTACACGTCACCCACGGCCGGGCTATTACCTTTGCTACCGGTGTTAAAATGGCCAACCCGGAACTGAATGTAATTGTTATGACTGGAGACGGTGATGGTGCTGCAATTGGTGGAAACCATTTAATCCACGGCTGCAGAAGAAATATAGATCTTACAGTAATTCTATTTAATAATAATATATATGGCATGACTGGTGGTCAGTTCTCACCGATGACACCAACCGGTGATACAGCCACAACTTCGCCCTATGGTAATATAGATCAAAATTTTGATCTATGCGAGTTGACAAAAACCTCTGGGGCTACTTTTGTTGGAAGGGGAGCTTCCTATCAACCTCGAAAGATGATTAAAATAATTAAAGAAGGTTTACTCCATAAGGGCTTTACATTTATTGAAACAATAACTCAGTGTCCAGTTAATTATGGGAAGAGGAATATGATTGGTGGAGCCAGAGATATGTTGAAATGGCAGGACGAACATCTAGTTCCAGAGAAAAAATATGAAAAGATGGAACCAGAGGAAAGGGAAGACCTAATTTCTACTGGTATTTTACATCAGGTTGTTAAAGAAGAATATACTGATAAATATCAAAATGTAATTAATGAAGTTATGGCAGGTGAATCCAATGAGTAGATATGAAGTAAGATTAAGCGGAGCTGGAGGCCAGGGAATGATCCTGGCAGGTATAATTCTGGCTGAATCAACTTTAGATAATGATAAGTTAAATGTTGTCCAGACCCAATCTTATGGCCCGGAATCAAGGGGAGGTGCCAGCAGGGCCGAGGTTGTATTTAGCAGAAAGCCGATAGATTATCCCAAGGTGATTGAGGCTGATTTATTAGTTGCCCTGACAACTGAAGCTTTAGAAAAGTATGGAGATGATATAAAAGATAATGCAGTGGTAATTGCTGATTCTGATTATATAGATTTTGAGTATAATCCAGGTAAGAATATTAGTTTCTACTCAATTCCAATAATTAATACTGCTATAGATGAAATAGGCTTAAAACTTACTGCCAATATGGTTGCTTTAGGGGCAGCCAGTCATTTTATTTCTGATCTTTCAGTTGAAGATATTCTTAATACAATTAATGAAAGAGTACCTGCCGGCACCGAGGAGAAAAATAAGGAAGCATTTAATGCAGGCAGGAAACTCATTTCAGAAATAAAATCTTAATTTGCTGAAGTTTGTGGATTACGAGGAGGTAGAAAAATGGCTGATTTAGAAAAAGGTTATCAGGAATGGAAAGAAAGTAAATTAGATAAGACTGTGAATAATTATGGGGAAAGAAAAGATGAGTTTACAACAGGCTCTAATAGGCCTGTAAAGGCCTTATATACGCCTTTAGATTTAGAAGAGATAGATTACCTTGATGAGATAAACTTTCCTGGTCAGTTCCCCTATACCAGGGGTGTATATCCAACGATGTATCGGAGCCGTCTCTGGACTATGCGCCAGTATGCCGGGTTTGGGACTGCCAAAGAAACAAACGAGCGGTTTAGATATTTACTGGATCACGGTCAGACAGGTTTAAGTGTTGCCTTTGACCTGCCGACCCAGATCGGGTATGATTCAGATCATGAAATGTCAAAGGGAGAGGTCGGAAGAGTCGGGGTAGCTATTGATACTCTGGCTGATATGGAAACTCTTTTTGATCAAATTCCTTTAGATAAAGTAAGTACCTCAATGACTATTAATGCCCCGGCCTCAGTTTTACTGGCGATGTATATTGCAGTTGCTGAAAAACAGGGGGTTGAAAAGGAGAAATTATCTGGAACTATTCAGAATGATATTTTAAAGGAATATATCGCCCGGGGGACATATATTTTTCCTCCTGAGCCTTCTTTAAGACTGATAACAGATATCTTTGAATACTGTTCTAAAGAGCTTCCAAGCTGGAATACGATTAGCATTAGTGGTTATCATATTAGAGAAGCTGGTTCTGATGCTGTTCAGGAGTTAGCCTTTACTATTGCAGATGGGATTGAATATGTAGAATCGGCCTTAAGTATTGGCATGGATGTTGATAGTTTTGCGCCAAGGCTGTCTTTCTTCTTTAATGGCCAGATGGACTTTTTAGAAGAAGTTGCCAAGTTTAGAGCAGCCAGAAGACTCTGGGCAGAGATTATGAAGGAGAAGTTTGGGGCTGAAAAAGCTAAATCCTGTATGCTCCGTTTCCATACTCAGACTGCCGGGGCGGCATTGACTGCTCAACAACCCCAGAATAATATTATTAGAGTTGCGCTCCAGGCTTTAGCAGCTGTTTTAGGAGGAACCCAGTCTCTCCATACCAATTCATTTGATGAGGCTTTAGGACTGCCAACTGAAGAGGCTGCTAAGATTGCTTTAAGGACCCAGCAGATAATTGCTGAAGAGAGCGGAGTGGCAGATACTATAGATCCTTTAGCAGGCTCTTATTATATTGAAAGTATGACTGATAAGTTAGTCAGTGAGGCCAGGGAATATTTAGATGAGATTGAAGATTTAGGTGGAATGGCCGAGGCTATTAAAGCAGGTTATGTTCAGAGAGAGATTCAGGAATCTGCCTATCAGGAGCAGAAGGCAATTGAAAACGAGAAAAAAGTAGTGGTTGGGGTTAATAAATATAAAGAAGACGTTAAAGAGATTGGCGATATCTTAAAAGTTGACCCTGGTTTAGAAAAAGATCAATGTGAGCAGTTAAATAAGATTAGGTCTCAAAGGGATTCCTCTGAAACTGAAAAACATCTAAATGAGATTAGAGAAGCTGCCATTAATGATGAAAATTTAATGTATCCTATCTTAGATGCTGTTAGAGATTATGTAAGTATAGGAGAGATTTGTGGTGTCTTAAGAGAAGAATTTGGTGAGTATGAGGCAAAGATATTTTAATGGTTTTGATAAGTAAGCAGGAGGGATATTGATGAGTGAGAATATAAAGGTTTTGATTGCCAAACCAGGCCTTGATGGTCATGACCGTGGGGCCAAGGTTATAGCCAGAGGTCTAAAAGAGGCTGGAATGGAAGTTGTTTATACTGGTTTAAGACAGACCACTGAACAGATTGTTAGGGCTGCCGTCCAGGAAGATGTGGATGTTATAGGCTTAAGTATCCTGTCAGGAGCCCATAGTCATCTTTTCCCAGAAATAATGAAGAAATTAAATGAAAATGGTAAAGATGATGTTCTTGTGATTGCAGGCGGTATTATTCCAGATGAAGATCATGCTGAATTAAAAAAGCTGGGAATAAAGGGTATATTTAAGCCAGGTACCCCAATCAATGAGATCGTTGAGTTTATTCACCAGGAATTAGATGTGGCATAATGAAGATTGATGTGGATAAGATTTTTGCCGGCAATGAAAGGACTGTTGCCCAGACAATCAGTCTGGTTGAAAATTCTAGAGAAGATGCTTTTGAGCTTTTAAGACAGCTTTATCTAAAGACTGATCTGGCCTATCTGCTTGGAGTTACAGGGCCTCCAGGCGGCGGGAAGAGTACCCTAGTTGAAAAGATTGTGGCCAGATGGGTTGAGACCGGGGAAAAGGTAGCAGTTATTGCTATTGACCCTAGCAGTGAGTTTTCTGGAGGGGCTCTTTTAGGCGATAGAATTAGAATGGGTAAGATTGCCACCCATCCAGATGTTTTTATTAGAAGTATGGCTACCCGAGGCTATTTAGGAGGCTTAAATCCAGCCATATTTGATACAGTTCTGGTTCTGTCAGCGGCAGGCTATCAGAGGATAGTAATAGAGACTGTAGGAGTTGGCCAGAATGAGATTGACATTGTAAGTCTGGCTGATACCACACTGGTTGTCACTGTTCCTGAGGCCGGTGATGAAATTCAATCTTTTAAAGCTGGTTTAATGGAAGCTGGAGATCTCTTTGTCTTAAATAAATCTGATCATGCAACTGCTCATAAAATGGAATTGATTCTAAAACAGATGATAGATCTAGCCAGGTCAGATAATTCTGATTGGAAGATTCCTTTAATTAAAACAGTTGCCACTGAAGAGGATGGATTAGATGATTTAATTAAACATATAGATGCTCATAAGCAATATTTACATGACTCTAATCTGGAATTAAGTAATAAAAAGAAGGTTATGAAAAATCATCTGATTCATTTATTAGAAGAGGGGCTTAGAAATAAATATATTGATCCCCTTTTAAAGGAATCCAGTTTTGATGATTCAATAGATGCAGTAATAAACAGAGAAGTTGATCCATATACAAAAGTTTCTGAATGGCTTAATGAATTTGGAAAGGAGGATTTTAATAGATGAAGATAGATCATATAGGTATTGCTGTGGAAGATCTAGAAACTGGTCTGGAATTTTATCGTGATGCCCTTGGTCTAGAGTATAAGGGCCAGGAGGAGGTTGCAGAGCAGGGCGTAAAAGTTGCTTTCTTGAAAATTGGAGAAAGTAAAATTGAATTATTAGAGCCATTAAATCAAGAAAGTCCTATTGCTAAATTTTTGAATAAAAGAGGTGAAGGAATTCATCATATTGCCTATTTAGTTGATGATATCGATGAAAAAGTTACTGAAATGGATGGTGAAGGTGTTAGATTTATCGGAGAAGAGCCTACTAAAGGGGCAGGCAATAAAAGGATAATTTTCGTTCATCCCAAAAGTTCTAATGGGGTTCTCACTGAATTATGTCAACCTATATCTAAGGGGGAGTAATTAAAATGTCAAAAGAGTTTAAAATTTATGAGGTAGTTTTAAAGCAGTTAGATGATGCAGCAACCGAATTGGACTTAGATCCTCAGGTTAAAGCTTTATTGAAAGAACCAGTTAGGTCTCTATCGGTGGCAGTACCTGTAAGAATGGATAATGGTAGCGTGAGAGTATTTAAAGGTTTCCGCTGCCAACATAATGATGCCTTAGGACCTACTAAGGGAGGAATTCGTTTTCATCCCCAGGTAGAAGAAGCTGAAGTTCAGGCACTTGCAGCCTGGATGACTTTTAAGTGTTCTCTTGTTGGAATTCCTTATGGAGGCGCTAAAGGTGGAGTTTTATGTAATCCAAAAGAGATGAGTAAAGGTGAATTAGAAAGATTATCTAGAGGCTTTATTCAGGCTATTTCTCCAATTATTGGCCCAAACAAAGATATTCCAGCTCCTGATGTATATACAAATGCTCAGATAATGTCCTGGTTTATGGATGAATTTTCAAAGATTAAAGGAGTAAATACTCCAGGTCTTGTTACTGGAAAACCGCTGGTTATTGGTGGTTCTTACGGTCGTGACTCAGCTACTGCCAGAGGTTTAATGTATACAGTAAGAGAAGCTGCCAGGGAGATGGGCCTGGATTTGAATGGAGCTACTGTAGTTGTCCAGGGTTATGGGAACGCTGGTAACTTCAGTGCTAAATTTTTACAGGAATTAGGTGCAAAATTAATTGCTGCTAATGATTCCAGTGGTGGAATATATAATCCAGAAGGTATGGATGCTTTTGACTTAAAAGAATATAAAGATGAAAATGGAGAACTTCTTGGCTATCCAGGGTCAAAAGAAATAAGTAATGAAGATTTACTGACTTTAGAATGTGATATATTGGTTCCTGCTGCTATGGAAAATCAAATTAATGAAAAAAATGCCCATGAGATAAAAGCTAAGATGGTTGCAGAGGCAGCCAATGGGCCGACAACTCCAGAAGCAGATAAGATACTAAGTGATAAAGGCATTGTTGTTTTACCTGATATTTTAGCTAATGCAGGTGGAGTAACTGTTTCATATTTTGAATGGGTCCAGAATATGTATAATTATTACTGGGATAAAGAAGAAGTTGATGATAAGTTAGAAAAAATTATGGTTAATGCATTTAAAAGGGTCCATAAGAAGCATGAGGAAAATGGAGTTAATTATAGAGTTGCAGCTTATATGGTTGCAATTGAAAGATTAACAGAAGCAATGAGAGCTAGAGGTTGGGTAGAGTAAGCCTATAAGTAATTATGAAATTATTTTAAAAAGGCAGCCCAGAAACGGGCTGCCTTAAAAATTTTAGTTTAGCCACATTTAGACCAGCCGCAGCTATTACAGACAACACAGCCGCCATCACTTGCCAGTTCACTTCCACATTCCGGGCATTTTCTTTTTTCATCAGGGTTATTATTTAAGTTATATCCTCTTACTGCCTCAGCGGCTTTTTCCTTTATGGTTTCAGAATTAAAATCTTTATTTTCAATAGATAAATCTCCATTTTCATTAGAAGCTTCCAGGGCTCTACCAATGGCATCAGGACAGGAAAGGTTTTTCACCTCAGAGCGGATCATTGCAGCTTCACAGCGGATCCCTTTAAGTTGATCGGTAATTTCTTCAACAGGCATCCCACTTCTTAAAGCCAGAGAAGTTAAACGACTGATAGCTTCAGATTGAGCATGACAACCTCCCCCCTTTCCTGTGGTTGTAAATAATTCACAGATACCCTCTTCATCAGAGTTTATAGTGATATATAATTTGCCACAGCCAATTAGAGTTTTTTCAGTTGTGCCAACAGTTACTTTAGGGCGATTTCTTTTTCTTTTGTTATCCTTACCATCCTGTTCACTGGATTTTGTTGTAAGAACTTGACCTGAACGACTCCCATCTCTGTAAATAGTAATTCCTTTACAGCCTAATTTATATGCTAGTTCATATGCATTTTTAACATCTTCTTTAGAGGCATCATTTTTGAAATTGATAGTTTTGCTGACAGCATTATCAACATATTTCTGAAAAGCGGCCTGAGTTTTGATATGCCATTCAGGACTAATATCATGGGAGGTTACAAAAATTTCTTTAAGATCATCTGGAATTTCATCAATTTCCTGAATTGAGCTTTGATTTGCTAATTTTTCTTTAAGCTCATCGCTCATAATACCTCTTTCTTCAGCAATATCAGCAAATATTGGATGGAGTTCAATTAAGGTTTCATCGATTACATGTCTTTCATAGGCCAGAGCAAATAGTGGTTCAATTCCACTGCTGGTGCCGGCAATTATACTAATTGAACCTGTGGGAGCGATTGTGGTTGTTGTTGCATTTCTGTATTCTTTTTCATAGATACTTTTATCAAAATTAGGAAATGGGCCCCGTCTTTTAGCCAATTCATGGGAGGCCTCTTTAGCTTTTTTACTGATAAAACCCATTATATTTTCAGCTGTTTCAACGGCTGCCTTGCTATTATATGCCAGGCCTAATTTTAATAACATATCACTATAGCCCATTACACCTAAACCAATTTTTCTGTTTCCCTGGACCATCTCAGTTATTTTATCCAGTGGAAATTCACTCATATCTATTACATTATCTAAAAAATGAACAGCTTTTTTGACTGTATTAGCTAATTTATCATAATTTATTTCGGCATTTCCTATAGGGCCCTCAGTCATTTTAGAAAGATTAATTGAACCTAAATTACAGGCTTCAAAAGGGAGTAATGGCTGCTCGCCACATGGATTAGTACTTTCGATTTTTCCGATGTCTGGTGTAGGATTTTCTTCATTAATTTTATCAAGAAAAACAATTCCAGGTTCGCCATTTTTATGAGCCATTTTTACTATTAGATTGAAGATTTCATTTGCATCTTCAAGGCCAGAAATTTTATCATTTCTAGGGTTTATTAATTCATATTTTTCATTGTTATTATAAGCTTTCATGAAATTTTCAGTTATGGCAACTGAAATATTAAAATTGTTTAATTGGTCTTCATCTTCCTTGCAGGTTATGAAATCTCTGATATCAGGGTGATCGACCCTCATAACTCCCATATTTGCTCCCCGTCTTTTGCCTCCCTGTTTAACTGTATTGGTAGCTTCATCAAAGATCCTCATAAATGAGATTGGTCCACTGGCAACTCCTCCAGTAGTCTTTACTATATCGTTTTTAGGGCGAATGCGAGAAAAACTAAAACCAGTACCCCCGCCACTTTTATGTATCAAAGCAGCATTTTTAATTGCATCAAAAATTCCATTCATGCTATCTTCGACAGGAAGAACAAAACAGGCACTTAATTGTTGAAGGTCATTGTCGGCATTCATTAAGGTTGGAGAGTTTGGAAGAAACTCTAATTTAGCCATCATTTCATAAAATTTACTGGCTGTCTCTTCTACTGGTTCTCCATATATAGTATTAGCTTCAGCAATATTATTGGCTACTCGTAAAAACATATCTTTAGGTGTTTCAATTAAATTCCCATCTGGGTCTTTTTTCAAATATCTTGCTTCTAAAATTTTAATACTATTTTCTGTAAGATCTGGTTCAACCATTTTTATTACCACCTTTTTATTTATATTTTCTGCTTATATTATATCAGATAATAATCTTAAAATAAATGATCAATCTCTATATATAGTATTATTTTTTAAAACAAACCACTATATATCGTGTATTTTATTTTAATGAAAGATATTTATTGATATCTAATCCTTGATAATGTAAGATAATATATAGTAATAATCAACAAAATAAATTTCTAGGGGGACAAATAATGCTAAATCAACAATTCAGCAAAATGGAAGTTATAGAGATGGCCAAAGACATTGAGAAGAGGGGTTTGAATTTTTATAGATCTCAGGCTGATAAGACAGATAATAAAAAGGTTAGAGAATTATTTTTAAGGCTTGCAGGAGATGAAAAAGACCATTTTCAAAGATTTGATAATATAGGGGAAAAGATAAAGGCAAATTCAGACTATAAAGAAGATCATGTTTATAATGAAGAAGTAAGCACTTATCTTAATGCACTGGTGGAATTTGTTGTATTTCCAGGGGATGAAATAATTGATAAGGATTTTGATTCAATTGAAGAAGTTTTAAAACTTGCTATTCAGGCTGAAAAGGATTCGATATTGCTTTATACTGAGATGCTGGATAATCATTCTGGTGATACAGTGGATATAATAAAACAATTAATTGATGAAGAAAAACAACATTTGCTAGATCTAGTAAAATTAAATGCAAGCCTATAACTAAGATGGATTATGTTTATATTGTAAAATGTTCTGATAATACTCTTTACACAGGTTATACTAATGATCCAGTAAGAAGAATAGAAGAGCATAATTCAGGTGATGGTGCTAAATATACAAGAGGTAGAAGACCGGTAAAATTGGTTTATTTAGAGGAATTTGCTGATAAAAGTGAGGCAATGAAAAGGGAGTATGAGATAAAACAACTTTCCAGAACAAATAAATTAGAATTGATAAAAAAAGGGACAGTTAGTTAACTGTCCCTTTTGGTGTTACAAAGTTAGATTAATTATCAAGCTTAGGTAACTTATCGAATTGGCCTAAAAACCGGGGTTCTGGGTATAATTGAATATTAAACTTTTTCTTAACTTTATTTTGTACAATAATCATTAAATCAATAATATCTGCAGCTCTGGCATTATCAGCATTTATAATAAAGCCGGCATGTTTATTTGAAACCATGGCTCCACCTACTTTTTCGCCCTTTAAACCAGCTTTTTCAATTAATGAGCCGGCATAGTTATCTGGAGGTCTTTTGAAAGCACTACCTGCACTTGGATAATCCATGGGCTGTTTTGCCCAGCGCCTTTCATTTAATTCTTCCATTTTCTCTTTTATTTTTGACTTAGGAGCAGAATTTAATTCTAAAACAGCTACTATTGCTATTAAATTATTTTTCTGAAGGATGCTCTGGCGATAATCTAAATCCAGCTGCTCTTTATTATATTCCAGGATACCGTTATTATTTGAAATTAAACTAGCTTTTTTAATTACCTGTTTTATTTCTCCACCATAGGCACCTGCATTCATAAAGACTGCTCCTCCAAGACTACCAGGAATACCACAGGCAAATTCCATTCCAGTAAGATTATTATCTGCGATTATATCACATAACTCTTCTAATGAGATGCCTGTTTCTGCTATAACTCTATTCTTCTGAAATTTGACCTTATTAAGTTTTGACATGGCGATAATTGCTCCGTTATAACCTTGATCAGATACAATTATATTACTGCCTCCACCTAAAATAAAATAATTAATATTAAATTCCTTTACAAATTCTAAGGATTTAATTAAATCTGTTTTATTTGATGGTTCAATAAAAATAGCTGCAGGGCCCCCAACCTCAAAAGAGGTATGTTTGGAGAGGGGTTCATTTTCTTTAAAACTGATTTTTGAGTTCTGTAATTTATTTTTAAGTAGTTTAATTTTAGCTGGCATTAATTAATTCTCTCCTTGAATTTTTTCTTTTTCGATATTCGTAAATGCTTCTTCGATAAGTGGCTCAAAATCAAGGTTGCTTTCTGTCTGTTCTGTTCTTTTTAGTCTCGGTCTGGTGATCGGGCTATCAGGTAAAAATAATGAACAGCAGTCTTCAAAGGGCAGGGTTGAAGTTTCAAAGGTCCCAATTTCTTTTGCCTCTTTAATTATATCATTTTTATCTCTGGTGATTAATGGCCTGAGCAGAGGTAATCCTGCTACATCACCGATGGTTCTAAGACTGGCAAGGGTCTGGCTGGCAACCTGGCCGACACTGTCTCCAGTGATTAAGGCCTGGGCATTAACCTTTAAACCTAATCTGGACGCTATTCTAAGCATCATCCTTCTTAAGATAGTAATTGAATAGTCATCGTGGCAGCTCTTATTAATTTCTTTCTGTAGATTAGTTATATTTACTATATAAAGGTCTGTCTCTCCATTATATTTTGCCAGGATTTTTGCAAGAGTTCTAACCTTTTCAAGATTCCGTTCTCCTGTATAGGGTGGTGTATGAAAGTGAATAAAGTTTAAATTTACTCCCCGGCGGATCATTTCCCAGCCGGCAACAGGGCTATCGATACCTCCTGAAAGAAGCAATAAAGCAGATTCAGCACTGCCTACAGGTAAACCGCCAGTTCCGGCATAGGTATCTATAAATAAGTAGATACCGCTTTTGCGGATATCCAGTTCTATGGTTGTATCAGGGTTATCCAGGTCTACAGACAGCTGTTCTTTATCACCCTGATTTATTTTTTCATAGATAAAACCACCGACTTTTCTACTGACCTGGGGGCTTTCTAAAGGGAAACCTTTATTTGCTCGATTTGTTTTAACTCTAAAAGTTGAGGGTAGGGCTGGATTCTTTTTCTGGAAAAGTTTAAATGCAGTTTTACTTAAATCTTCAATCTTACTTTCAGGCTCTAATTTAACTGCTGGGCTGAAAGAAACTATTCCTGGAACAGTTTTTAAGGTTTCTATAACTTCCTGACTGAGCTCTGTTTTTTCTTCTTCAAAGTATAGAAAGAATCTCCCGAAAGTTCTATCCAGGTTGAAATCCAGTTTGTTTTTAAGCCGTCTATTTAAATCTTCAGCCAGGGCATCGGCAAATTTAGAAAAGTTATGACCTTTTAGCCCCATTTCACCATATCTAACAATAATTAATTTATACATTTTAATCACCTCTGGATTTATAATAAAAAGTTAAGTTCTTCTTTTAAAATATTTATTAGTTGCTCAGCTTCTTTTTGAGTATTATATTTTGATAAACTGATTCTAACAGAACTTGATGATATTTTTTCATCTAATCCCATTGCTTCTAAGACATGATTCGATTTGATACTGCTGCCTGCACAGGCTGATCCGCTTGAAATATAAATGTCCTGATGGTTGAGAGCATTTACTATTACTTCTCCTGGGATACCTGGAACCGAAATATTAATAATGTGAGGAGCAGATTTTCCTGGGGTATTTATAATGATCTCTGGAATTTCTTTTTTTATTTTATTTATTATATGTTTTTTTATAGAATTAATATTTGCCCTAGAATCATTAGATTGATCTAATTCTTCAATTGCTTTTGCCATTCCGGCTATTCCAGGAAGATTTTCAGTTCCGCTTCTTAAATTCTGTTCCTGACCACCACCAAATAAGATTGGATTGACATAATGGGGTTGATTTAAATATAAGAAGCCAGTTCCCTTTGGACCATGGAGCTTGTGACCGCTAAAGCTAGCTAAATCTATCTTCCATTCTCCAGGGAAACAATCTATTTTTCCTAAGGCCTGGATCATATCACTGTGGATAATAATTTTATGATTAATATTTTTAACTTTTTTGCTGATTTCTCTGATTGGCTGGATCGCACCGGTAATATTATTGACATACATAACAGAAATCAAGATTGTCTCATCTCTTATTTCAGCTATAACATCTTCAGGCTGGATTATTCCAGAGGAATCAGGTTCAACCAGTGTTATTTTATAACCTGAATCTCTTAATTTATCAAATTGTTTATAGATAGAAGGATGTTCTATCTGACTGGAAATTATATGTCGACCTCTGCCTGAACGGATAGATGCAGCTCCCTGAATAGCAAGATTATTTGCTTCTGTGCCCCCAGAGGTGAAAATAATTTGTTCTGGTTTGGTCTTTAAATAATTAGCAATAGTATTGCGACTCTTTTTTAGAATTTTATCTGCTTCAATTCCTGGGTTATGGACTGATGAAGGGTTTCCATAATCCTCTGTCATTACTTTATAAGCAGTTTCTGCAGCTTTTTTTGATACCTTAGTTGTTGCTGCATTATCAAAATACATCTTCATAAATTAATCAACTCCGTAATTATTTCACTAATTTTCTCGTTTATTATACCATATAGTTGAATACATTTAAATTCTTTGGCTTTTATATCTTGCATAGACCCTGAGAGCAGGATATAATAGGGACAAAGAATTATATATATAGAAAGGTGATAATTAATGGAGTTATTTGATACACATGCACATATAGACTTTCCAAGATATAATAAAGATAGAAATAAGGTTATTAAAAGAGCTAGAAGAGAGGGAGTTAAATACATTTTGGATTGTGGGGCTGACTTAGAATCAAGTCAGAGAGCTGTGAAATTAGCAGAGGAGTTTCCTGATATATACGCTGCAGTTGGAATTCATCCCCATGAGGCCTCAATTTATAATATTGAGATTGCTAAAAAGTTTGAAAAATTAGCAGAAAGTAAAAAAGTTATAGCTTTTGGTGAGATTGGTTTAGATTATCATTATGATAATTCACCAAGGGATGAGCAGCGGCAGGCATTTAGGGCCCAGTTAAGGCTGGCCTCCAGCCTTGATTTGCCAGTAATAATTCATAGTCGAGAGGCTGAAGAAGATACACTTAATATTTTGAGAGAGGAATGGGATTCTGAAAATGGAGGTGTAGTTCATTGTTATTCCAGTAGTGCAGAAATGGCTAAAGAATTATTAGATTTAGATTTTCATATTGGTTTTACTGGTTTAATTACATTTAATAATCTTGAGTGGTTGAGAAGAATAGTTAGTAATACACCAATTAGAAAAATTTTAGTTGAAACAGATTCACCCTATATGTCGCCAGAACCATACCGGGGACGGCGGAATGAACCTGCCAGGGTAAAAGAGGTTGCCAGGCAGGTAGCTAAATGCCATAATCTTACTATTGAAAAAGTTGCAGAAATAACTACTCAAAATGGTTTAGACCTCTTTAAAATAGATTGATTTAGGTGATAGATTATGTTTGATATGGAGACGATTGGGAAATTAATTATTAGCATAGGTTTTTTATTGATATTAATAGGACTAATTGTCTTATCAGGTTTTAATTTATTTAACTGGTTTGGAAATTTACCTGGAGATATTAGAATTGAAAGAGATAACTTTAATTTATATTTTCCAATTACTACAATGATTATTGTGAGTCTTATTTTAAATCTGTTAATTAGAATAATTAATTATTTTTTCTAAAAAATATAAATAGGTGGGTAGATAAATGACTGAAAAAATTTATTTAAATGGCAAGATAATAAATAGAGAAAACGCTAGTATTGACATAGAAGATAGAGGTTATCAATTTGCTGATGGGGTTTATGAGGTAGTAGCATTTTATCAGGGTGAGCCATTTACACTAAAAGAGCATATGGAAAGGCTGGTCTTTTCAGCCAGTGAAATTGATATTGAAATACCTCCAGCTGATATTTTAATCAAGGAAGCTAAAAATTATTTAGCAGAAACAGATTTTGCAGATAAGAATGCTAAACTTTATATACAGGTGTCTCGTGGGGCCGCACCAAGAAGTCACGCATATCCAGATGAGATGGAGCCAATAATTATAATGAAGGCAGGACCATTAAATCCTAATCCGGAAAAATATTTCGAGGAAGGAGTTAAGATTATAACTCTTCCTGATGAACGCTGGTCCCGCTGTTATATTAAATCTATAGCTCTTTTACCGAATATACTGGCTAAAAAGAAAGCTAAAAAATCAGGTGCCTATGAAGCTGTAATGACAAGAGATGGTTTTATTACAGAGGGCTCCAGTTCTAATATATTTATTGTTGAAGATGATACAATTATAACTCCTCCTGCAACAAATTATATTTTAAATGGCATAACCAGGCAGACAGTAATTAATAAACTTGCACCGAAATTAGGCTTTAAAGTTAACGAAGAAAGTATTCCTTATTATACATTACTTAATTCCAATCAGGTTTTTTTAACTGGAACTACTACAGAAATTATGCCAGTTGTTCAGATAAACGATAAAGTTGTTGGTAATGGAAAGGTTGGAGCAGAAACTAAAGCAATATTTGAAGCATTTAGAGAATTAACTGGGTTTGTCAGGGGGAAATAAAGATGTATGAAAGGGAGATAAAAATAACAAGTAAATATGGTCTGCATGCAAGACCGGCAGCCAGTTTTGTTGAAAGGGCAGGTAAATATAATTCTGAAATAGAAATTGTTCATGATGGAGAGCCAGCTAATGGCAAGAGTATAATTAGTCTGCTGGCCCTTGCTGCAGGTAAAGGAGATAGAATAATAATTAGAGCTGAAGGAAATGATGAAAAAAGAGCAGTCAATGATCTAGTTGATTTTTTGAAGGAGGCAGAATAGATGCCTGAAACCTATAAATTACTGACTCCGATTCAGATAAATAATTTAATCTTAAAAAATAGAATTGTTTTGCCACCATTAGCCAGTGAAAAGGCTACCGATAATGGTAAGGTAACTGATGAATTATTAGATTATTACAGAGAGCGGACAGGAAATGGTTTGATGATTGTAGAACATTGTTATATTGATGAGGCTGGCAAGGCCAGTGCAAATCAACTGGCGGTCAATGATGGTGATAAATTAGAAGGATTAAAGCAACTTGCCAGTTTAATTAAATCAGCAGGGTCAGCTGCCGGCATTCAGCTTGCCCATGCAGGGGCAAAGGCTGATCCAGAAGTTACTGGTCAGAAATCTTACTCACCTTCTGGAGTTAAACCGCCGGGGGTTGAGGGAGATTATAGTATTGAAAAGCTTTCTAGAAAAAATATTGATGAATTAATTGAATTATACTCCAGATCTGCAAGAATTGCTAAAGAAGCTGGATTTAACTTTATAGAAATTCATGCCGCCCATGGTTATTTATTAAATCAGTTTATTTCGCCTCTGACAAATAAAAGGGAAGATGAATACGGAGGTTCATTAGCTAATAGATTTCGAATTATTGGAGAGGTAATTGAAGCTGTCAGGGAAGTTGTTGGTGATGACTATCCCCTTGGGCTCAGGTTAGGGGCTGACGATTCAGAAGAAGATGGTTTAAAACCTGGGAAAGCAGCTGAAGGTATTAGGCCATATCTTGATTCTATCGACTTACTGGATTTATCTGGGGGTTTAAAGGGTTATGGTGTCTTAGATGAAGGCCAGGAAGGTTTTACTGCTTATTTGGCAGATGAATTTAAAAATCAGATAAATGAATCTGAGCTGCCACCAATATTAATTGCTGGTGGAATTAAAACAGCGAGTTTTGCAGAAAAATTATTGGTTTCTGGAAGAACAGAACTTGTAGGTGTTGGTCGGGCCCAATTAAAGGATAAAAGCTGGCCGGCTAAGGCTTTAAATGAGTTAAATAATAATTAAGTGGGGTGAGAGTTTTGGAAAGGTCATTAATAATTAATCCTGGTTCAACTTCAACTAAAATAGCTATTTTCAATGGTAATAAAGAGGAATGGGCAGAAACCTTGAACCATTCAAGGGTTGAAATAGATGAATTTAATAAGATAATTGATCAGTTAAACTGGAGAGAGGAATTAATTTTTGAAGCTGTTAAAGAAGCAGGCTATCAGCTTGAGGATTTTGATTTTTTTGTTGCTCGGGGAGGTTTGCTTGACCCAATTCCTGGAGGCACCTATTTGGTTGGTGAAGAGATTGTTGAGGATTTAAAGGTCGGGAAAAATGGTGAGCATGCTTCAAATCTGGCTGCTATTATTGCCTATAATTTTGCTGATGAAACTAAGGCAGAGGCTTATATAGTTGATCCAGTTGCTGTTGATGAATTTAAACCTGTAGCCAGACTTTCTGGTTTACCAGAACTGCCAAGAAAATGTCAGTCACATGCTCTGAATTTAAAGGCTGTTGGCAGAAAAGTTGCAAATGAGTTAGGAAAAGACTTTCATGAAATTAATCAGATAGGAGTTCATTTAGGAGGCGGGATTTCCATTGCTGCCCTGGAATATGGTAAAATAGTAGATGTAAACAACGCCAATCAGGGAGGCCCCTATTCTCCTGAAAGAGTTGGAACATTACCTGCCCTGGATTTGGTAAATTATATCTTCGAAAATAGGCCTGAACAATCAGAGTTCAAAAAAGAATTAGTAGGAAAAGGGGGGCTGACTGCCTATTTAGGTACAGCAGATGGCAGAGAGATTGAAGATAGAATTTCTGCTGGTGATCAGAAGGCTAAGCTTATTTATGATGGAATGGTTTATCAGATTGCCAAAGAGATTGGAGCAATGGCGTCTGTTTTAAAAGGAGAAGTTAATGCCATTTTCTTAACAGGAGGACTTGCTAACTCTGAATACCTGACAGATGCTATTGAAGAGATGATTTCCTATCTGGCACCTGTCTTCATTTATCCAGGGGCAGAGGAGATGGAGCATCTTGCTTCTGGAGGTTTAAGAGTTGTTCGAGGCGAAGAAGAGGCCAAAGATTATCAGAGAGAAAGATTATAGGGGTGGTAGCTTGAATAAACCAAAAGTTTATGTAAGCAGAATCATTCCAGAAACTGGAATGAATATCCTGAAAGAAAATTGTGAGGTAACAGTTAATCAAAAAGATGAACAGCTTTCAAAGAGAGAACTGATTGAAAATTTAAAGGATAAAGATGGAGCTCTGGTAATGTTAAGCGATGAAATTGATAGAGAGTTAATAGAGGTCTGTCCTGATTTAAAGGCAGTAAGTAATCTGGCTGTTGGTTATAATAACATAGATGTTGAGGCTGCCAGAGAAGCAGGAATTATAGCCACCAATGTACCTGAAGTTTTAACAGAAGCTACTGCCGAATTAACCTGGGCTTTATTAATGGCAGTTGCCAGAAGAGTTGTTGAAGCAGATAAGTTTTTAAGAGCTGGAAAATTTGACGGCTGGGGTCCTCAGTTGTTGATGGGTAATGATATTTACGGTAAAAAACTTGGTATTATTGGCTTTGGTGATATAGGTCAGGCTGTTGCCAGAAAAGCCGCCGGCTTTGATATGGAAATTGCTTATAATAAAAGGACCAGGCTGTCGATGACTACTGAAAAGAGGTTAGGGGTTGAATATAAAAATATACCCCAATTACTGGCTGAGTCAGATTATATAACAATAAATGCGCCGTTAAATTCTGAATCATATCACCTGATTGGTACAGAAGAACTACAAATAATGAAAGAAACAGCCTATATAATAAATACAGGTAGAGGTCCAATAATTGATGAGAAAGCTCTGGTGGAGGCCTTAAAAGAAGGGGTTATAGCCGGAGCAGCTTTAGATGTTTTTGAAAACGAACCTGATGTAGAACCAGGCTTATTAGAGCTTGATAATGTAGTTTTAACTCCTCATATTGGGAGTGCCTCAAAGGAAGCCCGTTATGAACTGGCTGAAAAGGCGGCTTCTGATTTAGTTGCAGCTTTAACAGGTGGCGAAGTTAAAAATCCAGTGACCTAGAAAGCAGGTGGTTATCTTGGCTGATTCAGATAGTCTGGGGAATAATTTAGAAGATATTCTGGCAAAGACGGTTTCTTTTATTGAAGACAGTACCCAGGATGTTTTTGCAATTGCCGAATCCTCCAGGGAAGAACTTGAGAATATAAAAAATGAACTTTTATTGATTCAGCAGGAGATTGATGAGGTTATCGATAAGTTAGATAATAAGGAGCAAGAAAATAAAGAGGCAAGACAGAGATTGATGGAGGTTAGCCAGCAGTTTGACAGGTATTCAGAAAGGGAAATTAAAAAGGTTTATGAGCTGGCTGAAGATACTTCAGTTGAGATTGCTGTTTTGAGAGAAAAAGAGGAACAATTACAGCAAAGAAGGAGAGAATTAGAAGAAAGATATAAAAAAATGGAAAAGACGAATAATAAGGCTGAAAGTCTGGTTGGCCGGATGGGAGTTGTTAAAGATTTTCTCGATGGTGAACTGGTGGATATTAATGATCAGTTTGATGATTTAAGAAATAGAGAACAGCTTGCTTTTAAAATCATCCAGGCCCAGGAAGAAGAAAGGAAACGAGTGGCCAGAGAGATTCATGACGGTCCAGCTCAATCTATGGCTAATCTGGTCTTGAGAACTGAAGTGGTTCAACAGATTTTAAAAGAGGATAAAGAGCAGGCACTTGATGAGCTTAATGATTTTAAAGAAATTGTTCGTTCTTCAGTTAAAGATATAAGAAAAATTATTTATGATTTAAGGCCGATGTCATTAGATGACTTAGGACTGGTTCCTACTTTGAGAAAATATATTGATGATTTTACAACTGAATCAGGAATTATGGTTGAGTTGATAATCCGTGGAGAAGAGAGATCATTGCCTCCTTCCTTTGAAGTTACTATTTTTAGGCTGGTGCAAGAGGCTTTAACAAATATGAGAAAACATTCAGATGCCAATAGTGGTCGGGTTCAGATAGAATTTACTAGAAATGACATTAAGATTTTAATTATTGATGACGGAAAAGGTTTTAATCAGGATGGTGACTTTGAGAACTCATATGGTATAATATCTATGAAGGAACGCTGTAAACTTCTTCAGGGAGATTTTAAAATTAGTTCAGAACCAGGTAAAGGAACCAGAATTAGTATTGTTCTTCCCCTGGATATAGAGAGGAAAGGGTGATTTTTAAATGGAAAAGACAAAAGTATTAGTAGCAGATGACCATGAATTAGTTCGTGAAGGAATTTGTAAACTGCTTGATCTATTTGATAATATAGAAATAGTAGGTGAAGCAGGAGATGGCCTTGAGGCTGTTTCAAAGGTTAGAGAACATTTTCCAGATCTGGTTTTATTGGACCTGAATATGCCAAGAATGAATGGAATTAATGCAATTCGCAAAATAAAGGAAATAAGTCCAGAAGTCAAAGTAATAATTTTAACGATTCATGATGATGAAGAATATATTTATAAGGTTACTTCAGCCGGAGCTGAAGGTTTTATACAAAAAGATATAACATCAGAAGAGTTGCAGGATGCCATAAATCGAGTCTTAGCTGGAGAAACAGTCTTTCCCAGAACAGTTTCCCAGGATTTAGATACTGATGATGAAAAACCTACTGATTATAATGAGTTATTGAGTAATAGGGAACATGAAGTCTTAGGACTGCTGGCCAGAGGTATGAGTAATCGGGAAATAGCAGAAGAACTTTATATTAGTGAAAAAACAGTAAAGAACCATGTCAGTAATATTTTAAGAAAACTAGATGTCAATGATAGAACTCAGGCTGTGATTAAATCATTGAAATATGGGCTTGTTAAACTAGTATAAATTCTAAGAGGTGGTAATAGATGAAATTATTTATTGATACAGCTAATATTGATGAAATTAAAGAGATTAATCACTGGGGCATCCTTGATGGTGTTACAACTAATCCCAGTTTGATTGCTAAAGAAGGCGGAATTGAGTTTGAAGAAGTAATCGCTAATATTACTGAAATTGTTTCAGGTCCAATTAGTGCTGAGGTTATTGGTACTTCAACAGAAGAGATGGTTAAAGAGGGCAGAAGACTGGCAGCTATAGCTGATAATATTGTAGTTAAGATACCCTTAATTCCTGCTGGTTTAAATGCTGTCAGTCAATTAAGTTCTGAAGGGGTCAAGACTAATGTAACTCTGGTATTTTCAGCCAACCAGGCGCTTCTGGCTGCTAAAGCAGGGGCTACCTATGTCAGTCCTTTTATCGGTAGGCTTGATGATATAGGCAGTGAAGGAGTAGGTGTTCTTGAAGATATTGTTGATATTTTTTATACCCATGACCTGGCCACAGAAATTATTTCTGCCAGCATAAGACATCCTCAGCATGTTCTGGAATCAGCCAGAGTTGGTGCTGATATAGCAACTATACCCTATGATGTTTTTAAGAAAATGGTTATCCACCCAAAGACAGATGAAGGCCTTGAGAAATTTTTGTCTGACTGGGAACAGAGAAACTAATGGAAAAAAATGATGAATTTGATCCTGTAAGTCCCACTGGTCTTAAGAGTTTATTAAAAAAACATGATTTGTATGCTAAAAAGTCTTTTGGGCAGAATTTTTTAGTTGATGGCAATATTCTTGATATAATAATAGAGAGTGCTGATTTAGAGAAAACTGATAATGTTATTGAAGTTGGTCCAGGTCTGGGGGCTTTAACAGTAAGAATTTTAGAGGAAATTCCAGATGGGCAGCTGCTAGCAGTTGAAAAGGACAGAGAACTCTGTGCAATTTTAGAAAGTGAGCTTTCTGAGCATGATAATTTTTCATTAGTAGAAGCTGATATTCTGGAATATAATTTAGAAGAGTTATTAAGGACAAATGAGTTTAAAGATCTTGATTATAAGTTAATGGCAAATTTGCCCTATAATATTACCAGCCCATTAATCAGATTGTTTTTAGAAAGAGAGACCAGGCCGGCGAAGATGGTTTTAATGGTTCAGCGAGAGGTTGCAGAAAGAATAGTTGCTGAACCAGGGGGAAAAGATTATGGTACTTTAAGTATTGCAGTTCAGTATTATGCCAGGGCAGAGATAGAGCATTATATTTCTTCAGAGGTATTTATCCCTCAACCAAGAGTTGAATCGGCGATTATAACTCTGGATTTAAAAAAACCTTATCCAGAAAGAGCAGATAATGAGGATATATTCTTTAAAGTTGTCAGGGCTATCTTTCAGCAGAGGAGAAAAATAATTCGGAACTCTCTCTCAAAGGCTGCTCAGGTTGATTTTCCAAGGGATATTGTGGATGAAGCTCTTGCCAGTGCTGGAATTGATCCAAAAATTCGTGGCGAAAAATTATCTATAAAAAGGATTATTAAATTGAGCAATAAGCTGGCAAAATTACTTTAAGAAATCGGTGATCTTATGGAATTTATTAGTCCAACTGATGGCAGATTGACTTTAAAAGAAACCTATAATTCTGTTCTTAATTTTATTAAGGACCAACCTGAACATGCCTACAAGTTAATAATAGGCACTGATTCTCAACCCAATGATCCAAGATCATCATTTGTAACTGCAATAGTGGTTTATAGAGTTGGTCGAGGGGGCAGATTCTTTTATCACCGGCGCAAGGTAAATACTAAAGGCGGTTTTAAACAGCGAATATTTTATGAAGTTTCCTGCAGCCTTGAAGTTGCCAGTAAAATTACCAGAATGTTATCTGAAGAGACTGAATTAGATGAAGATATAGAAGTGGAAATACATGTAGATGTGGGCGAGAATGGTCCAACTAGCACAATTATAAAAGAAGTGGTCGGTATGGTGGTCGGCAGTGGTTATGAGGCATTAATCAAGCCAGAAGCTTATGCAGCCTCTTCAGTTGCAGACAAGTATACCCGTTAAAGGAGAGATATTCTTGGATGCTTCGATGTTAATAGGCCTGTTTGGAGGGCTTGGTTTATTTATATATGGAATGAAACAGATGAGTGAAGGTTTGCAAAAAGTATCAGGTAAGAGATTGCGTCATCTTTTATCTTCTCTTACTGATAGACCGATTAAGGGAATCCTTATAGGAACCGGTGTGACAGCGATCATCCAGAGTAGTAGTGCAACGACTGTTATGGTTATAGGTTTTGTTAATGCCGGTTTATTAACCCTGGCCCAATCTATCGGGGTAATTATGGGTGCTAATATTGGAGCAAATTTAACCAGTAAAAGAGCTGCAGCAGCTCATTTGGCCTTTAATATTTTTGGTTCAGTTGTTGTGTAATTAATGATTTATATTTTCCCTGGTTTTCTTGGCTGGATTGAAAATTTTATGTTACACCTTTTTAATATTTTTGAACTGAAAGAAGTACTGAGAGGATGCTGGCTAATACTCATACAGTTTTTAATGTTGTTAATACCATAATCTAGTTTCCATTTATAGGATTTTTTGAAAAGTTATTATATAAATTTATTCCTGGTGAAGATTTATCAATTAAAAGGGCCTTGACCTATGTTGATGAAAGGATGCTTTCAACTCCAGGTTTAGCCTTAGAGCAGGTCAAAAAAGAAGTTTTGAGAATGCACGATATTACCAGTGATATGGTAGATGAATCAATGCAGGGATTTAAAGAGGGAAATATTAAACTGGCTGATCAGGTTGTAAAAAAGAAGAGATAATAAATGAAATTGAAGAAGATCTTTTACACTTTTTAACTTCACTTTCCAGGGAAGGCTTATCTGACGAAGATATCCGCTATAGAGATTTTTACATAGCATTAATTGATTAGATTGAAAGTATGGCTGATGATGCAGATGATCTTGCTGATTTATCTTATTATATTTCAGAAAATAAGATCAAATTTTCAGATGAGGCTAATAAAACTATTGATGATGTTATTGTTTTTGTCGACGATCTGCTTGATAAGAGCCAGAACTTAATAGAAGAAGAGGACTATGATTTAATTCCTAAATTATTAAATGGAGAGAAAAAGATGGATAGTCTTCAATTGGAATATAGGGCAGACCATCTTGAAAGATTAAAAAAGGGAACCTGCGATCCAACTGCTGGTATAATATATTTAGAGGCAATTGAAGATATTGAACATTTAACTGATTCTATGGCAGATATCGCCCATATACTAATGGAGCATTAATAAGAAGCTGCCCTGTTTTTTAAAGCGGAGCATAACTTTTTTGGAGGTAGATAGAATGACTAAAAAGATTCTTGCAGTTGATGATGAAGAAAATATCAGAGAGTTATTAAAGTATAATTTGGAAAAAGAGGATTATCAGGTCGTCCTGGCAAGTCGGGGTGACCAGGTAATTGATATTTTAGAAGCTCAAGAGATTGATTTAATTATACTAGATTTAATGCTGCCAGGTATTGATGGGTTGTCTTTATGTAAAAAGATTAAATCAGAAAAAAAGTTTAAAAGACTTCCAATTATTATGTTAACTGCCAGGACTGAAGAAATTGATAGAGTAATTGGGCTAGAGATGGGGGCCGATGATTATGTCAGTAAGCCTTTTAGTATGAGGGAATTAATTGCAAGGGTTAAAGCAGTTTTGAGAAGAACTGGAGATTATAAGAATTCAGATAAGGAGACTGAGGTAATATCCAGCGGAAAACTTTCTATTAATTTAACTTCCCATCAGGCTATTTTTAATGATAAAATAATTGAATTAACTCCAAAGGAATATGAGTTGATTAAATTATTATTACAAAATCCTGATAGAGTTTTTTCAAGGGATAATCTCTTAAATAAGATCTGGGGTTATGATTACTATGGAGATACCAGGACTGTGGATGTTCATATTCGCAGAATCAGAAAGAAGATCAGCCAGGATATTATAAAGACTGTAAGGGGAGTAGGTTATAAATTTGTGGCGCTGGAATAGATTGAGTTTAAGACAGCAGTTATTAATTGTTTTCCTGGTTCTACAAGTGGTAACTGTTGCCTTTATATTTTTTTATAATCAGCAGTATCAGAAGGAGTTTTATATTTCAGAACTGGAACAGAATTTATTAAAAGAGGCTGATTTATTAATTGACAGTGGACAGATTTTATTTGAAAAAGATCTGGAAATTAATTTTGAAGATTATATTGAAAGTTTAAATATTAATGATAGCAGAAGAATAACTGTGATTGCTGAGGATGGAACTGTTTTATATGATACTGACTTTGCTGCTGAGGAGATGGAACCCCATGACACCAGACCGGAAGTACTTGATCTAGTAGAAAGGGAACAGGATTATGGTCAATCAATAAGATTTAGCGATACCCTTTTAGAATCCTTTTTATATATTGTCAAGCCAGTAGTTTTTGATGGTCAGACTTATGGCTATCTGAGGATAGCACAGTCTTTAAGTTCAATTGAAGAAACCCTGGCAGAAAACAGAAAGAATTATTTAATATTCTTTGGGTTTATTTTGCTGATTAGTGTAGTGATAATTTTATGGATTTCTAAATCATTAACTAAATCTCTTTCAGATTTCAATTTAAAGTCTAAAGAGATAAGTCAGGGTAAATTTAAAAAGAATCTAAAAACTATGCAGAGCAATAAAGAGATAAGAGAATTGAATAGAAGTTTTACTAAAATGTCAAATGAACTAGAAGCTAAATTAGATGAGCTTGATCAGGAGATCAAGAAAAGAGAAGCCATCCTTAAAGGGATGATGGATGGGGTTATATCTGTTGATAAAAATAAAAATATAATTATGTTTAATCCTGTAGCAAAAAAAATGTTAGGGATTAACGAAGAAAACTTAATTGGCAAAAAAATTAATGAAGTGATCAGACAGTATCAATTTATAGAGATGTTAGATGCTGAAAATATTGATGAGGGCTCAAATGAAACTTTTGAAATTACTCTGCAGCCAGGTGGTAGAATTTTAAGAGCCCATCTGACAGATTTACTGGACCAAAATGATGAAAAGGCCGGCACAATCATTACTTTAACTGATTTAACTGAACTGAGGAGGCTGGAAAAAGTAAGGCAGGAATTTGTAGCCAATGTTTCCCATGAATTGAGAACACCGCTTACTTCTATAATAGGTTATCTTGAGACGCTTGTTGAAGACTCAGATGAGATTTCAGCTGAACTGCAGAATAAATTTTTGAAAATTATTAAAAGTGAAGCAGACAGAATGTATTTACTGGTAAATGACCTTTTACAGCTCTCAAAAATTGAAGGGGAGAGCCTGGATTTACAAACTGAAGATTTAGTTACTATTTTAGATAATACCTTTCAAAGGCTGCAGGATAAAGCTTTAGATTCAAAGATTAAATTGATTCCAGAATATCCTGAAGAATTACCTGAAGTTAAAATGATTCCAGAACAGATAGAGCAGGTTATTTATAATCTGGTTGATAATGCTATTAAGTATACTCCAGAGAATGGAAAAGTTATTATTAGGTCTTATTTTTCTGAAGAATCTAAATCTGTGGTTATTGAAGTTGAAGATACTGGAATTGGAATTAGTGAGTCTGAACAAAGAAGAATATTTGAAAGGTTTTATAGAGTTGATAAGGCCAGGTCGAGGGAAAAAGGCGGAACCGGGATTGGACTCTCTATAGTTAAGCATATAGTCCAGAATCATGGCTCTAATATTGAAATAGAGAGTCAGCCTGGAAAGGGTTCTATATTTAAATTTAGACTTGAAATAGCCTAGAAAGTCTTGATTTAAAAAACTTCTTTCTGTTAATCATTTGTTAACATAAATTTAAAGCAAAGTTTACATTATTATGTTAAAATTATTAATGAGAAGGTATTAAATTTGGAGATTTATGTTAGGAGGTATGAGATTGAGAAGAAATTATCAGGAAAAGTTAGACGAATTGAAGAATGAAATGTTGGTTATGGCCGGTAGGGTGGAAGAAGCTATTCAGAAAAGTATTGATGCTTTACAGGAACAGGATTTAAGAAAGGCTGAAGAAGTGATTGAGGATGATGATATTATTGATGAGATGGAAATAAAGCTTGAAGAGATGAGTACAAAACTTATAGCCTTACAGCAGCCAGTCGCAGGAGACTTGAGAACTATAATTGTTATTTCCAAGCTGGCAACTGATCTTGAGCGGATTGGTGACCATGCAGTAAATATTGCTGAAAAGGTCTTAGAAATCGGTAATGAGCCTCTGATTAAACCACTGATTGATATTCCTAAAATGACTGAAACAGTTATTAGACGTTTAAATGACAGCTTGGATGCCTTTATTAAATTTGATAGCTCTGCTGCCAGAAATATTGCTAAAGAGGATGAAAAGGTCGATGAATGTGATGAGAGTATTTTAAGGGAGTTACTTGAGATGATGGTTGAAGATGCTTCGATAGTTGAACAGGCAACTTCTTTAATATTTATCAGCAGATTTCTTGAAAGAATTGGTGACCATTCAACAAATATCTGTGAGCGAGTTATCTATATGGACACTGGTGAAAGGGAGACTTATTAGCAATTCTCTAGACTTATATAAGGTTGATATGTTAGTATAGAATTAGTTACTAATAATTAATTCTATAAAGGTGTGGGTTTAATGTTTACTAAAACTAGAACTGATATCGGTCAGCGGGTCTTGAAGGTAACAATAATTGCCAATATCTTGCTGGCATTATTAAAGATTATAGTGGGCTTTTTGGCTTCCAGTGCAGCCCTGGTGGCTGATGGTTTCCATTCGATTTCTGATATAGCTTCTTCAGCCGGGGTGCTTCTGGCTGTTTCTTTTGCTAGCAAGCCACCTGATGATAATCATCATTACGGTCACGGTCAGGCGGAGCCCCTGGCTGCAGTAATGATCGGGATGCTTCTTTTCATAACCGCCTCTCTTTTAGCCTATAATATGGCCGGCAACCTTCTGGCAGGTAAAGTTTCAATTCCAGGGACTATGGCCTTATATGCTGCCTTTATTTCAATTGTGGTTAAAGAGTTGATGTATCGATATACGATGAAGGCCGGGGAAGAGACAGATAACCAGGCCTTAAAGGCAGATGCCTGGCATCACAGGAGCGATGCCTATTCTTCAATTGCCGCTTTATTGGGAATTGCAGCTGCCAGGCTGGGGTTCTGGTTTTTAGATCCTGTGGCTGGTATGGTTGTGGCAGTAATGGTCTTTAAAGT
This sequence comes from uncultured Halanaerobiaceae bacterium, assembly GCA_964558325.1. GTDB lineage: Bacteria > Bacillota > Halanaerobiia > Halanaerobiales > Halarsenatibacteraceae > Halonatronomonas. Next base: position 16,576 of record CAZLCX010000011.1, on the reverse strand, counting down.
GGGTTACGAGATACTTGAGGAAGGTTTTGTGACCCTGTTAGGGAAGGCACCCTCTGATCAGAAAATCCAGGAGATTAAAAATCAGATTATTGAAATTGATGGAGTTAAAAATATATTTGAAATTAAAGGCCGATATAATGGGCCTGTTTTATATTTAGATATTAAAATAGCAGTTTCACCTAGCTTAACTGTTGAAGAAGGTCATGAAATTGCGGCCAGGGTCAAGTCAAAATTACTTGATAAGTATGAGGAAGCTGAAGAGGTTTTAGTTCATATTGATCCTGCTGAGGAGACTGGAAATAGGACTGATGGCAATGACTAAAGAACTGGTTCAAATACTTGGTCAGAGACCGGCAATGACCGGGAGCGGTATTTATCTTCAGGCCCTTTATAATGATGCTGCAGAGGCCGGTTACAGTCAGGCTGTAATTGGGGCAGCGATTAAAGAGAGTTCATTTCAGGATTTAGCTGGAATTGCCAGAGAAGATTTTTATCCTGTTTTATTTAATTCAGATAAGCTAAACTTTGCTCCCTTTGGTATGAGCGACAATATGCCTTATCCCAGCAGTCAGTATAAAAATATGAGTGCCGAGCAGAAGGATAGGTTTTTAAAGGCTTATTTTTCAAAACTAGAAATGGTATTAGAGCGTTTTAATGATCCAGTAATTCTTACTCATCATCTCTGGTTATTATCTGGAGCAATTGCTAAAAAATTTCAGGATTTAAAGGTCATGGCGATCTGCCACGGGACTGGAATCAGGCAGTTAAAGCAGAATCCTGGTTTTGGAGCTGAACTTAGAGAGGGATTGAGTTATCTAGATCAGGTTTTTGCTCTAAATGATGTCCAGAAAGAGCTGATAGCCAAGCACTTTTCAATCGGGATAAATAAGATTAAGGTTACTGGATTAGGTTATAATAGCCAGTATTTTTCTTTGCCGACTGATGAAGAGTTTATTGAAAAACAGAGTAAAGAGAAGCCTGAACTAGTTTATGTCGGTAAATTGAGTTATTCGAAAGGTGTTATTTCCTTGATTAGAGCTCTTGAAATGATAAGTGATAAGAATTTAAAAATTACATTTATTGGTTCAGGGCAGGGAGTTGAGGCTCAGGAGATTAAAGATAGGGCCAATCAGTTAAAACAGGAAGTTGAATTTACCGGCCAGCTCAGTCAGGCTGAGGTTGCCAGAAGATTAAGGTCAGCTGATCTGTTATGTCTGCCCTCATTCTATGAAGGTTTTGCCCTGGTGATCCTGGAAGCCCTTGCATCAGGCCTGCGGGTTGTTTGCAGCGATCTGCCTGGGGTAAGGAATAAAATACCAGGATATATTAAAAAAGCCGGGACGATAGATTTTGTTGAGCTGCCGCCGCTTAAGGATGTTGATAAACCGGTGGAATCAGAACTGCCTGATTATGAGAAGAGGCTTGCAGCTGCAGTCAGGGAACAGCTTGCTAAAATTGCTGAGCTGGACTTCTTAAAGGATACTGAATATAAAAAGGCTGTCCAGTCTCTAAATTGGAAGTCGGTCTTTGAAATGATAGAAGGAGAATTTTAGAGGTTAATTTAATTCTTATAAAACTATTTTATATATTCTATAAAATTTGTTGACTTATTATTTGAAATTCGATATAATGGCACCAGTTGTTTTTGAAATAAATGGCTGGTGGTGAGATGATGTTATTCGATATTCATGTACATGAAAATTTATTTTCAGCTGATAGTCATCTGAGTCCTGAGCAGGTCTTTGAAGAGGCTGTGGCAGCAGGGCTGGATGGGGTCTGTATAACAGACCATGAAAGTAAAGGTTTTAAGGCTTATCTTGATAAATATGAAGCTATTTATGACTTAAAGATTATTGTTGGAGCTGAGGTTCTTACCAGGCAGGGAGATATTTTAGTCTTTGGTCTTGACAGGCTGCCAGATAAAGTTATTCCGGCAAATGTTCTTTTAGCAGAAGTTGCAAGGGCTGGTGGAATTGCCATTGCAGCCCATCCCTTTAGGAATAATTATCGGGGGATTGGTGATAATATAGATAATTTAGCTGAGTTGCTCCATGGAATTGAGGGTTTAAATGGTTCAACCAGTAACAGGAATAATTATTTGGCCAGGAAATCTGCAAATTATAATAATCTGCCCCTTTTAGGTGGGAGTGATGCCCATAGACCTGGGCGAGTTGGTAAATATATAACTGAAGTTGAAGCAGAGGTTAATAATGAAATAGATTTTATTAATGCTGTCCGTTCAGGCAGGGTTAGACCATTATATCGGCATAAAGATCAATACCTGTCTCTAAAAACTTTAGAAAGAGCAGAAGCAGTTTAAATTTTCAGGTTGGCTGCACTTTAAACTGGTTGCATTTCTTAGATGGCTGTGATAAGATATATAACGGTGAATCTAAGAAATATTTTTAGGGGATGGTCTATTATTTACTCGCTGATATTTATAGGACTTTTATTTTCTTTAGCAGGACTTTTATTATATAAAAATGAGATTAAAATTTATAAAACTAACGATAAGTTAGTTAAGAATAAGATTTATACTTTTCAGATTCAGTTAGGTTTATTGACACTTGCTTTTGGAATAGCTACATTTTTCTTGCCGTTATTTTATTCCTTCTTTGGAGCTATGGCTCTATCAGTTTACTTTTTTGTTGTTTCTATTGGGATAGTCAGGCTTTTATTAAAGAATCGGAACCTATTAGTTTCCCTCATTAATAGAGGGATTTCAAGTTGGAATTAAAATGAAGCCCAGGCGCAAGCGAAATTGGGCCGTAATTAAACCGAAGCTGAACCGAGCCTGAACCGAACTCAGGCCGAAGCTTTACCGAATCTTAAGGGGATTTATTTAAGAGGAAAATAAGATAAATTAAATAGAATTTAGCTGTCTCGACTGGAAATGCTCTGGTTGAGACTTTTTTATTTTAATTAGATAAGCAGGAATATCAGCCAGCAGCTAGAATTAAATAGTTAGTAGAAATAATTGGAGTGGTGAATTTAGATAATGAAGAGAGTAGAGAGATTATTATATGTATTTATAGTGTTTTTATTGGTGGTTCTGCTGGCTGGTCCTGCTCTGGCTGTTGATGATTCTGGCGGTGATGAGATGGGCTCTGATCAGTTTGGTCAGCAGCCTGCTCCTGATGCTAATGAGGAGTATCTCCGGGGTAGGATTGTTGATTTAACCACTGAGGAGAATCCAGATGAGTATTTAAGTTTAAGACAGATGCTGGAAGTTGAAATCAGTTCTGGAGAATTTGCCGGAGAGGTTATTAAAGCAGAACATGCTGTTATGGAAAATACTATTTATGGTGATCAGCGGCTTGAGGAAGGCCAGAGAATAATCCTTCAGGCTTATATTGAAGATGGTGAAGTTGCTGATGCTTACTTTTATGACCTGGCCAGGGAAAGGGGACTTTTATATTTAGGGGTTCTGACTTTATTGGTGCTGGTAGTGGTGGCCAAAAAGCAGGGGGTTAAGACGATTATCACCCTGTTGCTGACCCTAGCGATTGTATTTTTCTATCTGATTCCGGCTCTGGCTGAAGGGGCGGCTCCGATACCGACAACAGTTGCTGTTTCAATAGTTATGATTGTAATAATTCATGGAATTATTGGGGGCTGGAAATTAAAATCTCTGATTGCTATTATAGGTACAGTTACCGGTGTTTTGGTCGCAGGTCTTCTGGCTTATGGTTTCGGTCAACTTGTAAGTCTGACCGGGCTTAGTAACGAAGAAGCCAGACTGTTGGTTGGCTCAGGGCTTGAATTGGATCCCAAGGGGATATTATTTTCTGGAATTATCATTGGTTCCTTAGGGGCAGTTACTGATGTGGCCATGTCGATAGCCTCTTTTACAGAAAATACCTGGAAGAATGATCAGAAGATTTCAGCCAGAAAGCTATATAAGATTGGTATTGCTACAGGTAAAGATATAATCGGAACGATGGCCAATACTCTGATTCTGGCTTATGTTGGCAGCTCCCTTTCTTTATTAATTTTATTTTATCACTTTAGTGGGGGCTGGGTTGACCTGATTAATTTTGATCTGGTGGCCACTGAAGTGGTTAGAGGGCTGGCTGGAACTATAGGTCTGATAATTACAATCCCTGTTACGGCACTGCTGGCCTCGTTCTTTTATACCAGTCGCCGGAAATAATTATAGAAAATAGTTAAATACTAAGTTGCCTGATTGCAGTTACGATTTTTAACTGGTATAATTAACGTATGTTCGAATATTCTTATTTGTTAAGGGATAAATTAAATTGATTAGGGTGAATTATGAATTAATAATAGGTCTGGTGTGAGTTGTTCCTGGAACATAGCCGGAGCACTGCCGCAGCACTGCCGGAGCATTCCCGGAGGAGAATCGGTTTTTGTCTGGATAAAAGCAAGATAAATCAGGTGGGGCCTGACCAGAAAAGGTTCTTTTTCTGAGCAGGCTTTTTTATCAGGAGGGGTTTAGTTGGAAGCCAATAGAAATTTGGAACTTAAAACATATCTGGTCATGATTTCAGGTCTAACAATTTTGACTGGATTCAATAGTTTTATCTCTGGTGGCAATCAGTTTATTACTAATAGTCTGCCTTTACCAGTTGTTTTACAGATTGTCCTGAATATGATAATAGTTTTATTTTTATACGGGATTTTAGGCTTATATGGAATAAAGCTTGGCAGGGAGTTTAACTTGCCTGGGATCTGGCCTGATCAATACCCTGGTTTGAGTTACTGGCTGGAACCTTTTTTAATTGGTTTTATCTTAACCTTATTATATATCTTTTTAGATTTGAGCTTTGCTCCTTTACATAATTTAGGGTATCTGCCTCAGCCAGAAATTCCAGAGGCCATCCTGCTTGTATTGATTTCTGCTTTAAGTGGTGAATTATTATTCCGGTTATTTTTAATTCCCTTTGGTGCCTATCTACTTGTCCTGCTCTGGAGAAAATTTGGGGGGATTGGCCTGGAGGCGAAGGAGAGGATTATCAACCGGATTTTCTGGCCCCTGGCTGGTTTTTCAGGGTTAGTTTATGTTTTCTCGTATTTGCCTAATCTAATTTATAGCTATGGAGTTGAGTCAATCTTTAATATTCCTGGACTCTTACTTGTCCAGTTGTTATTAATGTATGGCAGCCTTGGGATGCTGGCTGCCTGGCAGTACAGACGGCAGGGGTTTCTAGCTGCTGTTCAGGTTCATTTCTGGGCTGCTCTATTCTGGCATGTTGGCTGGGGAGGTATCTTTTAATGAATTTAGTCCAACTAGCTGATAAATTAAAGAACTTAAATGAAGTGACCCATTACAGGGAACTGCCAGGCCAGGAGGCCAGCTTTGCTGATTTCCCAGAGGGGTTAGCTGATAGTTTGGTAGATGTTTTAAAGAAACAGGGAATTGAAAGGCTTTACAGCCATCAGGCTGAGGCGATTAAGCATATCCAGAAGGGCAGGGATACGGTGGTGGTTACCCCGACTGCCTCAGGTAAGACCCTCTGTTATAATCTGCCTGTCCTTGATAGGATTTTGAAAGCTGAGGAGAGCCGGGCTCTTTATTTATTTCCCACTAAAGCTTTAGCCCAGGATCAGCTAAATGAGTTACTGGAGCTGTCAGAGGAGCTGGCTGCCGGGGTTAAGACTTATACCTATGACGGCGATACCAGGCCTTCGGTTAGAAAGAGTATCCGTCAGGCCGGCCATATTGTGCTGACCAATCCTGATATGCTTCATACCGGGATTCTGCCCCATCATACCAAATGGGTTAAACTCTTTGAGAATCTTGATTATGTTGTGATTGATGAGGTTCACAGTTATCGAGGGGTTTTTGGCAGCCATGTGGCCAATGTGATCCGGCGGCTTAAGCGGATTGCTAAATTCTATGGGGCTGACCCTGTCTTTATTACAGCTTCAGCTACTATTGCCAATCCAGCTGAACTGGCCAGCAGGTTGATTGGTAAAGATGTTGAACTTGTTAATAATAACGGGGCTCCCCAGGGGCCCAGGGATTTCTTCTTTTATAATCCGCCGATAGTCAATAAGGAACTGGGGATTAGAAAGAGTTATGTCCTGGAAAGCAAGTATCTGGCCAGGCGCTTGCTGAAAAATAAGATTTCGACGATTGTCTTTACCAGGACCAGGCTTAATACTGAGCTTCTGCTTTCCTATTTAAAGGAGGAGATTTCAGCTAATAGTGAGATTGCCGGTTATCGGGGCGGCTATCTTCCTGGTGAGCGGCGGCGGATTGAAGAGGGGCTCCGGGATGGCTCGATTCTCGGGGTTATCAGTACCAATGCCCTGGAGTTAGGGATAGATATTGGCCAGCTTGAGGCCTGCCTGATTGCCGGCTATCCTGGGGCTGTTTCCTCTGTTTGGCAGCAGGCCGGCCGGGCTGGCCGGGGCCAGCAGCGGGCTCTGACTATTTTAGTTGCTTCCTCCAGCCCTTTAGATCAGTTTATGATCAATCATCCTGATTATTTCTTCCAGCAGCCCCCTGAGAGTGGGCTGATAAATCCGAATAATTTATTGATCTTAATCTCTCACATTAAATGTGCTGCCTTTGAACTGCCCTTTGAGGAGGGCGAGGTCTTTGGAGTTGAGTCGACTGCTGAGATCTTAGATTATTTAGTTGAAGAGAGGGTCTTGCATTTTAGAAATGGCAGATGGTACTGGATGACAGATAAGTATCCGGCCCAGGAGATAAGCTTACGGAGTGCTTCCAGTGATGATTTTGCTGTGATAGATATGACTGGCAACCGGAATCAGGTGATCGGTAAGGTTGATTATTTTGCCGCTCCGACGACTATTCATGAGAAGGCTATTTATATTCACGGGGGCGATCAGTACCAGGTTCAGGAGCTTGATTTTGAGGACCGCCGGGCCCTGGTTAAGAAGGTGGATGTCAATTATTATACCGATGCCTCTCTGGCTGTGGAGCTTAAGGTTTTAGAGGATTTTGAACGTCAGGGTGTCGGCGAGAAGCTTTATGGCCATGGCGAAGTTTCAGTAACTGCCAGGGCGACAATGTTTAAAAAGGTTAAATTTAACAGCCATGAAAATGTTGGTTACGGCGATATTAATCTGCCAGAACAGGAGATGCATACGACTGCCTACTGGCTGACAGCTCCGGCTGAGTTAAAGGAAAAGCTTGGCCAGAATAAGCTGGAAAATGGGCTGATTGGAATTGCCAACTTAATTGAGAATATTGCCCCCTTATTTTTGCTGGCTGATCCCAGGGATTTAAATAATACTGTTCAGATTAAGTCACCTTTTACCGGTCTGCCGACTGTTTTCTTCTATGACAGTTATCCTGGCGGGATTGGCTTAAGCGAAAAACTATTTAGGGTGCATGGTAAATTGCTGGACCGGGCCCATGAGCTATTAACGGACTGTCCCTGTGAGCAGGGTTGTCCTTCCTGTGTTGGCCCAGGCAGTGAGGTTGGCCTGACTGCCAAGGAAGATGCAGATTTAATTCTGACCAGCTTAAAGCGAGGCGATAATTATGAATCTAAGGGAAAAATTAAAGAAAATGCCAGGTCAGAAAAGGCAAGAGGATAATAGAGTTAGCGAGCCAGCCACTGTTTATCTTGAGGAGAAGCGATATCCTCTATCTTATAGGCACGGCAGCTATAGGCTGGAAGATTTTCCTGAGTATCCCTTTAAGGAGGCAGGGGAATTATTTGATCTGCCTGAAGGGATTGCAAAAGAGGAGCTGCTATTTTTAGATACAGAAACGACAGGCCTGGCCGGAGGTGCCGGAACTGTGGCGTTTATGATCGGGATGGCCTATTTTGCCGGCAGTGAAGTTGTTCTTGAGCAGTATATCATGCGGGATTATGATGAAGAACCTGACCAGCTTGAGGCTGTTAGCAGGAGAATTGAGGAGCGAAATAACCTGGTGACTTTTAATGGGAAATGTTATGATTTCCCTCTTTTAAAAGATAGATTTATTATGAATAGACTGAAGCCGCCGGCCCTGGATAATCATATTGATCTTTTGCATCCTGCCAGAAGTTTATGGCGGCATTTGCCCTCCTGCAGCCTGAAGGCTTTAGAATGGCAGGTCATAGATTTTGAGCGGGGAGCAGATATTGATGGCAGCCAGGTTCCTGAGCAGTATTTTCGATATCTAAAAAGGAAAGATTTTAGTCTGCTGCGACCGATTATTGAGCATAATAAGGATGATATTATCTCTATGATAAGTCTGGCCAACCAGATTGTTGAGGTCGTTAAGCTAGGGGATTCTATTGATTTGGATGGCAATCTGGCCTATAATTTAGGGTATCTATTTGAGAAGAATGAGCAGTTAGAAAAGAGTATCAGCTTATATGAAAGGTCCAGAGAATTGCAGGATTCAGAGAGACTGCTGACCAGGATTGAGACTAAGCTGACCTGGCAGTACAAACGGGCTGATTTACATGAAAAAGCAGTTGAGATCTGGCAGGCTATGATTAGAGAGAAGCGAGGAGGCCTCTTTCCCTGGATTGAGCTGGCTAAGTATTACGAACATCAGGTAAATGATTATAGATCGGCCTTAAAATTAGTTGAGACGGCAAAGAAGTTTCTTTTTTCCAGGCGGTATTATATCTCGGACTGGAAGGATAAACGAGATGCTTTAGACCATAGATTGGATAGGCTTGAGAGCAAGCTTGCCAGGAGGTAGTAATTATGATTGAGTTAGTCGGGCAATTATTCTATTTAATTATAATTCTGTTTATTCTTTCTTTCAGCCGGGAGTTTGGCAGGTTTTTGATCCTTATTTATTTAAAAGTTCCTGGCAGTAAGATAAAGATCAATCCATTTCAGTTTCCCCATTATCTTGAACTTTATAATGGTGAGAAATGGATTAAATCGACTGAAGAAGATTTTTTAGCAGCCTATTATAGATATGAACCGGCCAGGCGAGGAGGTTTTGCCCTCTATTCATTTCCCTGGGTCTTTGAATCCCTGGTTTTATTTATCAGTTATATCTTTATTGATACCATGGTCTCTCCTGAGCTGGCCAACTATTTAGTAATCTTATCACTTTTGTTTACCGGTGTGATATTTCTTTATCAAATATTTATCTTCTGGAGGACTGAGGAGTATAAAGGAGATTTTATAGTTCTATATATTCTTTCTCCAGCAGCTGGAGTAGCTTCTGTAGGATTATATTATATTTTTAGATTAATTTTATTAATCACTTAATAATAACTATTATTAATTTATCGAGAAATATGATATAATAGTTATGTATTTAGAAATATAAGATAATTTTCGAAGGAGGCTTTTAAAATTGAAGGGCCTAATAATTGTTGGGATAATCTTGTTAGGTTTTACTTTATTAATTTTTGCTGGAGAAAGGGGGCTGACAGGTAATATGAGCTCTGAAAAAAACAATGTTGACGTTGAAGTTATGGGAAATTCAAGTTGTAGTGTTGATGCTGAAAATAGCTGTGAGGCAGATACTGATGGCAATTTAGATTTATCAGATGTAGATGATCCATTATTAGAAGAATTGACTGAAATGCAGTATTATGTTACCCAGATGGATGGCACTGAACCCAGATTTAATAATGAATATTATGATCATAAAGAACCAGGTATTTATGTTGATGTAGTTTCAGGTGAGGCTTTGTTTAGTTCCATGGACAAATATGATTCTGGTTCTGGCTGGCCAAGCTTTACCAGACCTTTAGTTGAAGAAAATATTGTGGAAAAGACAGATAGTAGTTTTGGTATGTCCCGGACTGAAGTTAGAAGTAAAGAGGCGGATTCACATTTAGGCCATGTCTTTCCAGATGGCCCGGAACCAACTGGTATGAGGTATTGTATTAATTCAGCTGCTTTGAAATTTATTCCTGCTGCTGAATTAGAAGAAAGAGGCTATGGAGAGTTCGTTGAGCTTTTCACTGAAGAAGAATTACAGTCAAGTCTGGAATCTAATGAAAATCAAGATTTAGTTGAACTTGATCAGGAGGTTGCAAATATTGAGACTGAAGAAGCAACCTTTGCCCTTGGCTGATTCTGGGGCCCGGATGCATTCTTCGGGGTATTACCTGGAGTAATTAGAACCCGGGTCGGTTATGCCGGAGGCATAAGCGATAATCCAACCTATAGAAATATTGGCGATCATTCAGAAACTATCCAGATAGAATATGACCCAGCCCGGATTAGTTATAAAGAATTACTTGAGATTTTCTGGGATAATCATAATCCTGGGACTCAACCGAGATCGAGACAGTATATGAATATTTTATTTTATCATAATCAGGAGCAAAAAGAGGAATTTGAGGAAATAAAGTCTGAATATGAAGAAGAGACTGGCCGAGAGGTTGCCACTGAACTGAAGGAGTATGAGGAATTTTATTTAGCAGAAGATTATCATCAGAAATATTATCTTCAGTCTAATTCCAGGTTTAAAAATCATTACAGGGATATTTATGATTTGAGTCAATTCATTGATTCGACAGCAGTTGCCAGGATTAATGGCTATTTAGGGAGATATGGAACATCTGAGCAACTTCTGGATGAGATAGATAAACTTGGGTTAAATGAAGAGACTGAAAATTATTTAAAAGAAAGATATAATATTGAGTAAATATTTGAGCAGTCATTGAATGACTCTATTAATTTCTAAAGAATCTGCTTAAATATTTTAAAATTATTTAATAAATGAGATGTTTAGTTTGTTGAAGGGTAGAGCATTAAGCTCTACTCTTTTTAAATTAGTAAAAAAATAGTAGTGAAAATACTCAATCACGATTGACAAATAATCATGATTATGATAATATTAACATGATAAAAAAGATAATAATCACAAGAATGAGGAGGGAGGTGGAAAGATGTTAGCCGGGAAAAAAATTGCAATTTTAGGCGATAGAGATGGAATTCCTGGTCCAGCTATTGAAGAGGCTTTAAAGAGTACAGAAGCAGAAGTCGTCTTTACCACCACTGAGTGCTTTGTGTGAACAAGCGCCGGTGCTATGGACCTTGAAAACCAGCAAAGAATAAAGGATCTAGCCGATGAATACGGCCAGGATAATATGGTTGTTATATTAGGAGGGGCTGAAGCAGAAGCTTCAGGTCTTGCCTGTGAAACTGTAACCAATGGTGATCCTACCTTTGCAGGTCCACTAGCTGGAGTCCAGTTAGGGCTCGCGTGTTATCATGTTTTTGAACCAGAAATTAAAGATGCTATTGATGAAGATGTTTATGAAGAACAGATCAGCATGATGGAAATGGTTCTTGAAGTAGATGATATAATTGAAGAGGTTAAGGAATATAGAGAAAAGTTTAGTCAATTTACTCTATAAAATAATTAAATAAAGGAGGATAAGAACTTCCTCCTTTATTTTTAGCTTGTTTTGTGCGATTATCCACGATTTTTATGAAAGGGGTGTTTATTTTGAAATTAGAGATAGGTAATTTTTATGTAGAAGATATTAAGTTTGGAGATTCTACAAATTTTAAAGATGGAATTTTAACTATAAACAAAGATGAAGCTCTTAATGTGGTAAGAGAAGATAAGCATATTACTGATGCAGATATTAAGATTGTAAAACCAGGAGATAAGGTTAGATTGGTCCCTGTTAAAGAAGCTATTGAACCTAGATACAGAATGGATGAAGGGCCATTATTCCCAGGAGTAACTGGAAACCTGCAACAGGTCGGAGACGGTATGACAATGGCTCTAAAGGGAACCAGTGTTTTGGTTGTTGGTAAGCATTGGGGAGGTTTCCAGGATGGCCTGATCGATATGGCAGGTGAGGGTGCTAAATATACTTATTTTTCTCAATTGAAAAATATTGTTTTAGTAGCAGATACTGATGAAGAATTTGAAAAGAGAGAACAGCAGAAAAAGAATAAGGCTTTACGCTGGGCTGGTATGAGATTGGCTGAGTATATTGGAAGGACTGTAAGCAATCAGGACCCAGATGAGATTGAAGAATATGAATTAGATCCAATTACAAAAAGGAATTCAGATGTTTCAGAACTACCAAATGTTGTTTTAGTAATGCAGCCTCAGTCCCAGATGGAGGAAGACGGTTATAATGATTTAAATTATGGCTGGGATACCAATCATATGCTGCCAACTTTGATGCATCCCAATGAAGTTCTTGATGGAGCAATGATTTCTGGTAGTTTTATGCCCTGTTCTTCAAAATGGTCAACCTATGATTTTCAGAATTTTAATTTAATAAAAAGGTTATATCAAGAACATGGAAAAACTGTTAATTTCCTGGGTGTAATAATGTCTAATCTTAATGTTGCCCTTGAACAAAAAGAAAGATCGGCCCAATTTGTTGCCAATATTGCATCTAATCTAGGTGCTGAAGCAGCAATTGTTACTGAAGAAGGTTATGGTAATCCAGATGCTGATTATATTGCCTGTCTTGTTGCTTTAGAAGATGCCGGAATTAAGACAGTCGGTGTCAGTAATGAAGCAACAGGTCGGGATGGTGCATCACAGCCCCTGGTTTCTTTAGATCCAAAGGCTGATGCGCTAGTATCTACAGGAAACGTTTCAGAATTAATTAAACTGCCACCAATGGACACAGTAATTGGTGAGCTTGAAGCTCTGGCCAGAGATGGACTTTCAGGTGGCTGGGAAGATGATGAAGAGCTTGGTTCATCTGTAAAAGAAGATGGTTCAATTATCATGGAAAATAATGCTATGTTCTGCGGCGATGGAATATCAGGTTGGTCCAAAAAGACAATGAAAGAATTTTAGATAGATATTTTGAGGAGGTGGATTATTAATGAGTAATAAAGCGGTTGTTTATATAAATCAGTTCTTTGGACAGATAGGTGGAGAAGAAGCTGCTGATCATGAACCGGAAGTTAGAGATGGAGTTGCCGGGGCAGCCCAGGCTATAGCTCCTAATTTTGATGGTGAAGTTGTCAAAACTGTGATTTGTGGAGATAACTATATGTCTTCAAATCAGGATAAAGCAGTGGCAAAAATTCTAGGAGAGTTAAAAGATGTTGATTTTGATATCTTCTTTGCTGGTCCAGCATTTCAGGCCGGTAGATATGGTAATGCCTGTGGTGCTATTGGCAAAGCTGTAAAAGAAGAATTTGGTGTACCAGTAGTGTCTTCAATGAATAAAGAAAATCCAGGGGTTGATATGTTTAAGAAGCATATCTACATTTTCCCAGGTGGCCATAGTGCAGCCAAGATGAGAGATGACGCTAAAAAGATGGCTGAGTTTGGAAATAAATTATTGAATGAGGAAGGCCCATTCCTTGCTGAAGAAGAGGGCTTTTATAAGCGGGGTATTAGGCATCAGTATTTCCTTCCAGATCAAACACCTGCAGCAGATAGAGCTATCGATATGCTGCTCAAGAAAATAAATGGAGAAGAATTCAAGAGTGAATTACCAATTCCTGAACAGGATCTAGTTGAAATTGCTCCTGCAATTAAAGACCTAAGCAAGACTAAAATTGCCTTAGTAACATCAGGAGGGATTGTTCCTGTAGATAATCCAGATAGAATTCAGTCAGCATCAGCAACCCGCTGGGGTAAATATAATATAGCCGGTGAAGATAAGCTTGAAAATAGAGCTTCTAATGAATATAAGACTATTCATGCCGGCTTTGATCCTGCAGCAGCTGATTCAGATCCAAATAGAGTTGTTCCTCTGGATGCCCTGCGTAAATATCAAGAAGAAGGTCGGATAGGTGAGATCCATGATTATTTCTATTCAACAGTTGGTACCGGTACAACTGAAGGTGAAGCAGCCAGAATGGGTAGAGAGATCGCTGAAGAATTACTTGATGCTAATGTTCAAGCTGTAATTTTAACATCTACCTGAGGTACCTGTACTCGTTGCGGTGCAACGATGGTTAAAGAGATTGAGCGGACAGGTATTACAGTTGTTCAGATGGCTAATCTAATACCAGTCGCCAAGACAGTTGGGGCAAATAGAATGGTGCCTACTATTTCTATTCCTTATCCCCTTGGTGACCCTAAAACCTCTGAGGAAGAACAATGGGAAGTTAGATATCATAGAGTTGGAGTGGCTCTTGATGCCTTAGAAACCGAAATAAAAGAACAGACAGTGTTTGCAGTATAAATAATAGAAACCTACCCCTCCTGAGTCAAGGTGGGGTAGGGAATTTTAACATAATAAACATAGCATTTGTAAATATAAAGGAGGAAGAAAATGAGAAGGGATAAGAGTGACGCAATAATTAAAGAACGAGGTAAAGAAGTATTTCATATTTCGCTATTTATTGTTTTTGCTATAGTTATCTGGGGTATAGCAATGCCAGATAGTTTTAGTAAAGTGGCTAATTCTATATTTGATTTTTTAACAGTTAATTTAGGTTGGTTTTATGCTATAACTATGACTTTATTTGTAATTTTCTGCTTGTGGGTTGCCCTGGGTAGACATGGTAAAATTAAATTAGGCAAGCCAGATGAAGAACCAGAATTCAGTACTATATCCTGGTTTGCTATGCTTTTTAGCGCCGGTATGGGTGTTGGCCTTGTCTTCTGGGGTGTAGCTGAACCATTAAATCATTTTGTTTCCCCACTTGGAATCGAAGGCGGTACAGCTGCAGCATCTGACTTTGCCTTAAAAACATCATTCTTTCACTGGGGGTTACATCCCTGGGCTGCTTATGGAGTTTTAGCTCTGGCATTAGCTTATATGCAGTTCAGACATGATAAGCCTGCTCAGATAAGTAGTATTTTTATTCCGTTGATTGGTGAAGCTAGAGCCAGAGGAACAATCGGTAAGATAGTTGATATTCTGGCAATATTTGCTACAGTAGCCGGAGTCGCAACTTCCCTTGGTATGGCTACACTGCAATTAACCAGTGGATTTAATTTTCTCTTTGGAATTCCAGAGACTGATACGGTCAGGTTAATTGTGATTGGAGTAATTACAGTACTCTTTATGATATCTGCAATTACCGGTGTAGATAAAGGTATTAAATATCTATCAAATGCCAATATAACTCTTGCTGGTATAATTATGGTTCTCTGCCTGATCGCAGGGCCTACTTTATTAATAATAAATAATTTGACTAATTCATTTGGCCTTTATATGAGTTCTTTTGTTAGAGATAGCTTTAAAATTAGTTCTGAGCCCTGGTATGGCTGGTGGACTATCTTTTACTGGGCCTGGTGGATAGCCTGGGCACCATTTGTGGCCAGTTTTATAGCCAGAATTTCCAGAGGAAGAACTATTCGGGAATTCGTTGGTGGTGTGCTTTTTGCCCCAACACTGGCTTCCTTTGTCTGGTTCTCAATCATGGGAACAATGGGAATAAATCAGGGTATGGAAGTAGCTGAAGGGGCAATAGAAACTACTGAAACAGCTTTCTTTGTTGTTATGCAGAATTACCCATTAGGGGGATTAATCTCGATTATTGCTGTTATCTTATTAACAACATTTTTTATAACTTCAGCAGATTCAGCGACATTTGTGTTAGGAATTTTATCTGATAAAGGAAATCAAAATCCAACAACCCAGAGAAAGGTTACCTGGGGCTTAATTCAGGCTGGTCTCGCTATTGCTTTAATGTTATCAGGGGGACTAGAAATGTTACAGACAGGATCAATAGTAGCGGCCTTTCCATTTGCAATAATAATGTTAATTGCAATGATATCAATGATGAAATCCTTTAGTGCCGAGCATAAAGTTGAGGGAGTCGTTAATTTAAATGAAGTGGCTGATAAATCGGTAGAAGAACTGGACGAAATTGCTAAGTAAATAAAAAAACTGCCCCTGATTTTAGGGGCAGCATAATTTAAAAATTTAAATTTACATTAGCAGTTTTTAAAATTCTTTTAATATGTCTCATAACCTGTTCTGTTGCCTTTTTAGGCTCTGTTTCAATTCTATTATGAATTATTAACGATAACATGCCATGATAGATTAAGCGAATTGCTTCATCAAGTTCAGATGCTGATTCCTCAGGTATGAAACCTGCTTCTATTGAAGGTTCCATGGCAATTGAAGTTCTTTTTGAAAGGTCTGTTTCCATTAACATAGGAATTAATTCTTCTGGAGGACTTCCTAAGTCTTCAGGAAAAAGTTTATAATAATTTTTGATTAGATTGCCAGGTTTACCGCCGATGTCATCAGCAAAAATAGCATAGTAGATTTTAGGTTTTCTGAAGGAATGTAAACAAAAACATTCCCACATAAGAATTAGTTTTTCAAGTTCGTTTTCTCCCTGAGCTATATAATCAGGCATTTCCTGAACATAATCTTCCATGAAACGAATAGAAGCAAAGAAGATGAGTTGATTACAGTTTTCAAAATAATTATAAATAGTTGCACTATTATAGCCAGCTATTTTTGCTACCTTACGAATTGTAACTCTTTCAATGCCTTCATCTTCTATTATCTGGTAGGCAGCATCGATGAAGACTTTAATTGTTCGTACTTTCTTGATTTCTTTTTTACTGAATTTGATCATTAATATCCCTCTCATCACAATTATAATTTAAACAATGATTATATTTTCAATTAAATAATACAATAAAAATTGAGAAAATGCAAACAAAGTTTATGAATTTATTAATGAATTACTTTAAAATTAAAATAAGGAGCTGATTTAAAAATGTCAGAAGTATATGATTTACTAATTATTGGAGGAG
>CAZLCX010000010.1:61864-69997 GCA_964558325.1 uncultured Halanaerobiaceae bacterium | reverse complement strand
GGGAGTGGAAAAATTAGGCCGCTCAATGCAGAAGTCTTTACATCCTTCAGAAATGGTTAAAGAGGGTGGCCGGAAAAAGGCAGGGGAGCCAGCTGTCACAATAATGCCGTATTTCTTTACAAGAATGGCAAAAAGGTTCCCCCATATGGAATTTGTCTGGCCAGAAGATGGAGCTATTATCAGTCCTATCTTTATGTTAATCAAAGAATCTTCTCTGCCAGAGTTACAGCCATTAGTTGACTTCTTTGCCTCCCAAAAAGTTGGCAGGATTCTTTCAGAACAGGGTTTATTCCCCTCTGTGAGAGCTGATATTGATAATAACCTGCCTGCAGATAGTAAGTTTATGTGGCCTGGCTGGAAATTCTTACGGGAAAACAATCCAGGAGAATTAATAGATGAATTAACCAATAAATTTAATCAATCAGCAAAGGAGGCCAGTTAAAATGAATCTAGTAACATTTTCAGGACCTCCTTCTTCAGGCAAGACTGCAGTTATCTTAAAAACAATCAATGCTTTAAAAGAACGGGATATAAATGTCGGGGTTGTTAAATTTGACTGCCTCTATACAGATGATGACGAGTTATATGCCAAAGAGGGTATTCCTGTCAAGAAGGGTCTTTCAGGCTCTTTATGTCCGGATCATTACTTTGTTAGCAATATAGAAGAGGTAGTTCAGTGGGGCCGCAAAAAAGACCTGGATATGTTAATTACTGAAAGTGCCGGCCTCTGTAATAGATGTTCTCCCTATATCAATGAAATCAAGGCAATCTGTGTGATTGATAATTTAAGTGGAATCAATACTCCCAGGAAAATAGGTCCAATGCTAAAAAGAGCTGACATGGTGGTAATTACCAAGGGTGATATCGTATCCCAGGCTGAGAGGGAAGTCTTTGCCTCCAGGGTAAGCGATGTTAATCCTTCAGCTTTAGTCATGCATATTAATGGCCTGACTGGTCAGGGGGCCTATGAATTTTCAACATTTCTCTATGATGAAGAAGAGGATATTGAAACTGTAACTGGTCGTAAATTAAGGTTCTCAATGCCATCGGCAATGTGTTCATATTGTCTCGGTGAGACCAGAATCGGCGATGAACATCAGTTAGGCAATGTTAAAAAAATCGAATTAGGTGATGACAATGATTAAGAAAAATTATATAAAGAATATCTCAGTCAAAAATTTAATCAATAAATATCCCTTTATTGAGTCATATCTAGAAGAACAGGACCTGCCGCTAGAGGACAGAAATAAAACTCTAACAGAGATATATCAGGATTTAACAATAGAGGAACAGGAAGAAATAATCTATGATTTAGATAGTTTTGTTGACCAGCTGATTGCCTATATTAAGAATATGGAAGAATTTTTAGGGGCGACAGAAGACAGAGTTACCTCACTTACATTACTGCCTGGCCTGAATAAGGCAGGTAAGAAAGAAAATTTCGATGAGATTACAATTGAAGCTGGAGAAATTGTCTCAATTGTAGGGCCAACTGGTTCCGGTAAGAGTAGATTGCTGGCAGACATAGAATGGACAGCCCAGGGTGATACTCCAACCTCCCGGTATACCCTGATAGATGGCCAGGTTCCTGATAAGAAATGGAGATTATCCGGGAATAAGAAGCTGGTAGCCCAGTTATCTCAGAATATGAATTTTGTCATGGACCTTTCAGTCAAAGATTTTATCCGGCTCCACGGGGAGAGCAGGCTGGTAAAAAACCTGGATCAAATAGTGGAAAGAATTATCAAAGAGGCCAATGACCTGGCCGGGGAAAAATTTCCCTCTGATGCCCAGATAACAAGTTTAAGTGGCGGGCAGTCAAGGGCTTTAATGATTGCCGATACTGCCATTTTAAGTTCTTCCCCGATTGTACTGATTGACGAGATAGAAAATGCCGGTATTGATAGAGAAAAGGCCCTGGATTTGCTGGTCGGAGAAGATAAGATTGTCTTAATGGCAACCCATGACCCAATCCTGGCTTTAATGGCTGATAAAAGAATTATTATCAATAATGGTGGGATCGTTGAACAGATAGAGACAACTGCTGAGGAAAAAGAATTATTAAAGGAATTAAAAGTTATAGATAATAAATTATATAATTATAGGGAAAACCTTCGCTACGGCAAGAAGCTGGAACGGTTTTCTGATTCAGAGAAACAGGCAATTATCTGCTAGTAATAGAGCCCTGGGGATTAATTCCCCAGGGTTTTTTAAATTATAGAATTATTTCAATTGCAGCCAGTTTAAACGATTATTCCACCTCTCTTCCAATATCTCCCCAGTACCACCCCAGTATCTCCCCAGTACCTCCCCAGTCCCAATTCACTCTCAATTTCTAATTGTTTTATTCAACCCTGAGCAAAAACCCTAATTAATCTAAATTTTAGCTTTGATTTTCCAGATAAAAAAGGAATAAATATCTCAGTGGAGAATTATTATATTAAGGCTAGATTAAAAGAAAAATAAAAGTTTGACTATCTTTGACCATTGCTGTATAATAAAAAAAGAAAATAACAGCAAGAGGTGATATTAATGAAAATGGATGACTTTACAAGGAGAGCACAGGAACAATTAGCAACAGCCCAGCAGATAGCCACAGACAATAATAATCAGGAGATTTACCCTCCCCATTTATTAAAGGCCATGTTAGAGGAAGATCAGGGGATAACCCAGCCAATTTTAGAGCAGTTAGGTTTAAATTTAGACCAGCTCAATAAAGACTGTCAGAAACTAATAACCCAGCTGCCAGAGGTTTATAGTTCTGATAGCAGCCAGATTTATATGTCCAGGGATATGCAAAATGTTTTACAGCAGTCCCGGCAGGAAGCCAAAAAGTTAAATGATGATTATATTTCCACAGAGCATATTTTAATTGCCCTGGTTAATTCAAATACCAAGACAGCTAAATTATTTACTGAAAAAGAGATAGACCGAAATAAAATTGTAAAGATAATTGAAGAAATAAGACAGGGGGCTAAAGTTGATAGCCCGGATTCTGAAGATCAATTTCAGGCTTTAGAAAGATATACAATTGATCTTACTGATCTGGCCAGGGAGGGAAAATTAGACCCTGTAATCGGAAGAGATGAAAGAATTCGGAGAATCATGCAGGTCCTCTCCAGACGCCGGAAAAACAACCCTGTTTTAATCGGTGAGCCAGGGGTCGGTAAGACTGCAGTTGTCGAAGGCCTGGCCCAGAGAATAGTAACTGGAGATATTCCAGGAGTTTTAAAGAATAAAAAGGTAATAGAATTAGACATGGGTTCATTACTGGCCGGTGCTAAATATCGGGGTGAGTTTGAGGATAGATTAAAATCTGTTCTCAAAAAGATTAAAGAGGCTGAAGGCAAATATATTGTCTTTATCGATGAGATGCATACAATCGTCGGCGCCGGTGCCAGTGAAGGGGCCATGGATGCTTCCAACCTATTAAAGCCGGCATTGGCTAGAGGAGAGCTCCACTGTATAGGTGCCACTACCCTGGATGAATATAAGAAGCATATTGAAAAGGATGCCGCCCTGGAAAGGAGATTTCAGCCTGTCCAGATAAAGGAACCTGATCTGGAAGATACCCTCTCAATCCTGAGAGGTCTAAAGGAAAAATATGAGATCCATCATGGGGTAAGAATCCAGGATAAGGCTTTAGAAGCCGCTGCCAAGTTATCAGAACGGTATCTGACTGAACGCTATCAGCCAGATAAATCAATTGATTTAATAGATGAGGCGGCAGCCAAAGTCAAAATAGATATAGACTCAATGCCCCTGGAAATAGACGAATTAAATCGCCGTTTAAGGAGACTGGAGACAGAAAGAGAAGTCTTAAAAAATGAAAAAGAGGAAGGCTCTGAAGAAAAGTTAGAGGAGCTGACTGAAAAGATCAATGAATTAAAGGAAAAAAGAGATCCATTAATGGCCCGCTGGAATCAGGAGAAAGACTTGATTAAACGGGAAAAAGAATTAAAAGAAGAGATAGAAAAGGTAAAATTGGCAGCTGAAAATGCTGAAAGGGAAGCCAATTATGAAGAGGCTGCCAGATTAAAATATGGTAAACTCTCTGATTTAGAAAAGGAATTAAAGCAAATCAGAGAAAAAGTGGAAGGGGAAACTGAGGATCAGGATATCTTAAGAGAAGAGGTAACTGAAGAGGATATTGCCGGGATAGTGGCCTCCTGGACAGATATTCCTGTGCAGCAGTTATTATCCTCAGAAAAAGAAAAATTATTAGAGATGGAAGCAGAATTATCTAAAAGAGTTGTCGGCCAGGACGAGGCCATTAAGGCTGTCAGCAATGCAATTAGAAGGTCAAGAACCGGGCTTCAGAGCGAGGAAAGACCCCTGGGCTCATTCCTATTTATGGGTCCCACTGGAGTCGGTAAAACTGAGCTTGCCAAGACCCTGGCTGCCCATCTATTTGATAGAGAGAAGAATCTGATCAGGCTTGATATGTCTGAATATATGGAGCGCCATGCAGTTGCCAAAATGATTGGTTCTCCTCCTGGCTATGTAGGTTATGACGAAGGCGGTCAGTTAACAGAACAGATTCGCCGCCAGCCCTATTCAGTTATTCTCTTAGACGAGATTGAAAAAGCCCATCCAGATGTCTTTAATATCCTTCTCCAGATATTAGATGATGGGATTTTAACTGACAGCCATGGAAAAGAGGTTGACTTTAGAAATACAGTTATCATCATGACCTCCAATATTGGCTCAGAGTATATTCAGGATTTAGATGATCATGAAAAAATCAAGGATAAGGTAAATCAGGCATTAAAACAGACCTTTAGACCTGAATTTATCAACAGGATAGATGGCAGGATAATATTCCATAGTTTAGATGAAGAGCATATCAGACAGATCGTTGAAATTAAAGTTCAGGAACTGGCTGAAAAAGTTATCGAACAGGAATTTGATTTAACTGTCACAGAAGCTGCTAAAGACCAGCTCGCAGTTCTAGGTTATGACCCTGCCTATGGTGCCAGGCCCTTAGAAAGAGTAATCCAGAATCAGATCAAAGATAAACTGGCCTTATTTATTCTGGAAGAGGAACCTGAACAGGGCTCAGTTATTGAAATAGATTTCTCAGAAAAGGAAGATGATTTTGTAATCAGACTTAGTTAACTTTATCCTATTTCCCAGGAGGGAAAAATATGATAGATTATCCAGCTCCAAAATTAATAATCAGTAAATGTCTGGGCTTTGCCCATTGTTATTATTCAGGTCAGCGGTTCGATATTAAATTTCTGAAAAAACTAGAGGATTTTGTTGAATATTATCCCCTCTGTCCAGAAGTAGAAATAGGTCTGCCTGTTCCCAGGCAGACCCTTCGTTTAGTTGAGGAAGGTAAAGAGATCAGACTCCGACAGCCGGCAACAGGGGCAGATCTAACTGATAAATTAAAGGATATGGCCCTGGAATTCTTTGAAAAAAATAAAGAGATCGACGGTTTTATCTGCAAGGAGGGCTCTCCCTCATGTGGCTGCAAGTCTGTTAAATTATACCCTGCCCTAAAGGATGTTGCCCCCCATAAAAAGACTGAAGGTATTTTTGCCAGGGCAGTCTTTGATTATTATGGGAAGATTCCTGCAGAAAATGACGGCAGATTAAATAATCTTCAGCTGAGAGAAGATTTTTTGACTGCAATTTTTACAATGGCCAGATTTAGAAAAGTTGAAAAGTCCTTAAAGATCAAAGATTTAATTGATTTTCATACCAAACATAAATATCAATTAATGGCCCTGTCACCGAAAAATTTAAAGGTAATGGGCAGATTAACTGCCAATAATCAGGAACTAAAACCTGAAGAACTTATAAAAGAATACAAAAAGCTGCTCAAAGATACACTTAATCGCACCTCTAAACCAGGTCTGCAGCAAAATGTCCTTAATCATTGCTTTGGCTATGTTTCAGATAAATTAAAAAAAGAGGAGATAGAATTTTTTATTAAGACAGTAGAAAAGTACAGAAAGGGAATGGTTCCTTTAAGTGTCCCCTTATATCTGCTTAATGGCTGGATAATAGAACAGGAAGTCGACTATCTTAACGATCAGACCTACTTTAAACCTTTTCCAGAAGAATTGATAGATCAGACTGATTCCGGGAGAAAACATAAATTAGATTAATAAGATTTAATTATAAAGCAGGAAAACAACTATAAATATTGAATTATAGTTTAGCAGGATGATTAAGTATATTATAGATGAGGTGGAAAAATGTTAGATGATTTTATGATCAGTGAATTTATAAATATTGAAGGCGAGCGGTCACTTGGTAAAGTGGCCATTATTTTGGCTATGGTTGATGATAATAGAGATGATGAATTTATTGAAGCCCTTAAATCAGAGGGGTATTTACCGGTGATAACCAGGGCCGGAGGTAAGGGTGAAGAAGTAAAGAATAAGATTTTAAGAAATTCATTAGGTGCTGCAATCAAAGGCGGCGTGATTGATGAAGACGTTCAGGATCAACGAGTTTTAACCAGATCGGTAGAAAGGGCTTTATCTGATTTTGATAGACCGATGCTCAGTATTTCAGGTGCCGGAATTAAAATTGGGATTGTCAGAAAAGGTCTGCACCTGGCAGTTGGTCTCTATGGTAAATTAGGGATACCTGGTTTAGATGTTGACCATGAAGTTTCAGGCATGGGTATTCATTATTTTGGTTTAGCAGAGGATAAAGAGGCCTAGTCGTTTTTATTAGTCTGGAAGGGGAATTATGGAGAAATATTATCCTTTGATTTTAGAAAAACTAATGAAATTAGGAAGATTAACATATAGAATTCAGGAATACAATAAATCAGAGGCAGAGTCTGCCATTAAGGATGGAGGCCTGATTTTAGGCTGGCACTGTCATCTCTGGTCAATTGCAGTAGCCCTGGCTGATTATGGATATACAGCCCTGGCCAGTCAGAGCAATGAAGGAGAAATTATTAGTCAGTCCCTGGAAAAATTAGGCTGGAATGTTGTTAGGGGTTCCAGTTCTTCTGGTGCTGTCAGCTCACTGAAAAAGATGTTAAAATTAGTCAGGGATAAGAAACAGCTAGTTATTACCCCTGATGGTCCCAGAGGACCAGCCAGAAAGATTAAACTGGGGGCTGTTATGATTCAGCAGAGAAACGGCTGCCCAATTATTCCGCTTGGAGTCGCTAATGGCTGGAAACATACCTTTAACAAGAGCTGGGATAATTTTGAGCTCCCCTTTTTATTCAGTAAGATTGTAATCTATTACGGCGAACCAATTATAGATTTAGAAGACCTGGACCGGGAAGAGGCGGCTAAAATAATTGAAGCCGGCCTTGAAAAAGCAAATCTAGCCGCTGAAAAAAGGCTGTGAGAGTATGAATACAGGATTGAGAAATTACTTATTAGAGATTATTAGAGGCAATAAAAAAGGTCCTGTCTCTAATCTAATAAAATTAAAGTTAAGACTGTTATCTTATCTATATGGTTTTGCGGTCTTTATCAGAAACCTTATGTATGATAAAAACATATTTAAAAGGGGCAGAGTAGATGCAAAAACTATAAGTATAGGCAATATTACCACAGGGGGTACCGGTAAAACACCGGCAGTAGAGGCTATTGCCAGTGATTTGAATAAGCTTGAGCAGGATATTGTTATAATTAGTAGAGGTTATCGAGGCGATAATGAAAAACCTTTAGTGGTATCAAATGGTGATGAAATTCTGGCAGGGGCCAAATTAGCTGGAGATGAAGCCTTTATGCTGGCCAGTAAGCTAAGCGAGATACCGGTCATTATCTGTAAAGATAGATTAAAAGCCGCCAGCTATGCCCAGGAAGAATTTAAGCCAGATTTTATTCTCCTTGATGATGGTTTTCAACATAGAAGAATTATTAGAGATTATGATCTAGTTCTTATTGACGCTACCAATCCCTTTGGTTATAATTATTTAATACCCAGGGGTTTATTAAGGGAAAATAAAAGCTCATTAAAAAGAGCAGATGGCATGGTAATAACCAGGGCCGACCAGGTTAGCAGTAGCAAATTAGAAGAAATTATAAAAGAACTAAAGGATTATAATGACCCGGCTTACATATACCTTTCAAGTCATGAACCTTCATATTTACAGAATATAGCTGGAGAAAAATTCAGCCTTAATAGATTAAACAATAAAAATGT
>CAZLCX010000010.1:0-61764 GCA_964558325.1 uncultured Halanaerobiaceae bacterium | reverse complement strand
CTTGAAATCAAGATGGCCTTTAAAGACCAGACAGGCCAGGCCATAAATATTGGAGAAAGCTTAATAGGAAAGATTTAAAGTTAAAATATTAAGAGGTGCTTAAAATGAATTCGGTAGTTATAATACCTGCAAGATATAATTCAAAGAGATTTCCTGGAAAAGTATTAGCCGATTTAAATGGCAAACCAGTACTTGAACATGTCTATCAACGCTCACTGGAGGCTGAATTAGTCGATCAGGTATTAATTGCAACTGATGATCAAAGAGTATATAAAAAGGTAAATGAATTTGGCGGCAGGGCAGTGATGACTGCAGCAGAACATCAAAGCGGGACTGACCGGCTGGCTGAAGTGGCCAGAGATTTAGATGTAGAAATAATTGTTAATGTCCAGGGCGATGAACCTTTAATCAGGCCGGCCATGATTGATCAGGCCATTAAAATTCTTAAAAACAGTCAGGATATTCAAATGTCCACCCTGGCCAGCCCTATCTCAGCAGTGACCGCCCAAAAAGATGACAGAGTTAAGGTTGTTTTAGATAAAAATGATCATGCCCTCTATTTTTCAAGGGCAAAGATACCTTATTACAGAGACAGGGATAAATTAAAAGAAAAATACCTGCAGCATATAGGTTTATATGTTTATAGGAGAGATTTTTTATTAAAATATACTGAGCTAGAGCCAACGCCTTTAGAGAAAGCAGAATCACTTGAACAGCTGAGAGTCTTAGAGAATGGTTATAAAATCAAGGTTGGGATTACAGAGCATCATGGTCCTGGAGTCGATCGGCCAGATGATTTAAAGGAAGTCAGTAAAATATTAGAAAATGATGGAGGGTTAAGTTAAATGGCAACAAAAATAAGATTAAATGATCAGGTTGTTTTTAGTCAGAAAGAACCATTTGTCTTAATAGCCGGGCCCTGTGCACTTGAATCAAGGGAAATAGCTCTAAAAACAGCTTCGGCCTTAAAAGAGATAACTGATAAACTTAAAATACCATTTGTTTTTAAATCTTCATATGATAAAGCTAATCGTTCCTCTCACAGATCCTTCAGGGGGCCTGGCCTGGAAAAAGGCTTAAGAATATTAGCAGAGATTAAAGATGAACTTAATCTACCGGTTCTTTCAGATGTCCATTCCCCGGAAGAAGCCAGAATTGCCGGCGATGTCCTTGATATCATTCAGATACCGGCCTTTTTATGCCGGCAGACTGACCTGGTTCTGGCAGTTGGTGAGACAGGCAGGGTAGTTAATGTGAAAAAGGGTCAATTCCTTGCTCCCTGGGATATTGACCAGGTTGTAGAAAAAATTGAGAGTACCGGCAACTATAAGATACTTTTAACAGAGAGAGGTGCCAGTTTTGGCTATAATAATTTAGTTTCTGATTTTCGCTCTCTGGTAAGAATGGCAGAAACTGGGTACCCAGTCGTCTTTGATGTAACCCATAGTGTACAGCTGCCAGGAGCAGCCGGCGACAGCTCAGGTGGAGAAAAAGAATATGCACCGGCTCTGGCCAGAGCTGCCACTGCTGTCGGGGTTTCCAGTCTCTTTATTGAGACCCATCCAGAACCAGCTCAGGCTTTAAGTGACAGTGCCACCATGATTCCCCTGGATAAAATGGAAGGTCTCTTAAAAGAAATCAAGGCATTCGATGATCTTAAAAAAGGTTTATAGAAAGGTGTATTTCTGATAATGACGAAAAAAGAGGTTGATCTCAAAAGAATTGAAGGAGCCTTAAACCAGGCCCGTAAAGTCCTGCTAAATGAGGCAGCTGCTGTTAAAGACCTGGCAGATAAAATCGATGGCAACTTTACCGATTTGATTTCTGGAATCTATTCATCTGAAGGGAGAACTCTTCTGACAGGAGTGGGCAAATCAGGTTTAATTGCCAGAAAGATTGCCGCTACTTTTTCCAGCACCGGGACACCGGCCTACTTTGTGCATGCCGGGGAAGCCCTCCATGGTGATTTAGGAATGGTTACAGGTCAGGATATTATGCTGGCAATTTCAAATAGTGGTGAGACTGATGAAATTATCAATTTGATTCCATCAATAAAAAGAATAGGGGCTAAATTTTATTTAATTACTTCAAATTTAGATTCAACCCTTGCCAGTCAGGCAGATTTAGTAATTTCTACTGGAGTTACCGGGGAGGCCTGTCATTTAGACCTTGCTCCCACCACCTCCACAACTGCCTCCCTGGCTTTAGGGGATGCCCTGGCAGTCTCCCTGGCCAATCTAAATGGACTGACAGAAGAAGATTTTGCTCTCTATCATCCTGGTGGCAGTCTGGGCAGAAAGCTATTAACGACTGTGGCTGATGTCTTAAAAATCAGGAGTCAGAATCCTAAAATCAGTTCCCAGGCAACAGTTCAACAGGCCTTATTTACAATGACTGAAACCAGAATGGGTTCAACTGCCGTTATTAATCAGGAAGGTATCCTGGTTGGGATTATTACCGATGGTGATATTCGGAGGGCAGTTAAATCTAAAAATAAAGATCTTCTTAACTCCAGGGTTTCTGAGATTATGACAGTAGATCCTGAGACTATTGGCGAGGAGAAATTGGCTGCTGAAGCCTTAAAATTAATGGAGCAGAAGGAAATTAATCATCTGCCGATTGTAGATGATAAGGGCTGCCCTCTGGGCATGGTTAATTTCCAGGATTTATTAAGGGCCAAGGTCTGGTAATATGAAGAAGCTTAAAAATTTATTGATTTCATTTATTTTCAAGCTCTTAGATTATATTATAAATTTTCTTCCCCTTAAGGTTGTTGAGAAAATCGGGATACTTATCGGTAGGCTACTGTATCTCTTTAAAGTACGAAAAAAAGTTGCCAGCTCCAATCTGCTTTTGGCTTTTGAAGATGATCATTCATTAGAAGAGATAGAAACTATCTTAAAAGATACATATATCCATTTTGGCCAGGTCCTGATTGAATTTTTCTTGATTGAAAAGCTTAATAACAAAGAGTTCCAGGAAAGAATTACAATAGATAATGCCGATAAACTAAAGGAGTTAATCAACTCTGACCAGGGGGTAATTTTTTATACAGCCCATTTTGGCAACTGGGAATGGCTGGCAGCAATTATTGCAAATTATGATAGGGAATGTCTCTCAATTGCCAGAAAACAGAGATTGGCTGATTTAGGTGACAGGATTAATCTTGCCCGGCGTAATGCTGGTGTTAAAACTACTCCGGTCTCGAATCAGGGCCTAATTAAAGTTTTTAAAAATCTTAAAGCAGGTAATTCTACAATGATCCTGGGAGACCAGCATGCAAGTGGTCTGCCCCATGTCATGAACTTTTTTGGCGTGCCAGCCAGTATCCATCGGGGAGCAGTCCGGCTTGCCTCTAAGACTGGCTCATTAATTGTCCCGATTTTTATTTATCGTGAAGGTTTTGCTAAATATAGAGTAGATATCCATGAAGAAGTTGAAGTTCCTCAGGGAACTAAGAAGGCAGCTGAACCTAAATATCTAAAACCCTTATTAAGAGTTACAGAAGAGGCAATCAAAAAATCTCCTGAGCAGTGGTTATGGTTCCATAAACGCTGGAAGGTTGACAGAGGTGAGGGCTAAATGAAAGCTTTACTTTATTTTATTTATAATTTAATTATGTTTTTAGCCACAATCTTTATTTTGCTGCCCTACCTTATTTATTTAGCCCTCCAGGGCAGGCATCAGGAAATTAGAGAAAGGCTTGGGCTCCTTAAGGAGAGCCAGTTTAAAAAGAGTTCTGGCAGACAGGTAATCTGGATCCAGGCTGCCTCTGTGGGAGAAGTAAGGTTAGCTGCTCAACTAATTCAGGAACTCAAATCTGAATCTGACCAGCCCTATTTTTTTATATTAACTGTGATGACTCCAACTGGCAGATCCCTGGCCCTTAAAGATTTAGCCGGGTTTGATATAATTTCCTATCTCCCCTTTGATTTTTATCCCTTAATCAGGCTTTTTATTAAAAGATTACAACCTGACCTTCTATTATTAATTGAAACAGAACTGTGGCCTGCTCTTATTAATCAGGCTGCCGCTAATGGGGTGAAAATTGGTCTGGTTAATGGGAGGTTAAGTGATAAAAGTTTTCCAAATTATAAAAAGCTGAAATTTTTCTTTCAACCCTTCTTAAATTTAATTGATAAATTTTATATGCAGAGTTCAGCAGATGCCAGCAGGCTAATTGAACTTGGAGTTAACCCTGATAAAGTGGAAAAGATGGTCAACTTAAAATATGCAGGGGCATTAAATTTAGAAAAACCATCTTCCAACGAAGAATTTAGTCTTTCTGATAGAAAAATATTTGTGGCCGGTAGTACCCATTCCCCTGAAGAAAAAGAACTAATCAAAATTTATCAAAAAATTAATTTATCTCCCCGGCCCTTATTTATACTTGCCCCCAGGCATATTGAAAGAAAGCCAGAGCTAGAAGATTTATTAAATAAGAACTCAATAAAGTATCAGCTCTGGTCTGAATTAAATCAAATGACTGATTTACTGGCTGAGACAGAAGTCCTTTTAGTCGACACTATTGGTGATTTAACAGAGATATATTCCCTGGCAGATTTTGCCCTGATTGGCGGCACAATCGCCGATGTCGGCGGCCATAATTTTTTGGAACCGTTAAGTTATCAGGTTCCTGTCCTGGTTGGCCCCAGCCAATCCAACATCAGGAGTCTGCTTAAAGATTTCCAGGATGGCAGAGGAATTCATTATTTTAAAGATAATCAGGAACTGGAAGTTAAGATTCAGCAATTTTTAGCAGACCAGGAATTAGTTAAAGAATCCGGGCGAGAGGGTTATCTTAGGATAAAGGATAAAGCCAGAGAACTTAATCAACTTACAGATTCTATTTTAAGACTGCTTCCCCTGGGGCCTGGGGAAAAGAAGATGTTATTTGTCAGATTGAGTGCAATTGGAGATATAGTCCATACCTTACCGGCCTTTTCTTTAATCAAACAACAGAGACCTGATTATAAGATTGACTGGCTGGTAGAAGAATTGACAGCACCGCTGCTTAAGCATCATGAGGGAATTAATAACCTTAAGGTCTTGCCTAAGAGCAAGTGGCGGGGTCAGGATAAATTACCCCTTTCCTCCAGGTTAATTTCCTTTAAAGACTGGATTAAATGGTTACAGAAGGAAAAATATGACCTGAGCTTTGATCTCCATGGGATATTTAAAAGTGCCCTGCCAGCTTATCTGACCGGGCCTGACAGGACCTATGGACCGGCCCGGGGAAAAGAGGCCAGCAGGTTTTTCTATCAAAAAAGATTTAAGGGAACTGACCAGAAAGTACATCAGATCGAGAAATATCTAACAGAAACCGCTAAGGCCCTGGGAATTGAGTTAGCTGATAACTATGAGCCTGAATATGGGATCAGCCTGCCTGCTGATTGGAATAGCAACATTCCTGAGAAACTCTCAAATGAGGCTTTTATTATCATCCATCCCATGTCTAGCTGGGCCAGTAAAGACTGGTCTTTAGATAGATATTATAATTTAATAGAGGACTTATTAAATAAAGGTATAAATATAGTAATAAGTGGAGGTCCGGCTGAGGCCGGTGAATTAGATGCAAAATTTGGCCCCTTAATTAATCAAAATAGAGACCAATATCATGATGGCAGGATTTTTAATCTGGCCGGTAAACTCAGCCTGATAGAGCAATTTGGCCTTTCTAAGATAGCAAACCTATTTATTGGCGGAGATACAGGGCCCCTCCATCTGGCTGCAGCAGCAGGTACTACCTGTCTGGCCCTGATGGGACCAACAGATCCCCTTACCCACGGGCCCTATGGCAAAGATAATCTGGTGATCCATAAAGATGAGCTGGCATGTATCAACTGCTGGGAAAGGAAATGTCCCCTTAAGACCAATCGCTGCCTGACTGAAATAACTGTTCAGGAAGTTAAGGAAACGGCTATTAAACTATTTGCCAAAAGTCTTAAGGCTGATGATAAGGAGGAGTTATAATCAAAGCTTTAAAAGATAAATTTCAAACAGCAGATAAAATTTTGATTATAAATCTTCTCTATCTTGGAGACCTGGTCTTTTCACTGCCCCTTTTAAAGGCAATCAAAGCTGCCAGACCTGAAACTGAGCTGATTTTAGTGGCTAACTCAAACTTTATTGAGCTGCCCAGGCAGCTTGATTTCATTGATAGAACTTTAAGTTATAATAAAAGCTGGCCCTTGAATAAATCATTTAGTTTTGCTAAAAAATTAAGAAATCTGGATATCCCATTAAGTTTAAATATTCATGGCAACTGGCGGACTGCCCTCTTACAGAGGCTGATAGCAACTGATTATAGAGCCGGTTATAATCGCTCTGGCCAGCGTTATCTCTATCATTATCATAAAGACTGGGAACCTGGAAATCAGCATATGGTAGAATACTTTTTAGACTGGTTAAAAGATTTAAACATAAAAAAACCAGAAAATATAGCATTACCAGAAGTAACTCCTGCTGAATTATCACCGGCCAGGAAAAATGAACTTGGATTAAAAAATAAAAAGTATTTAATTTTAAATCCAGGAGGCAGCTGGCCGACCAAAAGATGGCCAGTAAATAAATTTACCAGCCTGGCAGATAAATTATTAACTGAAACTGATTTAGATATTGTTTTAACTGGTGGGCCAGGAGATTTAGAAAGAAATAAGCAGATTATGGCCCAAATTTCTACAGGTCAGGAAAAACGTTTGCATAATACAGCCGGCAGGACTTCAATTCCTGATTTAATGGCAATTACAGCAGCTGCAGAATTTATGGTCAGTGGAGATACTGGCCCGGTCCATCTAGCTGCACTTTTTAGAACCCCAGCTCTGACTATTTTTGGCCCATCTGCTGAAACCATGTACAGGCCATACGGACAACAAGAGGATTATCCGATCATTGCCAATTGGGGATTACACTGCCGCCCCTGCGGCGAACATGAATGTCCCTTAGGCCACCATAAATGTCTGCAGGACCTAACAGTTAAAGAAGTTTTCAGGAAAATCAAGGAGGGATTTGATGAGAGATTATTTTAAAGTAGATAAATGGAAGATTATCGAGCAGGGCTTTAACCCAGAAGAGAATAGAGTTGTTGAAAGTGTAATGAGCCTGGGCAATGGTCATATGGGGCTCAGAGGTAATTTTGCCGAAAAATATACTGGAGACTCACTCCAGGGAACCTATGTTGCCGGGGTTTATTATCCAGATAAGACAGTAGTTGGCTGGTGGAAGATCGGTTATCCTGAATATTTTGCCAAAGTACTCAATGCTGTTGATTTTATCGGATTAGGAGTTAAAATTAATGGAATCGAGCTAGACCTGGCCTCTGATAACTGGCAGCTTGTAGATTTTGAGAGGACTTTAGATATGAAACTTGGCCTGCTCCAGCGGAAATTTACTGTCAAAGACCACCAGGACAGGCAGACTGAGATAATTAGCCGCAGGTTTTTAAGTATGGACCAGCGGGAGATCGGTGTTATAACCTATCAGGTCAGACCTTTAAACCATACTGCCCAGCTTGAATTATCACCCCATTTAGACGGCACCATTACCAATGAAGACGCCAATTATGGCGAAGTCTTCTGGGATGGAGTAGATCAAATAGCCTTAGATGATAAGGCCTCTTTAACAATGAAGACCAAAAAGACTGAGTATCTTGTCTCTGCTGCAGTAAATTATCAATATAGCAAAGAACCACTTAATCAAAGCCATGATATCAGGGAAAAATATATTCAACAGACTGCAGAATTTGAGGCCGAGCCTGGGGAAGAAGTTAAACTTACCAGATATTTAGGGCTGACAACTAATAGAGATTATGAGGATAATCAGGTGGCCCAGAGGGCCCAGAAGTTATCAGCAGAAGCCTATCTTACAGGTGAAGAAAAATTATTCAGCGATCATAAAAAAGCCTGGGAGGATATCTGGAAAGAGAGCGATATCGTCATAGAAGGAGATGCTGAAGCCCAGCAGGGGATTAGATTTAATATCTTTCAGTTATATCAGACCTATACCGGCCATGACCCCCGTCTTAACATAGGACCTAAAGGTTTTACCGGTGAAAAATATGGTGGGGCAACCTATTGGGATACAGAGGCCTATTGCCTGCCCTTTTATTTAAATACCAGCGATAATCAGATAGCCCAAAACTTATTATATTACCGCTACCGCCATCTGGAAAAGGCCAAAGAAAATGCAGCCAAACTCGGCTCTAAAGGTGCCCTTTATCCCATGGTGACAATGAATGGCGAGGAATCTCATAACGAATGGGAAATTACCTTTGAAGAGATCCATCGGAATGGAGCTATCGTGTATGCAATTAAAAACTATCTCGATTATACTGGAGATTATCAGTATCTTTATGATTACGGGATAGAGGTAGCGGCGGAGGTTAGCCGATACTGGGCTGATAGAGTCCATTATAATCCCAGAAAAGAAGTTTACATGTTAATTGGGGTAACTGGACCAAATGAATATGAAAATAATGTTCATAATAACTGGTATACCAACAGAATGGCCGCCTGGACATTAGAATTTACAATTGAGGCTCTTAATAGGATGAAAAAGGAAGTTCCAGCCAGGTATCAGGAAGTCTTAGCTGAACTTGAATTAAGGGCAGAAGAAATCGATAAATGGCAGGATATTATTGATAATATCTATTATCCTGTAGATGAGAAGAGGGGAATCTTTTTACAGCAGGACGGTTATTTAGATAAAGTCTTAAAACCAGCTTCAGAGATTCCAGCAGAAGACCTGCCCCTCCATCAGAACTGGTCCTGGGACAGGATTCTTCGGTCCTGCTATATCAAACAGGCTGATGTTTTACAGGGTTTGTATTTCCTGAGGGAAAAATATGACCTGGATACTGTCAAAAGAAACTTCGACTTTTATGAACCCAAGACAGTCCATGAGTCCTCCCTATCTCCCTGTATCCATGCTATTTTAGCCTCAGGGCTTGGGTATGAAGACAAGGCCTATCAGTTGTATTTAAGGACAGCCAGACTTGATTTAGATAACTACAATAATGATACAGAGGATGGGCTCCATATCACCAGTATGGCCGGAACCTGGATGTCAATAGTTCATGGGTTTGCAGGCATGAAAATGAGAGATGGCAGGCTGAGTTTTTCACCATTTATTCCAGAAAACTGGCAGGGTTATTCTTTTCAGCTCAACATCAATCATAGCATACTTTCAGTAAGGGTTGGTTCAGACAAAGTTACAATTGAGCTAAAGTCTGGACCTGAGCTTCCCCTTAATATTTATCAGAAAGACTTTAGGCTAACAGCCAGCCAGTCAGTCGAGGTGCCCCTTGTTAAATAAACAGACAAGACTGCTGCTCCAGGGTTTTCCCCTGGGAGTTGCAAATACCCTGCCAGGTATTAGTGGAGGTACTGTTGCGATTATTCTCTATGTTTATGAGCCCCTTTTAAGGGCAATTAAAAAAATTGATTTAAGGTTTCTGATCCCCTTTGGGCTGGGAGCAGCAGGGGGAGCATTTTTCGGTGCAGTCGTGATGGGCCGGTTATTTAACCTATATACGGCAGCAGTCTATTCATTTATTGCCGGGATGATTTTAGCCTCAACCAGGGTTACAGTTAAGGAAGCCGGAGGTTTTCGCCGAAATAACAAAATCTTATTAGATATTGCCACTATCCTGTTTGGTTTTGCCCTGGCCTATTATTTTTCAGCTAACCAGACAGCGGCAGCAGTTACATCATCAACTGATTATTTTCAGATATTCATTGGCGGTCTTTTAGGCAGTATGACAATGATACTCCCTGGTATCAGCGGAGGGACAGTTCTTGTAATTTTAGGAGTCTACAGGCCAGTATTGACTGCAATTTCCACCTTTGATATACTTACATTAGGAGCCTTCGGTCTGGGCCTGGTGATAGGTCTTGTTCTTTTTGCCTGGCTAATCACCTGGCTTTTAAAGAACTTAAGGAGACCGATGATGATGACTCTAAGCGGCCTGATTTTAGGCTCAGTACCAGCAGTCATTCCAGATTATTTTGGTCGGTATGAATTATTTTACTTCTTGCTCGGTTTTGTCTTAGTCCTGCTCTTTACCATGGTTACTGCCAGACAGAAAGGAAAGTGATATTTTGGCTGATATATCCTTAACATCAACTAAATTCTGGACAAGAACCGCTATCCTCCTTGCCGCTGCCCTGGCCTTTCAGATGGGTGGCTTGCCTCAGCCTGTAACAGGGCCGGCAATCAATGCTATTTTATTAATAGCAGTCGGGCTGATTGGACCAGTAGCGGCAGTTATAATCGGAGCCTTCACTCCGATAATTGCCTTTATCAGAGGGATATTACCGCCGCCATTAGGTCCATTAATTCCAGCGATTGTATTTGGGAATGCTCTTTATTCTATAATCTTCTTTTTTATTAGCTGGAGCAGTAAAAGGACCAGGCCTGCAACAGCAGAGCTAAAAGTTTTCTCAGTTCCAACAATTTTAGCAGTTATTGCCGGGGGCCTGGTTAAATTTTTTATCCTGGCCTGGACAGTCAATTTTATGGTCCAGGTTCCAGAACCAGTGGCTCAGATGATGTCTCTTCCTCAGCTTTATACTGCTCTGGCAGGAGGTGGTATAGCACTCCTGATTTTAAAGGCTTTACCAGATAGCCTGAAAGTTGATTCGAAAATATTTTAGGAATGTGAGAAATGTCATAGCCAGTTCAGTTTTTATGTCATAAAATATTAGTAGATCAATCAGAATACAGGAGGTTATAAAAAAATGGAAAAAATGGATTATAAGATGTTTTGTTACCAGTGTGAAGAGACAGCTAAAAATGAAGGTTGTACAGTTCAGGGTGTCTGCGGAAAGACAGCTGATACAGCCAATCTTCAGGACCTGTTGGTCTACGTACTTAAAGGGATTTCATTCTATGGTGAGAAATTAAGAGAACTGGGCTCAGATACCGATGAAGAGACCGATGTATTTATTACCAGGGGATTATTTGCCACAGTTACCAATACAAATTTTGACTCAGATGATTTCGTTGAGTTAATCGATGAAGCCCAGGAAATTAGAAAAAAGGAAGCAGAGAAATTTAATAGATTATACAAAGAAGAGCATGGCTCTGAATACAAAGGCAGTCTGCCACCTCAGGCAACCTGGAAGGGAACCAGAGATGAGTATGAAGATAAAGCCTTTGCAGTCGGCGTCTTAACAACTAAAGATGAAGACGTCCGTTCATTGAGAGAATTATTAACCTATGGTATTAAAGGTATTGCAGCCTATAATGACCATGCCTATATCCTGGATAAAAAAGATAAAGATATTTTCAACTTTATGCAGAAAGGCCTGGCAGCGACTTTAGATGACAGCCTAACTGCCGATGAATTGACCGGTCTTGTCCTGGAATGTGGAGAGTATGGAGTTAAGACAATGGCCTTATTGGATGAAGCCAATACTTCAGCCTATGGCCATCCAGAGCCAACTGAAGTTAATATCGGTGTTGGCGATCGCCCGGGCATCTTAGTCAGCGGCCATGACCTTAAAGATTTCGAAGAATTATTAGAGCAGACTAAGGATACAGGTATTGATATTTATACCCATGGCGAGATGTTACCTGCTAACTCCTATCCAGAATTTAAAAAATATGACCATCTTAAAGGAAATTACGGGGGCTCCTGGTGGAAACAGAAAGAAGAATTTGAGAAGTTTAATGGCCCAATTCTAATGACTACAAACTGCCTGGTACCACCTAAAGATTCATATAAAGATAGAGTCTTTACAACCGGTGTGGTTGGTTTCGATGGCATGACCCATATTGCCGATCGCCCAGAGGGCGGCAGTAAAGACTTTAGCCCGGTAATTGAAGCTGCTAAAAATGCTGCTCCTCCAGAAGAATTAGAGACAGGTATCGTTCATGGTGGTTTTGCCCATAATACAGTCCTCTCAATTGCTGATAAAGTAATTGAAGCCATTCAGAATGGAGATATCAGTCGTTTTGTTGTTATGGGTGGTTGTGACGGCCGCTTAAAGAACCGTGAATATTTCACAGATGTTGCCAGAGAACTTCCAGATGATGCAGTTATCCTGACTGCTGGCTGCGCCAAGTATCGCTATAACAAGCTTGACTTAGGAGATATCGGCGGAATTCCAAGAGTTCTTGATGCCGGTCAGTGTAATGACTCTTATTCACTAGTTGTAATTGCCCAGAAACTGGCGGAGGCTGTTGGTGTCGATGATATCAACGATCTTCCAATCTCCTATGATATTGCCTGGTATGAGCAGAAGGCTGTAATAGTCTTACTTGCCCTCCTATCACTTGGTGTCAAGGGGATCAGGCTTGGACCCCGTCTTCCAGCTTTTGTCTCAGAAAACGTCTTAAATGTCTTAGTCGATAAGTTTGATATCAAACCTACCGGTGAAGTTCAGGAAGATGTTGAAGCCATAATGGCCGGTAACTAAAAATATAAATTTCAAAGATTAAAGCCTCCTGCAACTAATTCTGCAGGAGGTTTTCTAAGTTAGAGCTAGACCTGCTGGTTACCTGACGGTTACCACCTCCGTTACCCCCTTTGTTCATTAATTGGATAAACCTGTTCATTTCTTAACTCAATTAGGCTTAGATAACTTCTTTTATCTAATTAATTATATCTCTTTTTTATTTACCTGTCAGCAGGACTATTTGCATTTTAGCTGCTATTAATTCAGGGAATATTAACATATTTGACATTTCAGAAATACAGGGGTATAATTAAAAACAACTATTTTTAATAAAAACTTAACTGCTTAATCTCCATGAATGGAGAGTGGGGAGACCATTGACAGGTGAATCGGTAATTATTATTACTGTAGGGCTAAAATTTTCCCTTCGGCCCGAACCAATAAGCTAACCTCATCAGCAACGTAAACGGAGGGAAGACTGTTAATATTTCAGCTTTTTTTGAATTATTAGTACTTATTGCTGAATATTAATCTTATTTACTGTAGAGGTCTTCTCTGCAGTTTTTATATTTATGTATTATATAGAAGGCAGGTGGGAAAATGCGGAAACTATCAAAATCATTATCCGGTAAAATATATGCTGGCTTTATATTAGTAATTATTATTTTATTAATGGTCGCTCTCTGGTCAATTAATAATTTTAGCACCTTATCTTCCTCGATAAATAACATTATGGAAGAAAATTACCGCTCTATTCAATCCAGTGAAAATATGATAGAAAGCATTGAAAGGCAGGATAGCGCTATCCTGTTAATGCTTAGCGGCCAGGAAGATGAAGGCCTGAATAGATTCCGAAATAATGAACAGGAGTTTCTAAAATGGTTTAGTCGGGCTGAGGATAATATAACTATTACTGGTGAGAGTGAAATTATAAGTGAATTAAAGGAAACCTATACAGACTATTTAATAAGAGTTGATGAATTTAGAAGTCTGGAGGGTGAAGATAGACAGCAGTTTTATAATGAGAACTATTCTGAATCGTTTTTTAATACAAAGGAAAAGATAAGAGAGCTAAGAAGTGTTAATCAGGAAGAGATGATTTCAGCCCAGCAGGAAGCAGATTCCAGGGCAGATAGGGCAATGCTTTCGACAGTCCTGATTTCAATTTTAGGTATAATAACTGCGATCTTCTCAGGTTTTTATCTTACAAATAAGATCTTATCTCCTGTAGATCAGCTACAGTCTGGAATTCAAAGAGTGGCCTCGAAAAATTTCAAAGAAAAATTACCGGTAAATTCAAGTGACGAAATCGGAGAATTAACAGAGGAATTTAATAAGATGATTGATAAATTGCAGGAATATGAGAACTTAAATGTTAGAAAATTACTTGCTGAAAAAGAAAAGTCAGAGGCTATTGTCAACCATATTTCCAGTCCATTATTGGTTACTGATTCTGATAACAATTTGATCATATTTAATCAGGAAAGCAAGAGACTCTTTGATCTGGACGAAGAAGATCTAAACAAGCATTTTTTAGAGGCAATAAATAATCAGGAGCTTTTTGACTGTATTTTAAGTAATAATAATTATAATGAGAATGAATCTGGAAAACCGGTTTTAGAGCTTGAAAAAGGAGATGCAACCGGGTATTATAAAATCCTAAACAAGAAAGTTTATGAGGATAAAAACTCAGCAGATGATAATAACTTAAAGTTTTCAGTTACTTTGCTGGAAGATATCACCAGATTAAAGGAAATTGATCAGTTGAAATCAGATTTTATTTCAACTGTTTCCCATGAATTCAGAACTCCTCTAACCTCAATAACTATGGCATTAAATATGTTAATTGATGAGGATGTTGGCAGTATTAATATTGATCAGGAAGAATTGCTGCAGAATTCATTAGATGATTGTGAAAGGTTAACTAATCTGGTTGAAGATCTCCTTGATCTTTCAAAGATGGAGTCAGGTAAAATTGAACTGGATATTAGACCGGTAAACTTAAAAAAATTAACCCAGAATACAATCGAGCATTTTGAAGAACAGGCTGAAGAAAAATCAATAAAACTTTATGTTGATGAAATGTCAGAGGATTTGATGGTAGAAGTAGATCCCAATAAAATCAGCTGGGTAATTTCAAATTTAGTCAGCAATGCCCTCAGATATACTGAAGCCAATGATGAAATAAAAATTTCCGCTTCTCAGCGGGGAAAATCGGTTTATGTTGAAGTTTTCGATACTGGAATGGGCATAAAAAAATCTGATTTAAATAGAATTTTTGAAAAGTTTTTCCGGAGTGACAATAATGAGGCTAAAACTGGTTCAGGTTTAGGGCTGGCTATTGTCAAGGAAATTATTACTGCCCATAACGGAAGAATCTGGGCCGATAGCGAGAAGGGCAGCTGGACTAAATTTACTTTTTCTATTCCATTAGCAAGGGATAAAAAGAGTACAGATAGGGTAGATAATAATGAGTAAAAAAATCTTGATTGTTGAAGACGAAAAAAATATAATGTTAGTATACTCCCGCTTACTTGATAAAGAAGGATATGAAGTCTTGACAGCTGAAGATGGTCTAAAAGGCTTAGAATTGGCTCAGGAGGAACTGCCAGACCTGATCCTTTTAGACCTGGTCTTACCAAAGTTAGATGGGTTTAAGATACTTTCTACTCTAAAGGAAGATGATGAGACTAAAGAAATCCCAGTCATAATAATCTCTGCCCGTTCAGATAAAGAAAGTATTGAGACTACCTTAAAAGCTGGGGCTGAGAATTATTTAGTAAAACCAGTTCAAAAAAAGGAACTATTAGGTCAGATAAAAAAATATATTTAATTAGAGGTGAATGAAAATGAGCGAAAAAAAGTTGCTTATTATAGACGATGAAGAGAATATTAGAAAAATGTTAAGACAGTCTTTAGAGGCCGAGGGGTATCAAACTGAGCTTGCCTTAAATGGTGAAGAGGGTTTAGAAAAAGTAAAGGAATCTGATTATGATCTTATTTTACTCGATTTAAATTTACCAGGGATGGACGGCATGGAAGTTTTAGAGAAATTTAGAGATGATAATATTTCAACCCCGGTTTTAATTATTACAGGTTATGGAAGTGTCGATAGTGCTGTTAAAGTTATGAAGCTGGGAGCGATAGATTATTTACAGAAACCCTTTAATCCTAAAGATATTAAAAGTCAGGTTCAGCAGATTCTTGAAAGGAAAGAATTTGATAACGGAAGTGAAGAGTCTGATGATTATGAATCCTTAATAATTCGGGCCAAGTCTGCAATAAATCAGAGGGATTTCCCTCTGGCGGAAGACCTTTTACAGAAGGCTAATAATATAAAAGCTGAAAGGCCTGAACCCTTCAATCTTTTAGGTGTTCTGGCAGAAATCAGGGGAAAATCTGGACAGGCCATGAAAATGTATAGAGCAGCCCTTGATATTGATCCAACCTATAAACCTGCCCAGGAAAATTTAGAAAGGTCAAGTGATTTTAAAAGTCATCCTGATGAGGCTAATTTAGGTGAAGATAAAGAAGACCAGGAGGAATAGAAATGTTTATTGTGATAATTGGTTGTGGCAGAACAGGTTCCAGACTGGCCGGTTACTTATCATCAGCCGGCCATGATTTAGTTGTAGTTGATCAACATGAATCCTCTTTTGAAGACCTGCCAGTTGAGTTTTCAGGCTTTCAAATTACCGGCAATGCCCTCATGCATAAAACTTTAGAAGAGGCCCGTCTGGAATCAGCGGATTTATGTATTATCTCAACTGATAAAGATAAGGTTAATTTCATGATAAGTCAGTTAATTAAAAATAAATTTCCAGATCTTAATATCATCATTAAAGGGATAGAACCAAAACTAATTAATATATACGATAAAGATAATGTTACTGTTTTTTCAGAAAAAGATATTTTAGTTGACAAAATATTTAATTCAATTCAAGATGATGAGGGGTAGGTATAATGAAATTACTGATCGTCGGGGGAGATGAATTAGTTTATCATCTCAGTAGAAGACTAATCTCAAAGGGCTTTGATCTAACTATTATTAATAAAGATCAGAATTACTGTCAGGAATTAGCAAGAAACCTGAATGCAACGATTGTATTTGGTGATGCAACAGATCCTGAGGTTTTGGAAGATGCTAATATCAGGGAAGTAGATATGCTGGCGGCCTTAACCCATAAGGATCAGGATAATTTAATGATCTGCCGATTGGCTCAAAAATATTACCAGATACCAAGAACTGCCGCTCTGGTTAATGACCCTGATAATCAGGTTATTTTTAATAATTTAAATATTGATTCCCTATTTAATATAACTGTATTACTTGGGTCTCTTCTGGAACAGAGCATTTCCCACGAAGAGGTTTCTAATTTATTTATGATAGAAGAGGGTAATCTATCTGTAACAAAATGTTTGATTCCTGAGGGTGCCCCTGCTGATGGTAAAACATTAAAAGAATTAGATCTCCCTTTAAGTATAATCCTGGGGGGCATTTTAAGGGAGGGAGAGATGTTGATACCCCGGGGAGGAACCAGAATAAAAGCTGGAGATAAGGCAATCATTATTTCTTTGCCCTCAGACCAGGGAGAAGCCATCAAGGCTTTAAGAGGTGAAGACTAATGCCTGCCGTTAATTATTTAAAGAAGAAGTACAGCCAGATATTTTATTATAGTGGCCTCTTAATATTTTTTTCGAGCTTTGCATTTTTCACCCCTTTAATAAGTCTTATTTTTTATCCTGAAGAATTATCATTATTTAAGTATTTTCTTCCCTCTATTGGATTATGTATGGTCATTGGTGGCTCATTATATTTCAAATTCAGGAAAAAAACAAATGATCTTCAGCTTTCTACCAAAGAGGGAGGAATAGTTGTAGTCTTTAGCTGGGTTATAATAATTTTGCTCTCAGCCATACCCTTTATCACAGGGATGGGCCTTAACTTTACTCAGGCAACCTTTGAAGCCGTTAGTGGCTGGACAACCACCGGTCTCAGCGTAGTTACAGAATCAGAAACTCCTGCCATGTTTCTGCTCTGGAGAAGTCTTATGCAGTTTTTTGGTGGGGCAGGTATTACTGTTATTGCACTTTCTGCTATTTTACCAGTCAATAATTTGAGTTTATATCGGGCAGAGGCAAGAAGCGATAAACTATTGCCCCATGTAAAGAAATCTACAAGATTAATAGTAAAGTTATATTCAGCATTTACTGGGCTTGGAATTATTGCTTATATAATAGCTGGAGTCCAGCCCTTTAGTGCTATTAATCATTCAATGGCGGCCCTTTCAACTGGTGGATTTTCAATTTATGGGGAGAGCTTAGCTTATTATGATAGTCCGGTTATTGAATTTATTACCATCGTTTTGATGCTGGCGGGAACGATAAATTTTGCAACCCATTACACATTATTTAAAGGGGAAGTCAAGAAATTTTTCAAGAATGCAGAAATAAAAGTAATGATTTGGTTATCAGTAATCATTTTACCTGTCTATACTTTTATCATTAGACCTGGAGAAACCTTTAACTGGTTAGGTGAGTTTCGGGTTTCTGCTTTTCAGGTTTTTTCAGCTCTTTCCACAACAGGTTTTTCAACAATAGACTTTAATACCTGGTCTCCTCTTGGAATATTTTTAATTGTTATTTTAATGCTAATTGGTGGAGGTACAGGTTCAACAGCTGGTGGTATTAAACAGTTTAGAATCTATCTGGCTTTTAAAGCAGTTATCTGGACTATAAGAGACGAATTTTTACCAAGGAGAACTGTTAGAGAAGATTATCTCTGGCGGGGAGAAAATAAAGTCTATATTAAGCCAGAACATTTAAAAGAGACTTTTATTTACATATTCATGTATTTTGTAACATTTTTAATCGGTTCAGCATTCTTTATGGAGGCAGGTTACTCGATTGGAGATAGTATGTTTGAATTTTCTTCTTCTTTAGGAACAGTTGGCCTATCAATAGGTATTACTGATCCTGACTTGCCTGGTTATTTATTATGGGTTCAAACTATTGGAATGTTTCTTGGAAGATTGGAATTCTTAATAATTATCTTTTCTATCAGTAAAATATTTAAAGATTTGAGAATTAGAGTAGGAGGTCGTTAATATATGTCAGAAAAAAACATCCAGCAGGAAGAACTTGTCAAAGATTTAGGCTTAACTGAGGCTTTAACAATAGGTATTGGAGTAATGATTGGAGCAGGTATCTTTATTTTACCCCGCTTTGCAATTGGGAATGCAGGCCCGGCAGCAATCTTCTCATATATACTTGCCGGTCTAATAGCTATGATTTCGGCAGCCAGTACAGCTGAAGTTGCTACCGGTATGCCGAAAAGTGGAGGCTTATATTATTTTATTTCCAGGGCTTTAGGTACATTCTGGGGGACTATTGCCGGGGTAGCCCTCTGGTTAAGTCTTTCCTTTGCAGTTGCATTCTATCTTCAGGGCTTTGGAGAATATCTGGCAATGTTACTGCCCTTTCAGGCAGATCATATAGCAATTGCTTTAATAGTTGGAGTTATGTTTATTGTAATAAATTATCGTGGGGTCAAAGAAAGTGGTACGACTCAAAATATAATTACTGCTATCTTACTTGCTATTTTAATTGGGTTTGTAGGCTGGGGAGCTTTTAATGTAGATCCAACAAAATTGACACCCTTCTTTCCCTATGGCGGGGGGGAGATTCTCCCGGTGACAGCCCTGGTATTTGTTTCATTTATTGGGTTTGGTGAGATAGCTGCCGTTGCCGAAGAGGTTCAAAATCCAGGCCGGAATTTACCCCTGGCGCTCTTTGGCTCAGTAATAATCCCAACTGTCCTGTATGTAGCTGTAATTTTAGTTGCAGCAGGAATCCTTCCCCTGGAAGGGATAATAGATCTTGAGGCCCCGATAGTAGAGGCTGCCAGAGCTTTTGCTGGTACATTTGGTGCCATTGCTGTTACTTTTGGAGCATTAATGGCTACCGCTTCTTCGGCTAATGCCTCTGTCCTGGCTTCATCCCGGATTAGTTTTGCCATGGGTAGAGATAAAATTTTACCTGATTTCTTCAATGATATCCATGAAAAATATTTCACACCATCAAAAGCGATTTTGCTTACAGGTGGAATTACAATCTTTCTGGTTTTAGTAGCTAATGTTGAAAACCTGTCAGGTGCTGCCGGAGTATTAACTCTTGTAAATTATGCTTTAGTTAATGTAGCTGTTATAGTTTTAAGAATGAGACCTCCTGAGGATTATCGTCCAAATTATACAACACCAGGATATCCATATCTGCAGGTGATAGGAGCAGTATCTTCAGTTGGAATAATCTTTATGGCTGATAGGTCTTCACAGATAAGTGCAGTAGTTTTAATTGGTTTAAGTCTTGTCTGGTATTTCATCTATAGCAGGAAAAAGTCAACAATTCAGGGAGTATCAGCAGAGATAAATTGGGAAGAAGAATATTCATTTATTAATACACCTGATAATTTAACTCCTGTTTTACCATCATTTAATACAGA
Organism: uncultured Halanaerobiaceae bacterium; assembly: GCA_964558325.1. Taxonomy (GTDB): domain Bacteria; phylum Bacillota; class Halanaerobiia; order Halanaerobiales; family Halarsenatibacteraceae; genus Halonatronomonas. The sequence goes on along the minus strand of CAZLCX010000010.1, from coordinate 41,865 downwards.
TAATGTTGAAAGAAAGCCAGAAATTGCCCCCTATCATCTAATGACAGCAGTTGCAAACCCTGACAGTGGTAGGCCCTTATTAAATATAAGTAATAAATTACTGGAAAGAGCGGATATTGAATCAGAAATATCTGTTTTAAATATTATAGAAATTCCTGAACAGTTATCCCTTGAAGTTGTTAGAGACGATGAAAATTTATTTGAAAAAAGGAAAAAGAATCAAAAGGATTTATTTGAGTTAAGTCAGGAACTATCAGCTGAGACAGGAAATATTATTAATCCCCGGATAAAATATTCCAGAAATAAATATAAGACAATGCATCAGATGATTGTCAGCGAAAATGTTGATTTCTTGATGTTAGGCTGGCAGGGTACCATGAATATTTCTAAGATTTCAAAAAGCCTAGTTGGTCAGATGGTAAGAAAAGCTCCCTGTAAAGTAGGAGTATTAAAGGATAGAAATTTAGAAGAAATTCAAAGAGTAATAGTACCCTTTAGAGGTAGTGAGCATGCTACCTTTGGTTTAGACCTTGCCGGGGATTTTTGTAATAAAGAAGATGCAATTGTAACTGTATTAAGAGTTATTAAACCTGGCGGAGATAAAGATATAGAATATAATCATGCTAAATCTGAGGTAGAAAAGGTATTAACTAAAAGTAGAGATATAAACTATGAAATTAAGGTAGTGGAGAATGAAGTTGTTGCAGATGGGATAATTGAAGAGACAAATAATGATAATTATGATTTATTGATTATCGGTGCTTCAAAGGAATGGCGGGTCAAGAATATATTATTTGGTTCTATACCAGATGTTGTGGCTGATAGTGTTGACTGCTCGGTTTTAATGGTGAGGACCTTTGGAGCTAAAATTTCAAAAGAGGTTAAAAGATTTACTGATAAAGAAGATAAAAAAATTGTTGAAAGCGATGAACCTGAGAAAATATAAAGGTCTGTTAATTATTATATATTAATGGTATAATAAGTAAAAAGAAATGCAGGAGGTTAGATATTCTATGAAATTAATAGTAATCGGAGGAGTCGCTTCAGGAACCAGCGCAGCAGCCCGGGCGACCAGGGTTAATCCTGATGTTGAGGTAACTTTATATGAAAAAGATGATGATATTTCCTATGCAGGCTGTGGGTTGCCCTATTATATTTCAGGTGTGACTAAGGAAAGAAGTAGCGTTATTATAAATACTCCTGAAAAGTTCTCAGATAAATACGGAACTAATTTAAAGACTTCCCATGAAGTTACTAAAATTGATCCAGAAAATAAAGAGGTTCATTATAAAGATTTAGTAAGTGGTGAAACAGGAACTGACAGTTATGACAGCTTGATTATAGCCACTGGAGCCGAGCCGATCATGCCGCCAATCCCAGGGATTGAACTTGAAAATATAGTACCCCTGAGGACAGTTAACCATGCTGACCGCCATAGGCGACTGGCAACTAATTCAGGAATAAATAAAGTGACGATAGTTGGGGCAGGACTAATTGGCATGGAAATGTCTGAGGCCTATATTGAACTGGGACTTGATGTGACAGTGGTTGAAAAACAGGAGTATATTCTGCCCTTGATTAACAGTGAGCTCTCTAAAAAGGTTGAAAATCACTGCAGAGAAAAGGGTGTAGAATTTTTTCTGGGTCAGGGAGTAACTGAATTTAAAGGCAAGGAAAAAGTAGAAAAGGTAATCCTTGATTCCGGTGAAGAGGTTGAGACTGATATGGTTCTAATGGCGATTGGTATTCGCCCGGTTACAGGCCTGGCTGCAGAAGCCGGGATTGAACTGGGAGTGAAAGATTCCATCAAAGTCAATGGCCGAATGGAGACCAATCTTGAAGATATCTGGGCCTGTGGTGATTGTGTTCAGTCAGTTAATTTAGTTAGCGGCCATCCAGCCTGGGTGCCCCTGGGCTCAACTGCCAATAAACAGGGCCGGGTTGCCGGTGAGAATGCCGTTGGCGGTAATAACTTCCATCGAGGTATCTTAGGCACTGGAATTACCAAGGTTTTTGATTACTGTGTAGCAACGACAGGAATCAAGGAGGATGAAGCAGAGGCTGCTGGCTATGATCCAGTTTCTGTAACAATTAAAGCCCCTAACCATTCAGGCTATTATCCAGGCTTTGAATATTTCAGTCTCCGGGGGATTTTTGATAAAAAATCTGGAAGAATCCTTGGTGCAGAAGGTGTAGGCCGGAGTGGGGTAGATAAAAGAATGGATGTGCTTTCAACTGCAATCTATGCAGAACAGACAGCCGACGATCTCTTCCAGATCGATCTCGGTTATGCACCACCTTATTCAGTTCCTAAAGATCCTGTAGCAATTTTAGGAATGGTGGCTCAAAAGAAAATATAACTAAAAATAGCGGGCTAATAGCCCGCTATTAGCTATTCCTTTATCCTGTGAAACTAAATTTAGTTTAAGTCAAATCTGGCTTTAATATTATCATATTCCATATAACCGACAACCCGTTCTATGACAGTACCGTCCTGGTCAATAAAGACATTGGTAGGAACTCCTCTGACCAGGTATTCTCTACCAACAGTCTGGTCATTATCAAGGAGGACCATAAAGTCACTGAATTCCATATCAGTCAGGTATTCTTTAATAGTCGACTGGCCTTCACCATAATTAACAGCCAGCACCTGAACTTGTTCAGGATAGTTGGTCTGCAGGTCTTCTAAATAGGGAAGCTCAGCCTGGCAGTTAGGACACCAGGTTGTCCAGAAGTTAATTAAAACATATTTATCTCTATAATCTGAGAGACTAACTTCTTCTCCCTCTAAATTAGTCAGGGTAAAATCAGGGGCCAATTGGCCTGGTTCAAGACCTTCTTCAATCTGATTATCTTCAGCAAATAAATTTTGATTGATTAGAAAACCGGCGGCCACAATTATTACTAGGAGACTGACAGGAATAATTTTTCTGTAATTGCTTTTTAATAAATCCATATTTTACACATCCTTTGATAGTATAATTAATAAATTTAGACTAAAAGATTGGTTAAGCTTGTAAAAGCACCGGTGGAGATTAAAATTCCAACAAGAATTAGGGTAATCCCGCTAATCTTTTTGATCCAGGGGAGATAGGGGTTTAATTGCTTTATTTTGCTCAGCCAGTAATCAAGAAAGAGGGCGGCCAGAAGAAATGGTATGCTGAGCCCGATTGAATAGGCTGACATCATCATAAAACCAGAGCTTAGATTTCCGCTGCTGCCAGCAAAGACTAAAATTGTTCCTAAAACCGGGCCGATACAGGGAGTCCAGGCCAGGGCAATTACCAGGCCAAAGATAAAAGCCTTCAGATTCCCAGTTATTTTAGCAGGTATTTTACTCTGGAGATTAATATTAATAAAGGGGAGATTAAAAGCCCCTAGAGTATGAAGACCAAATAAAATAATTATAATTCCACCAAATCTGGCTAACTCAAACTGCTGTCTCAGTAAAAACTGGCCAATCCAGGAGGCTGAAAGACCAAGTAAAATAAAGATTATAGAAAAGCCCGCTATAAAGGCTAAAGCCGGTTTTAATAAAGACCATTTTGAATTTATTTCTTTAGGATTACTTCCAGTTAAAATTCCAAGATAGGAAGGAATTAAAGGTAAAATACAGGGAGACAATATTGATAATAGCCCGGCAGAAAAAGCCAGGGGGATAGTTAATTCCTGCTGCATAAATTTCATTCCTTTCTTTATAATAACTATTCTCATTATAACACTCAGGTTTAATAATGACAATAGGATTGCAGAAACATATCTAAAGGGTTATAATTAGATTGATTGAAAATAATTTATGAGGTGATAATTAAATGGCTGAAACTGACAGAAAGAATCTCTGGTTGAAACTTGGCCAGGAAAAGGAAAAAGAAGTCTTTGAATTTGCTAAGCGTTATAAGAATTTTATGGATGACAATAGAACCGAGCGGGAATTTATCAGAGGAACTGCTGCAGAATTACAGGCTGCCGGTTTTAAAGAACTTGCTGAATTTGAGCAGCTTCAAACAGGGGATAAAGTCTATGCCCAGAACCGGGAAGGGGCTATTTTAGCTGCAATCATTGGGAAAAATAAGCTCAATACCGGTTTAAAGATAGTCGGGGCCCATGTTGATTCTCCAAGAATCGATCTTAAACCAAAACCTTTATTTGAAGAAAAAGAGATGGCTTTCTTTACAACCCATTATTATGGTGGAGTCAGAAAATATCAGTGGGTTACTATTCCTCTGGCTCTGAGAGGAGTTGCTGTCAAAGAAGATGGGACAAAACTTGATATTTCAATAGGAATGGATCCTGAAGATCCTATCTTTTATATTACCGATCTCCTTCCTCATTTTGCCAAAGAACAAAATAAAAAGAAATTGAGTGAGGCGATCGATGCTGCTCAACTCAACAGTCTGGTCGGTACAAAACCAGTAACTGATGAAGATGAAAAAGAGCCGGTAAAAAAAGCATTCCTTAATTTAATTAAAGATGAGCATGATCTCGAAGAAGAGGATTTAATTAGCGCAGAATTGCAATTAGTCCCTGCTATTCCGGCAAGGGATGTTGGTCTGGACCGGACCCTTTTAGCTGCCTATGGTCATGATGACCGTTCCTGTTCATATACAGCACTTCAGGCCCTCCTGGAATTAGAACAGACTCCAGCAGAGACAGCAGTCATGTTATTGGTTGATAGGGAAGAGGTTGGCAGTATGGGCAATACTGGAATGCAGTCGTCTTTCTTTGAAAATACCATAGCTAAATTTTTAAATCTGACTGAGGGTAGTTATTCAGATTTAGATCTCCGTCAGACCCTGGAAAATTCAACTGCCTTATCCGGTGATGTTACCCAGGCCTTTGATCCTGATTATCCAGAATCATCATCGAAGCATAATGCCCCTTATTTAAACCAGGGAGTAGTAATGACCCCCTATACAGGAGCAAGGGGTAAAGGCGGTTCTTCCGAGGCATCAGCTGAATTTAAAGCCTATATTCGAGGTATCTGGAATAAAGCCAATATAACCTGGCAGGCAGCAGAAATGGGAGCAGTTGATAAAGGTGGAGGCGGAACAATAGCTCAGTTCCTTGCCAATCTCAATCTTGATGTTTTAGACTGTGGCCCGGCTGTGCTTTCAATGCATGCACCCTATGAGGTTATAAGTAAGGCCGACCTTTATATGACCAAAGAAGCATATAGAACTTATTATCTATAATTTGAAATTTGATTATTTGTATACTATTTAACTTTTTTTAAAATTAAATAGTGTATAATGATAAATAGAATTTGAAAAAGGGGGAAATTTTAATGGCTGAACCAATCAAAGTAACTGATGATACTTTTTCTGAAGAGGTAAAAAATTCTGATAAACCTGTTCTTGTTGATTTTTGGGCTTCCTGGTGTGGTCCCTGTAAGATGGTTGCACCGGTTATTGAAGATATAGCTGCAAATTACGATGATCAGATTAAAGTCTGCAAATTAAATGTAGATGAAAATCAACAGACAGCAGCAGAATTTGAAGTTATGAGTATTCCTACAATGATTGTATTTGAAGATGGCGAAATCAAAGACAAATTAGTAGGTTATATGCCTAAAGGGCGTTTAGTTAAGAAATTAGGACTTGAATAACTAAAATAAATATAATAATTATAATATTTAAGGTAGAGGTAATTCCTCTACCTTTTTTTATTTTGTTTTTACCTTATAATATGGTATAATTTTTTCAGGTTTAGTAAGTCTGGGAGGGGGAAAATTATGGCCAGATTATTGATTATTCATTCTGCTGATAAAAAAACTGAAGAGATTGGAAAAACAATCAAAAATGTTACAGAGAAAAAGGGTTATCAGGTTGATATGATTGAAGCAGGTCAGGGTAGAGATGAAATAAGCTTTTATAAATATGACCTGATAATTGCCGGGAGCCCCAGTAAGGGGATTTTTAAAGGTCGACCAGCAGATGATATAAAGAAAACTTTAAGCCGGAGTAAGCAGACTGTCGGTAAAGAAGCAATGGCATATATTGTTCCTTCATTTTTTGGTAATACTAAAGCTTTACGTTTATTAATGGCTGAATTAGAAAAATTAGGATGTGTCGTTAAGGATTTTGCGACACTTAAAAATAAAGAATCTGCAGATCAATTTGCAAATAAATTATAGAAAGGAGAAATATTATGGGAATTAATCCAGTAGGAAAGTTAGAATCAGAACTTATTTCAGCTCTTGAAATTGCCCTGGACCAGGTTTTACAAGCTCAGGGAGAGAATATTGAAAAACCTGAGATTGAAGTTGAAGTTCCCAGAGAAAAAGAACATGGGGACTATGCTACTAATCTGGCAATGGTTCTGGCAGGGCGTTTAAACACAAATCCACGGAAACTGGCTGAAGATTTAGTGAAAGCAACTGATTCTGAACTGATTTCAAAGATGGAAATAGCCGGTCCAGGATTTATTAATTTTCATTTAAGGAACGACTGGTTATATCAGACAATTGAGCAAGTAATAGCTGCCAGAGAAGATTATGGCCAGACTGATAAAGGAAAAGGAGAAAAGGTTCAGATTGAATTTGTTAGTACTAACCCCACCGGGCCCCTGCATGTTGGTCACAGTAGAGGTGCTGTTGTTGGGGATGTCCTGGCCAATATTCTTGAAGAGGTTAATTATGAAGTTTATCGGGAATATTTAATCAATGATGCCGGCAATCAGATGGACCTTTTGGGAGAATCAACTTATCTTCGCTATCAGGAATTATTTGGTAAAGATATTGAAATGCCAGAAAATAGCTATCAGGGCAATTACATAATAGAAATAGCAGAAGTTTTAAAAGATGAATATGGAGATAAACTTCTGGAAATGGATGACGAAAGAGCTTTAATTATTTCCAGAGAGAAGGCCTATGATCAATTATTATCTAATATTAAAGAAGATTTAGCCGAGTTTAAAATAGAATTTGATAACTGGTTTAGTGAAAGAACTCTTCATGATGAAAATAAAATTCAGGAGACCATTGATTTGCTGAGAGAAAAAGGATATATATATGACAAAGATGGTGCAGTCTGGTTTGCCTCATCTGAGTTTGGTGATGATAAAGATCGGGTGGCTATTAAAAGTGATGGCAGCCCTACCTATATGGCAGCTGATATAGCCTATCATTATGATAAGTTAGCCAGGGGTTTTGATCACCTGATCAATATCTGGGGTGCAGACCACCACGGCTATATAGATAGAATGAAAGCGGTTATTGAGGCCTTTGGTTATGACAGAGATACTCTTGAGATAATTATTGTCCAGATAGTTACATTATTAAGAGATGGGAAGAAAGTACCAATGTCAAAAAGGGCCGGAGATTTTGTAACTATGAGAGAGGTTATGGAAGAAGTTGGCAGGGATGCAGCCCGTTATTTTTACACAATGAGAAGCACAGATAGCCATTTTGATTTTGATCTTGATCTGGCCAAAAAAGAATCAACTGATAATCCTGTCTATTATATTCAGTACGCCAATGCCAGGATTCATTCAATTCTTGATAATGCCGGTGATTTGATCACTGAAGTTGAACAAGCGGATTTAAATCTACTTCAGGATGAATCAGAAGTTGATTTAATGAAAATGATTGCCCGCTATCCAGACCAGTTAGAAATGGCTGCTGATAGAAGGGCACCCCATATGATTGCAAATTATGCCCATGAGCTGGCCGGAGCTTTTCATGGATTTTATAATTCCTGCCGGGTTATTATTGATGACAAAGAATTAAGTCTGGCAAGGCTGCAGCTGGTCAGGGCAGCTAAAATTGTCCTGGAAAATGTTTTAAAGGTTTTAGGAGTTTCAGCACCAGAAGAAATGTAAGTTTAAGGAGGATAAAATAGGCATGACCAAGTATATTTTTGTAACAGGCGGTGTGGTTTCAGCTCTGGGAAAGGGAATTTCTGCAGCCTCATTGGGCCGGCTTTTAAAAAGCCGGGGTTTAAAGGTTTCGATTCAGAAATTTGATCCCTATTTAAATGTTGACCCAGGGACCATGAGCCCTTATCAGCATGGAGAGGTCTTTGTCACAGGAGATGGAGCAGAAACTGACCTAGATTTAGGCCATTATGAAAGGTTTATTGATGTAAATTTAAGTCAGAATAATAATGTTACTACTGGTATGATTTATGGCCGGGTTATTCGAAAAGAACGTAAAGGAGATTATTTAGGTGCAACTGTTCAGGTAATACCTCATATTACAGATGAGATAAAAAATAGCATTAAAAGAGTCGGTGAAGAGGGCAATTTTGATGTTGTTATAACTGAAATAGGTGGAACAGTAGGGGATATTGAAAGCCTGCCCTTTATGGAAGCTATTCGCCAATTAAAGGGTGATCTTGGCCGGGAAAATGTTTTTTATCTCCACTGTACATTAATACCTTACTTAAAGACTGCTGCCGAATTAAAAACTAAGCCCACCCAGCACAGTGTCAAAGAACTTAGAGGTATCGGTATCCAACCAGATGCAATAATCTGTAGATCTGATAGAGAGTTAACTCAGGAAGTTAAAGATAAAATAGCTTTATTTTGTGATATTGATAAAGCAGCAGTTATTCAGATGGTAGATGTTGATCATATTTATGAAGTTCCCCTGGACCTTGAAGAAGAAAGATTACCTGAATTAGTTATTGATCATCTGCAAATAGCTGATAAAGTTAAGCCTCCAGAACTTGAAGATTGGGAGGAGTTAGTTTATAAACTTAAACATTTAGATAATACTCTAGATATTGGCATAGTGGGTAAATATGTAGAACTTCCAGATGCCTATTTGAGTATAAGTGAGGCTTTAATCCATGCCGGAATTAAAAATAATTCAGGGATAAATATTGATTGGATTTGCTCTGAGGAGTTTGAAGATCTATCAAAGGATAGTCAAAAAGAAAGGCTTAAAGATTTAGATGGTGTAATTGTTCCAGGTGGTTTTGGAGAGAGAGGGATTGAGGGCAAATTGGATGCTGTAGAATTTGCCAGAAAAAACAAAATTCCTTTCTTTGGTATCTGTCTGGGCATGCAATGTGCTGTGATTGAATTTTCCAGGAATGTAGCCGGCTTAACAGATGCCAATAGCAGTGAATTTGATGAAAAAACAGATAATCCTGTAATAGATTTAATGCTGGACCAGCAGGACATTGAAGATATGGGGGGTACAATGCGACTTGGTCTATACCCCTGCAAACTAAATAAAGATAGTAAAAGTTTTAAAGCCTATCAGGAAGAAGTAATTTATGAAAGACATCGCCATAGATATGAATTTAATAATCATTATAGAGATATTCTCCAGGATAATGGTTTGAAGATTGCCGGTCTATCACCTGATGATAGACTGGTAGAAATAATTGAAATTCCAGATCATCCCTGGTTTGTAGGTGTTCAATTTCATCCTGAATTTACTTCAAGGCCAAATCGGCCCCAGCCATTATTTGTAGATTTTATTGAAGCTGCTCTAACTGAAAAGCAAACAAGAGGAGGCTTAACTAATGAATTATAAGTATGTTTCTCTGAATCAGGAAGGGCCAATAGCTGAAATATTTTTGAATCGGCCTGAAGTTTTAAATGCCTATCATATTGAGATGTTAAAAGAATTAAAGTCAGCCCTAAAAGAAGTTTTTTCAGAAGATGATAGCAAGGTCTTAATAATATCAGGGAGAGGTTCAAAAGCTTTTTCAGTAGGTGCAGATATTAATTGGCTTGAGAAACTAAGTTCTCAGGAAGCCCAGGAAGCTTCCTGGTTGGGAAAAGATCTCTGTAATATCATTGAAGAAGGAGATAAAGTTGTAATAGCTGCAGTTAATGGTTATGCCCTTGGTGGAGGTATGGAAATTGCATTATCCTGTGATTTAAGGCTTGCTTCAAGTAGAGCCCGTTTTGGCCAGCCAGAGGTAAAACTTGGTCTGGTACCCGGGTTTGATGGTACTCAGAGATTACCGAGAATGATTGGGATGGGCCGGGCTAAAGAGATGTTATTTACAGGTAATATCGTTGATGCTAATACAGCCTATGAAATAGGTCTTGTTAATCGGTTAGTCACTCCCAGAGATCTTTTAAGGTCCAGTCGTAAATTGGCCAATAATATTGCAGATCAATCTATTCAGGCTGTTGGTCTGGTAAAACAGGCTATAAATAATGGAATCTGGGAAGGCCGTTCAGCCGGTAGTAGTTATGAGACAGAAGCCTTTGCAGCCTGTTTTGATTTAGATGAACATTCAAAAAGGATTGAAAAACTGCGAGATGTAATTGACAATGACTAGTAAACAAACCCAATTTAAGATTGAGGATTTACTTGACAGAAATAATAATATTCTTTTTGATTTAGATGGCACATTACTGCCGATGGATATGGATAATTTTCTGGAAAAATATTTTGTTGCTCTTGGGAGTCATTTTTCAAATCAGGTCGATAAGAAGAAATTTATTGATTCTCTTTTGAAGGCAACTGGTTCAATGATCAAAAACGATGGCGAATTAACAAATAAAGAGGTATTTATAAAAGAATTCTTTAGAATGCTACCTGAGCTTAATCATGAGGAAACATTGGAATCCTTTGATGAATTTTACAGCCAGAAGTTTCCCTTTTTAGGGGATAATATTAATAAAGACCCCAAAACAGTAAAAGCAATTGAAATCTTAAAGGCTAATAATAAAAGTCTTATTCTTGCTACTAATCCAGTTTTTCCAATAGAGGCAGTTGAATCCAGATTGAAATGGATAGGATTATCTCCTGATCATTTTGATTTTATAACATCTTATGGCAATATGCATTATTGCAAACCTAATTTATATTATTATCAGGAAATACTTGATAAAATGGAGATAAGCTCAGAAAATTCGCTGATGGTTGGTAATGATGAAAAAGAAGATATGATTGCCGGGGAATTAGGTATTGATAAAATTTTAATAAAAGATAACCTAAAGGAATCGGACCAGGGGTATGAACCAGACTGGCAGGGAAGTAGAGATGAATTTTATCGACAGGTGAGAAACTGGTCTCGAAAATGATTGCTAAATCTTTAAAAAGTTAAGGGGGAGCAGCAATGGTAGATAATCTTAAAAATATTAAGTTTGTTATGAAAGATGGCTATGGGATTATTTATATTGACCGAGCTAAACAGCATAATTCACTGAATTTAGAAGTTATAGCTGAGCTTAAAAGTTTACTCCTGGATTTAGAAAAAGATGGACTTAGAGCTTTGATCATTACAGGGAGCGGTGATAAAGCTTTTATAGCAGGTGCAGATATTTCTGAAATGAAAGAGCTTTCTATGGCTGAAGCAAGAGAATTTTCTCAGGAAGGCCAGCAGCTGATGCAGCAGATAGAAGAATTCCCTGCTCCGGTGATTGCGGCTGTTAATGGTTTTGCACTTGGTGGAGGCAATGAATTGATGATGGCCTGTGATCTGGCTATAGCTGAAGAAAAAGCTGTTTTTGGCCAGCCTGAAACTGGCTTAGGGATTATACCTGGTTTTGGAGGTACCCAGCGACTGGCCAGACTGGTAGGGGAAAGAAAGGCCAAATATTTATTATATACTGGAGATAGAATTGAAGCTGAAGAAGCAGAAGAAATTGGTTTGATTAATCAATTGGTTCCAGATGGAAGTTCATTGAAAGAGGCTGAAAAGCTTGCTCAAAAGCTTGTTAAACAGGCTCCAGTTGCAGTTAAGATGGCCAAGGAATCTATTAATTATGGCATTGATGCTGGAGTTGAAAGGGGTATTTCTTTTGAGATTAATGCATTTTCCCTCTGTTTTGGAACAGAAGATCAAATAATTGGAATGGAAGCTTTTAAGAACAAAGAAAAGCCAGAGTTTTTAGGCAAATAAAATTATATAAAGGGAAGGTATGATATTTATGAAAAGAGAAGTTATTAGTACAAATGGAGCCCCGGCAGCAATTGGAGCATATTCCCAGGCAGTTAAGGCAGGGGATTTAGTTTATATCTCCGGTCAGATTCCCTTGACCCCAGATGGCAACTTATTAACCGGTGATGTCAGTGAACAGACCAGGCAGTCATTAGAAAATTTAAAGGCTATTCTGGAGGAATCAGGAAGCAGTCTTGAAGATACAGTGAAAGTTAATATCTATGCCTCAGATATGGATGATTTTGGGGAAATTAATGATGTTTATAGTGAATACTTTAAAACAGAACCGCCGGCCCGGGCTTTTGTTGAAGTAGCCAGACTGCCAAAAGATGTAGATGTTGAAATTTCAGCAGTTGCTATTTCCAGAAAGTAATTTTTAATATTTAACTTGACTTCTATATCCTGTAATCTTTGATTTATAAAGAGGATTTTCAATTTAAATACAGAATAGTATAGGATATAGGGGGTGTAATCCTGATTGAATCGTTTAATCAGGGAAGACAATATGCTGATTGATAAAAATATAGCCCTGGCAATTCGCTGCTCAAAATGTGGATTGCTGGATATTCATCAAATTAATATATTTCATCTTTCTGGTCATAAAATTCTGCCATTGAAATGTGAATGTGGGCACCAAAAGCTGAGTTTGTTCAGAGAGAAAGATGATATTAACCTCAGGCCTTACTGTCTTGTTTGTGGCAAAAGGCATGATTTAAGATATAATCATAAAAAATTCTGGACAAAAAGTACTGTAAGAAGCTTAAACTGTCCCAGGACTGGTTTGAATTTAGGCTATTTTGGGCCATATTATATTTTGCAGACTAAGATTGATCGTCAGCAAAAAGAACTTGAACTTCTGGCTGCCGGTTTAGGATTTGATGATTTTAAGGATCCTGAAATTATGCTCTCAGCCCTTGATCTTTTACATGAGCTTGCAGCAAATGGTAATTTAAATTGTGAATGTGGCTCAAGAGATATTGGTATCGATTTATCTAAAGATGAAATTCATTTAAATTGCTTTCAATGTCCAGGTAGCTTAGATATTTCTGCAGTAAACCTGGCTGACCTGAAATATCTGGAAAATACAAAGGAATTAGTTTTAAAGTATAAAAATAATAAATCGCCGTTAAATCCAAGCAAATAATAAGGGGGAATAATTTATGAATCTAGTTCCTATGGCTGATCTATTAAATAATGCGTATGCAAATGGTTATGGGGTTGGAGGTTTTAATATTAATAATATGGAGTTTCTGCAGGGTATAATCTGGGCTGCAGAGGAAGAAAAGTCTCCATTAATTTTACAGGCCAGTGAAGGTGCTATTAAGTATATAGGCATGGATTATGTTATTGCCATGGTTGATGCAGCCACTAAAAACACAAATATTCCAGTTGCTTTACATCTTGATCATGGAAGTAATTTTGATGCAGCAATGAGGTGCATCAGGAGAGGGTTTTCTTCTGTTATGATTGATGGTTCCCATTATCCATTTGAAGAAAATATTGCAATGGTTAAAGAGGTTGTTAGAGCTGCTCACAGCGTGGGGGTAACAGTTGAGGCCGAGCTAGGCAAATTAGGTGGAACTGAAGATGATATTTCTGTAGAGGAGAAAGATGCAGCAATGACAGATCCAGCAGAAGCTGCTGAATTTGCTGAAAGAACCGGGGTTGATTGCCTGGCAGTTTCAGTTGGGACTGCCCATGGTGTTTACAAAGGAGACCCTGAATTAGATTATGAAAGGCTTGAAAAAATTCATAAGGAAGTTGATATTCCACTGGTACTTCATGGTGCCTCTGGTGTACCTGACCAGGATGTTGCCAGGGCTATTACCTTTGGTGTATCAAAGGTTAATGTTAATACAGATTTTCAGCAGGCATTTACGGGTAGGGTAAAAGAAATTTTTGCTGATAAACCAGATCTATTTGATCCCCGGAAATATTGTGGTCCAGGCAGAGATGCAATTACTGCAAAAGTAAAAGAAAAAATTGCCATGCTTGGCAGTGCAGGTCAGGCTTAGTTTGGCTGACTAAATTTAATAATAACCCTGCTGCCATTTTTATACTATTTTCTAATGGAGCAGGGTTTTAATAAGTAATTATTTTGAGATTGGAGGAGATTTTTTGCTCTGGCTTGAATTATTTATCTATGCTGCCATAATTATTTTTACAGCAACTTTTTTAACAAAAGCAGCGGATGTGATAGCAGCAAGAACTAAATTAGGTGAAGTTGCTGTTGGAGCAATTTTGCTGGCACTTGCTACTTCTCTGCCTGAGCTGGTTACTGGAGGGGCAGCGGCTTCAATCATGGCCCCAGATCTTGCCCTGGGGGGAATAATTGGCAGTAATATTTTTAATCTGGCTATTCTGGCTGTTTTAGATATTGTTGAAGGTCCTGGTCCAATGCTTCTCAAAATGAATCTATCCCATCTTTTACCTGGTCTTTTCTCTCTCCTAATAGCTGCAGTTATAGCATCAGCAATAATATTATATAAGATAGCAGGGATACCTGCTATAGATTTCAGGCTTGGTCTTGATAGTATCTTAATTTTACTAATATACCTGATTGGTTTTCGTTTAATAATAAGGTTTGGCTCCAGGGAAAGAGATGAAGGGCTCTTTGAATTTATGGCAGGGGAAGGTGCTGTTGAACGAGATACCCCTCTTCCAGAAATCTCACTCTATCAGGCCTATTTAATCTTTGCAGTTTCCAGTTTAATTATTGTAATAACAGGTATAAGATTAACAAATGTGGTAGATCAACTGGCCCAGGTAACTGGTCTGGGCCATACATTTTTTGGGCCGGTCTTTCTAGCAGCAGTTACATCTTTACCGGAGCTGGCAACAACTTTATCTGCAATAAAAATTGGTGCCTTTAATCTGGCAGCAGGAAATGTACTTGGTTCAAATATTTTTAACTTAATAATCCTGGTCTGGATAGATTTCTTTTATCCTGGCAGTGTTTTAGCAGATGTTAACTTAACAAATCTGATTCCGATTATGGCATTTATGGTTATGACATTAATAATTATGATTAGTTTATTTTATCGTTCTAAACGTTCTATACTCAGGTTGGGTTGGGGCTCGGCTTCAATATTAGTAATATATATTTTAACAATTTATCTTTTATATCGCTTAGGAATTACAATGATTATTTAAAATTTTCAGGGAGGCGAAACTCTTGCATATTGCAGAATTAGAGAAAAAGACTATTACAGAATTACATGAATTAGCTCAGGAGCGCTCCATATCTGGCTATACCAGAATGAGAAAGAAGGAGCTGATATTTGCTCTTTTAAAACAGGAGACTGAAAAAGGGGGCAATATATTTGCTGAAGGAGTACTTGAGATATTAAATAATGAAGGGTATGGTTTTATTAGACCTTCTAAATATTTGCCATCGACAGATGATATTTATATTTCAGCATCGCAGATCAGGAGGTTTGATTTAAGGACCGGGGATGTCGTCTCTGGTCAGGTCCGAGAGCCCAAGGATAATGAGAGATATCTGGCTTTATTAAGGATTGAAGCAGTTAACTACCAGGCACCTGAAAAAGCTACCAAAAGGGCTTATTTTGAAGATTTAACACCTTTATACCCTGAAGAAAGGTTGATGTCTAATCTTCATCCCCAGGAGATTTCTAGCAGGCTAGTGGACCTTACCTCTCCTGTTGGCAAGGGTCAGCGTGGGTTAATAGTTTCTCCTCCTAAGGCTGGTAAGACAGTATTATTAAAGAATATTGCTAATACCATCCGAATATCCAATCCAGAAGCTAAAATGATGGTTGTCTTAATTGATGAGAGGCCAGAGGAAGTAACTGATATGGAGCGTTCTGTAGATGCAGAAGTAATCAGTTCAACCTTTGATCGTCCAACAGAAGAACATGTCCAGGTGGCTGAACTTGTTTTATCAAAAGCAAAAAGGCTTGCTGAGCATGGCCATGATGTTGTGATTTTATTGGATAGTATTACCAGACTGGCCAGGGCCTCTAATGTGACCACCCCTCCCAGCGGCCGAACTTTATCTGGCGGCCTTGATCCAACAGCCATGCATTTTCCAAAGAGATTTTTCGGGGCTGGAAGAAATATTGAAGAAGGTGGAAGCTTAACTGTTCTGGCAACTGCTTTAGTTGATACCGGAAGCAGGATGGATGATATCATCTATGAAGAATTTAAAGGTACAGGTAATATGGAACTTCATCTTGATAGAAATCTAGCAGAGAGAAGAATCTTTCCGGCAATTGATATTCAAAGATCAGGCACTCGAAAAGAAGAGCTCTTAATGTCTGAGGAAGAGCTTGAGGTTCTCTGGCAGTTAAGGCGTCAGACAGATAGAATGGATAAAGGAGAAGTATTGCAGACTTTATTAAACCAGATTAAGAATACTAAAAGCAACAGCGAATTGATTAAAGCCTTGAGAGAAATTTTATAAATTTTGGAGGAAAAACAATGAGATTTGAGCCAATAAAAACAGAAAAAGTTTATGAGAAGGTTATTGAACAGATTAAAACTATGATCTATGATGGGGAGCTGAGAAGAGGGGATAAACTGCCATCTGAGCGTGCTTTAAAGAAACAGTTAGGTGTTTCTAGAGCATCGATAAGGGAGGCTTTTAGTGCTCTGGAGATGATTGGTTTGATAGAGAGTAGCCCTGGTAAAGGGACCTTTATTAAAGAACAGGCAGATAAAAATTTACTTGAACCCCTATCTTTAGTTTTACTTTTGGAAGATGACGTGGCCGCAGAACTCCTTGAAGTTAGAAAGGTTATTGAAACTGACTGTGTAAGACTTGCAGCTAACAGAATAGATGAACAAGAGTTGGATTTTTTAAGGAATGTGCTTAAAAAAATGAAATCTAAAAGTGGTTTTGAGGATGAGAGTATAGAACTGGATCGGGATTTCCATTATAGTGTTGCCAGAGGTGCTCAAAATAAGGTTTTGTTTTATTTAATGACCTCGATTATGGATGCTCTGGATTTTCATATAAAATATACTAGAACTAAATTGGTTTCAAAAAAAGAGACTATGAATGAATTTACGATTCAACATGAAAATATTTTTAAAGCTATTGAACATAGAGATCCGAAAAGGGCTATAGAAGAGATGAATAATCATTTAAATTATGTAGAAAAGTTGATCAATCGGGAAATCGAAGGATAATAAAAGAAAATTATTTTTATACAGTCATGTGAATAATATAATTAACAAACCTTGCCTCGACTGGCAATATAAAGCTGGTCGGGGCTTTTCTATACTAGATAAGAGCAACCTTTATTACCTGAAGCTCGAAAATAAACAAGTGAAATAATAGACGAATTTTTGTGAAAAAAAGAATTTTTATATAAGTTAAAATTTTTAGAAAATTAAGCAGGAGTTTGTTAACTTATCTAGAAATAAATATATAGACAACTGATGGTCAGACCATCAGATAATTTATAAAATGAAAGGGGGTTTTGTTATAATTAGGTTCAATTAATTTTTATTTTAGCAATTATTAGTAGATTTATTAGTAGGCAGTAGTTTTTGATTTTAGAACATAAAATTCTAATTTAGAAGGGGAGTAGTATAATTTATGTTAGCATTACTAGCAGCAATTCCGATAGTGCTTATTGGTGTCTTGATGATTGGATTTATGTGGCCTGCCAAAAAAGCAATGCCTATTGGCTGGCTTACAGCAGTTATTATTTCGATGATCTGGTGGGATATGCCTTTTCAATGGATTGCAGGAGCTTCGATTGGTGGAGTAGTTGATGCGATAGGAATTTTATTGATTGTATTTGGTGCTTTATTAATTTTACAGTTATTAAAAACAAGTGGTGGAGTAAAAAGTATATCTTATTCAATGGCAAATGTATCGACAGATAGAAGAGTCCAGGCTCTCTTAATTGCATTTTTGATGGGAGCATTCTTTGAAGGAGCAGCTGGATTTGGTACTCCAGCAGCTGTAGCTGCCCCTTTACTTGTAGGACTTGGATTTCCACCTTTAATTGCAGCCTCAGTGGCTTTAATAGCCAATAGTGTGCCAGTATCATTTGGAGCTGTAGGTGTACCAATTTGGGGGGGATTTGATGCATTAAGTGGTGTTGTTGAACTTCCAATAGAAAGTATAGGCGTAGAGATAGAAAGTTTTAGAGTATTTTTAGAAGCTATCGGCGGCTTTGCTGGTATCTTAAATGGAACTATGGCTTTATTTATTCCGCTGGCTATAGTTGCTGTCATGACTAAAATTTCTGAAGGTTCAATTAAGAAAGGACTAAAGGTCTGGCCTCTTGCAATTTATACTGGACTCCTTTTTGGAATTCCAATGGTATTAATTGCGAATTTTGTTGGACCTGAGGTACCTTCACTTTTAGGTTCTTTGATTGCTTTACCGATATTTGTTTTTACAACTCGGAAAGGATTCTTAGTTCCTAAAGATGAATGGGATTTCCCCCCACACGAAGAATGGCCTGATGAGTGGGAAGACCAGGTTAAGGCTGAAGCTAAAGTTCCTAAAAAAAGCGAGCTTACAGTCAGTCCTTTTAAAGCCTGGTTGCCATATATTATCATAGCCACCTTATTAGTTGTCACAAGACTTGAAATGTTTGGCCTAGTAGAATTCTTACAGAGTGTGGAGCTTGCCTGGGAAAATATTCTTGGCACTACAATAACTGAAGGTGTTAGCCCATTATATAATCCTGGTGTAATTCCATTTATTCTAGTGGCCTTATTTATTCCAGTTATGCATGGAATGGAAAAAGGGGAAGCAACTAAATGCTGGAAAGAGACACTTAAAACTATTCAACCGGCTGCTATTGCTTTATTCTTTGCTCTAGGTATGGTTAAGATAATGATGAACTCTAATGCAGTTGCTGAATTTACAATGTTAGAAGAAATGGCCTTTGCATCTGCTAATTTAATTGGCGGAGGCTGGCACTTTGCGGCACCTTTTGTTGGTACTCTAGGAGCCTTTATATCTGGATCTAATACTGTGTCAAATATTATGTTTGGTGCTTTTCAGTTTGAAACTGCTGCAGCTGCTGGTGTTGAAGTTATTCCAACTCTTGGTTTACAGACTGCCGGTGCAGCTGGTGGTAATATGATCTGTGTTCATAATGTTGTTGCTGCGATAACTACTGTTGGTTTAATAGGAAAAGAAGGATTGGTAATGAGAAAAACTATTGTTGTAAATATCATGTATGGTTTATTTGTAGCACTTTTAACAACTTTCTTAGTCAATACATTTTTTGCAGGGATATTCTAATAGAATTTTAGGGAGGTAAATAGCTTGAAAATTATAACACCAATAAAACAGGTACCAGAGACAAGTAATGTTAAAATGGATGAAGAAACAGGAACAATGAAAAGAGACGGAGTCGAGAGTATCATTAATCCTCTTGATTTATATGCTATTGAAACAGCAATTCAGATTGTAGAGGAACATGGTGGCGAGGTTATTGCTGTAACTATGGGTCCACCATCAGCTGAAAAGGCTTTAAAAGAAGCGATTGCCATGGGATGCGATGACGGGATACTGCTTTCAGGAAAAGAATTTGCCGGAGCTGATACCTGGTCGACTGCCTATTCATTATCTGAATGTATTAAAGATATTGGAGATTATGACTTGATTTTCTGTGGCCTACAGGCGACTGATGGCGATACTGCTCAGGTTGGTCCAGGGATTGCATCATTTCTTGATATTCCCCTGGCAACTTATGTCAGTAAAGTAGAGAAAGTTCATTTTGCTGATGATACAACTTATACTGAACCTGATGAAAATTATATAACTGTTGAAAGACTGTTGGAGAATGGCTATGAAAAAATTAAGATGCCAATGCCTGCTTTAATAACAGTTGTTAAGGAGATAAGTTTTCCAAGATTGCCGACATTATCTGGAAAGAGAAAAGCTAGAGATAAGGAGATTTCTCCAGTTAATTCGGAACACATTCCGATGAAGAAAGAATATTTAGGTCTTAATGGTTCACCGACCAGGGTTGTAAATATTGACAGACCAAAGGTAACCCGGGGTGGAAAACTAATCGATGCAAGTGATGAGACAAAGTTTGAATCTGCAATTGATGAATTATTTGAATATATGAAAGAAAATGATCTATTATAATTTCAACTGGTTTACTATAAAGGAGGAAAAAACTATATGAGTTACAATGGTGTCTGGACGATGGCAGAAACCAATGAAGGAGAATTGAGAAGGGTTGCCTTTGAATTATTGACCAGAGGTCGGAAATTAGCTGATAAGCTAGATGAAGAGCTTTCGTCATTTATTATAGGGAATAATGTTAGTAAAGAAGAAGCCAATAAATTAATTGAGGCCGGGGCAGATAAAGTTTATATGATTAATGACCCCCGTCTGGAAAAGTTTATTGTTGAGAATTACAGTAATGTGATGGTTTCATTAGTAAAAGAATATAAACCTGAGATTATACTTGGAGCAGCAACAACTCAGGGTAGAACTGTATTGCCCCATGTAGCTATTAGAGTGGGGGCTGGTTTAACAGCTGATTGTACTGAGCTTGATATAGAAGAAGAGACAGGTAATTTATTACAGACCAGACCGGCTATAGGTGGTAATATCCTGGCTACTATTCATACCCCAAAGCACAGGCCTCAGATGGCTACAGTTAGACCGAAATCAACATCGCCGGCTGAAAGAGTTCCTGGCCGGGAAGGCGAGATTATTGAACTTGATTTTGATCCTGAATTATTTGATGGTCGAGTAAAGCATATTGGTTTTAGAACTACTGAAGGCGAAGATGTTAATATAGTTGATGCCGATACTGTAGTAGCTGGTGGCAAGGGTCTTAAAAAAGCTGAAAACTTTGATATGATCTGGAAGATGGCAGATATTCTTGATGGAGCTGTTGGGGCTTCCAGGGATGCAGTTGAGATGGACTGGATTTCATATCCTCATCAGGTTGGTTTAAGCGGCAAAACCGTTACTCCCCATCTTTATATAGCAATCGGTATTTCAGGAGCAATCCAGCATCTTGCAGGTATGAAGACTGCAGATCATATTATTGCAATAAATGAAGATCCAGATGCAGATATCTTTAAAGTATCTGATATTGGCATTGTAGGTAATCTATTTGATCTGGTACCGATGATTAATGAAAGGTTACAAGAGGAGGTTGAAAAGGTTGAAGTATAATCCTGTTACAGAAGATATTCTGAAAGAATTAATAGATATTGTTGGCGAGAAAAACGTTTTAACTGATGAAGCAAAGATTGAAGCCTATTCCCATGATGAGACTCCTAAAGAGCAGTATGCAAGTTTTCCTGAAGTTGTCGTGCTCCCCAATTCGACTGAGGAAGTTTCTGGCGTGGTTAAATTAGCCAATAGAGAATTGATTCCAGTAACCCCAAGAGGTGCAGGTAGTGGGCTTTCAGGAGGGGCTATTCCAGATCACGGTGGTATTGTTATTTCTCTTGAAAACATGAATAGCGTTGTAGAATATGATTTTGATAATATGATGATGGTTTTAGAAGGTGGCGTTATTACCAATGATGTCCAGGAAGATCTAGAAGAGGAAGGTTTATTCTTTGCCGGTTATCCGATGAGTCTAGAATCCTGTTTTATTGGTGGTAATATTGCTGAGAATGCCGGTGGTGGTAAAGCTGTTAAATATGGTGTAACCGGTCGATATATCATGGGTATGGAAGTTGTACTCCCAAATGGTGAAGTTGTTAATTTAGGTGGCAAGAGAGTAAAGGATGTAACAGGGTATGACCTTAAGAAATTAATGATCGGTTCTGAGGGGACCCTTGGGATTGTGACAAAAGCCACTGTTAAATTATTGCCGAAACCGACTAAAGAAGTGGCTCTGCTTGTTTTATTTGATGATGCCAAGACCGCTATTTCAACTGTACCAAAGATTATGACTGAGACTGGTATTATTCCAACAGGAATAGAATTTATGGATCAATTATCTGTTAAAACTTCCTGCGAATATCTAAATGAACATCTTCCCTATGAAGATTGCGGGGCCATGCTTTTAATTGAGGTGGATGGAGCAGATGAAGACCAGGTTGAAAAAGATTACTTTAAGATCGGTGAAATTTGTGAGAAGAATAATGCCCAGGAGGTTTATGTTGCCGATAATCATACAACCAGTGAGCGGGTCTGGAATGTAAGGAGAAATATTGCTGAGGCATTTATGGTAGTTAGTCCAGAGCAGAGTCTTGAAGATATTGTAGTTCCAATTGCCAGAATTCCTGATTTAATTCCTGAGCTGCAGCGATTAGGTGAAAAGTATGATATCCAGATACCATGCTATGGTCATGCCGGTGATGGTAACTTACATGCAACTTTAGTTAAAAATCCTGATCATACAATGGAAGAATGGTATGAAATAGAAGATAAATGTCTGGAAGAACTCTATGAAGTCACTTATGATTTAGGCGGTACTTTAAGTGGAGAACATGGAATAGGTTCTAAGAGGAAAAAATACTTTAAGAGTGCTGTCTCTGGTGAGGAATTAAGATTGATGAGAATGATTAAAAAGGGATTTGATCCGAATAATATTATGAATCCTGGTAAGATATTTGATATAGAAGATTAATTTCTATTATAATTGCTTATAAATAGTTAAGCGGAGGTGACTTTAAGTGGAGTTTAAAATTCCATATGGTAGAGAGGGACTGGAGTTTGATCTTCCAGATGCTCAGGTGCTGGCAACCTTAACATCAAAGGCGAATCAGTTTGAGCCAGAAAAAGGGCAGCAGGAACTTGTTAATCAGGCTCTGGCCAATCCGATAGGAAGTCCAGGACTGGCTGAGCTTGCTAAAGATAAAGATAATATTGTGATTATCTGTAGCGATCATACAAGACCTGTCCCAAGTAAATATATGATTCCAGCAATGTTAGAACAGATAAGGGCTGGGAATCCTGAGGCTAAGATTAAATTGTTGATAGCCACTGGATTTCATAGACCATCGACTGAGACAGAGATGATAGAAAAATTTGGCGAAGAAGTTGTTAAAAATGAGAAGCTGGTTATGCATAAAAGCACCAATGAAGAAGATATGGTCGAGTATGGAACTCTGCCTTCAGGCGGTAAATTGATTCTAAATCATCACGCCGTTGAGGCTGATTTACTCCTGGCAGAGGGTTTTATTGAACCCCATTTCTTTGCCGGTTATTCAGGAGGAAGAAAGAGTGTTCTTCCTGGAGTTGCAAGTAAAGAGACGGTGCTGGCCAATCACTGTGGTGAGTTTATTGCCCATCCTAATGCCAGAACCGGAATTATTGAAGGTAACCCGATGCATAAAGATATGGTCTATGCTGCTGAGAAGGCTGAGCTGGCATTTATTTTAAATGTTGCAATTAATGAAGATAAAGAAATTATTAATGCCTTTGCCGGTGATTTCAAAAAAGCTCATAAAGCAGGGACTGACTTTGTTGCTGAACTTGCTGGGGTAAAGGCTGTCCCGGCTGATATTGCAATAACTACAAATGGTGGTTATCCCCTTGATCAAAATATTTATCAGGCCGTAAAGGGAATGACAGCCGCAGAGGCTACCTGTAAAGAAGGTGGAGTAATTATAATCGCAGCAGAATGTTCTGATGGTCATGGAGGCGATGCTTTTTATAATACTTTCTGTGAGGCTGAAAGCGTAAAAGAGATAAGGGAAAATATTGCTTCCAGGGATAGAACTGAAACTGTTCCTGATCAATGGGAATCACAGATCTTAGCCAGAATTCTGGATAAATTTGAAGTTATTATGATTACTGCAGCTCCTGAAAAGATGGTAGAGGACATGTATATGCATAAGGCTGAAAGTATGGATGAAGCCGTTAAAATGGCAGAGAGTCTTCTAAAGAACGATAAACCAGAGATTACAGTAATTCCAGATGGAGTTGGAGTTATTGTTCAAAATTAAATATTGATAATTTATAATGCCTTCTGAAAGTTTTAATAAACTTTCAGAAGGTTTTTATCTGAATTTATAACTTGATTAATTAATTGTTTAAATAATACTTTGCAGCCGGTTGCAACCCAAAAAAGCCTGTGATATAATCAATTTAACTGAAGCAAATTAAGGAAGAGGTGATTTTCGATGAAGGAAGATATACATCCAAAAGCAGACCCGGTAACCGTTTACTGTGCTTGTGGTGAAGAATATGAGACTATTTCAACAGAAGATGAGATCAGAGTTGAAGTATGCTCAAGTTGCCATCCATTTTATACTGGTAAACAGCGTAAAGCAAGTCGTGGTGGACGGGTTGAGAGATTTAATAAAAAGTATGGTCGAGAACAGGATGAAGAGGAAGAGTAATTTTTGTTGATGGCAGGGCAGGGCAGATGCTCTGCTTTTTTTTTGGGAAATTATTCTTAATAAAAGGTGGCGTCTCAATGTATAAAATAAGTAAGAGTGGCTGGTTGGAAATTATTACAGGGCCAATGTATTGTGGTAAGAGTGAGGAAATGATTAGACGTCTTCGCAGGGTTAACATAGCTGGACATAAAGCTCAGGTTTTTAAGCCTGGTCTGGATGATAGGTATGATAAGTCTAATGTAGTTTCTCATAATGGCGCTAGTATTGAAGCTATTGCTGTTGATAGGCCAAAGGATATTTTGGAGAAAGTAAAAAATGATACAGAGGTAGTTGGGATTGATGAAATTCAGTTTTTCAGTGACGAGATTGTAAATGTTTGTGAAGATCTCGCCAATAAGGGGAAACGAGTAATTATAGCTGGCCTGGATAGAGATTTTAGAGGGGAACCATTTGGTCCAGTACCTGACTTGATGGCCAGGTCTGAATATATAGAAAAACTTCATGCTATCTGTGTTGTCTGTGGTGAACCTGCAACCAGAACTCAGCGTCTAATTAATGGCAAGCCAGCAGCTTATGATGATCCAGTAATTATGGTTGGAGCTAAAGAGGTTTATGAGGCAAGATGTCGTCACTGTCATGAAGTTAAAGAGAGTAAATAAGAGGTGTAATATATGCATATAGAAACAGTTAAAGATAAATTTGAAGAGTTGATTGATGATTATGATAAGTTAAGCAAAAAGATCAGTGAACCAGAGGTGATGAATGATAGCCAGAAATATCAGAAATTACTCCGGCAGCATGCCAGATTAAAAAAATTAGTCGATAAATATAAACATTATAAAGATTTAAAACAGCAGGCTGAAGAAGCTGAAGAGATGATAGAATTAAGCGAAGATAGCGAAATGCAGGAACTGGCCGAGGAAGAACTGGAAATGATTAAACCTGAACTAAATGAGCTGGCTGAAGAACTTCCCTTATTGTTAATTCCTGATGACCCAGATGACGAGAAGAATGTTATTGTTGAAATAAGATCAGGTGCTGGAGGAGATGAAGCTGCTTTATTTGCCGGAGATTTATATAGAATGTATTCCCGGTATTCCGAAAAACAGAACTGGAAAGTTGAGGTTTTATCATCATCAGAAAGTGGAGTCGGTGGTTTTAAAGAAATTATCTTTAATGTTGAAGGAGACTCAATTTACAGTCGCTTAAAATATGAAAGTGGTGTTCATAGAGTTCAGAGGGTGCCGTCTACTGAATCCAGTGGTCGGATTCATACTTCAACTGCAACAGTTGCTGTTTTACCAGAAGCTGAAGATGTTGATATTGATATAGATGAAAATGATCTTAAGATTGATTTCTTCCGTTCAAGTGGGCCAGGAGGCCAGAGTGTTAATACCACAGATTCAGCTGTAAGAATAACCTATACCCCTATGGATATTACTGTTTCCTGTCAGGACGAAAAATCCCAGCATAAAAATAAGGCTAGAGCAATGAAAATTCTCCGGGCCAGAGTTAGAGAGAAAATAGAGCAGGAAAAACAGGAAGAAAGAGCTGAGGCCCGTAAAAGCCAGGTAGGTAGTGGTGATAGAAGCGAAAAAATTAGAACCTACAATTTCCCTCAGGGGCGAGTTAGCGACCATAGAATAAATTTGACTATTCATCAGTTAGATGCTGTTCTTGATGGTCAGATTGACCAGATAATTGATCCGTTAATTGAAGAGGATAAGAAAAAGAAATTAGAAAAGCTTTAAAATTTTAGAGGGGATTGGATTTAATGACTTTAAATATAAAAGATATCTTAAATAAAACAGAAGAATATTTTAAATCTAAAAATATATCCAGTCCCAGGCTTGATGCAGAGGTTTTACTGGCTGATCTTTTAGATACTGAAAGAGTTAAATTATATGTAAATTTTGATTATCCATTAAAGAAAGAAGAAATTATGAAGTATCGAGAGATGGTAAAAAAGAGGGCTCAGGGTACTCCAGTAAGTTATTTAACTCAGAAAAAAGAATTTATGTCTTTAGAATTTCATGTTGAACCAGGTGTATTGATCCCCCGGCCTGAAACTGAAGAATTAATTGAAAAGATTTTAAAAATAGTTCGAGAAGACACTGAGCTTTCAGGGAAAATAGTCGATGTTGGAACTGGTAGTGGAGCAATTCTGGTAAGTTTACTGTATTATCTTCCTGATGCTAAAGGGATTGGGATAGATATATCTGATCAAGCGGTGCGTGTGGCTAAAGAAAATATAAAGAAATTTAAGCTTTCTCAGAGAGCAGGTTTGCTAAAGGGAGATTTATTGGAGCCATTATTGCCCAAAAGATCTGGCGAGATCGATCTGGTAGTATCTAATCCGCCTTATATCTCCACAAAAGATTATAAAAATCTTGATAAGGATGTTAAATCAGAACCTGAAGAAGCTCTTCATGCAGGCAAAGATGGTCTGGATATATACAGAAGATTAATTCCCCAGGCTAAAAAAATATTAAGGAATAATGGTTTATTAGCCCTTGAAATCGGAGATCAGCAGGGAGAGGCTATTGGCAATTTATTTTCTAAACTTGAAGGCTGGGATGATTTTCAATTATTAAAAGATGGAGCTGGTAAAGATAGGTTTGTATTTGTAAGGACTGGAGGAGATAATTAATGAAAACTGAAGTTGTAAAAGTTGATATTAATTTATCTCCTGCTGAAATCCTTGGGAGTGAAGCTGTTTCCAAGGCAACAAGATTGTTGCAACAGGGGGAAGTAGTAGCAATACCAACTGAGACAGTTTATGGCCTTGCCGGTGATTGCTTTAATCCTGATGCTGTTGCTAAAATCTTTGCAGCTAAAGGCAGGCCCCATGATAATCCCTTGATTGTGCATATTTCAGAGCATCAAGATATTTATCGGGTTACCCCGAGGCCAATCAAGGATATGGCCTTTGAATTGATTACCCGCTTTTGGCCTGGCCCTTTAACAGTCATATTACCCAAAAGAGAAGAACTTCCTTATGAAACTACCGCCGGCCTTGATACCGTTGCTATTAGAATGCCTTCTCATCCTGTTACTAAAGCTATTCTGGCAAGATCTGGACTAATTCTTGCTGCTCCCAGTGCAAATTCTTCTGGGTTTCCAAGCCCGACTAGAGCCAATCATGTATTAAGAGATCTAAATAATAAAATTCCTTTAATAGTTGATGGGGGCTCCTGTTCAGTAGGCTTAGAATCAACAGTTGTAGATGTAACAGGGGATGTTCCGGTTTTGCTCAGGCCAGGTGGCATAACTGCATATCAGATTGAAGAGGTATTGGGGAAAAAATTAAAGAGACAGTATGAAGTTGAGAGGGAGACTTCCCCTAAATCTCCAGGTTTAAAATATAAGCATTATTCACCTAGAGCTGAAGTAGTAATTCTTTCTGGAAAATCACCGGTTTTAATCTGGAAAGAGGCCTGTAAATTAAAAGGCAGGAGAGCCTTATTAATTACAACTGAGACTGCTGAAAAGATTAATGATCTTCTAGCTAAGTCAGAGCTTAAGCCCAGTGAAGAGTGTGCTGTTGGCAAACTTGAAATTTTTGAAATGGGCAGCTCTAAAAACCCGGAGTTGATTGCCCGGAGGCTGTTTGCCTTACTTCGGGATATGGATAGCAGAGGTTTTCAAACATTATTAATTGAAAAAATAGCTGATTCAGGCTTAGGTGAGGCTGTAATGAATAGGCTGATGAGAGCAGCCAGCAAAGTTATAGAACTAAATAATAGGTCTAAAGGATAACCGATAATTTATCTGGGTAAGCAGGAAATAAATTATTATTGAAGAATAAAATTAATAGGGAGTGAAATATAATGCAGATAGCAATTGGTTCTGATCATGCCGGTTTTAATATGAAGAAAGATATTAAAGAATGGCTGTTAGATGAAGGCTATCAGGTTAAAGATTTTGGAACAGATAATCAAGATTCAGTTGATTACCCTGATTTTGCAGAAAAAACTGCTAAAAATGTTGCAACAGGTGATTCTGAAGTAGGTATTTTAATTTGTGGAACCGGGATAGGTATGGCTATCTCAGCCAATAAAGTTAAAGGGATTAGGGCAGCCCGCTGTCAGGATAGTTATTCTGCAAGAATGGCTAGAGCTCATAATAATGCTAATATTTTAACCTTTGGTTCCAGAGTTATTGGGATTGAACTTGCTAAAGATGTTGTGGAAACCTATTTGAATGCAAGTTATGCTGGTGGACGTCATCAAAGAAGAGTCGATAAAATAGATAATATTGAAAAGGAGATGACTGAATAATGGGTGAAGTTTTTACTTTTGACCATCCTTTAATTCAACATAAATTGACTTTATTAAGGAGTAAAGAAACTGGGCCAAAAGAATTTAGAGAACTGGCTGATGAAATTTCGACTTTAATGGCATATGAGGTAACCCGGGATATGCCAACCAGGGAAGTTGAAATAGAAACACCTATTCAAACTATGAAAGCAAATAAAATTGCTGGCAAGAAGCTGGGGATTGTTCCGATTTTAAGGGCAGGTCTTGGAATGCTTGATGGTGTTTTAAAGTTAATACCAACTGCTAAAGTTGGTCATATAGGGCTTTATAGAGACCCTGAGACGTTAGAGCCAGTTGAATATTACTGTAAATTACCAACTGATGTCAATGAAAGAGATTTAATAGTAGTGGACCCAATGCTTGCTACCGGAGGTTCGGCCTCTGCAGCTCTTAAATTTATTAAGGAAAGAAATCCCAGGACTATTAAGTTTATGTGTCTGGTAGCTGCTCCAGAGGGGATCAAAAGGGTTCAGAAGGAACATCCAGATGTCAATATTTTTACTGGGGCGGTAGATGAAAAGTTAAATGATCATGCTTATATTGTGCCTGGTTTAGGAGATGCCGGGGATAGGTTATACGGAACTAAATAGTTGATAAGGGGTTATTATAATGCTGCTTTATATCAAAGTATTTTTAATAGGATTAATAATTACATATTTAAGTACACCGATAATTCGGCGTTTTGCCATTAAATTTGAGGCTGTTGATAATCCAGGCAAGCGTAGAATTAATAGATGGCCGGTGCCTAATCTCGGTGGTATAGCTATATATTTAGGATTTACTGCTGCCGTTTTATTTAGCAGTCAGCCTGCATCTGATCGGACTGGTATTTTATTAGGCGGGAGTTTAATTATGTTGATTGGTGTAATTGATGATATTTATGAATTAAGACCGGCTATTAAACTTCTAGGTCAGATATTGGCGGCAACTGTCCTGATTTTTTCAGGAGTTTCTATTGAATTTATTAGTAATCCCTTTGCAGGTAGTATGATCTATCTTGGAATCTTTGCTGTTCCAGTTACTATAATCTGGATTGTAGGAGTAACTAACACAGTAAATTTAATTGATGGGCTTGATGGCCTGGCAGCCGGGGTCTCAATTATTGCAGCAATAACCTTATTTGTTGTAAGTCTACAGGAAGGTCAGCTTATAACTGCTGTTTTAACAATTGCTTTAGCAGGAAGTTTGTTAGGTTTTCTTAGATTTAATTTTCATCCAGCCAGGATTTTTATGGGGGATGGTGGGGCTATGATGATCGGCTATATTCTTGCATCAGTTTCAATAATTGGTGCTCTAAAAAGTGCTGCTGCCATGACCTTATTTGTACCGGTACTGGCATTAGGGATACCAATTTTTGATACAGCCTATGCTATAATCAGGCGAATCTATTATAAAAAACCGATTAGTAGAGCCGACCATGGCCATTTACATCACCGTTTACTGGCACTTGGTTGGAATCACAGGCAGTCAGTTTTAATTGTTTATATTATGAGTGTTATGCTGGGTTTTATCGCAATAGTTATTAATGGTTTAAATTTTCAAAATGGAATGTTATTATTAGTAATGTCATTTATATTTTTACTGTATAGTTTTTATCGATTAGGAATATTTACTGTTGAGCTTCCTCAGGAAGGTAGATCTCTCCATCAGGAAAAGAGTTAAATCATTTTGAATATTGTGATTTAAATTATTAAAGCAGGATTTTATTGTTTTATATAGAAGGTATATAAGGAGAGATAATCATGATGGATAGGAATGACTTAGGCCAGATAATGAAGGCCTTAGGTCTGCTTACATATATAGGCATATTAATGGTTGTCTCAATTGGAATTGGTTACTTTCTGGGAGCCTGGCTGGACGGTCGCTTTAATACAGAACCAGTAATTTCGATTATCGGATTAATTATAGGAGTAGGTGCAGGTTTTTATTCTGTATATCAGGTAGTTAAGGAGCTCATGGATTAATGAATAATCTTTTTGCGAAAGAACCGACAGAAGTTGTTAAGGTATTAACAAAGAGGGTTTTAATTGTTGGGCTTTTTTTAATAGGTTCAGCAGCGGTGAGCCAGAAGTTAGATGCTGTTCTGGGTTTAATATTTGGTATGAGTATTAGTCTATTATTATTTAGATTAAAATTAGTCCAGAGTCGGCAGGCTGTTGAATTAGGTTCATCTGAAGCTGAAAAATATATGCGCAACCGAAGTTTTGTTAATTATTTTATTTATTTCATAGTGCTTTTTGTTGCTTTTAATAATCAGAATTTAAGTTTTCTAGGAGCAGCAATTGGTTTATTGATTCTCAAATTTACAATTATCGGATCAGCAATTATAGAAATGGTGAAAACTGGCTGGCAAAATTATAAAAAAGATGAAGAGGATTTTTAGTAGAAAAGTTAGAAAGGAAGGAAGGGGGTTTTATTATGATGGATCCAGGACCACAGGTGGTCACATATTTATTTGGTAATCAAGCATTACCGATTACAGATACCTTAATCTGGGCCTGGGTAGTCTGTGTTGTTTTAATTATTATAGCCTGGGCTGCAACTAAAAATATGAAGGAAGTGCCAACTGGTCTTCAAAATGGTGCTGAACTTTTTGTGACTGCTATACTGGATCAAATAGAACCGATGATTCCAGGCCATGGAAGAAGATTGTTGCCTTTTATCGGGACAATATTTGCTTTTATTGGCCTTTCAAATCTCGTCGGCTTTATCCCGGTGGTTCAAAACCCAACATCAGATTTAAATACAACGCTTGGGCTTGGGCTGGTAGTGTTTCTAATCAGTCATTATGAAGGTATGAAAGAAAATGGTGTGTTAGGATATTTTAAAGGTTTTGCAGAACCAGTATTTATTTTATTACCTTTAAATGTTGTTGGTGAACTTGCTAAACCAATTTCTCATTCTTTCCGTCTATTTGGTAATATGGTAGGTGGTGGAATTATTATTACATTAATTTATCAGGCTGCCCCCTGGGTTATGCCAGTACCGCTCCACGCCTGGTTTGATTTGTTTGTTGGAGCTGTTCAGGCTTTAATCTTTGGTATGATAGCAATTGCTTATATTGCAGTTGCCAGGGATGGTTAAATTGTAGTCTGAATTAAATTTTTGACTTGATATCCAGAAAGGAGGTAATTAAAAATGGTTGAGTTTTCTCCAGAAGTTATTGATACTATAATTACTGCTGCTGCTTTACTAGGAGCTGGTTTTGCAATGATTGCAGGTATTGGTCCTGGTGTTGGTCAGGGTTATGCTGCAGGTAAAGCTGTTGAAGCAGTTGCCCGTCAACCTGAAGCAAGGGGTAATATTATTACAACAATGCTTTTAGGTCAGGCCGTTGCAGAGTCAACCGGTATCTACTCACTGGTTATTGCAATTGTATTGATCTTTACTATTGCTTCTTAATAATAGTTTATTTTAGATAAGCCGGTCTCTAGCGGCCGGCTTCGCATTTATAATATAATTAATATAATAAATAATAAATTGCCAGCTAGTCCAGTATATTATGTTTAAATTAATCAGGAGGTGAGCATGAGTTGGTAGATATTAATATTACAATGCTCTGGGAAGTAGTCAACTTCTTAGTGTTAATGTATCTATTGAAAAGATTTCTTTTTGGGCCTATAACTGAAATGTTAGATAAAAGGTCATCAAAGATAAAAACTGATCTTAAAGAGGCTAGAGAACAGAAAGAAAAAGCTCGGAAATTAAAGGCGGAAAAAGAAGCTGAATTAAAGAAGGCAAGACAGAAATCTCAGGAAATAATTGAAGAAGCTGAGGCTCAGGGTAATAAAAGAGCTGAAGAGATTATTGAAGCTGCAGAGGAAGAAGCTCATAGAATTAAAGAAAAAAATCTTGCAGAGATTGAACAGGCCAAAGCAGAAGCAGTTGATGATTTAAGACAGGAAGTAGCCGGTCTGTCACTAAAAGTTGCAAGTAAGTTTCTTTCTGAAGAGCTGGATGAAAAGGATCATATTGAGCTAGTAAATAAATATCTTAAAGATATAGAAGATTCAGGGTTAGGTGAAGTCGGATGATAGAAAATGAAATTGCCAAAAAGTATGGGAAGGCAATTTTTCAATTGGCTTCTGAAAAGGATCAATTACAGGAAGTAAATAATGATCTTCAATTATTAAGGAAAACTATCAAAGAATCATCTGATTTTAAAAATCTTCTCTATCATCCTAGAATTGAAGATAATAAGAAAAAAGAAGTATTTCTTAAAATAATAGAAGATGAGATCTCAGAATTGACTGCTCAATTCTGTCAGCTTTTAATTGATAAAAGAAGGATAACATTTATAAATTCTATAGCCAGAGATTTTGAGCTAAGGTTAAAAGAATTTAGTAAAATTTTAGAAGTTGAACTTAAGGCAGCCATTGAGCTGCCAGATGATTTAATTGATCAGATAAGAAGAAAATTAGCTGATATTTTAGATTATGAGATTGAATTAAACTCAAAAGTTGATAAAGATTTAATTGGTGGTATTAGAATAAAGATTGGCGATAAAGTAATTGATGGAAGCATTAAATCAGAACTTGAAGAATTGCAAAAAAGGTTAGAACAAATACCTGTTAGCAAGTTAGGGGTGGAATGAAATGAAACTCAGACCGGAAGAGATTAGTGCGGTAATAAAGAATGAAATTGAAAATTATGGTAGTGATTTAAAAACTACCGGGGTTGGAACAGTTTTAGATGTTGGTGATGGTATAGCCCACGTTTATGGTTTAGAAGATTGTATGTCTATGGAACTTGTGGAATTTCCAAATGAAGTTTATGGTATGGCCTTAAACCTTGAAGAAGATAATGTGGGGATTGTTATTTTAGGTGACGAAAGAAAAATTCAGGAAGGCGATGAGGTTAAGAGAACTGGAAGAGTTATTGAGGTTCCAGTTGGAGAAAATATGCTGGGAAGGGTAGTCAACTCTTTAGGGCAACCCCTTGATGGTAAGGGTAAGATCGATACTGATAAAACTCGGCCAACTGAATATAAGGCCCCTGGAGTTATTACCAGAGAGCCTGTTAAAGTCCCATTACAGACTGGTTTAAAGGCTGTTGATTCAATGATTCCGATTGGCCGTGGTCAGCGTGAATTAATAATCGGTGACCGTCAGACTGGTAAGACTGCAATTGCTGTAGATACCATTATTAATCAGCGGGATAATGATGTAGTCTGTGTTTATGTAGCCATTGGCCAGAAAGCATCTAATGTTGCCAGACTCAGGGAAAGGCTTGCCAGGGAAGGTGCAATGGATTATACAATTATTGTATCTGCAACTGCCAGTGACCCTGCACCACTGCGTTACATAGCTCCTTATGCTGGTTGTGCTATGGGCGAGTTTTTTATGTATGACCAGGGGAAAGATGTATTAGTTGTTTATGATGATTTATCCAAGCATGCTGATTCATATCGAGCTATGTCTTTATTATTGAGGAGACCACCAGGACGTGAGGCTTATCCTGGAGATGTATTTTACTTGCATTCCCGTTTATTAGAGAGGGCAGCTAAATTAAACCCTGATTATGGTGGAGGGTCTTTAACAGCTCTACCGATTATTGAAACCCAGGCTGGAGATGTCTCAGCATTTATTCCTACTAATGTTATTTCTATTACTGATGGCCAGATATATCTTGAGAGTGAGTTATTCTTCTCAGGTGTAAGACCGGCTATTAATGTTGGTATTTCAGTCTCCCGTGTAGGTGGAGATGCCCAGATAAAAGCTATGAAAGAAGTTGCTGGTACTTTAAGGCTTGATCTATCCCAGTATCGTGAATTAGAGGCTTTTTCCCAGTTTGGATCTGATTTAGACCAATCTACTCAGAGACGACTGGCCCGGGGTGAGAGAATTGTTGAGGTTCTAAAGCAGAATGAAAATCAACCAATGCCTGTTGCTGAACAGGTGGTTATAATATATGGGGTAACTAATGGATATTTAGATGAGATTCCTGTAAGTAATATCCGCCGCTTTGAGAAAGAATTGTTATCTTATTGTCGTTCAAGTTATAGTGACTTGCTTGATGATATTGTTGAAGTAGGCAAGATGACTGATGAAATTGAAGAAAAATTAAAAGAGGTTATTACCGAATTTGCTGATACTTTCTCAATTAAAGAAGAGAGTATTGTAGGCGAAGTTGAAGAGCTTGATGAAACTGATCAGTCAGATGAAGAAATAGCAGGTTAATTTATTGAGGTAGAGAATAGAGGTGAGTAATTTATGGATTCGATGCGTGATATTAAAAGACGCATAAATAGTGTTGAAAATACTAAGAAGATTACCAGGGCGATGAAGATGGTTGCAGCTGCTAAATTACGTAATGCCCAGGATAAAGCGGAGGCGGCAAGACCATTTTTTAATCGGACCAGAGAAATTTTAGAAGATATAGTTAAGAATACTGAGGAAACTGAAGATCATCCTCTCTTAAAGGCTTCAGATTCTGCCACTGATTCAACTCTTTATATTGTTGTGACAGGAGATCGTGGCTTATGTGGAGCATATAATTCAAGGGTCTTAAAGCAGGCGGATCAGTCTTTTGCAGATAAACCAGGACCAATAATTCCTATTGGGAGAAAGGGTTATAAGCATTTTTTGAGAAATGACCAGGATATATTGACTAAATATATTAATATTGATGATTATCCAGATTTCTGGTTTGCCCGTTCAATTACCGATGATCTCTTGAATCCTTATCTGGAAGAAGAAATTAATGAAGTCAGGTTAATATATACCCACTTTGATTCACCTTTGAATCAGACTGTATATGAATTGCCTCTTTTGCCTGTTATACCTCCAGGCGAACGGGGAGAAATGAGAACTACGGCTGAAGAAAATACCGATGAAGATCAAAGTGGTAACGAGCAGCAGGTAGATTATTTGTATGAACCATCTACCCAGGAAGTTTTAGATGAATTACTTCCTCAGTATTTGAATAATATAATTTTTGCTGCTCTTTTGGAATCCAAGGCAAGTGAGTTTGGAGCCAGAATGACAGCCATGGATTCAGCTACTGAAAATGCTACTGAAATGATAGATGATTTAACACTATCATATAATAGAGCAAGACAGTCAGCAATTACAAAAGAGATTAACGAAATAGTAAGTGGAGCAGAGGCACTTAAGTAGGTTTTAAAAATAGAAAACTTATTGTTAGCTGTAACAAAGGAGGAATTAGTGTGAGTAATCAGAATGATACCGGGAAAGTAATTCAGGTTATTGGACCGGTTGTAGATATGGAATTTCCAGCAGGAAAATTACCTGATATTTATAATGCTGTTAAAATTGTAGATGAAGAACGGGAAATAGATTTGACCTGTGAAGTCATGCAGCAACTGGGAGATAATAGGGTTCGTACAGTTGCGATGGATTCAACAGAAGGACTAGTTCGGGGCATGACAGCAATTGATCAGGATGCACCAATTACTGTTCCTGTTGGGGATGAGGTTTTAGGTAGGATTTTTAATGTCTTAGGAGAAACCATTGACGAAAAGGGTGAAGTAGATGCTGTTGAAAATCATCCGATTCATAGAGATCCGCCGGCATATGAAGATCAGGCTACCAGTACAGAAGTATTTGAAACAGGAATAAAAGTTATTGATTTGCTGGCACCTTATTCAAGGGGTGGAAAAGTTGGACTCTTTGGTGGTGCTGGTGTAGGTAAAACTGTATTAATTCAGGAATTAATTAATAACATAGCTATTGAGCATGGTGGTTATTCAGTATTCTCTGGTGTAGGTGAAAGAACCAGAGAGGGTAATGACCTTTATCGTGAATTCCAGGAAGCTGATATCTTAGATAAGGTTGCCCTGGTCTTTGGTCAGATGAATGAGCCCCCAGGAGCCAGAATGAGAGTTGGACTTACTGGTTTAACAATGGCTGAATACTTTAGAGATCAGGAAGGCCAGGATGTTTTGCTTTTCATTGATAATATTTTCCGTTTTATTCAGGCTGGCCAGGAGGTTTCAGCTTTATTAGGTAGAATGCCTTCTGAGGTAGGTTATCAACCGACCCTGGCCCAGGATGTTGGTGCTTTACAGGAGAGAATAACATCAACTAAGAAGGGTTCTATTACATCTGTCCAGGCTATTTATGTTCCTGCTGATGACCTGACTGACCCTGCGCCTGCAACAACCTTTGCTCATTTAGATTCAACAACTGTATTATCCCGTTCAATTTCTGAGAAGGGTATTTATCCTGCAGTTGACCCCCTTGATTCAACATCTCAGATCCTTGAGCCTAGAATCATAGGGCAGGAGCATTATGATGTTGCCAGACAGGTCCAGGAGATTTTGCAGCAGTATAATGATCTTCAGGACATAATAGCTATACTTGGTATGGAAGAATTATCTGAAGAGGATAAAATTGTTGTAAATAGAGCTAGAAGGCTTGAAAGATTCCTGTCTCAGCCATTTTTTGTTGCAGAGCAGTTTACCAACGTTCCTGGTAAATATGTTCCTTTAGAAGAGACAATTAAAGGTTTTAAAGAGATTCTGGATGGCAAACATGATGATAAGCCAGAAGAAGCTTTTTATATGGTTGGTGGAATCGACGAGGTTATCGAGAAAGCGAAGAAATTGGAAGCCGGTGATTAATTATGGCCAAAGTCCAATTAGATATAACGACTCCAAGAAGAGTTGTATATAGCAATGAAGTAGATATGCTTATTGCAAGGGCGATTGATGGTAACATAGGTATTATGCCAGGTCATACCCCCCTTGTGACAGCTTTAGAAAATTCAGTGATCAGGGTTAAAAATGATGGCAAAGAGATTCCAATAC
This sequence comes from uncultured Halanaerobiaceae bacterium, assembly GCA_964558325.1. Lineage (GTDB taxonomy): Bacteria > Bacillota > Halanaerobiia > Halanaerobiales > Halarsenatibacteraceae > Halonatronomonas. Next base: position 4,657 of record CAZLCX010000010.1, on the reverse strand, counting down.
CTATTAGTGATGGTTTTTTAGAAGTAAAGCCAGACAAAATAAATTTGATTGTCAGGACAGCAGAACTGCCTGAGGAGATTGATCTTCAGAGGGCTAAAAAGGCTAAGGAAAGGGCTGAAAGAAGATTAAGAGAAGAACAGTCTAAGCTTGAGCAGGCCCGGGCTGAGGCTGCTTTAGACAGAGCTATTAGCAGAATTAATGCAGCCAAGTCAAAATCAAATAAATTTGGAGATTAATAGCTTTGTAATTAATGAGTCAGTCGTATTTATAATGCGGCTGGCTTTTTGCTAATTAAATAGGTTGCATTCTTATTGCTTTAAAAATATAATTAGAATAAGAGCTTAAATTGGAGAGGTAGAGATGTAGTAGGGGTGAGGCGGGGATGGTATATTAAAGTTTTATGCTAAGTCGATTTTGGTCAATATTAAAATGTAATTAATTTTTAAAAAGGAAGTGAGATAATGAAAACTAAAAAGACTTCTACATTTTCTATTGTTGGATTTGACCCTGAGACAGAAGAGCTTGGAGTGGCAGTTCAGTCTAAGTTTTTAGCAGCTGGTGCTATAGTGCCATATATTAAAGCAGGTGTTGGTGCCATTGCAACCCAGGCATTGGCTAATCCTGCCTATGGTCCAGATGGAATTGAACTATTAGAAAAGGGAAATTCACCATCAGAGGTTATAGAAATATTGACAGACAGTGATGATGGTTCTTCTCACCGACAGCTAGGCATTGTTGATTTTAAAGGTCGTTCTGCTAATTTTACTGGCTCTGAATGTCTGGATTGGGCCGGAGGCATAACTGGAGATAATTATGCTGTTCAGGGAAATATTCTGGTTAATCAAGCAACAGTTGAAGAGATGGCCAGAATTTTTGAGAAAACAGAAGGTCGGCTTGCTGATAGGTTATTAAAAGCTCTACAGGCAGGTCAGTCAGCCGGTGGAGATTCCAGGGGTCAGCAGGCAGCAGCCCTCCTGGTTTATAAAGAGAATGGCGGGTATGGAGGATTAACTGATAAATATATTGATTTGAGGGTTGATGACCATCCTGAACCAATAGAGAAGCTGGCCGAGCTGCTTGATCTATTTTATCTCTATTTTTTGGAGAATGATGTTGAACATGTTGAGCTTAAAGGCCAGCAATTGATTGAAGTTCAGGAATTATTAATTGACTTTGGCTTATATGATGGTCCTGTTGATGGCAAGTTCAATCAGGACTTCAAAAAGGCATTAAATAGTTTTTACTCCAGAGAAAATTTTGAAGAAAGAATTCCTGAAGGTAAAACAATGCCTATAGATATTCTTGAATATTTAAGAAACAGAGCTTAATTTAAACATCACTTGGTAATTGGTAATGATATTCCTGGAATAGGGAAGCAAGTATTATTGAACTTATAATAACCAGTGGTAAAGATATTCCAATTCTTATTAAAGTAAATTCTAAGCCAAGGATCGATGCCTCCATAATACTCATTGGAATCATAACCAGTGATGCAGATGTTATATAGGTGAATATTGAGCTATAATCTGCTCCTTTATGATATAATGAATTGGCAACTGGGAAGGCGACAAATGTACCGCCAACTGTTGTTGCTGCGAGTAAAATTGCGTATATATGCTTTTTGATTCCAGAAGTTTCCCCAAAATTATTTTCAATTGTTTCTCTATCGACCCAGATTTCAAATAAGCCGATGATGACAAAGGCTGGTGGAAGAATTAAGATCATATCCCTGGCGAAAATCCAGAAATTATTCCCCATCTCTATGCCAAGATCGTAATTGATGACTCTCGAGATAATAAGAAAACCAACAAAGATACCAAATATGCTATAATTTAATTTATTGTTAGATTTTTTCTTTTTCATTTTAGAATAACACCTCTCCATAAAATAAGCCCATTGATATTGTTATTAAGGCTGCAATAATCAGACTTGCAACATTTCTATAAATAGTAGCCCTGGTACCCATATATTCTTTTTCAACTGGATAAGTGACAACACCAACCATCATTAAGGTGGTAATAAATGAGGCAATAACCATATAACTTACTCCTCTTGACAGTAAGACACCGGCTAGTGGATAGGCTATAAAACCAGGCATCATTGTGATTGAACCAATAATTAAGCCCATAATGCTACCAAGAATTATATTTTGACCACCTAGATATTCCACAATTAAATCTTCAGAAAAAAGTAATACAAGTGAAATAATAACAAGAAGTTTTAAATATCCAGGTAGAATTTTCATGAATTTATCTCTACCTCTTTTGACAGATGAGATAGTTTTGTCTTTATCAAAAACAAATGAAACGATTAATAATACAAACATAATAATGTATAATGCTTCCATTGATTTTTCCTCCTTATAAGCTTATACCCCTGGCGGGTAGACTAATATCATTATAATACCCCTCAGGGGGTATGTATGTAAACTGGTTTACAAATTTAGATCAGTTTTAACTTATAAGTTTTAAACTTCTTTAATTTTAAAAAAGATTTTGCAGGATATATCTTATTCACCTTGAATTATAAGGTATAAATTACTGATAAAAGGGGGTTGGCCTGTGAGGGATAATAATAAAATTAAGAGGACTGAAATTGGCCTTAAACGGGGAATAGGATTTATCAGGCTGGCAATTGTCTTAAGTTGGTTAGCCTGGTTGCCGGCAGCTGTAAGTCAGGAATCAATGGTTGAAAGTAATTTTGTGATGGGATTTTATTTATTAGGAAAATTTATGTTAATAGTTTCCTCAATAATATTTATCTATGGGAATTATGGTTCCTGGGGTAGGCAGCGAATAAAAGAAGAGTTATTAACGAAAAGAAATTTTTCGCTCAAATGGGCATTATTCATTATAATAATCCCAGTTACATTTAATTTAATAACTGGTGGGTTTAATAAACTCTTTTTAAATAATCAGATATCTTATATGGCACAAATATCATTTGAGAGTTTATTTAATTTAGGACCAGTTTTTATAATCTTATTATTAATCCCGGCTATCTATGAAGAGTTGGCCTGGAGGGGGATTGCTCTCTTTGAGCTCCAACTTGGCTGGTCATCATTAAAATCCGGACTGGCAGTTGGTCTGGCAATGATTATCTGGCAGGCTCCCTTGTATTTTATTATTGGGACAAGTCATTCGTCAATGACAGTTGCTTCCATTCAATTCTGGTTATATCAGATGAATATATTAATTCTTGCTATTATCCTAACCTGGGTTTACAATAGAACAGGCAGAAGTTTATTAGCTGTTATTTTATTTAATTTCACCTATTATTTTACTGAAGAGATTTTTGAATTTCCAGTTGAAGGCAATTACTTTCTAATCGGTTTATATTTACTCTTTGTTCTCTTTTTAATAAAACGAGATGCCCTTGATAATTAGATTGTTTCTGTATAGTTTATCTGTCTATTTAAAGCCTTAAGGGCTGCTTTGGCAGCTGCCAGAGGTAGATTATTATTAATATAAACAGCACCTAATAATTTCTGGCCGCTCTGAAAATTTCTACCCAGGAATATCTGTAATTCAACAAGTACAGCATTGCTATCTTTTCCTGTTAAACAGACATTTTCCATCTGAATGTTGCCATTAATTAATTCATATTTTTCTATAACCTCTATCATTCCTTTGGCTGATAACCAGGCAATTCCTTCGACGTTGGAACCTTCAATGGATTCATTTTTCATCTCATTGCCTATTTTTAGTTTGTAATTGCAGATAGGTTTATTATTTTCATGGTAAACACTTATCAGCTCTATTGCTCTTTCGTTATTACCTTCACTGTAATTAGTAAGGGATGCAATACTTATCTTTTTATGATTAAGTTCTTCCCCTGTTTCAACTAAAACAATAGTTTCAATATCCCTGACAATTCTTTTTGGCATTCTGGAATCATCTGAAATTATATGAACTTCATCTATTTCATTTTCTCCTGTTAATCTACAGGATATTACTCCATCGATAGACTCAATTTGCTTTTTTAACTTTTTCATCTGCCATTATCCCTCCAAATTCTTCTTCTTTTATTAGTTCAATCATCATATCAGTATAATTAGGATCAAACTGTTTTCCAGAGCATTTTTCAAATTCTGCAATTATTTCTTTCCTGGTTAAGGCAGGTTTATAAACTCGCCCGGTGGACATAACATCGTAGGCATCACAGATTGCCAGGATTCTGGAGCCAAGTGGAATGTCGTCACCTTTTAAACCATCAGGATAGCCATTACCGTCATATCTTTCGTGATGATGTTTGATAATTTCTAAATCTTTTTTAAAGATATCAAGATCTTCTAATATCTCATATCCATATTTACTATGGTTTTTCATTTCTGCATACTCTTTATCAGATAATTTGCCTGAACTTTTTAGTATTTTATCAGGCACACTAATCTTTCCTATATCATGAATCTTGGCCATATTGACAATTTTTTCAACCTGATTATGCTTTAAACCAGCCTTGCGACAGAGGATACCTGCATATTGAGATACCCGTTCGCAGTGGCCTTCTGTATAATCATCTTTCGAGTCGATAACTTTAAGAAAACTTTCGACTACCTGGGTAACAGTATTCATTTGTTGTAATTTAGAATAAAAGAAGTCTTTGATTATGTAGATTAGGATTAATGATAGGATTAGAAATATACTTCCGAAATTTA
>CAZLCX010000009.1:60043-70198 GCA_964558325.1 uncultured Halanaerobiaceae bacterium | reverse complement strand
AAATTATAATAATTTAATAGAAATTAACCTTCCTGACTGAGTTAAATTGGTCAGGATTTTTATTATTATTAGGTATGTGGCAGGTTTTCTCTTTTATATTACGGATTGATAAAACTTGCATTAGGACATCGAGTCCGTCAAATATATTAAGAGATACCGGCAGGTAACCGGCGGGTGACCAGCAGCTGGTCTGATTATAATGAAAAATTTAAAGTTAGTTTAATGCTTATTTGAAAATTTAGTTGTAAAATGATATAATTTTTAAAGTGATATAGACTGACCAGTCGGTTTATATAATTAAACAGGTATTTTGAGGGGGATTTGCAGATGGAAAAGAGTGAGACGAAAAGGGAGATAATTGAGGCTGCTATGAATTTATTTGCCAGTAATGGCTATTATGAGACGACGATGAGTGATATTGTTGAGGCATCAGCTACCAGCAAGGGAACTCTTTATTACTATTTTGATAATAAGCTGGAATTATTTAAAACGATGATAAATGATGTGATTGACAGGATTTATGAACAGTATCTGGAGATTACTGGCCTGGATATCGATGTCAGGGAGAAGTTAAGGCGGATGTTAGCTGTTCATGCTGAATTTTATAAGAAGAATTATGAACTGGCCTATACCATTTTTATGGAGGGACAGAAAATTGATATAGATTGCAAACAGGAGCTCTGGAAATGGAAAGAAAAATTTAATAAGATAGTTGGAGATGTCCTGGTTGAGGGTATCGACAGGGGTGTTTTAAAGAATCGGGATATAAGCTTGATGACCCATAGCTTTTTAGGTCTGACCAATTCCTTTGGACCGGCAATGATTGAAGCTGATTATGAAGTTGATTTACTGGTAAATTATACTCTTGAGTTATTTTTAGAGGGGGTAGGAGCCTGATGATATTAGCTAAATTAAAAGAACTTAACTTATCTTATATACTTATTATTGTATTAGTTACAGCAGGATTTCTGGCCGGGAGCGGCCGGCTTGAAGCTGTCAGTTATGAGAACCTGACTCTAGAGGAGAGTTTAGAGATTGCCCTGGAGAATAATCGGGGTCTTTTAGCCTCCGGGGAGGAGCTTAAAGGTGTTGAAACATCAGTTGAGATGGCTGAAGCTGCCAGGCTGCCAAATATTTCGCTCTCCAGCAGTTATATGCGGCTTGGTGGAGATAGGGAGCAGTTTGAATTTGAGCTAGAAAGCAGTGATGTCCAGGATTTATTTGCTGATTTAGCAATTGAAATTCCAGGTACAGACGAGTCGATAGATTTAACCCCTGATGATGAGTCAGCTGAAGAGATGGCTGGCAGTATTAATGAATTTTTTGGTTCGATTGGCGAGGGCTTTGAGCAGCCTGATACTGCCTTTCAGACTGAGTTGTCCCTGCAGCAGCCCATTTATACCTTTGGCAGGATTACAGCGGGAATAGACCAGGCTGAGGCTGGTTATAGGGCTGCTGAGGCTGGATTTGAGGGTGACAGGCAGGAATTGATCCATGAGGTGATTACGACCTATAATAATGTTTTGCTGGCTGAGAAGATGCTTGAGCTGCAGAATGATCTTAAGGAACAGGCTGAAGGTCATTTAGAGGTTGTGGAATCTAATTTGGATGCCGGGACTGTGACTGAATTGGATAAGCATGAGGCCAGAGTGGCATTATCTGAGGTAGAGCAGGAGATTGTCGAGGCTGAGAGCAACCTGGCCATGGCCAAAGAGGGTTTCAGGAGCCTGCTTGGCCTGGAGCGGGGGACTGAAATAAACCTGGCTGAGAGTAACGAAGGGGCCTTTGCCGGCCTGGAAGAAGAGGTGCTGGCTGAGGCTGATAGCAATGAGTTGATAGATTTAGAAGATAATCCTCAGCTTGAGGCCCTGGTTTATCAGCAGGATGCCAGTGAGGCCAGCCTGGAGATGACTGAAGCTGAAAGGTTTCCTAATATTGCTCTGGCTGGGAGTTATTCCTGGGAGGATGAGGAGTTTGGTTTTGAGGATAGCTCCTGGAGCTTAGGAATTAATCTTAGTTTTGATATATTTGATGGTGGTCAGCAGAAGGCTGAAATCAAAAAGGCTGAGGCTGAATTGAAACAGCTGGAATATGAACGAGAGGAAGCTGAAGATGGCTTATATATAGAAGCCAAGCGGGCGTTGAATGCCTTTAACGATGCTATTAGCCAGCAGGAGCTAACTGCTGAAATGATTGACCAGGCTGAAGACCAGCTGGAATTGGCTGAATTAAGATATTCTGAAGGAGTTGGGACCAGCACTGATGTGCTGGATGCCCGGGCTGGATACAGTCAGGCCAGGCTGGCAGCAGAGGAAGCCAGGTTTAGCAGGCTTGAAGCCCTGGCTGATCTTTATCTGGTGCTAGGCGAGGCTGATAAACTAGTCAAGGAGGTAAGGTAATTAATGAGACAGCTTATAAATTTGATCCAGGGGAAGTATAAAATAATAATTATTATTGGTCTGCTGGTTTTAGGGATTACTGGCGGATATTTGCTGGTTGATAAACTGGACGACGGCCAGAATGGGATCGGGGTTGTTCAGGCCCAGGAAGGTTCGGATGAAGAGGAAGAAGCTCCTGTCAGGGTGATTGGAGCTGAGGCTGACATAAGGAGTCTGCAGGAGACCAACAGCTTTAATGCTGTGATGCAGCCTGGCAGTGAGTATGCTGTGATGCCAAAGCTTGAAGGTGAGCTTGAGACTGTTGATGTAGAGGTAGGAGATAGAGTTGAGAAAGACCAGGTTTTAGCAGAGATTGATGCTGAGAAGTATCGGTATGAGCTGGAACAGGCTGAGGCCCAGCTGGATGCTGCTGAGGCTGAGTTTGACAGGCTTGAATCTGGTGCTACTGATGAGGAACTGGCTCAGGTGGAAGCTCAGGTTCAGGAGGCCAGGGTTTCTGTTGAGGGCGCAAAGGCTGAAGTTGGTTTTTCAGAGGAGATTTATGACGAACGGACCCCTGATGATATGGAGATAGAACAAGTTGAGAATGAGCTGGAACAGGCTAAAGTTCAGCTGGAAATGGCTGAAAAGGAATATCGTCAGGCTGAACTTGCCTTTGAAGAGGCGGATGATAATTATCAACGGATGGCCAATTTGTATGAGGATGGGGCCATTAGTGAGCAGCAGTATGATGAGGTTAAAACTGGTAGAGACCAGGCTGAAACTCAGTTAGAAATGGCTGAAGATGGCCTGAAACAGGCTGAGCTGGCAGTCGAAGGTGCTGAGAAAATGAGGGATATGACTGTGGACCTCTATGATTTTAGGGTTGAAGAGGAACAGATGGTCAGTCAGGCCAATACCCAGTATGAGACGGCTATGGCTGCCCTGGATGGCGCTGAGGCGATGCTGGCTGAAACTGAGCGGGGGCCGACTGATGAAGATTTAAAGGCGGCCAGAGCCCAGGTTGAGCAGGCCAGAGTTGGTCTGGAGATGGCCAGGTCAGTTTATGAGGATGTTGAGATAACTGCTCCAGCTGATGGCTTTGTGGCCCAGGTTGAAATGAGTGCCGGCGAGATGGCTGCCCCAGGCAATCCGTTATTCTATATTGTCAACCTTGATGAGGTCAAGGCTACAGCCAATGTCAGTTCCCAGTATGTCGGCCTGCTGGAGACCGGTGATTCTGCAGGAGTATCAGTTAATGGGCTGCCTGATGAAGAATTTACCGGGAGAATCAGTTCGGTGGCCCCTATGTCTGGCGAGGAGGGTGGTTTTCCTGTTGAGGTCTCTGTGGCCAATCCTGATTACAACATCAAGGCTGGTATGCGGGGAAGTATTGAGTTTGTAATTGATGAGGTCAGCGATGCTGTAGTTATCCCTGGAGATGGGATTTTTGATGTAGAGGAGGATCAGGCTGCAGTTTTTGTGATAGAAGATGGAACTGCCAGGAGACAGACTGTTAAAACTGGCATGGAGGATGATAATCTGGTTGAGATTACTTCTGGTTTAGCTGAAGGCGACCAGGTTGTACTTTATGATCAGGACCGGCTGGTTGATGGGCAGGCTGTTGAGGTGGTAGAGAATGAATCTTTCTAAATTTTCTGTAAAACGACCGGTCTTTACCACTATGGCCATTTTGATCGTTGTTTTTCTGGGTTTTGTCAGTTTTGGCGACCTTGGTCTGGACCTTTTACCGGATCTAGAGTTTCCAATCGTTGCCGTTATTACAGATTACGAGGGTGCTGCCCCGGAAGAGATTGAGACGATGGTGACCAGGCCGATTGAGGATACAGTGGGTACCGTTGATGGACTGGAGGGGATTTCTTCAGTCTCCAGCCCGGACAGCTCGATGGTGATGGCTGAGTTTGATTTTGGAACTAACATGGATTTTGCTAAATTGGATGTCAGGGAACAGATTGATTTAGTCAGAGATGCTCTGCCTGATGAGGCAGCTGACCCGATAGTTGTAAGTTTTAACCCGGAGATGCTGCCGATGGCCACTTTAGGTATTTCTGGTGAGATGGAAATTCTGGAGATGACTGAGTGGGCGGAAGAGATTGTTGTTCCCAGGCTTGAAAGAGTTGAAGGGGTTGCAACTGTTGATATAACTGGAGGTTCAACCAGAGAGATCCAGGTTAATGTTGATCAGGATAAGCTCCATTCCTTTGGCCTGACCCTGGATGGTATTGTAGAGAAGTTGCAGTCTGAAAATATCAGGCTGCCTGGAGGTAGCGTCAGAGACGGCAGGATAGAGATGTTGACCAGGACTACTGGCGAATTTCAGTCTGTTGATGAGGTAAAGGACTTGAGATTGAATGAGTCCGGGTTAAAGTTGTCTGAAGTTGCCGAGGTTGTTGATGGAGAATCAGATGACAGTGAGAATACCAGAATTAATGGTGTTGAGGGTATTGGAATATCAGTTCAGCGTGAAAGTGGTGCCAATACAGTCATTGTTTCACAGAGGTTAAGAAACGAAGTTGAAGAGATTCAATCTGAGTTTGGAGAAAATATTAAGATGAATTATGTCTATGATGAGGCTGATTTTATTACTGATTCTATTGGTGACCTGGGGCTTAACGCTGCTTTAGGGGCTTTAGTGGCAGTTCTGGTTTTATTTATCTTCTTAGGAAGCTTAAAAACAACTTTAATTATTGGCCTGGCAATCCCGATATCGGTTGTGGCTACCTTTGTCTTGATGTATTTTACTAATTTAACCTTTAATCTGATGACACTGGGTGGAATTGCTTTAGGTATAGGTATGCTGGTTGATAATGCGATTGTTGTTATTGAAAATATTTATAGGATGCGCCAGGAGGGCTCAGGTGCCATGCTGGCTGCAACTGAAGGTAGTGGCGAGGTAGCTTCGGCTATTATCGCATCAACTCTGACAACAGCGGCTGTCTTTCTGCCGATAGTATATATTGAGGGAATTGCCTCTGAGTTATTTAGTGAACTGGCAATGACTGTGGCTTTTGCCCTTTTTGCTTCTCTGCTGGTGGCATTAACATTGATACCGATGCTGGCCTCCAGGTTGTTGAATGGGGCTGTGACTGAGAAAGGTAGTTCTGGCTTTGTTGATGGAATAGGGAGCAGGATTAAAGATTTATATGGTTCTGTAATCGGAACAGCTTTAAATCATAAGCTCCTGACTGTATTGGTGGTAGCTGCTATTTTTGGAGCCAGTTTATTGATGATTCCTCAGATTGGTTCTGAATTTATTCCGCCGATGGATGAAGGAGAGATCATGGTTGATGTTGAGCTTCCGGCCGGGATGGTACTTGCTGAAACCAGGGAGGTTGCTCTGGAGATTGAAGAGATGGTAGAGGAGATTCCTGAGGTTGAAACTGTCTATACTACAGTTGGTTCTGGAGGCGGCCAGGGTGCCAGAATTGGTCTTGCCAGCGGAGATACAAATCAGGCCAGTCTGGAAGTTAGCCTGGTCTCCAGTACTGAGAGGGATAGATCTACCACTGAAATAATTAATGAGATCCAGAAGAAGACTGATGAAATACCCAGATCTGAGATTTCTGTTGAGGATATGGCCTCTGATTTTGGAGGCATGGGGGGAGAGTCTCCTGTATCTGTAAGAATTCAGGGCCCTGACCTGGAAAGACTTGAAGAAATGTCTGATGAGATGGCTGAGATTGTTGAAGATGTTGAGGGCACGATCAATGTTGAAACAAGTTTTGATGAGGGTCGGCCTGAAGTTGTTGTCAGGGTTGACCAGGCTAAAAGTTCTGAACTGGGGATTCCTGCGGCAATGGTTGCAAACACTGTTAATACTGGGCTTGATGGGACAGTTCCCTCTTTATATAGAACTGGTGGAAATGAATATGATATTCGGGTTCGTCTTGCTGAAAATGGCAGGGAGAGCATTTCTGATTTAAGAAGACTGAGAATTGCCACACCTGAAGCTGGATTGGTTGAGCTGCAGGAGGTTGCTGAGATTGAAATTGTTGAAGGACCTGTCCAGATAGACCGGGAGAATCAGGAAAGGACGGCCACAGTAACTGCTGGTCTTGACGGCCGGGACCTGGGTAGTGTGGCTGATGATATTGAGGCTGAACTAGGAGGCTTTAATATTCCTGACGGTTATAGAATTGATATAACCGGTGAAGCCGAGGAGATGGAGGATGCCTTTGGAGATTTGAGTTATGCCTTTATTCTAGCTGTTGTCCTGATTTATATGATCATGGCAGCTCAATTTGAGTCACTGGTCCATCCCTTTGCGATTATGTTCTCAGTACCCCTGGCGGTAATTGGTGCTATCAGCGGCCTGTATCTCACCGGGCATAGATTAAGTGTTGTTGGCTTTATCGGGGCAATTATGCTGGTTGGGATTGTTGTTAATAATGCCATTGTCTTTATAGATTATGTCAATATCCTGAGAAGAGACGGCCAGAATAGGCGAGAAGCCTTAATTAATGCCGGTATGATCAGGTTAAGACCAATAGCCATGACGGCTTTAACTACCATACTGGCGATGTTACCGATGGCTATAGGCCTGGGAGAAGGTTCTGAAGTCCAGGCTCCGATGGCGGTGGTAGTTGTTGGCGGTTTATTGAGTTCTACCTTCTTAACCTTGATCTTTCTGCCAGTAATTTATTCAATACTTGATGGTTTAGTCGATAGATTGAAAACTATTATAAGTTAAAAAATGATTTCCTCTCCAAGTTTAAATATTGGAGAGGATTTTCATTCTATGGATATGTAATATTTTTATTTAAGCTGCAAAAAATAACTTGTTTAAAAGTGTAAATTTTGTTATTATGATAGTATGAAGTTAAAATTTTATGAAAATTCTTCAAAGAGCAGGGAGTAACAAAACAAGCTTATTAAAAAGCTGTTTGTGATAAGTATTGTGCTGGTTTTTGCTGTTTAACCCCTTATGTTTTCTGAGTAGGTTCAAGCAGAATATGAATCAGGCCAGGATATTATAGAGGTGCTTGAAGATTTTAATGATGGGGTTTTTGAAATAATACCCGGCAAGTAAAGAGGTTTATATTTTTGGCTTCTGAAAAAATATAAATATGGAGGGATGAGTTAATGAAAAGGAGAAGTTTAGGGATTATTTTAATAACCCTGGCACTGGTCTTTGTATTTTCAGCGGGTCAGGCTTTTGCTCTTGATACTGAAATAGGAGAGACTGAGATTATGTTAGTAGGGGCAATGGAGCATGTTAGAACTAATGAGACTAACCTGGCCAATATGATTGCCGATATGATGATTGAAGTTACTGGGGCAGATATTGCTCTTACCAATGGTGGGGGTATTCGGGATTCAGTCGATGTTGGGCCAGTTACCTTAGAAGATATCTTAGATATTCATCCTCTTGAAAACCTTATTGTTACCCAGGAATTAACCGGTGAGCAGATCTGGGAAGCACTTGAGAATGGAGTTAGTCAATATCCAGCTCATGATGAACGTTTTATGCAGGTGAGTGGAATTCGCTTTGGGTTTGATCCTGCTGAGTCTGCTGGTGAAAGAGTTGAGTGGGTCCATTATCAGAGCGAAGATCTTGATTTAGAAGCCACTTATATTGTAGCTACAAATGATTTTATGGCTTCTGGAGGCGATGAATATACAATGTTAGAGGAAGCCGGGGTTCTGGAAGAATTCATGACCCTTGATGAAGCTTTAATTAATTATTTCAAGGAAAATAGCCCTGTATCCCCTAGAGTCCAGGGAAGAATAACCATTCTTGAGTAAATTGTAAGAAGGTATTAATTTCTGTAATTGCTATTTTTGTTTTTGCTTCAATTTTTATGGCAGCCAATATTGAGGCTCAGGGTCTTGAGACTGCTATTGAAATATTAGCATTTGATAATGAAGTTGTATCTCTTGAAATGAGTGGATTTGATATTATTGAATATATCAAGGTTAACAGCCCACTATTTCCTGTAGTTGAAGGAAGAATAGTTGGCAATTGATTAGAGATTTGATTTTAGATAATTAATCAGGAGAACCGGCTCTACCAGTAATTGGTGGGGTCGGTTTATATATGTTATGATAATAGTGCAGGAATCTGATTTATTATCTAGAATAAATATTAATGAGTTTTTCTATTTCACAGGGGGATTAGCTATGGGCCAGGAAATTATTTTGTTAGGTTTAAATCATAAAACTGCTTCAGTGGGGACCAGGGAACAGGTTGCTTTTTCTGAACCTGAAAAGGTTAATTTTTTAAATAAGCTTTTAGAATGGCATTTCTGTAATGGAGTAGTTATTTTAAATACCTGCAACAGAACTGAAATATATATGAGTACCGAGGATATTTCTGATGGCAAAAAATTACTGGTTAATAATTTTAGTGAATATTTGAATGGAAATCTTGAAGATTGTACATATTTTTTAGAGAACGGTAAAGTAGCTGACCATTTATTTAGAGTGGCTTCTGGCCTTGATTCTATGATTCAGGGTGAGCCTCAGATCCTGGGTCAGGTTAGAGATGCTTATGAATTTTCTGCTGGCAGAGGCTTCTGCTCTACTTATTTACATGAATTATTCAATCGGGCTATCAGAACTGGTAAGAGGGCCAGAACAGAAACAGGTATCAGTGAAAAGGCGGCTTCTGTTGCTTATGCTGCAGTTGAATTATTAAAAAATGAAATTAATGATCTATGTAAAACTAAGGCGCTGGTGATTGGCGCTGGGGAAATGGGACAGATAGTCTTAAAGAATTTGATTAAGCTTGGAATTGAGCAGCTGGCCATAACTAATAGGACCAGGGGTAGAATCAAAAGTTTTGCAAATGACAATGGTTTAACAATTATTGACTGGGATGATAAAATTAAGAGGATAAATAATTATGATATTATAGTTAGTTCTACCAATGCCCCCCATCCTATTCTATATGGAGAAAGAGTTATTCCTGAACTGGAAATAAGGGATAGACCTTTATATCTGATTGATCTGGCTATGCCCAGGGATATTGAACCGGTAATAGGTAAAGATCCCAATGTAAAGCTGTATATGCTTGATGACCTTCAGAGAAAAGTTGCAGAGAATATGAGATATAGAGAGAATGAATGTGAGGCTGTTTATAGGATAATTGCTGAGGAGAAATTGGACTGGCTGGACTGGTGTCAGACCAGAAAAGCTGTTCCCCTGATTAAGAAATTGAGCAATAAGGCCCGGGAAATAAGCAGAGAGGAAGAAAATTGGGCTATCAATAATCTTGAGGGCTGTAATGATGAAGAAACCATTAAAGAGATGGGATACAGGATTGTGAACAGGCTTTTGCATCATCCAAGGATTAGACTGAAGAAGATGCTGCAGGAAGCAAATTCTGCTGAGGAAGAGGATAGAATAATCGAAATAGCCTTTCAGTTATTTGGGCTGGAAAATGAAGGTGGTAATTAGTGGCTGGTTTACCTGCTTTTTTAAATGTTGAAGATATGAAAGTGGTTGTGGTTGGCGGGGGGAGTGTAGCCAGAAGGAAAATCAGGGGTTTAATAGACTCAGGTGCTGAAATAGTGATTATAAGCCCTGAAATCAAGAATGAGTTAAGAGAGATGGTAGAGGCTGGAATACTGGAGTGGAAGCCAAAAAGATATGAATATGGCGATCTGGAAGGTTTCTGGCTGGTTATAGCTGCTACCTCAGATAGTGGAGTTAATTACCAGGTATATCAAGAGGCAAAGGATTTGACTCAATTATATAATATTGCTGACAGACCTGACCTTTCTACCTTTCATACAGCTGCTCAGGTTAAACAGGG
>CAZLCX010000009.1:38648-59943 GCA_964558325.1 uncultured Halanaerobiaceae bacterium | reverse complement strand
ATTGTTATTGGCAGCAGGTCAAGTGAGCTGGCACTGGCCCAGGCTGCTGCTGTGGAGAAAATGATTGGAGAGTATTATCCTGAAGCCAGTGTGAAGATAAAGGAGATAATTACCAGGGGAGATCAGATTATTGATAAACCTTTTCATGAGATTGATGGGAAGGGTCTTTTTTTAAAGGAATTGGAGAAAGAATTGATTGAGGGCAGGATTGACCTGGCTGTACATAGTCTTAAGGATGTGCCGACTGAACTGCCTGAAGGCCTGGAACTATTAGGGCCGACTTTAAGGGCTGATGCCAGGGATGTTTTTGTTTCATTAGAATATGGATCTGTTGCTGAATTACCTGAAGGAGCTGTGGTTGGAACAAGTAGCCTGCGGAGAACCAGTCAGCTTTTAGGCTTTAGAGATGACCTATTTGTTAAGCCGATTAGGGGAAATGTAAATACCAGGCTTGAGAAGCTGGCTCAGGAAGATTATGATGGGATTGTTCTGGCGGCTGCAGGCCTGGAGAGGCTGGGAATGACTGATAGGATAACTGACTATTTTTCTCCCAGGAGCTTCCTGCCAGCTGCAGGTCAGGGGGCACTGGCAATTGAAATTGCCTCGGATAACGAGAAAATCAGAAAATTTCTGGCTAAATTAATAAATAAAGATCTTGTGAATGAGCTAACTGCTGAGAGAACTTTACTTAAAACTTTAGGCGGTGGCTGTCAGGTTCCTGTTGGTGCTTATGCCAGAGTGATTAATGATGAGTTAACTCTTTATGGAATGGTTGGTTCTCTGGATGGGCAAAAGATAGTCAGGGATCAGATTTCTGGCAGACCTGATTATGCCAGTCAACTGGCCAGGGATTTAGCCAGTAATTTAAAGGCGGCTGGCGCTACTGAAATACTTGAGGAGGTTCGAAATAATGAAGGGTAAGGTATATTTAGTTGGTTCCGGGGCTGGTGATCCTGGGCTTTTAACCTGCCGGGGTCGGGGACTGCTGGAAAGAGCTGATGAAGTTTATTATGACCGTTTAATGGAGCCTTCTCTATTGAACTATGTTAAATCTGACTGTAAGCTTGTTTATGCTGGCAAGAAACCAGGTGCCCACAGTATGGGGCAGGATGAGATTAACAGAAGGCTGGTTGAAGCTGCTGACAGGGTGGAGGTTGTTGTCAGGCTTAAAGGTGGAGATCCTTTAATCTTTGGCCGGGGCGGTGAAGAAGCTGATTATTTGAAAGACAATGGAGTTAAATTTGAGATTGTGCCAGGTATAAGTTCAGCCCTGGCTGCTCCTGCCTATGCTGGAATTCCCCTGACCCATAGAGGGATTGCCTCTTCCTTTACTGTTTTGACCGGTCATCATGATCCGGAGCAGGAAGATAATGAACATAACTGGCAGGCTTTAGCCCAGGGTTCAGATACGATTGTTATCCTGATGGGAGTTGGGAATTTCCCAGGTATTCAAAAGAAGCTGCTGGAGAATGGTCGTGATCCTGAGACTCCTGTGGCTTTTATTGAGCGGGGAACCTGGCCTGAACAGAATGTGATGATTAGTAAGCTGGGAAAGGCTGCTGAGGCAGCTGACCAGGCAGGGATAAAACCGCCGGCAATTATTGTTATTGGTGAAGTTGTTGGTTTGCAGGAAAGATTGAGCTGGGATAAAGATTCACTGCTGGAGGGTTATCGGATTTTAAATACCCGGCCAGCCTATCAGGCCAGGGTTTTAACTGAACTGCTGGAGAGAGAGGGAGCTGTAGTGAGAGAGGCTCCTGCTATTTCAATTGAGCCGCCAGCTGATTATACTGAACTTGACAGGGCTCTGGATAGGCTAAAAGAGTACAGCTGGGTGGTTTTTACAAGTACCAATGGAGTCGATAATTTCTTTGCCAGAATGAGAGCAAATGATCATGATATTAGAGAACTGGCCGGGATTAAACTGGCTGCTATAGGCAGGAAGACTGCGGCAGCCCTGGAGGAGTTAGGCTTAAGACTGGACTTTGTGCCTGAAGAATATGTTGCTGAAGGCCTTGTGGCTGGTTTTGAGCAGTCAGATGCTGGTGAGAGGGTACTGCTGCCGAGAACTCCACTGGCCAGGGATACTCTGGCTGTTGGTTTAAAAGCTAAAGGTTATTTAGTTGATGAATTGACCGCTTATCTTACAGAGGAAGCTGAGATGCCAGAGGATGTTCAGAGGTTAATTGGAGATGGGATGATTGATATTGTGACTCTGACAAGTTCTTCTACTGTGAGATCTCTGATAAAGGCTGTCGGAGGTGCCGAAAAGCTTGAGGGCTTGATTGGGGCTGCGATTGGTCCGGTAACTGCTGAGACTGCCAGAGAGGCAGGTCTTAAGGTGCCAATAGTTGCTGAAGAATATACAATTGAAGGTTTGCGGGATGCAATCTTAGATTATGTTAGAGGTATTGAAGGAGGAAATGAATGATTTCTTTAAGTAAACTGCTGGCAGATGTAGATAGTTATGGAGATTCCTTAAGATATAGCCGCCAGAGCAAGAAAGCCAGAAGCGGAACCAGGACTGATAGGGGGCCGGTGATCGTCTGGAATTCTACAAAAGCCTGTAATTTAACCTGCCGCCACTGTTATGCATCAGCTGATGCAGAACCTGATGCTAATGAACTTACGACTGAAGAGGGTTTTGAATTGATAGACCAGCTTGAGGGGTTAAATGTACCAGTCCTGCTTTTATCCGGCGGTGAACCATTGATGCGGCCAGATCTTTTTGAGATGATTGCCTATGCCAGGGAGAAAGGTATCAGGGTGACTTTGTCTACCAATGGAACTTTAATTGATCAGAAAGTTGCCAGAAAGCTGAAAAATCTGGGAGTTAGTTATGTTGGAATTAGCCTGGATGGCCTGGAAGAGACCAATGATAGGTTTAGAGGCCAGAAAGGGGCCTTCCAATCAGCCTTAAATGGTATTAGAAACTGTCTGGAGATTGATCAGAAGGTTGGCTTAAGGTTTACTATTACCCAGGCTAATTATCAGGATATTCCAGGGATATTTGAGTTGCTTGAGAAAGAGAAGATTCCTAGAATCTGCTTTTATCATCTGGTGGCCAGTGGGAGAGGCGAGAGATTAGGATCTACCCCGATACCCCTTAAGAAAAAAAGGAAAATTATTGATGATTTAATCGAGAGAACTGATGAGTTATTAAGTAAAGGTGGGGGCCAGGAGATATTGACTGTAGCCAATCATACAGATGGAATTTACTTATATTATAAGCTTAGACAGGAGGGTGATCCCAGGGCTGAGCAGGTATTGAAATATATTGGTTTAAATCAGGGCAACCGTTCTGGTCAGGCAATCGGTTGTGTTGATTGGCTTGGAAATGTTCATCCTGATCAGTTTTCTTTTAATCATAATTTAGGAAATATCAGGGATGAGAGCCTTGTTGATATCTGGAGGGATAATCCAGCAGAACTGCTTGTTAAGTTAAGAAATAGAGGAGAACATATTACAGGCCGCTGCAGTGAATGCAGCTGGTTTGAGAACTGCAGCGGTAATTTTAGGGCCAGGGCTGAGGCTGTACTTGCTGATTACTGGGCCTCTGATCCAGGCTGTTATCTGACTGATAAAGAGATTTCTAGTAGAGGTGATGATATTAATGAAAATTAGGCCAAGAAGATTGCGACAGGATAGAGGTTTGAGATCTTTAGTTAGAGAGACCCAGGTTATGCCTGAGGACCTGATTTATCCTTTATTTATAAAAGCCGGTGAAAACATTAGAGATGAGATAGATTCATTACCAGGCTGTTATCATCTTTCACCTGATGAGATGTTATTAAAAGAGGCTGAAAAGATTGTGGAATCAGGCTTAAAAGGGGTAATCCTCTTTGGTCTGCCAGCTGCTAAGGATGAGGTTGGCAGCAGGGCAAAGGCTGAGGACGGTCCAGTTCAGAAAGCCTGCCGGCTTTTAAAGAGAGAGTATCCAGAGCTGTACCTGATTACTGATGTCTGTCTCTGTGCCTATACCTCCCATGGTCATTGTGGACTGGTAGAAAATGGTGAGATTTTAAATGATAAGACTCTGCCCCATCTGACTGAGATGGCCGTATCCCATGCTGAAAGTGGAGCTGATATGGTAGCTCCATCTGATATGATGGATGGCAGGGTTGCTGCAATCAGAAATGAATTAGATAAGAATGACTTTAAAGATGTTCCGATTATGTCCTATGCTGCGAAATATAATTCTGCATTTTATGGGCCTTTTAGAGAGGCTCAGGGTTCAAGTCCCACAGATGGTGACCGCTCAAGTCATCAGATGGATTTTGCTAATAGTCGGGAGGCTTTACGAGAGATACGGCTTGATGAGGAAGAAGGCGCTGATATTCTGATGGTTAAGCCGGCTCTGGCTTATCTAGATATTATAAAAGATGTCAGGGAAAAAACTGATTTACCGGTGGCCGCCTATAATGTTAGCGGTGAATATTCTATGGTTTATGCCGGTGGTCAGGCTGGTCTGGTAAATCGCTGGGAGTTGCAATTTGAAATTCTGACTGCAATTAAAAGGGCTGGTGCTGATTTGATTATTAGCTATGCTGCCCTGGAATTTGCCAATAGATTTGCTGAAAAATACAGGAAGAGGGATAATTAAAATGAAGATGGTTTCCTGGAATATAACAAAACGTTGTAATTTATACTGCCAGCATTGTTATCGTGAATCTGGTCCAGAGATAGATACCTCTGATGAACTGACCACTGAAGAGGGCTATCAGTTAATTGATGGTCTGGCTGAACAGGGCTTTAGACTGTTGATTTTAAGTGGAGGAGAGCCGTTATTACGGGATGACCTGGATAGTTTAATTTCATATGCTGCTGAAAAAGGTTTATATCCTGTTTTAGGAACAAATGCTTTAGATTTAACTGCTGATCGGATTGTGCGTTTAAAGGATGCTGGTTTAAAAGGTATGGGAATAAGCCTTGATAGTGCCTCTCCTGAAATCCATGATAATTTTAGAGGCCAGGAAGGAGCCTGGAAGAGGACTGTTAAGAGTATTAAGCTGGTCAGGAAATATGAGATTCCTGTACAAATTAATACAACTATTTCTGAGCAGAACTTTTTTGAACTTGAGGGGATTATCGAACTGGCTGAAAAATTGGGAGTTAGAGCCGTTCATCCCTTCTTTTTAGTCCCAACTGGCCGGGGCAAGGAGATAGAAGAGGATTCCTTAAGAGGCAAAAAGTATCAGGAGATGATAGAAGCTATTCTCGATAAAAGCAAGGAAGTTGAGATAGAATTAAAGCCTACCTGTGCACCGCAATTTTTGCCCCTGGCTAAAGAAAGGGGCATGGAGATGCGCTTTAGCAGGGGCTGTCTGGCTGGTGTCTCTTATTGCTGTATTTTACCTGAAGGGGAAGTTCATATCTGCCCTTATCTTCCGTTAGCTGCAGGTGATTTGAGAGAAAAAAGTTTTGAAGAGATCTGGCAGAATAGCGAGGTCTTTGAAAATTTGCGGGATTATAATAAGTATGAAGGCAAGTGTGAGGGTTGTAAATATCTTGAAATCTGTGGTGGCTGTAGAGCCAGGGCTTATTATTATTCTGACGGCAATTATTTAGCTGGCGATCCCTGGTGTGGTGTCAGGACTGATGAGTAATTTAGATGATACAACCAGAAAATTATTAACTGAGGCCCAGCAAGGGATTAAATTAAGTAAGCGACCATTTAATGATTTAGCTGAAGAAGTCGGTCTTAAAGAGACTGAAGTTATTGATAGATTGAATGAATTAAAAGGTGATATCATCAGGCGTTTTGGAGGTATTTTTAGATCTGGCCGGCTTGGTTTTGAAAGTATACTGCTGGCTGCTGCTGTGTCCAGGGATCGAATTAAAGCTGTTGCAGAGGAGATTAATAAGCTGTCAGGGGTTACCCATAATTACAGGCGGTCCCATGATTATAATCTCTGGTTTACCCTGACTGTTGGACCTGAATCTAACCTTGAGACAGAAATTAAGAAGTTGGAACAAGATTTAGAGATTGAAATTTTAAGATTACCGGCTGTAAAGAGATATAAATTAGGAGTTAAGCTTGATCTTCGTGATGAGCAGGCTGGAGATTTATTAGATAGGTCTTCAGGTAAAGCTTCTGCTGATTGGGGTTCTGACAGAGGTGAAGTCTCAATTAAGCAGGATATTTATCGTCCAGATCGTTTGGATAAGAATATAATTGCTCTGCTCCAGGAAGATATTGTTTTAGTAAAAAAACCTTTTAAGTTAATTGCTGATAAATGTGCCTGTACTGAAGATATAGTTCTGGATAGGTTACAGAAAATGGAGGCGACAGGGACTTTAAAACGGATTGCTCCTTTATTATATCATCGCCGGAGCGGATATCAGGCAAATGGGATGGTTGTCTGGGAAATTGATGAGGCTGAAATAGATAAAGCTGGTTATCAGCTGGCTACTTTTAAGCAGGTTAGCCACTGTTATAATCGCCCTGCTTTACCGCCTGACTGGCCTTATAATCTTTATGCTATGACCCACGCCAAATCTCAGAGCGAACTGGAGATTACTGTTAATGAAATGGCAGAGAAGATAAAAAATAAAGATTATCGAATAATTTATAGTCTAGAGGAATTTAAGAAATCAAGTATGAAATATTATAGTTTTAAGGGGAGAGATTAAAAATGTATGAAAAATCTTATAAAGAGTATAAGAGAGCCTGTGAACTGCTGCCAGGTGGAGTAAATAGCCCTGCCAGGGCATTTTCCTCTGTTAAGGAAAATCCAGTTTTTATTGAAAAGGCTAAGGGCAGCAGGATTTATGATATTGATGGGAATGAGTATATTGATTTTATTGGTTCCTGGGGGCCGATGTTATTTGGCCATAATAAAGAGGAAATTGTAGAGGCTATAAGAAGCCAACTTGAAAAAGGCACAAGCTATGGTGCACCAACTGTTGTTGAGACTGAAATGGCTGAAGAAATTGTTAAGCTGATTCCTTCAATTGACCGGGTAAGAATGGTTAATTCAGGAACTGAGGCAACTATGAGTGCGATCAGGCTGGCTAGAGGCTATACTGGCCGGGATAAGATTGTTAAGTTTAATGGTTGTTATCATGGCCATGGCGATAGTTTCTTGATCAAAGCTGGTTCAGGACAGGCCACCTTAGGACTTCCTGACAGCCCTGGTGTTCCTGCCGACCTTGCCCGTTTAACAATTAGTTTACCCTATAATGATAGAGGGGCTATTAAGCAGGTTTTTGCTGAAGAGGGCGATGAGATTGCAGCTGTTATTCTTGAACCTGTTGCTGCTAATATGGGGGTAGTTCCGCCTGCTGAAGGTTATCTGGAATTTTTAAGAGAGCTAACTGAAGAATATGGTAGTTTATTGATCTTTGATGAGGTTATTACTGGCTTTCGAATGGCAGCAGGAGGAGCCCAGGAGTATTATGGTGTTAAAGCTGATTTGACCTGTCTGGGTAAGATTATTGGTGGTGGTTTACCTGTTGGTGCTTACGGTGGAAAAAAAGAAATTATGGATGAAGTGGCTCCTTCAGGGCCGGTATATCAGGCAGGTACGCTATCAGGAAATCCCCTGGCAATGGCTGCAGGTCTGGAGATGATGAAGTTGATTCAGGAACCTGGTGTTTATGATGAGTTGAGAGAAAAGGCTAATTATTTAGCTGCCGGTCTTAGAGAAATTGCTGAAGAATCTAGCCTTAAGTTAACTGTAAATCAGGCAGGAACTTTAGTTAGTCTTTATTTTACTGATGAAGAGGTTATAGATTATGAGACAGCAGCAACTTCTGATACTGATTTATATGCAGAATATTTTCAGGAGATGTTAAAAGAAGGTATTTATCTGGCGCCTTCTCAGTATGAAGCAATCTTTTTATCGATGGCTCATCAAAAAGCTGAACTGAATAAGTTTTTAGATTCTGCAAAAGTAGCAATAAGCAGAATTGAATAAATTTGATATAATTTAGTTGGTAAAGAGGATGATTTTATGGTTAATTTGGGACAGTATTATAGTATCTGGCAGGAGGCAGTGGTTCTTGCCTGGCCTGTAGTTCTAAATCATATATTTACAACAGCCATGCGGACAACAGATATGCTGTTGATGGGATTTTTTGGGCCGGCTGCGGTTACAGCTGTGGGTCTGGGGGATGTCTGGGAACGGCTGGTATTGAGAGTTGGCCTGGGTTTAGGTACAGGGAGTATTTCATTAATTTCCCAAGAAACTGGTGTTGAAGAGGTTGGCAGGGGAGCAGGGAATTCTGATGAAGTATTAACCCAGGTTTTAATAACCGGGGTTATAATTAGCCTGCCATTCATGGTTATTGGGCTGTTTTTTTCAGATTTTTTAATAGCAATTTTAGGGGCGGCTCCAGAAGTTATTCAGCTAGGTGCTGAGTATTTAATGATAATTCTAGCTGCTGCACCTTTTAGATTGATAACTTTAATTTCTGATAGATCACTGCAGGGCACTGGAGATACCAGAACGCCAATGGTTGTTAATGTGATTAGTAATGTGGTGAATATAGTATTGTCTGTTGGGCTTGCCTTAGGAACTGGGCCTTTCCCTGAAATTGGTGTTGTTGGTGTTGGCTGGGGAACTTTTGTGGCTAAAATGGTAGCTGCTCTTATGTATCTAGGAATATTTTTATTATCATATAGTCATTTAAGTCTTGGTCTTCCTGATGAGGGCTGGGATTTAGTAATTGTTAAACAGTTATTTAAGATTAGTCTCCCGAAAATATTACAGGGAGGGTATCAGAGTTTAATAACCTTCCCATTTAATGCTTTAGTTCTCCTTTTTGGAACTGAAGCAGCGGCAGCTTATCATATAGCCAGAAGAGTTCATCAGCAATTAGTTGCTCCCCTGCACAGAGCTTATGGTACTGTTACAACAATTATGACAGGTAAAGCTTTAGGCATGGATAAGCCTTTTGAAAGTAAAAAGATAACGGATGCTATGTTATGGCTTACTGCAATTACAATTACTTTAGGAGGTATAGTTTTATTTATAGGAGCCCCGGTCTTAACAGGATTTTTTACTGATGATTCTATTACTTTAAGATACAGTATTAATTTTTTAAGAGCTTTAGGAATTGGAGCCCCAATTTTGACTCTTTATGGTGTGCTCTCAGGTTTGTTATCTTCTGCTGGTGATACAAGGACTCCATTTTATGGGCTGGTTATGAGCCAGACAG
Organism: uncultured Halanaerobiaceae bacterium; assembly: GCA_964558325.1. Lineage (GTDB taxonomy): Bacteria > Bacillota > Halanaerobiia > Halanaerobiales > Halarsenatibacteraceae > Halonatronomonas. Next base: position 50,781 of record CAZLCX010000009.1, on the reverse strand, counting down.
TCTTTAAATTAGGTTTGAGTTATCTGCTGGCAGTTCCAGTCGGGCTTGGACTGCCAGGTATATTTATAGGAATGGTGCTTGATTTTATTGCTAGAGCTGGCTGGGTTGCCAGAAAATATCTTTCTGGTGATTGGGCTAAAGAAGCTAGAGTGATGATAGATGAACGGCATAAGGGCTAGAGTTAATCTTGTTGTTCGAGTTCTTCTATTTTTGCTTCTAGCATTTCTATTTTTTCAGTTAATTCCTGGTTGGTTTTACGAACTTTATAGATATAAAAAAAGATAAGAACCCAGAAAATTATATAGGCTGTAGATAAGTAATTCATTTTTAGTGGCTTTAGTTAGCCTTGCCCTCCTTTCTTCTTAAAATATTTTGGACTTTTTCGATTCGAGATTTATTTTTTAACTGTTTAATTCTTAATAAAATTAGTTGAAGATATAATAAAGAGATTGTCAGGACTGAAAAGATAAGAACATAAATCATTTCTGGGCTTAAACCTGTACTACCAACATCAATGACTACTGGATGGATTGTTCTCCACCAGCGGATTGAAAAAAAGACAAGGGGAACATTAACAAAGGCTATAATTCCAAATACAGCAGACAGACGCTGTTGTTTTTCGTCTTCTTCTCCCTGTAAAGCAAGGCGGAGAAATAGATATCCTAGATACATTAACCATAAGATTAAAGAGGTAGTTAATCTAGGATCCCATGTCCACCAGGTATTCCAGGCAGAACGCCCCCAGAGCATACCTGTTGCCAGAACTATTGTTGTAAACAAAACACCTATTTCTGCTGAAGCAAGAGCAGTTCTATGATATCCAGTGTTTTTTTGCCGGAGATATAATATACTGGCGATAAAAACTACAAAAAAAGCTAAGAATCCAACCCAGGCTGAACTAACATGATAATAAAAAATCCTCTGTACATTGCCCATGACTCTTTCTTTAGGAGCATACTGAAAAATAGCAAGAATTGATATTGGGATTATAATACCTAATAAATAAAAAAGATACTTTTCTAATTGTTTTAATAAATTGGGCATGATTTTAAGCCTCCAAGGTTTGTATACTTTATTCGATCATAAGGTAGGGTGCTAATAGATAGCTTATTAATGTTGATATTAGATTATATATAATTATAAATAATAGCCAGGTGTATAGTTGATTATGATTTAATTGGCTGTAATATAATGCTCTTGTTGTTTCAATAGCAGCAAGAATAAGAGGAATTAGAACCGGCAAAAGTAATACTGGCAATAAAATATCGCTGATTCTGGTAGATGTTGTTAGGGCTGCTAATAATGAGCCAGATGCTGCCAGGCCATAATTGACCAACAAAACTATTAATAATAACCAGAAAAGGCCTGAAACAGGGAAAGCATCAAAAAGAATAAAAAGAACAGGGCTAATAATTATTGATAATAATAAAAAAAGAAGATAATTTGCAAAAATTCTTGCCAGCAGAAGCATTTCTCTGGTAATTGGTGCCATTAGTATTGCCGTCTGACAGGAGTTTTCTGTATCCCGGCTAAATGATCTATTTAAGATTAGCATAACTGCAAAGACCTGGGTGAACCAGTAGATTCCTGGGAAAAAGTTAGGTAGCTGGTCCTGGCCAGGGAGAAAAGCCATACTAAATATTATCCCTGCAAGCAGGGCAAAGAGTAAACCTGCACTTGATAACTGGGCGGTATTTTTTTCTAACTGGATATCCTTTTTTATTAATAGAAAAGTGGTTTTAAGCATCTTCATTTAAAAAGTCACCTGCAAGAATTTTTTCATAATTATTTATGAATTTATTAACTGGAATCTCTTTATTTTGTTTTTGAAACTTGTTTATTATTCTTCCATTCTTTAAAATAATCCAGTTATCAGAAAGCTTAAAGCCCTGTCTAATATTATGGCTGGAAAATAAAACAGGAGTTTTTTTATTTTGGTTTATTAATTTTATTAAAAATTTAGCTGATTTACTATCAAGACCTGTAAATGGTTCATCAAGGAGAAGTAAATCTGGTGAAGCCAGAAATGTTCTACAGATAGTGAGTTTTTGTTGCATTCCCCTTGAAAGCTTTCGGACAGGTTCATTTAACCAGAGTTCTAAACCGGCTTCTTTTACTAAATTTTTTATTTTATTATTTAAGTTTTTTGTATTATATAGTTGACCGAAAAAAATTAAGTTTTCTCTGGCAGTTAAATCTTTGTAAAGAAATAGTTCATGACCAATGTAACCAATATAAAAATTTTGATCTGCTTCTTTAGTTAACCAGCTAATATTTCCAGAATCAGGTTTCCAGATTCCAGCAAGTAACTTAAGTAAGGTTGTCTTTCCAGCTCCATTTGGTCCAAAAAGAGCTGTGATCTGGTATGGTGATAACTCTAAACTAATATTATCAATTATATCAAGACCATTTCTAGAAAATTTCAGATTGCTGACTTTATATTTTGGTTTTTCATTTTCATTAGCAATCACTTTACTTGCTCCTCATACTTAGATGGGCATTGATAGAGAATTTGTTCAGCTGCCAAGTGATTATTTTTGTAATAACCTTCAACCAGGATTAAGTCATTATCTTTTAAATTGTCTGGTTCTTCTTCATTAAATTTAACATTTAGGAGGTCTTCTGTTTCTGGGTCTTTAATAGTAAATTCTAGATTTTCAGTTCTAGAATTCCAGGTTATTGTATCTGGAAGTAAAACGCCAGATATTCTTAAATATTTATCAGAGTCAGGAGATTCTTTTAATATTTCTGAGACTTTCATGTAATAGGCTGATGATTGTGAGTAATTTTCCATAATCAAAAAAGTTAATATAGAAACTATAATCAGGGTTAAAATCACTACTTTTGTTTTATGATTCAGGGGTTTCATAGTTAAAAAGTCCTCCTTTTATAGGCAAAATAAAGAGAAAAATTTAATTATCTCTTATTAGACTTATTCTATTTTATAGAAGGAATTCCTGCTTAAAAAGAATTCTCTTTTTTCTTTTGGAAAAGCTGGTATTTTGCTGTATAATTTGCTATAATTTAAGTAATGACTATGCATAAACTAAAAGGGGGTGGAGACCATGCGCCAAACCAGGTTAATATTAACTCTAATTTTCGCATTTATAATGATAAATATCTTTATGCCTGGAGTAATAGAGGCAGATAATCGAAGTAATTCAGATACCTGGTTGCAGAGGTTTAACGGTAATGATGTAAGGCAGGTCTTTGCTCTTGATAATACAGGTCTTGAACTCTCTGATGATGAGTTTAGAGAATTTTCTGATGAAGGTCAGGAAAAACTTTTTGCATTAGCTTCTCAATTTGGTGAAGAGCAGTATGAAGAGGACGAATTATTCTCAATGGCCCAAAACTCTGAAGGAGTTAGAGATTTAAGGGAAATTCTTCAATTAAATGGCTCTGATGATAGTAAAATTAATCTTCCTTTTGGTAGAGAAGCCAGTATTTCTGCTGATCAAAGATTTGGTGATAATGAACGGGGAAATCAAAGTTTAACTAGCTTTAATCTTTCATATGATATGAATCCAAACATGACAATTAGAACTGGAATTGGTCAGAAATCTGGTTCTTCCCAGGAAGACAATAATGAAACTGACAGTGTTGAAGATGATTTAATAGATGAGGCAAACGAAGAGTCAGATATTGTTTCGGCAACAAGTCTTGATAAATCTGATGATAATCAAAACTCTGAATCCAATGTTGATTCTGCCGAGGAAGCGGAGAGAATTGAGTCTGAGTTTGTAGAACAATTAAATGAGATGGCACAGCTGGGATTTTCCTATCAACCAGCAAATAATCTTTTTGTTTCAGCAGATTATATATCAGATAATATATTCAGTCCATCTACTGGAAGTTCTACTGTATTTGGTTTGGAGTATCAGGATAATGCAGGTAATATTAGGGCCAGTTATCAGATAGATAATTATGAAGAAATGAAGCAGACTATTACTGGACTTGAATTGGACTTATTGGATTTAGCAACTTTGAGTACTTCTTATAAATTATTTGATATTAATAATCTTCAGGATACTTTAGAAAATCAGGGAGGCTGGGAGCTTGATATTGGTCTTGATTTAAATGTTACTGATAGCAGCAGTTTATCAATTGGTTATCAGATGTTAGATAATATGAGTACAGCAGGTCAAATACCAGATTTAGAACAGGTTGAATCAAATGTTCAGGCAAGTTTTGAAATTCGGTTTTAATGATAAAATAAATATGGGATAAAGATTTATGTGAGTTTTGGTAAATTTTCTGACCGGTCGGTACCGATAAACCCGTCCGGTCTTTTTTTTGAAAGCTGTTTGAAAGGTGGTATTATAATGACCAGGTTGAATAAGTTGGGTTTAATGGTTTTATTGTGTGTTTTTGTGTTTTCGCTGCCGACAAACGCTAAAGAACAACCTTATATTATTGACGCAGATACTATTACATATGATTATAATCTCCAGGAATTAACTGCAAGCGGGAATGTAATTTTCAGGGTCCCTGGTTTAGAAGTTGAAGCAGATGATATTGTAGTTTATATTGTTAATAATGAGATAAAAGCTACTGGAGAAGTCGTTAGATTAAAAACTGAAGAAGAAGAGATGATAGGCGAGGAACTCTATTATAACTATAATACTGGAGAAGGAGAGATTTTAGCAGCTGAAAGTGAGATTGATAATTTAAATTTTTCAGGAGGGAGTATTTCAATTGTTAGTGAAATAGAACACGCTATTGAAGTTGAAGAGGCAATCTTTACTCCATGTATACAACCAGACCCCCATTATAGATTAGAGGCAGATTTAATTAAAATATATCCAGGAGATAGAGCTGTTGCTGAAGATGTTTCTTTTTACTGGGGGGATAATAAAATATTTAACATAGGCAATTATGTATTACATTATGAAAAAGATGAAGAAACAGGTGAGGAGAAATTGTCCAGGCCTGTTCCAACATATCAAATAGGTTATGATACTGTTGAAGGTTTATATCTTGAATTGGAATATAACTATGAATTATTTGATAGAACTTCAGGAGGTTTTTATTTTACAAATACTCAGAGAGGTCGGCAGTATTTAAAGGCCTCTAATCATTTTGAACTAAAGGATAATTTGAAACTTGATACCAGTTATTCAAGAGAAGAGATTGATGAGCCTGAAGATGATGAATTGGAGTATGAAGAAATATTTGATACCACATTAACCTATAATCCTGCTGATTATCTTAGTTTAGATACAGGTTTTATCTATCATAATAAAGAAAATGAAATTGTAGAAACTTATTTTGCAGGCTGGAAACATCAGTTAACGGATACTTTTACTATAACAGGCAGTCAGAGCAGAGAACTTAAGTATTTAGAAGCTGAAAGAGATAAAGCTAAAAAATCAAAACCTTTAGAATTAAGTTTTGATTATAATCCTTCACCGTTTAGGTTTAGGTATGATTATACTTTTGATTTCATGACTGATGATTATAGGCAGGAATATTTAATAAAGAATACTTTAGAAGATGGGATTGATATTAGTTTTTATCATGACTATAGAAACGGGGAACTGGATAGACAGAGCTATCAATTATCAGGGGATGATTATATGAGCTGGAGAATGAGATACCGTTCAGGATATGAGTTAGAGTACTTACCATATTTAAACATATCAAAGTCTTTTCCCCATGGTTTTGATTTGTCTGCAGGTATGGGAAGATTAAATGAAAAAGGTAAAGATACAGGCCAAATAGAGATTAAACCTGGGTGGACAAATTCTGTTGAAATTGCTAATGGTTGGAATGTAGATGCAAGTGGAAATTATAACTGGCATTATTATCTTAATGGCTCTGAACAGAGCTTTTATGCAAATATGGAAACAGAACTTGGGATAAGTTTTGATTATGAGACAGAGTCTGGATATATATTTGATGGAGGATTACACCAGGAAAAAACCTGGATAAGTGGTGAGCCATATCTTGAAAGGGATAAAAAGACTGAAAAGAATGCTTATCTTTTAGATCTAAATTTAAGGATTCCAACAGAAGAACCTCAGTCCAGTCTTGATCTTGAATTTTCTGGTAAATATAAACAACACAAAAATGAGTGGAGAGATATTAAACTAGGTTTATTACGAAGGTTAGATTGTTATAGTTATGGTATTAAAGCAGAATTATTTAATGATGAGCCAGCTGTATCCTTTAGTTTTGACCTGGACCTCTAGATTATGATATAATTATTTCGTATATTTCAAAGAAGAAGAATTGTTCGTTAAGTTAGTTAATATTTTAGATTATTAGAGGAGAAATTGTTATGACAGTCAAGCAAAAAGTTGGACTAGAAATAGCTGAATCTGCCAGGGTTTCTTCAGAAGCCAGTTTAGAAACAGGAATTAGAGTGGGACCAAGAGTTATAATTGGCCCTGATGTTTTTATAGGCAGGAATACTGTCATTGAAGCTGATGTTGAAATTATTGGTAAAACAATAATCGGTAGCGGGAATCATATTGGGCGGGGTGTATTACTTGGTTATCCGCCCCAACATAATGGTTATCAGGGAGAACCAACACAATTAAAGATTGGTAGGGATAATTATTTTGGTCCAGGAGTAACTGTTCATAAAGGGACAGTTGAAGAGGGTGAAACTAGAATTGGTTCAGGTAATTATGTTGCTGCCTTTGCTCATATTGCCCATGATTGTCAATTAGGAGATAGGATTAAGATTGGCAATAATACTCAGCTTGCAGGTCATGTTGAAGTAGGTTCTGAAGCTGAAATTGGTAATCAGGTAGGGATTCATCAATTTGTTAGAATTGGAAGGTCTTCTATTTTAAGTAGTTCTTCAAAAGTTATAAAAGATTTGCCACCTTTTTTAAAAGCCGAGGGCCATCCGGCGAAATTATCTGGCCTGGGCAATTGTCCTCGAGAGGAACTGAAATTAATGATGGCTCGAGCTTTTGAATATATATGTCATTCAGGCTTAAATATTAGTCAATCTGTAGAAAAGATAAAAAATGAATTTAAAGCGGCAGAAATAACAGAATTAACTGCCTTTATTGAGAGTAGTTCAAGGGGTATCTGCCGCTAAAATTAGGAGGAAATGAAATAGATATGAGTAAATTAAAAATGGGAGTTATTGGTGTTGGAAGTATGGGGAAAAATCATGTTCGTTCATATGCAGCCTTAAAACATTTATGTGATCTGAGTGGGGTTTTTGATCTTGATAGTGAGAGAAATAAAGCAATTGCAGAAAGCTATGGTGTTAAGGCATTTGATTCTGTTGAAAGTCTAATGGACGAAGTTGATGCAATTAATATTGCTACTCCAACAACTACACATTATGATCTTGCAATGAAAGCTATTGATAAAGGATTACATATTTTGATCGAGAAGCCTATTACTAATTCTGTTGAAGAAGCTCAGGCTATTTTGCAGGCTGCTAAAAAGAAGAGTTTAATAGTTCAGGTTGGGCATATAGAGAGATTTAATCCGGCAATTCAGGCTTTACCTGAAATATTAAATGATGAAAAGATAGTAGCTTTACATGTTGAAAGAATGGGGCCATATGATCCTAGAATTGATGATACTGATGTTATTCAAGATTTAATGATTCATGATATAGATGTAGTTAGTTCACTAGTTCCAGGAGATATTACAAATGTTTCTGCAACAGCAAGAAAGGTTGAGTCAGATAAGCATGTAGATTATGCTGTGGCGAATTTTAGACTTGCTAATGGGGCTATTGCTACTTTAACTGCTAGCAGGGCTACTAGGAAAAAAGTAAGGGCAATGTCCATAACAACTACAAATTCTTATATTGAACTAGATTATCTCCAGAGAAAAATAGTAGTTACTGGTAGAAAAGAAATGATGGCAGATAGTTCTGAGTATAAAAGAAATAATGAACATGAAGAGAATTATAGTAATGATGAAGAACCTTTAAAATCTCAATTAGCACATTTTATAAGCTGTATAAATAATGGAACCAGGCCTTTAATTAATGGTTCAGATGGTCTAGAAGCTTTAAAATTAACGAAGGTAATTCAGCATCAGGTATATAATAGAAAAAATCAAATAAATATAGCAAGAACCAAATAGAAAGGGTTTTAATATAATGATTCCAATTGCAAATCCAGAAATAACAGAATTAGAAAAGAACAAAGTTATGAATGTTTTAGATAGTGGAATGTTAGCTTCAGGTCCAAAAGTAAAAGAATTTAATAATAAGTTTGCTGAGTATGTTGGAGCTGATTATGGTATTGCAACCACAAGTGGTACAACTGCTCTTGATGTAGCAGTTAAAGCTACTGGATTGAAAGAAGGGGATAAGGTAATAACAACCCCCTTTACATTTATAGCAAGTTGTAATTCTCTAATATATAATGGTGTTGAGCCAGTATTTGTAGATATTGATCCGGTAACATATAATATTGATCCATTTAAAGTTTTAAAAATATTGGAAGAAGATCCTGATATAAAAGGGATCATGCCTGTGCACCTTTTTGGCCAGCCAGCTGATATGGATACTATAATGAGATTAGCAGAAAAATATGATCTAGTAGTAATAGAAGATGCAGCCCAGGCCCACGGTGCAGAATTTGCAGGGGAGATTGTTGGTAGTATTGGTACAGCAGGAATTTTTAGTTTTTATCCTACAAAAAATATGACTACTGGTGAAGGTGGAATTGTAGTTACTTCTAATCAAGAGGTTGCAAATAAGTCTGAATTATTGATAAATCATGGTTTAACTGATCGCTATTATCATGAAGAGTTAGGTTACAATTATAGAATGACTGATATTGCAGCGGCTATAGGCCTTGAGCAACTAAAAAGGTTAGAGGATTTTAATAAGATGAGAAGAGAAAATGCTATGAAATTAACAGAAGGTATATCTGATTTAGACTGGTTAGTTACACCTAAAGTAGCTGAGAAAAGATCACATGTCTTTCATCAGTATACAATCAGGGTAATTAATGGTTTAAGAAATGATTTTGTTGATTATCTTCAGAATAATGGTATTGGTTATGGAATTCATTATCCAAGGCTTGCCTATCAACAGCCTATTTATAAAAAGCTTGGATATAATAATTTTAAATGTCCAGAAGCTGAAAAAGCTTCAGAACAGGTTGTATCCCTACCGGTTCATCCTGCTTTAACTGATGAAAACATTAATCAAATAATTGAAGTGTTACGTGCCTTTAATCCGAGAAAATGAAAATACCTGTAAATTATGTTATACTATTTTTATGATTAGATAAATATAAGTCATTTTTTTGTAGGAGAAGTTTGATAAAGGGGGATTTACCTTGAGCTATAAATCAAAATACCGAGATTGGTTATTAAGTGATTATTTTGATGAGGAAACTAAAGAGGAATTAGAAGCAATCCAAGAAGATGAGAAGGAAATTGAAGATCGATTTTATAAAAATTTGGAATTTGGAACCGGAGGTATGAGGGGGAAAATGGGTGCTGGGACTAATAGAATGAACAAATATATAGTAAGAAAAGCAACCCAGGGCCTTGCAAATTACATTATTAATTATAGTGAGGATGGCAAAAAGAATGGTGTGGTAATTGCTTATGATTCTCGACATAATTCCCGTGAATTTGCAGAGGAAATTGCCCTTGTTCTTGCAGGGAATGGGATTAAAGCTTATATTTTTAGTGAATTAAGACCAACACCTGAATTATCCTTTGCAGTCAGGGAGTTAGGAGCTGAAGCAGGTGTAGTTGTAACAGCAAGCCATAATCCACCAGAATACAATGGCTATAAGGTTTATGGAAGTGATGGTTGTCAGTTAGTTCCTGACAAAGCCAGGAAAGTTATTGCTGAAATTAATGAACTTGATGATTTTTCCTTAATTAGAAGAATGGAAAAATCAGAGGCTAAAGAAAAAGGTCATTTTAAGGTCATTGGTTCAGAGATAGATGAAAAGTATCAAAAAGCAATAATTGATGTTTTACCTGATGTAGACCTTGTTAATAGGGTTGGGAATAAATTAAAAATTATTTATTCTCCACTTCATGGAACTGGTAATAAACCGGTGAGGGATATTTTAAGTAAGCTTGGTTTTAAAGAAATGATGGTTGTTCAAAGACAGGCTGATCCAGATCCTGAATTCCCGACAGTATCAAGCCCTAATCCAGAGGATAGGGAAGCTTATACACTTGCTTTAGAATTAGCTGAAAGTTACATGCCTGATTTAATTATGGCTACAGACCCAGATGCAGATAGACTTGGGGCTTTAGTTAAAAATGGAGATAGTTATACTGCTTTAAATGGTAATGAAATAGGTGTTTTAATGGCAGATTATCTTCTTAAGAGAGAAAATGAAGAGGGAACTCTGTCAGAACATCCTGTAATTATTAAAACGATCGTTTCTACAGAGATGATTAGGCCGATAGCTGATAAATATAATGCTGTTGTTAAAGATGTATTAACTGGTTTTAAATATATCGGTGATGAGATTAAGAAAATGGAGACAACAGATGAAGATTTTCTTCTGGGCTTTGAAGAGAGTTTTGGTTATTTAACTGGAACATATGTAAGGGATAAAGATGCTGTTAATGCTGCTGCATTGCTGGCTATAATGGCACTTTATTATCAAGAAACAAGGGGCATTAATTTACTTCAAAGGCTTTTTGAGTTAAGAGAAGAGCATGGCTTTTTCCTTGAAGATCTTGAGTCAATGCGTTTAGAAGGTAAAGAGGGTCAGGAAGAAATAGAGAGAATAATCTCTTCATTACGGGAAAATTGTCCTGCTGAAATTGCAGGAAAGAAAGTGATTATCTTTAAAGACTATTTAAATAAAGTAACAAAGAACTTTAGTACTGGAGAAGAAAACGAAATTCAGTTACCTGAATCTAATGTACTTCAATTTATACTGGCGGATGAAAGTAAAATTACAATTCGGCCATCTGGGACAGAACCTAAGTTAAAATTTTATTTTGCAGTTAGATCTAATTCAGAAGAAAATGCAAAATCAAAGCTAGATAATTTAAAAGAAGAGTTTCTGGATATGATTGATAAAATATAATTATAAATTGAAGTTGGAAATAATTCCGGCCGGTAGTGATTTGCCGGTCGGTTTTAAATTTTAAAATAGGGGGCAGACTATTATGAGAATTAAAAAAGCAGTGATCCCAGCAGCTGGCTATGGGACTAGGTTATTACCGGCCTCAAAAGCTATTCCTAAAGAAATGTTACCGATAGTTGATAAACCAACAATTCAGTATGTAGTTGAAGAGGCTGTTGAATCAGGGATTGAAGAAATTTTATTAATTACAAGTAAGGGTAAAGAAAGTATAGAAAATCACTTTGATCATGATCTTGAACTGGAATTGATTCTTGAAAAAAAGGAAAAGTATGATCTGCTAGAAAGGGTTGAAAAAATATCTGATCTGATCACAATACATACAGTCAGGCAAAAGGAGCAGTTAGGTTTAGGCCATGCAGTAGCCTGTGCTGAAACCTTTGTAGGTGATGAACCTTTTGCAGTTCTGCTTGGAGATGATATTATTGTTAGTGATAAGCCTGTAACCAAGCAGTTAATAGAACATGCAGAAGAGACTAATTCACCAGTAATTGGCTGCCAGGATGTTCCCAGGGAGGATATCTGCCTTTATGGCTCAGTTAAATATAGTGAGCAGTCAGGGCGAAGAGCCAGAGTAACTGGTATGATAGAAAAGCCTGAACCAGACAAAGCTCCATCAACACTGGCGGTTTTAGGAAGATATATTTTGACACCAGATATATTTCCAATTCTTGCTGAGACAGAGCCTGGAAAAGGTGGAGAGATACAGCTTACTGATGCCCTTAAAACTCTTGCAGGCAGGAGAAGGTTGGAGGCCTATGACTTTGAAGGTGAACGCTATGATGTTGGAAATAAATTAGGATTTTTAAAAGCGTCTGTTGAATTTGCTTTAAGGCGGGATGACTTAGGAGAAGAATTCAAAAAATATCTAAATAATTTAAAGTTTTAGAGAGGGGCTGGATTTTGTGATAAAAAAGCTTGGTCTTTTAATAGTTGTCTTAAGTTTGATATTAGCAGTTCCAACTGATGTCATGGCTGAAAATAATAAACTTAAACCAATAACTTCAGCAGATGCACTTGCAAGATCTTATGGTATGGGAGGAGCTTTTACTGCTGTAAGTGATGATGCT
>CAZLCX010000009.1:21917-38548 GCA_964558325.1 uncultured Halanaerobiaceae bacterium | reverse complement strand
ATATCAATCAGGAAGGATAGGGTTTATAGTAAGTGGTGGAATGGTTGCAGATGATGTTTTTCAATATGGAGAATTAGCTGATAGTATTAATAAATTTTCTGAAGATGCTGAAAAACCACATGAATTTCTTTACAATTTACCTGAAGAGCTAAACTTGACAGGTCAGGGACTATTAGGTTTTAAGCTTGGCTCAGCAGGAGCAGGAGGAAATTTTCAGGCCAGATTAGTAGGAGATAAAGATAGCTCAGGAGCTACTTATCGGTATCAATTATTACAGGATGGTCGTTTAGGGCTTTCTGGTGATATATTTACTATTCCAGCTGAAGTAGGAATAGCTTCATATGGACTAAATATCCGTTATCAGCGTCTGACTAGAGGAGAATATGAGCTAGAGATGGGGACGGATAATGAAGATTCTGTTCAGAGAAGATGGCAGGCAACTGATTCTGGCTTTGCGGTTGATGGGGGTTTGATGCTACAGATGACTCCACTGGTAAAACTAGGAGTGATGGTTGAAAATTTATGGGCAGCTGACCTTGATTTAGAAGCTAATCAAAAGGAATATTCCTATGATGATAATAATGGCTGGGTATTAACGAATGAAACCAATCGGACTGAAGTATATAGTCCTGCTAGAAGTAGTAGAGTTGGTCTATCTGCCAGGGTCCCGGTAATAGGGACTACTATTACAGCAGATATTGATAACTTTCCAATTTTAACTGAAAATAAAGCTGGAGATCCTATTCTCTATTTAGGTTTTGAAAATGATATGTTACTCAGTCTTGTGACAGTAAGAGGAGGCACTTATAAAGAAGCCGATGGTGAAAGGGTTTTAACAGCAGGTTTTGGTCTGAATTTTGCAGGTGGAAGTGCTGATGTTGGAGCTGGTTTTGCGCCTGGGGGCAATCGGAGCAGTATCCAGGCAGCAGTAAGTCTTGATTTATAATAATTATATAAAAAGAAAGCCCCTGTTAGAAGCAGGGGCTTTAAAATGTTTAACAGTTGGAAGAGTTTTCTTCAATACAATTTAATTTAGAAAGAACATTGTATATATTTTTAGAGGACTCCTGTAGTATTGCAAGATCTTCATCACTTAATACTGATAAATGCTCAGTTAGCTTTTCTTCAATCTTCTCCTTTACATCTTCAACATATTTTATTCCAGAATCTGTTAAAGATATTCTGGTTTTACGGCGATCTTCGCTATCCCGTTTTCTTGATGTATAACCCATCTCTGAAAGTTCATCTACAGCCCTACTGCAGTTTGAACTTGACATAGTATTTAACTGACTTATATCTGATAGTGTTAGATTATCATGATAATAAAGTAGGTGAAGAATTCTAAACGAATTAGGTGTAATATTTGATTCTTTCATATAATCCACTCTTTTTATCCGCTTCATAAGTGGCGGGAATATTTCCAGTAGATTTCTTACGACCATGTTTAAATCTCTATTTTTCAAAACTTTCACCCCATTAATAGTATCGTATAAAAACATTATATAACACTATTTTAATCATAGCAAATAATTTGACAGCATTTAAATGTAGTTATATAATTGTTGTATGATTATAATTATATTTATTTTTATTAGAGGAAAGGGGTTAGATAAAAAGTGAGTAAAGAAATTATTTTAAATAAACTCATTAGTTTAATATTATTATTAGCTCTAATTTTGATAGTAGCCGGTAGTGTCAATGCTGAAAATGGTTTAACATTAGAAGAGGTAATAAGACTAGCAAATGAGAATGATACAGATTTAAAAATAACTGTTTTAGAATTAGATAATGCCAGATTAAATTATGAAATGAATAGAGCTCAGAATATCAGAACAGAATCACGTTATCAGGAACTTTCAACTGAAATGGCCTATAATCAAAAAAAAGAAGAAGACCGACAGACTAGAACTGATATATACATTGAACTGATTAGAGATTATCATAATATAACAGAATTGAATCAAGAAATAGATATTGCTATTAAAGAAAAAGACTTAGCGAGCAAGAAATTAGAAGACAAAGAACTTGAAGTAGAACAGGGCTTAAGTTCCAGAATTGAACTGCTGCAGCAGCAGATTGCCTTTAATAATGCGGAATTTGATCTTAGCAGCCTGGAGTCAGAACTAGAACAGGCTGAAAGGCAATTTAAATTTCAATTGAACTTAAATGATTTACCAGAATTAACTTCCAGGATTCAGGCTGTAGGCAGTTTGGATCTGCAGTCCAGACAGGAAATGGTTGATAAAGCATTAGAGGAAAGTTTTCAGTTAGAAGCAGCCAGGATTAAGCGTGACTTATCAGAGATTGATGTAAAAAGGGCTGAAGCAACTGAAATCCCGGAGTTAGAGTTAGAAGAAAACAGAAATAATTTAGAATTAGCGGAATTAGAAATTATTCAGGTAAAAGAGAGTGTTGAAGAACAAGCTTTAGACCAATATCATCAGGTTGAACAATTCTATCGGCAGATAGAACTTGCTGCAGGGAATCTTGAGCAGGCTCAAGAGCATCAGAGAATTACTAAAGAACAGAGAGAGGCTGGCCTGGTTTCTGCCAGCGCTCTTGAAGAGGCAGAGCTTGAGTATCTTCAGGCTGAGTTGAATCTTGATACAGCCAGATTCTCTTATTTAATAAGTTATTTTAACCTGCAGAATATGGTTGGAGTCGAATTGGAGGTGCTGCTGGATGGAATTGTTGCGATCATCTCTGATTGATAGAAGATTTGTGGTCTGGATTTTTCTTGTTGTAATGATGCTAGGAGTTTCTTTAACAGACAATTATCAGGTTAGGGCCAGTGAAATTGAAACTTTGAATCTGAAGCAGGTTATTGAAAAAGCAGTTGAGAAGACCGGCCAGCTTGAGACTGAAAAAAAATCAGTTAGTGATCTTGAAAGGGAAATTGCTAAACTAAAGGCTAATGCCGGCTGGCAGTATGATTTGAATTTTTCTTATAACAGGAGTGAACAGGAACAGCTGCCAGATAGTAATGATCAAAATCAGCTGCCAGAAGTAAACCAGGATGGTTTAGCTCAGTCAACAGAAATTAATGATAATTATAATCTGAGTATTGATGGTGGCCGGAGTTTTTTATCTGGTTTGAATTTATCAACAGATTTAACTTTCATTGATGCCAGTGATTTAGACTTTGATCAGATTACTGATGAATGGGAGTTGAATTTAGGTCTTAATTATAGATTGTGGCCTAGATCTCCTTCCAGTATGGAGCGAACTTTAAAAGATTTAGAAAATAATCTTGAATTGGCCAGGCTGGAGCTTGAAGGCGCAGAGGAAGAGTTTATCCTGGGATTAATTGAAGATTATTTAGAGATAATGTTTTTAGTTAATAAACAGGAAAATAATCTTGAAAATTTAAAGATAGTTGAAAGAAGGCTGGTCAGGGTTGAAGAAAGCAAAGAACTTGGTGAAGCTGGAGAATTAGAGCTAAAAGAGTCTAAACTTGCAGTGAAACAGGCCGAGAGAGCAGTGCAAAGCACTGAAAGAAATCTTGATAGATTGAAGGCGAATTTTAAAAGGAAAACAGGTATTGATGAGGATATTAATTATAATTTGAGTGCTGAGATTGAAAGTTTACTGATTAATAATAGAGCTGACCTTGCTAAAAGGATTGATAGCTATTTTAATGATCTTGCTGTAATTATAAAAGATAGACAGTCAAATTCTTTAGAAGTTGAAAGATTGATGCAGTCTCTAGCAAAAGCAGAACAGGAATTAGAATGGTTTGATACTGAAGATACATTAGAAATGAACTTATCTGCCTCTAAAGAGATAAATGAAGGGAACTGGCAGGCAGGTTTTAGTTTTAGTTACCCTCTATATGACGGTGGGGTTTCAAGATATGAAAGGGAAGAATTGGCAGCAGAAATTGCAAATATTAATAGTGATTTGAAAGATTTGAGTTTTAACCTTGAACAGGGACTTGAAGCCGAATTAAATGATTTAATTAATCAACTAGGTGATTTGGAAGATAAAGAAATAGAAAAAGATATGAGCCACCTGAAACTTTTACAGGAAGAAGAGGCAAGGGAGATTGGTGCTATCGGTGATTTAGAATTACTGGAAGCAGAACTAAATTATAATAATTCTATAATCAATTATAATGAAGCCAGATTAGGTCTGGCATTAAATTTATTAAAGTTTGAACAGAAGCTTGGTTACTGGAACATGGAGGAGATTGTTAATGAGTAAAAAGAAAGTCGGAATAATATTGTTGATTTTTTTTATAATAATTACAGGTTTTTTTATTTATAGAAATTGGCTTGGAAGTGGAATGGATAATCCAACCCATTCTGATGTAGAAACAATGACAGTCAGAAGAGGAGATATCAATAAAACTATAACAGCCAGTGGCACACTGGAACCTGTTAGAGATAAAAGCCAGTCCTTTAGTCAGGGTGGAACTGTTGAAAATGTTTTTGTTGAAATTGGTGATAGGGTTTCAGCAGGTGATAATTTAATTAAATTAAAATCCAGTCAGCAGGAACTAAATTTAATCCAGGCCAGAAATGCTTATCAATCGGCCAGGATAAATGGGACTGAATCTGAAATTAACGAACGGAGAACCCAGCTGGAAATAGCAGAAGAAAATCTTGAAGAGAGAACTATGAAAGCTGATATATCAGGTGAGATTGTTCAGTTAGAACTTGAAGCCGGTGATGAAGCAAGTCCTGGAGGATCAGTTATCAGGATTTTAGATGAGACCAGTTATTTAGTTGAACTTAATATAGATGAAGGAGATAGTCGGCGGGTAGAATCTGGCCAGTCAGCTAAGATTGAGATTACTGCAGTACCTGAGAAGATTTATGAGGGTTCAGTCACCCAGGTTAAAAGAGTTACAGAAGTTGTGAATAATGTTGTTGTTGTCCCTGCTGAAGTAAAACTTAATGAGAGCAGCTCTGATTTCAGACCTGGTTATTCAGCAGATGTTGAAATAATTGTTGAGTCAGTTGAAAATTCGATTAGAATTCCTGTGACAGCAATATTTACTGAAGAGGGCCAGGATTATGCAGTAACTATTGATGATGAAGGAATGGCCGAGTCGGTCCCTGTTGAAACAGGTTTAAGTGATGGATTGCATGTAGAAATTATCTCAGGCTTAGAAGAAAATGATAGAATCTTAGTTAATGCCTATCAGTATTCTCGGAGGGCTGGCCGGGATGATAGTTTAGACGTGCAATTTGGGCCGCCTGGAGGAAATGAATAATGATAGAAGTTAAAGATCTTAGAAAAGTTTTTAAAAATGGAGAAATAGAGGTTGAAGCTTTAAAAGGAGTAAGTTACCTGGTTGAAGATGGTGAATTTGTTGCTATCATGGGACCTTCAGGCTCTGGCAAGTCGACTATGATGCATCTTTTAGGTTGTTTAGATCAGGCTACATCTGGAAAATATCTGCTGGCAGGAACTGATGTAGGTCAATTAGATGATAATCAACTTGCTCAGATTAGAAATGAAAAAGTCGGTTTTGTCTTTCAACAGTTTAATCTCCTGGCTAGGAATTCTATTCGGAAAAATGTTGAAGTGCCAATGATTTATAGAGGTATTGGCAGGAAGGAAAGAAAAAGAAGGGCTGAAGAGATGCTTGCCAGAGTAGGCCTTGACCACAGAATGGAGCATAATCCTAATGAGATCTCTGGAGGTCAGAAACAGAGAGTTGCAATAGCCAGAGCCTTAGTTAATAATCCAGATTTAATTCTAGCAGATGAGCCGACTGGGAATCTGGATACTAAAACCGGTAATGAAATTATGGCAATATTTAAAGAGTTGAATGAACAGGGGCATACAATAATTATAGTTACCCATGAACCACCGATTGCTGAACAGGCCAGGCGGATTATTAATCTTAGAGATGGCTTGATCTCATCTGATGAGGTGATCGCATGATCTTTGAAACTTTTAGAATTGCAATTAATGGCTTAAGGACTAACAAATTACGTACTTTTTTATCGATGCTTGGAATCATAATTGGAGTTGGAGCAGTTATTGCTATAGTTTCAATTGGCAGCTCAGCCAGGGAAGAGGTTACAGCTCAGATTTCCAGTTTAGGCTCAGACTTATTGTGGGTAACCCCTGGCTTTTCAGCCGGTAGAGCTACCAGAATGGAGTCTGATCCCAGAGAAAACTTTACTTTAGATATAATTAAGTATATTGATGATTATTCTCCTGGGGTAACAAATATTGTACCTGAGGTTTCCAGTTCAGTCCAATTAAAGAGAGGGGATAATACTCTAAATAGTACTGCAGTAGGTACAAATGAGGATTTTACAACTGTAAATATTTATTATCCTGTCAGAGGAAGATTTATTGATCAGGACGATCTTGATCAGTCAAGAAATTCAATTGTCCTTGGAAGTAATGTTGCTTCTGAATTTTTTCCTGAGGGCGATCCTATTGGTCAGAGAATAAGATTGAATTATCAGGGGAGAAATATTAATTTTACTATTATTGGAATTATGGAAGCAAAGGGACAGGGTGTAATGGGTAACCTTGATCGGAGGGTTTATATCCCAGTTACAACCTTTATTAATAAACTGTCTCGACAGAATTTTGTTGATTTATATTATGCCCAGTTCACACCTGGTTTTAGTTCCCAGGAGGCAAGAAATCAGATAGATTATTTTTTCTTTCAGCATTTAGGAGATGAAAATCTTTATAATATTATGAGTCAGGACCAGATTCTTGGAGTCCTTGATCAGGTAACTGGCACTTTAAGTTTAATGTTAGGAGGAATAGCAGGGATTTCATTGTTAGTAGGTGGAATTGGGATAATGAATATTATGCTGGTATCTGTTACTGAGAGAACAAGGGAGATTGGAATTAGAAAGGCTTTAGGGGCAAAAAGAAGAAATATTTTAGGACAGTTTCTCTTAGAATCACTTGCCTTAAGCAGTATTGGAGGCTTTATCGGAATTGGATTAGGATATTCAGGGACTTATCTTGTAACCAGAATTGGGAATTGGCCTTTAGTATTATCACCAGTAGCAGTTATCCTGGCCTTTGGTTTTTCACTGGCAATTGGTCTGTTTTTTGGAATTTATCCTGCAGTTAAAGCCGCCAGGTTAGATCCAGTTGATTCATTGAGTTATGAGTAAAATCTGGAAAATAGACTTGTATTATTACCTGGATATCTGATAAAATGATAATGAAAACAGAAAATAATTTCTTTACTTTCATTAGGAGGTTGATTATATGGGAGATAGAATTAAAAGTTCATATGAAATAGCAATGGAACGGGCAGAAAAAATTGATATTGATGCTGATACTGAAAAACTTGATCTTCGTTCGGAGATAAGGCCAATATTAAGTAAATTCTTTCAGGGCAAGATAGATGCCGATGGACTCTGGGAAGAGTTTAAAGAGAGTGAAGGAAAAAGGCTGGCTGAAGCTCAGAGAATGATTGTATCTTCATTAGGTTTAAACTCCAATCAACAGGAGATTAAATTGAGAAAAGAAGGTTTAATGGCGATTGAAAATCTTAAGGAAGAGCCAAAACCTTCAGAATTAGAACAGTTAATGGCAAAGGTCAGTCAGGTAGTTCAACAATACAATCAGGAACAGGAACAGTTACAGAGAAAACTGGAGAATATGCTCCGTCAGGCGGCCAGCACAAATGGCCAGCAGCCCCAGGATGTCATGGAATTATTAGGTAATTTAGATGAAAACACCCAAAGACAACTGCAGCAGGCTCGTCAGGAGATTGAGGAACGCTTTAAAGAAGAGTGGGAATCTCTTGAAGAAAAACTAAATAAGCTTGTGAGTCAGGAGTAGATTAAATGGATGGAATTAAAAGGTTAATTTCCAGAATGACCAGGGCAGATATTATTCTAGTTCTGGTTATTTTGATATTTTCGATAGTTGGTATCTTTATACCAATCTTATTTCGGCCTGAATACGGTGAATATCAACTTGTAGTGGAACAGGCCGGTCAGGAATTATTCAGAGAAGAATTCCCCAGAGAAGATGGCATAGAGGAGTTTAGTTTTCGCTGGGAGGGAGATGAATATCAGGCCAGGCTTGAATTTGATGATAATCGAGTCCGCTTACATCGGCTTTCAAAGGAGATTGTACCCCTTGATATCCATGAACAGATGGGGTGGATTCAACGGCCAGGTCAGATGATAGTTGCATTGCCGGTACAAATGGTTATTAGTATTGAAGGTGAGCAGGAAGAAAGAGAATATGATGGTGTTGTAGGAAGTTATGAGAATTAATTTTATTAGAGCCACCCGTCCGGGTGGCTTATAGATTTTGATAGGGGGCTTGTCTATTATGGATTTTGAGTATCTGGATTATAATCAGGATCTTTTTGAAAGAGCAATAACAGAAGAGCCGGCGATTTATATCTTTCCTAAAAGTGGGGATATTAAGGCAGCAAGGTCTACATATAGTCGGAAACCACTGACCAGGGAGAGTAAATTTTTCGACTGGAATAGTTTTAAAGAGATGATCTTTCCTGTTAATTCATTAGTTTTAAAAGAGGAAAAATTGTCGATAGTTTTATTTTCCTTGCTGACTTCTTCGGAAAAAAGGTTTTTAAATATTAATGAATATGGGGATGTTCTTGAATTCTCCAGTCTTTTTCATAATTATTATCTTGAAAGATCTGAATATTTAGTGGATAGTAGGCCGTTACTGGATGGCTGGCAGAAGAAGAGGTTAGAATTGCTTGAAGATATAAGGGCCAGATATCTTAACTGGCTCAGAGAAAATAATTATTCAGATAAATCCCTGGTCTATGATCTGAAGAATTATAAGATAACAGGGATAAAGGAATTTGATAGAATAGTAATTATAAATCCCATTAAGACAACCCCCCTTGAAAAAGAAATTATTAAGAAGTTGGATATTGAGTTTGGAGTGGAGATATTTTTACAGTTAGAGGAATCTAATTATTCTAAAGAGGATTTAGAGCTTGAAAGTTTTAGGTTACCAGCTGAACTGGAGGTTGACTTAAGATTATATACTGCTGAAGAGGATACTGGCCAGCTGGCATCTGCATTAAATATTGCTTTAGATAATAAAGCTGAGATTATATCTCCAAATCTTAATAAAAAAAATTACAGGAAACTACTGTCTGAAAAGGAAGTTAATGTCCAGGAAGCTCTTAACCTGACAGAATCTTCTTTATATCGTTTTTTAAAAAGCTGTTATAATTTATTATTAAATTACGAACCGGCAGGTAAGGGATTAGGATTACTGCCAGTTAAACAGCTCTTAAATGCTATTAATCAACCTGTAGTAGCAGAGTATTTTGATTTTGAGATTAAAGAAGTTAAAGAAGGATTTAAAGATCTAATCAGTAAGGGTTACTTTTATTTAAATGGTAAAATAATTGAAGAAAGTTTACCTGCTTTAAAACCTCTTTTTCAACTAATTAATGACTTAGGGGAAGTAAAGGGTTTAACTGAATTGATTGATTATCTTGATGGGCTGAAGCTTGAAAAATTAGCTGATCCATTATATAAAGATGAAATTGATCAATTCTATGATGGCTTACTAGAGTTATCAGCTATAGAGAAAATGGGTCTGGTAGAAAATTGGAGTAAATTTTTTAACCGTTCAGCCCAGGGGGTAATGGATCTGGTATTAAATTATCTAAAATTCAAGAAAATATCGACAGGGATTGGGGTTGATAAAGAAAGGTTACTGTTAGAGGATTTTCTACTGGCTCCGGCGTCCAATCGGCAAAGTCTAATAATCTTAAATGCCAGCCAGGGCGAACTACCAGCTGGCAGCAGTAAGTCATTTTTATTGAATCCTGAACAGCGGGCAGATCTGGGACTGCCAACAGCCAGAGATGAACAGAAATGGCAGAGGTATTATTTCTTTAGGCATGTTCTGACTGCGGAAGAAGCAGCAGTCTTTGCCCTGGATAATCAGGATGAAAATTTATCCCCAGGTTCTTTAATGGAGGAGCTTAAGTTTAAGTATGGCCTGGAATATGAGAAAAGCCCTGTACAAAGAAGTGATTATTTAAGATTTTTTAATAATATTTTTGAGAGTAAGTCTGGCTATAATTTTGGCCAGATGGGAAGAGAAGAATATAGCACAGATTTAAAGCAGAACCTTGTTGAGGAGACTGGAGGCAGGACCAGCCTGACCTATTATAAGTATAAAAGAATTAAGGACTGTTATCACAGGTATTATCTTGAACATATTATCGGGCTTGAGTCAGGCCTGGAATTGCCAGATAAAGCAATGAATCCGATGGTTTTTGGGATTATGGTCCATAATCTGATGGATAGGGTTATTACTGATTTAAAACCGGAAATAATGGCAAATATGGGAGATTTAACAGGATATAGTGAGAGGATAGAAGAGATTGTTGATAGGACAATCGCTAAATATTATCTGTTTTATGATCAGCGGTTTAAGGGATATTATAAGAAGATTATAAAACCGAGACTTGTTGACTCTATATTTAGTTTTATTGAAGGTTTGTTCAGGAGACTGTCCGGCCCTTCTGAAGGAGAATTATCTGACTGGGATTGGAAGCTGGAATATACCCCTGAAAAGAGAGGAGATAGTTTTTATCAAGGTGCTGGCATGGAGTTTTATTTAAGCGGCCGGATTGATCTGCTGGTGGAGACTGGCCAGGAAAGGGCTTTAGTAGATTTTAAAACTGGTTCCGGCTCAGTTGACCAGCTAGAATTCTATTCCCTGCTTTTAGATAATGGATCTTTAATTAAGAAAAAATATATTTACAATATTATAGATCAATTATTTCAATCTGCAAATACTGGTACTGGAAATGAGCTGGCTGAAAAGATAAGATTGGAGTTGGAGGAGTTAACTGGCTCAGAATATTATACCAGAATATATAAGTCCCGGTGTGAACGGTGTCCATATTTAGCAATCTGTCAGGTGGTGAATTAAATGGAAACTATTGATAGTAAGATTTTAAAAGCCAGTGCCGGGACTGGTAAAACCTACCGGCTATCGATTGAGTATATTGCTGCAATTATGCAGGGGAAAGACTTCAGTGAGATAGTGATTTTAACATTTACCAGGAAGGCTACTGCCGAGGTCAGGGAGAGAGTCTTTGAGCAGATTGCTGATATTCTCGAAAATAAAGGGGATTCTGGAGTCTGGAAGAGCTTGCAGCAGGTATATCCTGGGATAGAGTTAAAGCTAGAATATCTTGAAGAAACTTACAGGGAGATGCTGCTGGAGAAGGATTTAATTAATATTTATACAATAGATAGTTTTTTAAACCTCTTATTTGAGGAGATTGTTGCCCCTTACCTGGGAATATTTAATTATGAGATTATCTCTGACACAGAAAATCAGAGAATAATTGATGAGCTCTTTAGGAGGTTGATCTCGTCACCGGATAAGGTGGAAATGGTGGAAAAGTTGATAGGTAACCAGATCAGCAGAGATTTTACAGTTCCAGTTGATTTTTTAAAGGAGATAATTCATAACCGCTGGAAATATTTATTGATAGATCATGAGTTTAATTCCAGTGGGAGTTCCAGCAGTGGTTCTGATGGTGATAGAGGGCTTAGTCCTGATTTTATTGAGGCCCTGGATGAGGTTATTGGTTTAATGGATGAAGCTGCAACTGTTAGTGGTGATGAGGTTGATGGGGGCTGGTTTACTAAGGATTACAGGGATATTTTGATTCACTATCTTGATTTGAAGGCCAATAATCAGGATAAAAGTATCCTTGAAGAGGCTATTTACAGGCATTATAAGCAGTTCTTAAAGGATGATACCTGCTGGAATGGCAATAAGTTTCGCCGAAAAGAGTTGAAACCCTATAAGGCTGAGCTTAGAGAACTTTATCAGGTTTTTCAGGAACGGCTGGCCAGGAGAATAATGGAAACTGAGGTCCTGCCCCAGCAGGACTGGATTTTTGGCCTGGTTAATGACCTTTTTGCTGAATATGATCGGCTGAAATTAAAACAGAAGCGATTTACCCATCAGGATATTTCGAACTTTACCTATAATTATCTGATAGAGGAGGGAATTGAGCTTCCCCCTGGAGAGTTAATTGATTATCTCGGGGAATTAGTCGGGGGCGAGATTACCACTTTATTTATAGATGAGTTTCAGGATACCAGTGTGCTCCAGTGGCAGATATTAAGCAGGTTACTTACAGGAGACCAGTCGCTAATAGCTGTTGGCGATGCCAAGCAGTCGATCTATGGCTGGCGGGATGGAGAGAAAGAGCTTTTTATCAGGCTGCCTGAAATTACTGCTGGTACAGAAGAGACCCTGGGAGTCTGCTATCGGAGCAGAGAAAATATTGTTAAATTTGTTAATAGGTTTTTTAGAGATCTCAGAACTGACTGGGAATATGAGGATGTTGATTATTTATCTGAAAAAGAAGGGGGCTATCTGGAAGTTTTACTCGGGGGCAGTTCTGCATTAATAAATACTGATACTAAAAAGTTTGCCGGTTATTCTGAGGAGAGACAGAACCAATTACTTAGCTATAATCAAAGGGTGACAGAGAATCTGCCAGGGGCTATAGCCAGGAGAATTGCTGAAGAGTTTGAAGATTATAGTGGGATAGCTGTCCTGGCCAGGAAGAATAAAGAATTAGAGGAGATTGCCAGTGAACTTGAAGTGCTTGATATTCCATATATCCTGGAGAAGGGCGGTTCTCTGCTGGAACATCAGGCGGTCAGGCCTCTCTATCAGTTGATTTTATATCTGACTAGAGATGATTTTTTTCAATTAGTGGCCTGTTTGAGGAGTGAACCACTGGCTGTAGGCCATAATCTCTGTCAGAGATTAATAAAATATAGAAATGATTTTCAGACTTACTTAAAGGATAAGGGCCAGCTCTCCCTTGAAGTTGGAAGCATTCTGGCAGAAGAACCAGAGTTAGAAGGATTTTTTAGCTGGTTAAAAAAGCTAAAGGAGCTGCCATACCCAAAATTAGTTGATAGTTTATTTAAAGAATCAGGGGTTGTTAATTATTATAGAAATAATCGTTCTGCTTTAAAGAACCTATATAAATTCTTTAATCTGCTGAAATCAGTTTCCAGTTTAGGTGAGTTAATAGAGTTTTTTGATGAGAAAGAGGGGGCCTCAGAGTTAGAACAGGTGGCTGTTAAAAGTGAAAATGCTGTTGAACTATTGACAGTACATAGAGCTAAAGGGCTGTCCTTTGATACAGAATTTTTCTACTGGTCCCCTGGGGGTAACGGAGGTGGTAACCAGGGGAATACCGTTGAACTCTTTCTGGAATTTGACCGGCTTTATAAAAAAGTGGATGATTATCTGCTGCTTACCTCTGATTATAAAAATCTACTCCAGTGGCTGGAATATGACTTTCAGGAAAAAGCTGAGGCCGATGAACTGGCAGAAGAGATTAATAATCTTTATGTTGCTATGACCAGGCCAGTTGCTAATTTATTCTTATATATTGATACACCCAGAAAGATTATGCCTGATGGCAATGGTTTCTGGGAGAGCAATGATAGCTACAATTTTTATGAGCCTGCTATTTTAAGGGCTACTGGCCAGGAGTCTCTGGTTGATCTGGTTGAACCCTGGACTGCTGGGGAGTTAAAAGTCGAGGGTTTTCAGGAGGAGTCTCAACTTCTATCTGATATGAAAAATCTTGCTCCTTTCTTTGCTGGAGACTGGCCTGAACTGGCTGATAGAATCCGGAATGAAAGAGCCAAGGATTTTGATTTTAATCTGGCTAAAGAGAGGGCCCAGGTTATTGGTCTGGGGCTGCATTTTTATTTAGAGGAGGTCATTTACGGCGGCAGTGAGGAGATGGAACTTGCGGCCAGGCTGGTGATGTCCAGGTATGGTAATATCTTAGGCAGGGATGATACTGAAAGGTTAATTGCCAGAGCAGAAAAATTTGTTGCTGATAACCCTGAATATTTCTCAGAAGAATATGAGATACTGACTGAATATAGTCTCTGGCTGGATGATGGCAGCATGAAGCGGGTTGATAGATTGTTGGTTGACCAGGAGAATAAATCTATTAAGATTATTGATTTTAAGAGTGGTGCCATTGAGTCAGATGATCAGCTAGATGAATATAGAGAAATCCTGGCCGATGAGCTGGGCCAGGAGTATAGTTTTGAGACTGAATATGTTAATATATAGTTAAAGCATTTAAATATAATTATAAGATTGGAGACAGGAGCCGGGAGATAGATTCTCTAACTTTCATGGTCCAGCCTCTATTATTGTATTCCTTGACTGTGATCTCTCTGGATTCATTTAAATCTTCTCTGAAGATTTCATCATGGAGCTGGGCAATATCTTCATCATAGATAAAGGCATTGATTTCGAAATTGAGCTTAAAACTTCTGACATCCATATTGGTTGTTCCGATTGAGAGGATCCTACCGTCAATGCAGATTGTCTTGCTGTGAAGAAATCCCCGGGAATATCGATAACAGCGGGCTCCTACTTCAAGCATCTGGCCGACAAAAGAATTGTTGGCTCCATAGACAAAGGGGTGGTCAGCACGATCAGGTATCATTACTCTGACATCAACACCTGAGCGGGCGGCGACCTGGAGGGCTTCTAACATAGCAGGATCCGGGATAAAATAGGGCGTCTGGATATAGATACTATTCTCAGCTCCATAGATCATCTTTAAGAATAGTGATTTAATTTTTTCTTCTCTGGAATCAGGACCGCTGGTAACTATTTGAACTGGTGATTTACCCTTGATTTCTTTTTTAGGAAAATACTTTTTATTACTTAAGAAATCTTTTCCTGTGGCAAAACTCCAGTCAAGGAGGAACCGGTGCTGCATGCTGTTAACACTTTCTCCTTTAAGTCTTAAGTGGGTATCCCGCCAGTCTCCAAATTTTTCTGAGCGGCCTACATATTCGTCGCCAACATTAATCCCGCCTAGATAACCAATTTGGCCGTCGACTATTACATTTTTGCGGTGGTTTCTATAGTTCATATCAAGAATAAAAGGAGCAAAGGGGACTGCTTCTCCACCGGAATCAACTAATTTTTGAATTGAGTATTTAGAGAGGTTTCGGCAGCCCATTCTATCATATAGAAGTCGGACTTCTACTCCTTCAGCAGCTTTTCTGCTGAGGAGATCCATAAATTCATCACCTAATTTATCGTCATTGATAATATAGTAGTTGGCATGGATAAATCTTTTTGCCCGTTCAATATCTTTAAAGAGATCGGCAAACTTATCTGTTCCATTAGTATAGATTTTTAGCTGGTTATAACCAACCAGGGCCGGAGGTTTGTTTCTTAAACCCAGGCGGATAATGCTTTCTTCAAGCTGATCAAAATCAGATTCTGGTATTTTTAAAGCCTTTGAATCATCGACATAAACCATATTTCTGATATTATCCTGTTTTCGCTTTTGCTGGAAGACCTGTTTTTTCCTTGGAGTTAAGCCTAAAAAGAGATAGAGAATAAAACCTAGAATTGGGATAAGAGTAAGTATCAGTAACCAGGCCCAGGTTGAAGTTGGGTCCTTTCTTTCAAAGAAAATCAAAAGGATGATAAATATAATATTTAAGATTATTAGTGCAACTGGAATATAAGTTAATAAATTCATTGGTATCCTCCCTCCTTACAATATTATATTCACGTTCTGACAGGAATTTTCCTTTATTTTTATTAAATTATTTGGAGTGATTTTAAGATGTTAGGAGTATTAAGAAAGAGGCGGAAGGCTAAATCTATAAATCTTAATAGAGGGAAAAAGTGGAGTATCGGACTTTTTAGAGGTGATCCTTTAAAAAAATTAATCGAAATTCCAGGAAATCCAATAATATCGGCTGAAGATATTACTGACTGTCAAGCCGGTTTTGTTGCTGATCCCTTTATTATAAAAGTAGAGGATCTGTATTATCTCTTTTTTGAGATTATGAATTTAGATAGTGGCCAGGGCGATATTGGCCTGGCTATTAGTCAAGATGGAGTTAGCTGGGCTTATCAGGGAATTATATTGACAACTGGTTATCATTTATCTTACCCCTGGGTCTTTGAATGGCAGGGAAATTATTATATGTTGCCTGAGATGAACCAGGCCAGGGCAGTTAATTTATATCAGGCTGTAAACTTCCCTTATCAGTGGGAACCTGTTGCTGAGTTATTAACAGGAAAGAGATATAGAGATAGCAGTCTGCTGAGGTATAATAAGTTATGGTGGTTATTTACTACCTGGGATGATACCAGGCTTTATCTATATTTTAGTGAGGATTTGTCTGGGAGCAGCTGGCTGGAGCATCAGGGATCACCGATTGCCAGAGGCAGATATGCCAGACCGGCTGGCAGGATCTTAAATTATCAGGGAAGACTTTTCAGGCCAGCCCAGGACCCTTTACCAGGCTATGGAAGCAGGGTCATGCTTAATGAAATCAAGAAACTGACTGCAGTTGAATATAAAGAGGAATTAATTGGACCCTATTTTTCAGCTTCTGGGAGTGGCTGGAATTCTGAAAGAATGCATCATGTAGATTTTTTAGATCAGCTACCCCCTGGAATTAGAGAACAGGATTACGGGAATAAAGCTGATTGGTTAATAGTGGCTGATGGCTATAACTCTAAATTGAGCTTTGATTCAGTCAGGCTGGGGATAGCCAGGTTTAAGAGGAGGTTCAGGAATGTCCGGAGTTGAGATTTCCGAAAAAGAGTATGAGATTATGTCTATTATA
>CAZLCX010000009.1:2438-21817 GCA_964558325.1 uncultured Halanaerobiaceae bacterium | reverse complement strand
AGGAATGTCCGGAGTTGAGATTTCCGAAAAAGAGTATGAGATTATGTCTATTATAGAAGCAAGAGAGGGGCCGGTTGGCTCTGGAGTGATCAGCCAGCAGATTTCCAGAGATTTTGATTCCTTTAGTGAGGCAACAATCGGTAGAGTACTCAGAAGGCTTGACCAGAGGGGCTTTACTGAAAAAGAACCCTATCGGGGAAGAAACTTAACAGATAAAGGGAAGTCTGCTTTACAGGAATATCGTCTGGATAAAAAAATGAAGAAAGAGATCAATGAATTTCTTGATCTGACAAAGGTGGAGCGGAGACAGGAATTACTTGATATGCTTATTGCCAGAAGGGCTATTGAGAGGGAGATAGTTAAAATAGCAGCTCCTAAAATTACTGAAAAAGAAGTCCAGAAACTAAAGGCTATAATTGAAAAGCATCATCAAGATTTTAATCAGGGTGGCAATTATAATGATGGTGATAAGAATTTTCATCTAAAGTTAGCAGAAATTGCTGGTAATAGTTTTCTGGAGGCTTCTCTAAAGATGATCAGAAATAATGAAAATTACTCTCCAGCTTTAGAACAGATGCGGACAATAGTGGGGAGTAAAATAGTAGATGATCACAGTCAGATTTTATCTGCCCTTGAGTCAGGGAGCCCTGATAGGGCTGAAAAGGCAATGGTCAATCATCTGGATAATATAATCAGAGATATTAAGCTCTACTGGGAGTCTGAACTGGATTAGGCTGGTTGACTTTTAAAAATTCATCAAGTATAATAGCAACATCAGTTCATCAGTGATGAGCGACTAAAGATTTAGTTACATTTATAGATTACAAATTAATTAATATGGAGTATTAAAGGGAGTTGAAGATATTGTTAATGCAAGGAACATCTGAGGTTAATGAGCAGGGAGTATTGGAGATAGGAGATGTTGCAGTTACTGAGTTAAGGGAAAAGTTTGGTAGTCCTCTGTTAGTTTATGACTATCAGGAGATCTTAAATAATATCAGCAAATTTAAAGAGGCGGTTTCCAGTTATCCAGGCGAAGCTGAGATCATTTATGCCAGTAAAGCCTTTTTGTGTAAAGGGATTGCTGAAATTATTGCCAGAAATGATTTATATATGGATGTGGTTTCAGGTGGAGAATTTGCCCGGGCTTTAGCCGGTGGACTGCCAGCAGCTAGGATTTATCTCCACGGCAATAATAAGAGTGAGGCTGAACTTAAGCAGGCACTTCTGGGCGGGGTAAATGCTATTATAGTTGATAATTTCTATGAGGCAGAGCTTTTAAATGAATTAGCAGAAAGTCACGATAAGGAGGTCGATTGTCTGGTTCGTCTGATTCCAGGGATTTCCGCCCATACCCATGATTTTATTAGGACAGGTCAGGCTGATTCAAAATTTGGGGTAAGTATTAAAACAGGCCAGGCCAGAAAGCTAATTAACTGGATTGAAGAAAGTAGGCAGCTAAACTTTAAAGGTATCCATGCCCATATTGGTTCTCAGATATATGATGATTCTGCCTTTAAAGAGTTAATCTGGGTTTTGATAAAATTTATGATTGAACTCAGGAGAGAAGATAATATTTTAGTTGAAAAATTAAATCTTGGCGGGGGATTTGGGGTTCCAGAAAAATCTGAGGATCCTGAAATTGATGTGGTTAATCTGGTTGAGGAAATTGTCAGGGAACTGGTTGAAACCTGTGACCGGGAGGATTATCCTCTGCCTGTCTTATTATTAGAACCAGGAAGATCTATTGTTGGGACTGCCGGGACCAGCCTTTATACTGTAGGTTCTATTAAAGAGATTGGAGATTTAAAGACCTATCTGGCTGTTGATGGGGGAATGGCTGATAATATCAGGCCAGCCTTATATGGCGCTGAATATGAAGCTATGATAGCAAATCGCTGTAATGCTCGAGAAGATACCGAGGTTACAATAGTAGGCAAATGCTGTGAGTCAGGTGATATTTTGATAGAGGATGAGATGCTGGCAGAACCTGAACCTGGTGATATTCTTGCCATTCCGTCTTCCGGTG
The DNA here is from genome assembly GCA_964558325.1 of uncultured Halanaerobiaceae bacterium. GTDB lineage: Bacteria > Bacillota > Halanaerobiia > Halanaerobiales > Halarsenatibacteraceae > Halonatronomonas. The sequence continues at coordinate 19,788 of CAZLCX010000009.1, read as the reverse complement.
CTTATACCTATTCACTTTCAAGTAATTATAATGGGCTATTAAGGCCGGCAGTACTCCTGGTTTATCAGGGAGAAACTCAGATTATGATTGCCAGGGAAAAGAACGAAGATCTATATAAAAATGACTGTAAATTAAAGTTAGAGGAAGGGTGATTAATTTTTATGCGATTTTTACCCCCTAATGTAAGTGAGCAAATGGTTCAAGCTGACTTCTGGCTTGAGCAAATGGAGGATCCAGATAGGTTACTTGCTTCTAATATGGAAATTTCTTTTATGGAGAAAAAAACTGCTGAAAGGATGGCTGAGTTAGGGTTGGCCAGAGAATATACTCTCCCTGAAAATTTTAAAACAGAGATTTCAACTGCTGAAGTCAAGGAGTTAATGGAGTCCTATTCTCTGCCAGACTGTCTGCCTGATTATGAGCTGTATTCTGCTGATGGAGAAAAATATAGCCAGGAATGGCAGGATAATTTAATCAAAGAAAGTAATCTGGAGGCTTTAACAGCTGATAATCAAAGGGTAGAAGGAAGACCTGGTTTGACAATTAGAAGATTATCGGTCAGGGCATTTCCGACAGAACAGGCTGCTGTTAAAGATCCAGAAGCCATAGATGTTGACCGATTTCAGCTGACAGCAATTCAGGCTGGCAGCCCGGTAATGATCTGGCATCAAAGTCTGTCTGGTAAGTGGTCATTTATCCAGAGTCAGATTTATTCTGGCTGGGTCTTGACTGAATATCTGGCAGTGGTAGATGATCTGGATATGATTATTGACTACTGGAACCAGGAAGAAAGACTGGTGGTAACCGGGAGTAGAACTGAGACAGAGCCCAATCCATTTTTTTCTGGGATAAGTAATATTTTTCTGCAGTTAGGAGATAGCCTGCCCCTCTATGAGGAGGAGGCAATTCCAGCGGAGGTCCCTGCCGGAGCAAAAAATGGTCAGGCCCCTGCAGGCTGTCATGTTGCTAAAGTTCCCTTAGGTTTAGGTGCCAGAGTTGACAGACCTGGCCGGCTTGAGTTTGCACCGGCACTCCTGCCTTTCTCTCAACCGGTTCAGATTGGTTTTAATGAATTTACTAAAAGAAATTTAATTGAGGCTGCCTTTAAATGTCTGGGAGAACGTTATGGCTGGGGCGGTTTATTCCAGCGGCGGGATTGTTCCAGGCTGGTCTTTGATATCTACAGGCAGGCAGGCCTGACCCTGCCAAGGGATGCAGGGAAGCCCCAGGAAGAAGGGGCTGCTGGCAGGACTATCTACTTTAGAGGAAATAGGGCCCAGAGGTTAAATCAATTAAAGGAATTAGAACCAGGTGATCCTGTCTATCTTCCAGGTCATGTAATGGTTTATCTTGGCAGGGCTAATAAACCTGGTACAGACGAAGTTGGCCATTATGTCATCCATTCAGGCTCAGGATATGGGGAGTTAGTTGCCGGAGAACTTAAGTCGCTGACAGTACATAGCACCTTTGTGATGGAGCTTGAGACTTATTTGCAGAATAAGAAGAAAACTTATCTGGAAGCATTGACCCTGGGCAGAAAATTTAGGGCTGATATATAATGGATGAATCAAAGCAGATAATAGCTGGATTAAGGCAGGAAATAAAAGGATTAATGGCCGAAACAGCAGGTAATCATTCTCTATACTTTAAAGACCTTAAAACAGGCAAAGAGATAGTAATTGCTGCAGATCAGGAAATGGCAGCTGCCAGTTTAATTAAAGTCCCGATTCTCTATACTCTTTATGATTTAAATTCTAAAGGTGAGTTAGATTTCAATCAAACTTTAAAACCGGATGACAGTAACATTGTCGGGGGAGCCGGGGTTTTAAACTGGTTTAAAGCCAGGCCAGACCTGACGATCCTGGACCTTGCAGAGTTGATGATAGTTATTAGTGATAATACGGCCACTAATATTTTAATAGATTATCTGGGTTTTAAATCAGTCAATAATTATCTTGAAGACAATGGTTTTAAAGTGACCAGGTTAAAGAGAAAGATGATGGATCTTGAGGCAAGAAAAGCCGGCAGTGAAAATATTACGACAGCCAGAGAGATGGGTAAGTTAATGGAATTTATCAATAAGAGGCAGGGCTTAAAGGGAGCAAAAGCGACTCTCTGTCGGCAGCAATTTAGAGATAAGCTTTCCTATTTACTGCCTGATAATTCCTGGGATTCAATAGCAAGTAAAACTGGAATGCTAAAAGGGATAGAACATGATGCCAGCATATTTTTTGAGCCGTCTCCAGCTGTGGCAGTTACAATGTCTTCAGAGCTTGATAGTCAGGCTGGTGGCAGGCTGCTGCAGGCCAGGATCGGAGAAAAGATTTATCAGTATTTAGAAAAGAAAGGCAGGTAATTATTTTTGAAGATAATTGATTATGCAATTTATCAGAGAGAGATTAAACTAGCTCGCCCCTTTAAGACAGCTTTAAGAACTGTTGAGATAGCTAAAGAATTAGTTTTTGAAATAAAAACAGAAAATTTTGTCGGGATTGGTGCTGCTCCGCCAACTGAAGTTATTACCGGGGATAATCTTCCAGGGATAAAAGCAACTTTAGAGAATCAGATCTGGCCTAAATTAAAGGGTCAGAATCCACAGGATTTAAATTACCTTTTAAATAAAATCCTCGGCTCGGCAGTTAATAATACCAGTGCTAAGGCTGCTGCCGAGATAGCTTTATTTGATTTAGCTGCTAAAATTAATGAGAGACCCCTCTGGCAGTTTTTAGGCGGGAGAAAGAGAGTTTTGATTACTGACCATACTGTCAGTGTTGACGAGCCTGAGATTATGGCAGAAGCGGCCAGAGAGGCTGTGGCAGAGGGATTTAAGATTTTAAAGTTGAAGGTAGGGGTTGGGCCTGAAGTTGATCTGGCCAGAGTTGAGTCTGTGGGCAGAGCAGTAGGTCCTGAGATCAAACTTCGGCTGGATGCCAACCAGGGCTGGACAGTTAATCAGGCTATTAATACTATTAAGAAGCTGGAGGCAGCTGATTTTAATATAGAGTTAGTTGAGCAGCCGGTAGCGGCTTCAGATTATAAAGGTTTAAAGGAAGTTAAAGAAAATGCCCTCTTGCCGATTATGGCTGATGAGAGCTTGTTTTCATTAAAAGATGCTGTTAAGTTACTGGAAATGCAGGCCTGTGACCTTTTAAATATTAAATTAATGAAAACCGGCGGAATTTCAACTGCCCTGGCAATTGCCAGATTAGCTAAGGACTATAATATTGAATGTATGTTAGGGAGTATGCTTGAGAGCAGGATATCAGTAACTGCAGCAGCGGCTGTGGCTCTGGCTTCTGAGAATATTACCAGACTTGATCTTGACGCCCCGATTTTAATTGGTGAAGATGGTGTTGATGGTGGTTTGAGTTATAAAAATGATAGCCTGGAATTACCGGAAGGTCCAGGTTTAGGAATAGGTGGGATCAGTAAATGAATCAGCTGGATTTATTAATTAAGAATGTAAAGATTGTTGATGGTAGCGGAGCTACAGCTTTTAAAGGAAACCTGGCGGTAAAGGCTGATGAGATTAAAGCTATCTTTAGAGGAGATGCTGAAAGATTTCTAGATGATAACCAGGTTAAAAGAATTGTCGATGGAGCAGGCTATGTTCTGGCTCCAGGCTTTATAGATATTCATACCCATTCTGATCTTAATTTTTTAGCCTCAGGGGAGGCAGCCAGTAAATTGCAGCAGGGGGTAACAACTGAGGTTACTGGAAATTGCGGTTCTTCGCCGGCCCCGATTAAGGAAGCCGGCCGCTCAATGCTGAAAGATGAGCTGGCTGATTATAATCTGGAATTGGACTGGAGCAGCTATCCAGAATTTCTTAACAGACTGGCAGATCAACCTAAATCTATAAATGTTGTTTCATTAATTGGTCATGGGGCAATCAGGAAGGCTGTAGCTGGTTTTGATGACAGAGAATTAACTTCTTTAGAATTAGATGAGGCTAAAGCTATTCTGGCAGAGGCGATGGAAGCAGGGGCCTTTGGAATTTCATCAGGCCTGATCTATCCACCATCGTCCTATGGGACAACAGAAGAATTAATCGAGCTGGCCAGAGTTGCTGCTGATTATGGGGGTATTTACACAACTCATCTCCGTGATGAAGGTTGTGGGATGATAGCCGCCCTCAAAGAGGCCATTGAAATCGGCAGGCAGGCAGAAATTCCTGTTCAGATATCCCATCATAAAGTTGTCGATAGAGACTGCTGGGGGTTAGCTTCCGGGACCTTAAAGATTATGGAGACTGCCCGGGCTGAGGGAGTCGATATAACCTGTGACTTATATCCTTATCTGGCGACCAATACCGGGCTTTCTTCTTTACTGCCGGACTGGGCCCATGAAGGCGGCAGAGAAAAGCTGCTTGAACGGATTGAAGCCGGGAATGATAGGGAAAAGATATTAGAATATCTCAGAAATGTTGTTGCCAGAAGAGGCTGGGAGAATGTAATGATTTCTGAACTGCCAGGCGAGAGGTATCCTGAATTTGAAGGTGTTACCCTGGCAGAATTAGGAGAGAGCTGGAAGATGCCGGTACCTGAAGCATTATTGAAAATCCTGAAGGAACAGAAATTAAGGGCAGGCATGATTGGTTTTGCCATGTGTGAAAAGGATTTAGAGACAGTTTTAAGCAGTAGATTAAGTATGATTGGCTCTGACGGCAGTTCTCTGGCGGTGGAAGGAATACTTGCCAGTGGCAAACCCCATCCAAGAAATTTTGGAACCTTTCCCAGGGTACTCGGCAAATATGTCCGTGAAAAGGAAGTTATTAAGCTGGAAACAGCGATTCATAAGATGACCGGGAAATCTGCAGCCAGGCTGGGCTTGAATGATAGAGGTTTATTGAAAGTAGGGTTTAAAGCAGACTTAATCTTATTTGCTGAAAATAAAATTATAGATAAAGCAACTTTTAAAGAGCCCTTTCAATACCCAGAGGGGATTAAAGAAGTCTGGGTAGCCGGGAAATCGGTTTTAGAATCAGGAACTATATCTGAGGATAAACCTGGCAGGTTAATCAGGAATTTATTTTAATAAAAATTATTATCTCGACCGGGTCTTTAATCTGGTCGAGATTTTAATTTGCAGTTTTATTTTCGGTGAAAATATTTTTTTATTATTATATAGGTTTTTATGAAGGTATTTTATAAATAAAAGAGAATAATATAATAACAGATTAAATTAATATGAAAAGGAAGTTGGAATTTAATTCATAAAGCTGAAATTTAATTAAAAGGGGGCAAATTTATTTGGGTAATTCAAGAAAATTGTCAAGGGAAATATTACAGATTAAATCACACCTTGATTCACTAAAACCTGCAGAAAAAAGGGTTGCTGAGTATGTGATAAAACATTCTGGCGAAGTTGTTTATTCTTCAATTACTAATCTGGCAGAGCAAATTGGTGTATCAGAGGCAACAATCGTTAAGTTCTGTCAGAGGGTTGGTTATTCTGGATATCAGGAATTAAAAATAAAACTTGCTAGAAATGACCGGCAAAATGATGACAGGGAGATAATCTATGGGGCAATTGAACCAGGAGATTCAATTGAGAACCTAAAAGATAAATTGTTTCAAATCTATGATGAATCACTGGTGAATACCCATAAATTAGTAGAAACTGATTTATATGAAGAGGTAGTTGATAAGATACTTTCGGCAAGAAAGCTATATTTCTTTGGCTTTGGAGCTTCTGGTATAGTTGCCAGGGATGCAGAACTGAAATTTGTGAGAATTGGCCTCCCGGCGATTGCCATGACAGATAGCCATAGTCAGAAGACAGTGGCCTCCTTGCTTGAACCAGAGGACCTTGTGCTGGCAATATCAGATTCTGGCAGGACCAGAGAACTGATTGAAGTTCTTGATATTTTAGAGGAGACAGGCTGTCAGAGAGTTGCAATCACTTCTCAGGTGGGTTCTCCAGTTAGTGAGAGGTCAGAGATTACTTTATTGACTTCATCTAGAGAAACTCCTTACAGGGGCAGTGCGATAGCATCAAGAATTGCCCAGCTGGCGGTCATTGATATTTTATTTTTGGCAACAGCTCTGGCTGACCATGACGAGACGACAGCAGCACTGCAAAAGACAAGAGAAGCGATGCAGATCAGTAAAGAATAGTAAATTTGGAGGATGTAAGCTATAATGATAATTAAAGAATTGGAGAAAGTTAAATATCTGGATGCAGGAATAAGCCTCTGGAACCAGAATTATAATAATTACAGTCTAAAGGCAGGTTTGTATCGCCAGAATATTTTAGCTCCCTTTAGTGGTCTTCAGGTGAGATTATTTGGCTCTTTTGCTGATAATAGACTGGTTGGTTTTGGGGTGATAAAACAGCCGGTAAGGGAGTTAATTAATTATGTGGGACCGGAGCGGGGCTGGATATCATTATTGGTTACTGAAGATGGGGCTGGCTCAGATAAATGGTTAGAACTTTTGGATTTTATTATTAATCAGTTTAGGACTAGCGGGGTAAAATACATTAGTTATGGACAGGACCCCCAGAATTTTCTGCCAGGATTACCAGCAGAGTTTGAAGCTGAGAAGAAAGCCTGGGTCAGGGCAGGGTTTAGAGCAGGGGGTCTGGAATCTGATTTGCGAAGGGTTTACAGGCAAAAACCTGAGGCTAGAGAGTTTCCTGATGATTCATACAGTGTTCAGCAGGCAAAATCTAAAGACAGAAATAAACTATTAAATTTTTTAACTGAGGAGTTTCCAGGCCGCTGGCAGTATGAAGCTGAAAATATCAGCCGCTGGCCAGGAGGTTTAAATGATTATTATCTCCTGATAAAAGGAGATACAGATATTATTGGTTTTGCCAGAACCAACCGCCAGGATGGCTTTTATAAGGGACCGAACCTAAATTTTGGAGGGAAATCAGGAGAAGCTTATGCTGGATTAGGCCCCCTGGGACTTGCAGAAAGCTGGCGGGGTAAGAGCTTAAGTACTCCTTTTTTGCAAAGAGTATTAAACACTTTATATCACGATGGTTATAAAGAGATTACCATAGACTGGACTACTTTAATCGAATATTATCAAAAATTTGGATATGAAGTTGTTCATCAATATATTCCTCTCCAGAAGGAGTTGATGTAAAATGAGAAATTACTTTAAAAAGCCAATCTCTCGCAAAGGGACCGCTTCAAGAATTTCTGATTCTAAAAAAACCAGAGATTATAATTTGAGACTGGATACAGCCGCCTGTAACGAGATTAATAAATTTATGGAAGGGGCTGTAGAGGCAGGAGTCTTTCCAGGAGCTGTTTTAGGGATTGCCCAGGGAGAAAAATTAATCTACAGTCAGGCTTTTGGAAAGATAGCTTATGATGATAATACTGAGGTTTCAGTGGATACTGTTTATGATCTGGCCTCTTTAACCAAGGTATTAATAACAACTACTGCTATTATGCAATTAAATGAAACAGGTAAATTGAACCTGCATGATTATTTAAAGGATTTTTTCCCAGAGGTTAGAGAAGAGTTAGAAGAAATCAGAATAGATCAGTTGATGACCCATACTTCAGGCCTGCCGGCGATAGTTCAGCTCTGGAAGGAACCAGGAGATAGAGATAAAGTTCTTAAATATTTATTGAATTTAGAGCCAGTTGCAGAACCTGGTCAAAAAGTTCTTTATAGCGATCCTAACTTTTTACTGCTTGGTTTTATTGTTGAAAAAATTAGCGGCTTAAAACTTGCTGATTATGCTAGAAAATATATTATTGAGCCTGGAGAATTAAAAAAGACTGATTTTAATCCTCTAGAAAATAATAATGAAATAGAGCTTAATCAGATAGCTCCAACTGAATATTGTAGTTGGAGGGAAAAGCAGATTCATGGAGAAGTTCATGATGAAAATTGTGCTTTTTTAGGAGGAGCCAGCGGTCAGGCCGGTCTTTTTTCAAATGTAAAGGATCTGGTAAAATTAATGGCCATGATATTAAATCAGGATGAGAAAAAGGTAAATATTTTATCTCCTGCCAGCAGTAGAATTATCGCCAGGACTTATACCAGAAAAGATGGAGAAATGCGAGGCCTGGGCTGGGATAAAGGCGGTAATATTAGGTCTTCTTCTGGTATTTATTTTGGGAGTAAGGCTTTAGGTCATACTGGATTTACTGGAACATCGATCTGGACTTTACCTGAAAGTGGCCTGACAGTGATTTTACTATCAAATAGAGTTAATGGTGGCAGAGAGAATCAAAAGATTATTAAACTAAGGCCTCGTCTTCATAATTTAATTTATAGTCTTTTGAGTCAGGATAATCATAATACTGAGCCGATTGGTTTTCAAATAGGCCGGGATAATGATCAAAATGGCTTTGCATCTGGATTAAAAGATCAGGGTTAAGCAAGATTAAGATTAAAAGTTCAGGGTTAAAAGTTTTAAAGGAGAGATAAAATGCTAAAGATTGCTGGAGTCATGTCAGGAACATCACTGGATGGAATAGATGTTGCTATAATTGAGACAGATAGCTTTGAAGATTCAACTTTAGAGATCTTAAGTTATTATCAAAGGAGTTACCCGGATGAGATTAAAGAGAGATTAAGCAATCTGGTAAACTTTAGTTATTCAGATGGGACCAGGGTTTTGAAAGAGGTTGCCAGCCTGAATATAGATTTAGCAGAAATATATGCTGCAGCTATTAAAACTGCTCTTTCAAAGGCAGGATTAGAGTTAGAAGAACTAGATCTAATTGGCTGTCATGGTCAAACAGTCTTTCATCAGCCAGGTAAAAGTCAGACTGTAAGTCTTCAGCTGGGATCTGGCTCAGTTATTGCTGAAAGAACTGGCGTTGATACGATTACAAATTTTAGATTAAGGGATATAGCAGCCGGCGGGGAAGGGGCTCCCCTGGTTCCTTTAATCGATTATCTTTTATATAAAAGCACCGATAGCCATCGCTTTGTTTTAAATATTGGTGGGATTGCCAATTATACCTGGCTGCCGGCTGATTGTAAGCGGGCTGAAGTCAGTGGCAGTGATACCGGGCCTGGAAATATGATGATTGACAGGGCTATTCAGATATTGACTGAGGGAAATAATGATTTTGATCAGGATGGAGTTCTGGCTAGTCAGGGTCAGCTTGATGAAGATTTATTTGATCAGTTATATCAGCATGATTTCTTTAATAGAAAATATCCTCGCTCAACAGGGAGAAATGACTTTGGAGGTAAATATACTGGCAGGGTAATTAAAGAAGCTTTAGCTAGAGGTGTTAAGCCAGAGGATATAATTACTACTCTGACCAGGTTTACTGCCAGTTCAATCGTTAAGAGTTTTCAGGAGGAGATAAGTAGAAAAGATCTGATTACTCTTAAAAAGTCTGACTGCCTTGAAGTGATTATCAGTGGAGGGGGATGTCATAATAAAACCCTTCTTAAATTTATTGAAACAGAAATTTCAGAGAAATTTCATAATTATAGAACTGAATTGATTTCCCTGGCGGATAAAGATTATGAGCAATTTGATATTCCAGCAATAGATGCAGATCAGAAAGAGGCTGTAGCCTTTGCCCTGTTAGCCAGGGAATCTATGATGAAACGGCCAGGTAATCTTCCCTCTGTTACTGGAGCCAGGCATCCTGTGATTGCAGGAGATTTAACCCCTGGGGATGAAGTTGATTTTTAAGAGTACTTTTTCTTAATTGTATTTATGATATAATTAATACAACCTTAGCTGAAAAGTTTGATTAAGTATATAAAAGGAGAGATATCATGGAAGGAAATCAGGGAACTGCTGCTTCTCCTGGCTTTGCAATTGGCCAGGCCTTAATTCAGGAAAGGCATGAATTTAAATTTGTTCAAAAAAATATTGAAGAGGCAGAAGCTGAACTGGAGATCAAAAGATTTTATCAGGCGATTGCTGAGGGCAAAGAAGATTTAAAGGATTTAAGACAGAAGATTAAAAAAGAGGTTGGCTCCCAGGAATCAGAAATTTTTACAGCTCATATTCAGATTATGAATGATCCAGAATTCCACAGCCTGGTAGAAGAATTAATTCTGGAAGAACAGGTGACCGCTGAAGTTGCTGTCCAGAGGGTTATTAGAAATTATGCTGCTCAGTTTGCTGAAATTGAAGAGAATTATATTGACGCCAGAGGAGCTGATATTAAGGATATTGGAGATCGGATTCTCAGATTACTTCAGGGGATGGAGCTTGATCAGAGTCTGATTGATAAAGAGGTTATTCTGGTTTCCTATGAGCTAACTCCTTCAGAGATTGCCAGATTAGATACCAGCAGGGTTAGGGGGATTGTGCTGGCTGAAGGTTCCAGGACTTCCCATACAGCGATTCTTGCCAGGTCTCTAGAGATTCCAACAGTTGTTGGTCTTGGTCCTGAGGTCATCAGTAAAATCTCCCAGGGGGATGAGTTAATAGTTGATGGCGATGATGGTCTGATCTTTATCTCCCCTGATGAAAAGACCTTTTCAAATTATAAAAAAAGGTCTCAGGAATTAGAGGCCAGGGAGAAAGAGTTAGAGAAATATAAGGATATTAAGTTAGAGAGAAAAGATGGCAGGAGAGTTTATGTAAATGCCAATATAGGTGGAACAGTTGACCTCGGGCCGATGCTGGCCAGGGGAGCTGACGGGATTGGACTTTTCCGGACTGAGTTTCTCTTTTTAGATAGAGATAGCCTGCCTGATGAGGAAGAGCAGTTTCAGATATATAAAGAAGTAGTTGAGAAGGTAGGAGACAGGCCAGTTGTGATCAGGACTTTAGATATTGGTTCAGATAAAAAGCCTGAATACCTTGATTTTCCTGAAGAGATTAACCCGGCGATGGGTTATCGGGGAATTAGAATTTCTCTGAAAAATAAGGACTTCTTTAAGATTCAGCTGCGGGCAATCTTAAGGGCTTCTAAATTTGGTAATGTCAGGATAATGTATCCGCTGATCTCAGCCATTGAAGAGGTTCGGAATGCCAATAGCGTTCTCCGACAGTCAAGGCTTGAGTTATTGGAAGAAGATATTGAGATTGGAGATCCTGAGGTTGGCATAATGATTGAAGTGCCCTCGGCTGTTGCCATGGTCAGGGAACTGGCTCAAGAGGTTGACTTTTTAAGTATCGGTACCAATGATTTAGTTCAGTATACCCTGGCCGTTGATAGGTCCAATGAAAAAATTAAAGATCAGTTTACCCCCTATCACCCGGCAATTTTAAGAATGATAACCAGGGTGGCTGCAGCTGGCAGGGAGTTTGATATACCGGTGGCCATGTGTGGCGAGGCAGCCGGTGATAAGTTATTAATTCCATTCTGGCTTGGAATTGGGATAAATCAGCTAAGTATGAGCCCTGTTTCAATTCTTCCAGCTAAAGAGACTATCAATAAATGGCTGGGCAGGGATAAAAGAGAGTTAATCCAGAAAGTTTTGCAGATGTCAACAGTAGCGGAAATTCAATACTATCTGTCAAGGAGGGAATAAATTATGTATATGAAATTACTAGAAGAGCGGAGAAGCATTCGTAAATATAAGAATCAGGAGATCGAGGGGGAGAAGGTCCAGTCTCTGCTACAGGCAGCTTTACTTTCACCTACTTCCCGGGGGAGTCAGCCCTGGCAGTTTGTCCAGATAGATGATAAAGATTTACTCCAGGAGTTAGCTGAAGCCAAGGCCGGTGGCTCAGCATTTCTGGCTGGAGCAAGCCTGGCAATTGTGGTTGCTGCAGACCCGGAAGAGAGTGATGTCTGGGTTGAGGACTGCTCAATTGCAGCTACCAATATTCAGATGGAGGCTCTGGATTTAGAGCTTGGGTCCTGCTGGATACAGATTAGAAATAGACAGCGGCAGGATGGCAGTGATTCTGAAGAGTATGTAAAAGAGGTATTGAATCTGCCTAATAAATTGAGGGTTGATTCTATTATTGCTCTTGGCTATCCTGATGAAGAGAAGGAGAAATATGACCTTGATGACCTGCCGTATAATAAGGTCCATTATAATCGGTATGGCCATGAGGTCCCTGAATAAACCAGCTCAGGCTTGATTAATACAGGATTTATCCAGTTTTAGTTATGATTTAACCTGGTCTTAATGGTTTATAAATTCTGCCTCTGCAGTTATTTCTGCAGGGGCCTTTTTAAAAATTCTAGATGTATATTTATGCTATAAGAGAGGTATAAAGTACTTTGTGAAATATGGAAAGAGATAGGAGCAGGTAACCGTCGGGTATAGAGGGGGTCAAGAGCAATTAATTCAGGAGCTAATGAATAAAATACTTAATATATGCATAATATTCAGCAAGCCTTTCTTTTTAATCAGCAGTGCTTTTGGTTTCTCTGTTTTCAATTTGCTAAATTACTAAATATTAGTATATAATTAAAGTAGAATTACTAATTATGCTAATATTATGATAAGATAAAATTACAGGGGGAAGAAAACTCATGGATTCAGAGTTTAGGATAGAGCAGGATTCGTTAGGTGAAGTTAAGGTTCCTGAAAAGGCCTATTATGGGGCCCAGACAGAACGTTCAAGAAATAATTTTCCAATTGGCAGTGAAAAGATTCCAGAAGAAGTTATTAAGGCCTATGGCAAGATTAAACTGGCTGCTGCCAGGGCTAATCATGAACTGGGCAGGCTGTCAGAGGATAAGTTGGAACTGATAGAAAAAGTCAGTCATGAGATAATTACCGGCGAGTTGGATGAGCATTTTCCCTTAGTTGTCTGGCAGACCGGGTCTGGAACTCAGACCAATATGAATATCAATGAGGTTATCAGTAATCGGGCTTCAGAGCTTGCAGGCTTTGAACCAGGCTCCCATAATCCTCTCCATCCAAATGATGATGTCAATATGTCTCAGTCATCAAATGATACTTTTCCTACAGCAATGTCATTAGCAGCTACTCTGGCTGTTGAGGATAAATTAATCCCGGCGTTAAATAGGTTTTATGAGACTTTAGAGGAGAAATCCGAGAAATTTTCAGACCAGATTAAGACTGGAAGGACTCACCTGATGGATGCGACTCCAGTCAGCCTGGGCCAGGAGTTTTCAGGGTATGCCAGTCAGATAAAACATGGTCTTGTTCACCTTGAAGACAGCCTTGAGCATTTAAAAGAGCTTGCAATTGGGGGAACTGCAGTAGGCACAGGCCTGAATGCCCCAGAGGGGTTTGATTCAGTTGTTGTTAGGTATCTCAATCAGCTGACCGGTCTTAATTTTAAACCGGCTTCAAATAAATTTGAAGCTATTGCTGCCCATGATAGCCTTGTTAATTGCAGTGGTGCCCTGAAAACAATTGCTGCCAGTCTAATTAAAATTGCTAATGATATCCGCTGGCTGGCCTCAGGACCCCGTTGTGGACTGGGGGAGATTGAAATTCCAGCCAATGAGCCAGGAAGTTCAATTATGCCAGGTAAGGTTAATCCCACTCAGGCGGAGGCCTTACTCCAGGTCTCCTATCAGGTTCTTGGAAATGATACTGTAATAAATCTGGCAGGATCCAGCGGTAATTTTGAGTTGAATGTGGCCAAACCGGTTATGGTTTATAATCTATTGCAGAGTATTAATCTCCTGGCAGATGCTTTGAATTCATTTGAAAAGAGATGTCTGCAGGGCCTTAAACCTTTATCAGAAAAATTAGAAAAATATCTTAACCGTTCATTGATGCTGGTAACCGCACTGACGCCATTGATTGGTTATGAGAAGGCTGCTGAGATTGCCAATAAAGCTCACAGGGAAGACAGGACTTTAAAGGAGGTAGCTGTTGGGGAAGGCTATCTAACTAAAGAAGAATTTGAGGGAAATATAGACCCTGCCAGTATGATTTAATACTGGCTTAACATTTTAGTTCTATTCCATAATAGTAAGGAGTTGATAACTATGCCTACCTGGTTTAGATGTCCTGAATGTGGAGCAGAATATTATACAGCAGCAACTATAGATCCTAAAGAAGAAGAAACCTGTGCAGAATGTAAAGCAATTTTAGAACTTTATTACTCAAAAGAAGATTTTGAGAAACACAGGTTTCAAACAAATGCAGAAGATAAAATTGATTGACATTTTTCTACCACCCTTATTTTGAGGGTGGTTTTGATTTGTAATTGAAAAATCAGTTTTATAAGGAAATCAGCTTTAGTTTTTAAGAATATTTTTCATTAAATGCAGGAGAATTCATAAATTTAATGAATTATGATAGTACCAATATCATAAGTAGGAGGAATTTTATTTTGTATATAAAAAGAATGCTTTTATCAACTTCAACTATTTGTTTATTATCTCAGTTAATGACTATATTAATTGGAGGCAGATAAAATGAAATTAAATAAATTTAATTATCTTGATAATCCTTACAAGTCTCAGAGAATGACAGTTTTCGGCAAAAACGGCATGGTTGCAACTTCTCAGCCCCTGGCAGCTCAGGCCGGACTCTCGGTGCTCCGTCGGGGCGGCAATGCAGTCGATGCGGCTGTTGCCACAGCTGCGGCGTTAACAGTTTTAGAACCGACATCTAATGGAATCGGCTCTGATGCCTTTGCCATAGTCTGGATAGATGGAAAGCTCCACGGGCTTAATAGCAGTGGCCAGGCTCCGGCAGGTATATCCAGAGAAAAGGTCAGGGAACTTGGTCATGGGGAGATGCCTAAATATGGCCTGACTCCAGTCACTGTCCCTGGTGCCCCGGCAGCCTGGGCGGCTCTTAATTATCGCTTTGGCAAACTGCCATTAATTGAAGTGCTCAGTGAAGCCATCCGTTATGCTGAGAATGGTTTTCCAGTCTCGCCAGTAACAGCTGCCGCCTGGCAGCGAGCAGTTGAAGTTTATAAGAAAAATCTTGATGGTGATGAATTTGCAGGCTGGTTTAAAACCTTTACAGATAAAAATGATAATGCGCCGAAAGCTGGTGAAATCTGGCGTTCATATGATCATGCTGAAACCTTGAAATCAATAGCCCATACCGGGGCAGAAAGTTTTTATAATGGCGAAATCGCAGAAAAAATAGGAGAATTTTCAGAAAAACATAATGGGTTTATTAGAGGTGAAGATCTGGCCAGCTTTAAGCCAGAATGGGTGGATCCAATTTCTGTTAATTATCGTGGTTATGAGATCTGGGAGCTGCCACCTAATGGCCAGGGGATTATTGCATTAATAGCTTTAAATATCTTAAAAGAATTTAAGTTAGAAGGTTTAAGCCAGTTAGAAAAATATCATAAATCGATTGAGGCCCTGAAACTGGCCTTTGCTGATGGGCAGAAATATATAACTGATCCTGAAAAGATGTCATTAAAACCAGAAGAGCTGTTAAGTCAGGCTTACGCAGAAAAAAGGAGTAGATTAATTGCTGAGAAGGCATTAACTCCAGAACCTGGTCAGCCGCCTGAGGGAGGAACTGTTTATCTGGCAGCAGCTGATCGAGATGGCCAGATGGTCTCCTTTATCCAGAGCAATTATATGGGCTTTGGTTCAGGGATTGTTGTGCCTGGTACAGGAATTGCACTGCAAAACCGGGGACATACCTTTAGCCTTGACCCAGAGCATGAGAACAGCCTGGAACCTGGTAAAAGAACCTATCATACAATTATTCCAGGCTTCATGACGAAAGATGGTCAGCCAATCGGTCCCTTTGGAGTTATGGGTGGTTTTATGCAGCCTCAGGGTCATCTTCAGGTTGTAATGAATACAATCGATAGAGGTTTTAATCCCCAGGCGGCTCTCGATGCTCCCCGCTGGCAGTGGACTGAAGGTAAAAAGATTAAAGTTGAAAACAATTTTCCAGCAAGGGAAGCCAGGCTTTTAGCAGAAAGAGGCCATGAGATCCAGGTTTCATTATCATCAGGCAGCTTTGGCCGTGGTCAGATAATCTGGAAAGATGAAAACACAGGGGTGCTGGCAGGAGCTACTGAGCCCAGAACAGACGGGACTGTGGCAGCCTTTTAACCTTAATCATAAAAATTACTAATATTAATTCCTCTTTTTGCAGGAGTTTGTGATTAGATAAAGAATATAATAATATAATGAATATATTTAGATAAGTAATATCGGTTATTTATAAGTAATTTTGATTATTTCTAAACTATCATGAGAGCTGGATTCTCCATTTTTGCTGGAAGGAGTAATCTAAATGACAAAGACAATCACAGTAATAGGCGGTGGACTTGGAGGGCTTTCAGCGGCGATATCTCTGGCTGCAGATGGCCATCAGGTTAGGCTTTTTGAGAAAAACCAGCACCTGGGGGGTAAGCTTAACCAGACCACTATTGAGGGATTTAGTTTTGATCTGGGACCTTCAATTTTAACGATGCCCCATATATTTAGACGGCTATTTGAGCTTCACGGTCAGGAGATGGATCAATTTTTAGAGATTGAAAGACTGGATTTAGAATGGCGTTCAATCTTTGAGGATGGCACTATAATTGATCTCTATTCAGATTTAGATGAAATGCTTGAGCAGAATCAGGAGTTAACTTCCAATGATATAAATGATATTGAAGAATATCTTGATTATGCAGGTGGAATTAGCGAGCTAGTAGAAGAAGGTTATTTTGCTGAAGGCCTTGATACCCTGGGAGAGGTTTTAAAGTTTTATGGTCCGATTAAAGCCTTTTTTGGGCTGGATTACTTTTCGACGATGGCTGCTGGTGTCGAGAAAAGGATTAATAACCCCTATCTTCAGCATATTTATAATTTCTTTATAAAGTATGTCGGCTCCTCGCCCTATCAGGCGCCGGCAGTGTTAAATATGCTGCCCTATATTCAATATAAATACGGACTCTGGTATGTACCAGGAGGCCTCTTTAAGATTTCTGAAGCCCTTCAGCAGCTGGCAGCCGGGATTGATAATTTAGAACTCAATACCGGCAGCGAGGTAGTTGGCATAGAAAAATCTGGGGACAGCATCGATGGGATTATTCTCGAGGATGGCCAGTTAATTAAAAGTGATTACCTGGTCTCTAATATGGAAGTTATTCCTTTCTATCGGGATCTGCTGGTTGAACCAGAGATAGAAAAGGAATATCAGAAATTTGAACCAGCCTGTTCAGGTTATGTTCTTCATTTAGGAGTTGACCGCCGCTATAATAATCTGGCCCATCATAATTTCTTCTTTTCAAAAGAGCCAGAGAAACACTTTGCTTCGGTTTTTCAGGATTATAAACTGCCAGAGGATCCAACGATTTATCTGGTGGCATCAAGCCAGACCGATTCTGGCCAGGCACCTGCAGGTTGTGAGAATATAAAGGTATTGCCCCATATTCCCCATTTAGGCAGAGGAAGTTTTAGCAGAGAAGATTATGATGCCTTAAAGGAAAGAGTTCTGGATAAACTGGAACGGAATGGCCTGGATGACCTCAGGGAGCACATAATAGTTGAAGATGAATGGGTTCCTGAAGATATTCAGAGCAATTATTATTC
>CAZLCX010000009.1:0-2338 GCA_964558325.1 uncultured Halanaerobiaceae bacterium | reverse complement strand
AGAGTTGGTGGCAGAAATAGTTATCTGGAAAAGGGTGGCTATAAATTTGATATTGGTCCGACCTTCTTTATGATGCCCTTTATTCTGGAAGAGATTTTTGCAGCAGCTGGTAAAAACCTTCATGATTATGTTGAGTTGAAGATGATGGACCCGTATTATAAACTCTGGTTTGCTGATGGAAATTCAATGGAACCTTCATTCAACAGGGATAAAGTTAAGGAATCGATTAGCTCGATCAATCCAGAGGACGCAGAGGGCTATGACCGTTATATGAAAGATAACGAAAAGAAGATGCGCTATACTCTGCCAGTCTTGCAGCGCCCGTATAATTCCTTTGGCGACCTTTTAAATAAAGATATCTTTAGATTACTGAAGGTTTTAAACCCCCAGCGGAGTCTCTGGGATGACCTGGGGCGATTTTTTGATGATGACAGGATTAAAGTTGGCTTTACATTCCAGTCTAAATATCTGGGAATGTCGCCATTTAATTGCCCTTCAATGTTTAGTATTCTGCCCTATACAGAATATAAATGGGGAGTCTATCATGTTATGGGAGGCTTAAATCAGCTGGCAGCTGCCATGGCTGAGCTCTTTAAAGAACTGGGAGGCAGGATAATCCTGGAATCAGAAGTCGAAGAAATCAGGATAGATGGTCAGAAGGCCACTGGACTTATAATAGATAATAAACTTCATCAATATGATGAAATAGTGCTTAATGCTGACTTTTCCTGGGCGATGCAGAATTTAATTCCTAATGAAAAACGGAGAAAATATTCAGATAGCAGGCTGGATAAAAAGAATTATTCCTGTTCGACTTTCATGTTATATCTTGGCCTTGATGAAAGTTATGGTCACTTAAAGCACCATAATGTCTTTATAGCTGACGATTATGAAAAGAACTTCCTGGAGATTGAATCTGAGAAAGTTCTTTCTAATGACCCATCATTTTACCTTCAGAATCCGACAGTTACAGATGAAAGCCTGGCACCTCAGGGCCATTCAGCAATGTATCTGCTGGTTCCGACTGCTAATTTAAAGGGAGAGATTGACTGGGCGAAGGAAGCAGAATCATTTAAAGAACAGATGCTTGATTTACTGGAGGAGAGGGCCGGCATAAGCAATATTAGAAATCATATAAAGGTTGAGAAAATGATAACTCCTGTAGACTGGAATACTCAGATGAATGTTGGTTATGGAGCGACCTTTAATTTAGGCCATAATCTCAGGCAGATGTTGATTTTCAGGCCTCATAATGATTTTGAAGAGTTTGAAAATATCTGGCTGGTTGGGGGAGGTACCAATCCAGGCAGCGGTTTACCGACAATTTATGAATCTGGAAGAATAACTGCTAATCTTCTGGCAAAAAAGCATGGTTTAAGCTATAGTTTTGATCATCTCGATACCCTTGAACAGAAGTTTAAAGAAGATGTCTATCAACACCTGGTCTAATTATATATAATAGCTATTTATTTTAATCAGGCTACAAAGTCTGGTTAGCTGTCTGCCATTCCCTGCCGCTCAGGCAGGGAAATTTATTTTTCTATTGAATAATATATTAATAGGGAATAAACTAAAGAAATCAGGTGATAATATATGAATATCAATAATCGGAAGATAGCTGTGAAAATAAAGAATTTAACAAAAATAATTAATGACCAGACTATTATCGATAATTTGAGCCTCAGCCAGCCATTAGATGAAACTGTTGCAATTGTAGGGAAAAATGGTTCTGGCAAGACCTCTTTAATTAAATTAATCCTGGGAATATATCAGCCAACTTCAGGCAGGATTGAACTATTTGGCAGGGACCTAACAGCCCATCCAGAGATTAAGGAAAGAATATCTTACTTAAGTGGAGATTATAGACTATATCCCAATCTAACTGTCAGGGAAACTATAGAACTGGCAGCAAGTCTCTATAATAGTGGGGTTGATCCAGATAAAGCATTTAATATTATCAGAAAAGAAAATATTAAGCTGGATAAAGAAATAAAACTGCTTTCCCGGGGAGAGCTCCAGCTGGTTAAGCTTGCATCTGCAATGGTAAATGAGCCCTCTTTAATAATTCTTGATGAGCCGACAACAGGGCTTGATATACTGGTCAGGCAGAGGCTTTTAGCCAGGCTCTGCTGGTATAAAGAGGAAGAAGATATTACTCTTTTATTTACCAGCCATAATTTTAGCGAAGTCAGTCAGCTTGCTGATAGAATAATCTTTTTAGAAAAGGGCAGGAAAGAGGCAGATCTAAACCTGGAAGCCCTGCCCGAGATTAACAAAAACATAGTTTTCGTTCCTCAAAAAGAAATGGAGATATCAGATTTAGGCCTTAATCAGATAG
>CAZLCX010000008.1:77201-101108 GCA_964558325.1 uncultured Halanaerobiaceae bacterium | reverse complement strand
TTCCAGCTGGTTCACCGCCGGTAGAATCAGGCCAGGAAGTAGAAATCTTTAGATTGCCAGATATCTATAATTAAAACATTGGAGGTGGAGTAAATGTTTGGTTTAGGCGCCCCTGAATTAGGGATTATATTAGTAATTGTTCTTATATTATTTGGCCCCAGTAAACTACCTGAAATCGGTAAGGCAGTCGGTTCCGGTCTTAGAGAATTAAAACAGGCGACAAAAGAAGTTGAAGATACTGTTTCCCTGGATGATGAATAAAATTATTAATTTTAAGAGGGACCAGCCGGTTACCCGACGGTTACCTGCCGGTATCTCTTAACAAATTTCACAAAGTTTTTTTACCCATGATATTTATAAAATATCATGGGATTTTTATTTTTTTGTTTAGCATAGTATAATTAGATTAGTCTATTCAAAAAGACATTAATTATATTTTTTGAGAGGAGATTTTAATGGATAAATTTAAAATTAGATGCCTTGAATGTGGTCGGGAGATTACAATAAAATATGAATACAGGGAGGATAATCCCAACTGCAGACAGTTGTCAGCAGATGATCAGATAAATTTTACTGGCAGTGATAAAGGAGAAGTTCATGTTGTCTGTAAATGTGGCAATGAAGTCTGTATCTTTAATAAATCAAATTTTAATTAATAAAGGATGGTAATTTACTTATGAACAGTTTGCTAACAGTTACAGTTCTTGGATTACTTAGCGGTACAATTGGTACAGGCGCTGGAGGGGCGTCAGTTCTTTTAATTAGAAGGTTAAGAGATGATGCCCTGGTCTGGCTAATGGCATTTGCTGCCGGTATTATGACTTCAATAATATTCATGGAATTAATTCCAGAGGCTATTAAGGAAGGGACAGTAATTTCAGCTTTAATAGGTGTTATTCTTGGCGTTATTTTAATAATGTTTTTAGATATTAATTTTCCCCATCACCATTTTGATCAGGAAGAAGCAGGTAGAGAACTGACTAAAAAAATGTTTCAGAAACAGAAATTATTAAAGATGGGAATCCTGCTTGCCTTTGGAGTAGCATTACATAATATACCAGAGGGCCTGGCAATTGGGGCAAGCTATGTTGCTGATAAAAATATAGGGGTTGGGCTGGCAATATTAATTGCCCTTCATAATTTTCCTGAAGGGATGGCAGTGGCGACTGCCCTGGGCCTGGCCGGAATTAGCCGGGTTAGAGTTCTAGTCTATTCTGTCCTGGCAGGCGTTCCAATGGGTTTAGGGGCCCTTATAGGTGGTCTACTTGGGAGCATATCTCCCCTCTTTCTTTCATCGTCCCTGGGTTTTGCCGGGGGTGCCATGTTATATATAGTTTATGATGAGTTAATTCCTGACTGTCATGACCGGACTACAGGTCATACAGCTATAGTCGGCATTGTTGCTGGAGTTATTGCAGGAATAGCGCTTATAGAAATTTTGCATTAAACATCTTAGGAGGTGTAAAATGGCAAAGGATAGAGGATTTGAAATCAGAAAGATTGGTGATCAACTCCACAAGGTTAAAATTTTAAAGGATCCAAAGGGTAATATCATTGACCATATTATTACTCCCTTAATGGTTAAATCAAGACCGAGAGATATTTTACAGGTTATTATTGGAGCTTTAATTCTTGCAATCCCAGTAGGGATGACAGAAGAGACCTGGAATTTAGGGGAAGAGCTGCCAATGTTAAATGTCTTGATCCTGGCAGGATTTGGAATTATATTCGTTGGGCTCTTTGTCTATCTTAATTTTTATAAACATATCTTAAGAGAATTTAAACTGGATTTCATCAAAAGAATTATTATGATCTATCTAACTTCATTAGTTGTTGTTGGATTCTTTTTGCTGGTAATTAATAAACTGCCTATAACTACAGATACTCCTGTGGCCATAAAAAGGCTTTTAATTGTAACCTTTCCCTGCTCAATGAGTGGAACTATTACAGATGGTTTTAAATAAAAAAGGAGGCTAATCAAAATGCAGATTAAAATTTTAGTGGCAAATAAAGTTAGAAAGGAAAGACTGATAGCTGAACATGGAATGGCTTTCTGGATTAAATATAATCAGAAAAAATATCTATTTGATACCGGGCAGAAAACTGCTCTTTTTCATAATGCTGCAGAACTGGATATTCCTCTCCAGTCCGCCGAGGCAGTTATTTTAAGTCATCCCCATTATGATCATATGGGAGCATTAGACCAGTTACTGGCAGTCAATAAGAAGATGGCAGTTTATGGTCATCAAAAAATTAAAGAGGAGTTCCTTAAAACAGGCTCAGCTCAGAAGATCATTAACTTTAATCCTGTAACCGAGCCGACAGAGATAGCTCCAGGGCTCTGGTTGACTGGCCGGTTACCTGATAAATATCTTGATAAAATTAAAGATCATAAATATTATGAAGAGGCCAAATCTGAAAATAGTTTATTTATGGAAACATCGAAAGGCCTGATAGTCTTAACAGGCTGCAGTCATGGCGGGATAGTCAGTATCCTTAAATATATTAATGAAATCTCAGATCAGAATATTTATGGACTGGCAGGAGGCTTTCACCTGATAGATAAAAGCCAATCAGAGCTGAAAGCAATTGCCGCAGAATTTAATAAAATGAGCCTTAAAAAGATCTATCCCTTGCACTGTACCGGCTTTATCGGGCAGAAATATCTGCTTGATAACTGTCAGGCTGAGGTTGAAATTGCAGCAGCAGGAGAAGATATCTTTAATTGATTTTAAGAAAGGAAGGGTATAGTGGAATTCAAGATGCTACTGGAAAAATTGCAGGTAAAAGAGATTGGGATTGCAGGTATTCCCTGCATTGAAATAATCCCGCCGGAAATTAAAGAAAATATTATCTTTTATCATGGCTGGTCCTCTAAAAAAGAAAACCAGGTTTTTAGAGGTAAAATCCTGGCCAGCTATGGTCATAGAGTTCTTTTGCCAGATGCTCCCTATCATGGCCAGAGGAATAGTCTGGATTTTAATTCTGGCAATGGCGAAGAACTTCTGGCCAATTATTTTTTTGAAACGTTAATTAGAGCTATCTTAGAATCAGCTGAATTAATAGATTATCTTGGCAGAGACAAATCAATAACTACTGCCGGTCATTCCATGGGTGGTTTCATTGCTGCTGGAGTCTTTACAGCTAAACCTGAAATTTCCAGGATGATAAATATTAATGGCTCTTCAGCCTGGCTTAAGACCAGGGATATCTGGTTAGATGAGATCGATTTTAAGCAGCCAATCAGGGATGAAATAAGAATTGATGGTAAAAGATATCAGCTAAAAGATTATGACCCCTATTTTAACCTTGCTAAAATCAAAAATAGGCCGGTTCTGCTTCTTCATGGGGAAGCAGATAGTTCAGTGTCTCTGGAGGCTCAAAAGGAGTATTATCAGGCGGCCAGGGAGGTTTATGAAGACAGGGAGAGGATAAACTTAGTCACCTATGAAAATTTAAACCATTATATTATTGATAAGATGCTGGAGGAGATAATAAACTGGTTATAAAATCTGACCTGGAATTTTCTAAGAGGACTGCCTTTGATAAAATAAGAAAATAGACCTGCTATTAAAAGGAGCCCCGCCCAACAAAACAATGGTATAATTAAGCTAGAGATTAACAAAAAATAGAATGGGGGTAATTATTATGAAAGGGCTGGTAATTTCAGGTCTTATATTTATCCTGGTCTTTGTTATCGGGGCTCCAGTTCAGGCAAGGCTTCTTATCCCACTAGCTGACTTAGAAATCACGGATTTTAACGAAGAGGTCGGGCTTATCTGGAATGGCAGTGAAGAGATAATTATTCAAAGGATGATAATTAAGGCAGATTCAACTGGCCATCTCCTGGATTTAATGCCATTCCCAGCAGAACCTATTAGAGATCTTTATGATCAACATAGTATTTTTGAAGTCACAAGAAATAATTTTATTAATTACCAGCGTGGTTTTAAGCATCCAGACTATTTCTTTGAAGATTCCCAGGAATATAAAAAATTAGATTTAGTTAATCAGGAGTTGATTCAGAGTTCCGATTCTGACCTTATTATTGGAGCTATTAATGAATTTCTGGCAGCCAGCAGCCAAAATTCTATTGAGCTGACTGATAACCAGCTTAAAATTATAGAGGATTATTTAAATAAGAATATAGAATATTTTCAGCTTAGATTATTTAATATTTCTGAACCTGAAGCCTCTAGAATAGACAGCTGGCAGTTTGACTCAGATATTTTATATTACCCCTTAGAATCTAATTTAACCAGGAATTTTTATTTTACTGTGATCCAGTCTTCGCCTCATTTAGACTTTTATGATTTTAGCTCAGAGGATTTTACTCATTATATTCCACCAAGAATCACTAGGCCAGATGTTTTAAGAACGATAGATCCTGGGCTTCCAGATTTTTTTGAAACTATTTTAATTTATTCATTATTCTGGGAGGTAAGATTATAATTATTAAATTTTGCAAAGGGCCAGGTTGGCCCTTTTTCTTTTTTGTGATATAATTATTTCATTACATTAAACAATCTTTTAGACATTGGAGAGGCCTGAATTAAATGAAAAAGATAAGTAATGATTTAAATAGAATATATTTAATTTTGAGTATAACATTTTTAGTATCAGCTATTGGACTAGTCTTTTATTATTCATTAAATAATCAAATAAAATTATTTCCAGTTATCTTAATCTTCCTGACAGGCATTTTAGTTCTTAAATATCTATCAGTTAAAATGATAAAGCCCTTAAATGGGATTTCTGACTGGGCAGATAAACTTGCAAATGGCCAGTATGAGGCCTGTCCTGTTAATCCAGGCTATCAGGAGTTAAATAGAATTTCAGATTCATTAATGAGGCTTGTAGATAAAATCGAGCATAAGGATCAGGAATTAAATCAAAAAGAACAGGAAATAAAGATAAGTTCTCAGCAGCTTAAAAATTACAATAAAGAGATAAGTAAATTAAATAAAAAATTGGAATATAAAACCCTATATGACCCACTGACAAAATTACCAAATCGCCGTCAGTTTATTAATAATCTCAAAACTGAATTAAAGGCAGATAGACCAGGGGCTGTAATTTTAATTGACCTTGATAATTTCAAAGAAATCAATGATACCTTAGGTCATGTCTATGGAGATATTATGTTAAGCCAGATTGGGAATAGATTCCTTGATTTAGATGATAATAATATTTTTATAGCCAGGTATGGTGGCGATGAATTTTTAATCTTAATTAAAAATATTAGCAGGATAGATGAAGTAGAAAAATACCTGAAATTGATAGAAGAATGTTTGAATAGCCCCTTTGATATTAAAGATGATTTTTTAAATATTGATTATAGTATCGGGATTACTCTTTTTCCTGGCGATTCAAACAGGACCTATGACTTAATTACCTTTGCAGATACTGCAATGCACAGGGCTAAGGGACTCTTTGGGCATAATAAATTATATTATAATGACAGGATGTTTCAGGAGTTAATGAAGAAGAAAGAAATCCAGGAGATTTTAAAAGATGCATTAATCAGTGATAGTTTTAAGCTTGTATATCAGCCACAAATAAACCTAAAAACTGGAAAAGCTAATACATTTGAAGCCTTAATCAGGCTAAAGACTGAAGATATTTCACCTGGACAATTTATTCCTGTTGCTGAAGAGAGCAATTTGATCATCAAAATTGGCCGCTGGGTAACAGAGGCTGCAATTAAACAATTAGCAGACTGGCAGGCCAAAGGATTTTATTCTAAATCAATCTCGATTAACTTTTCTGCCCAGCAGCTAAATGATTTATCATTTATTGATTTTCTAAAGGATAAACTCAGGCAATATAAAGTGCCTGCAGAGCTTCTGGAAATTGAAATAACAGAGACAGTCTTACTTGAAAAAAAAGATAAATCGATTGGTTTTTTAAATAAGCTCAAAGATTCAGGAGTTAAGATATCCCTGGATGATTTTGGGACAGGCTATTCTTCTTTAAGTTATTTAACCTATATTGAGCTTGATAAAATAAAATTTGATCGTTCTTTGAATCAAAAGTTTCTCCAGGATAATTATAAAGATACAATGGCCGGGTTAATCTCTTTATTTCACAGCATGAATTTGGTAATTGTGGCTGAAGGTATTGAAGAGGAAAGTAATTTCAAAAAATTATCTGACAGTGGTTGTGATTATATCCAGGGATATTTATTTAGTAGGCCAGTTAGCCCGGAGGCTGTCGAAAAAATATACGATCATAATTTTATTTAGAGGAACCTTTCTGATATAATAAATACAAGTTATAAAAATAATTCATTTTTCTTATAATTAATCAGGAGGTTGATATAATGAAAACAATAAACTGCTCAGGACTTGATTGCCCGGAGCCGGTGGTAAAAGCCAAAAAGGCTCTGGAAAATAATAATAAAGTTAAAATTATTGTAGATAATGAAGTGGCCGCAAATAATGTCTCCAGGATGGCTGTGAACCTGGGTTATCAGGTAGACGAGACTCATATTTCTGATGACAAATATGAGTTACTGATCTATGGAAAAAGCAAAAAAGGCAGTTCTGAATTATCAACAGATGGAGTTAAAATTTCTCCAGATACAGATGTTATCTTAATAACTTCTGAAAGATTAGGGGAGGGGCCTGCTGAATTAGGTTCCCTGTTAATGAAGGGGCTTTTAAAGACTATTGCTGATTTGAGCAGTCAGCCAGATAGTCTGGTTTTGATGAATAATGGTGTAAAATTAGCAACTATAAATCAAGAAACAGTTGCAACTCTAAGGGGATTAGTTGATGATGGCCTTAACTTAAAGGTCTGTGGGACCTGTCTTGAATATTTAGATTTAAAAGATGAGCTAAAAGTTGGTCAGATAAGTAATATGTATGAAATCCTTGAACTAATTACTTCAAACTCAACTGTTCATCTGTAAATTGAGATAATAGCTATCATTAGAGGGTGGCATCAAAATAGTAGATGTCACTTTTTCTATATCATTATTTGGTTTTTGCAGGAATTAAAGAATTCACAAAGAACTAATAATATAGGATAATTCTTTTAGCCTGGAATATTGGAGCCAGGTGAAATCCAACAATGGATAGAAAATTGTAGGCCTGAATGCAGGGAAATAGGTAATAAAGTCAGTCTATCAATTGGTAAGGATAAATATAACCAGTACTTATATTATAAAGTATTTTCAGTAAGAGATTCTGAATTAATTAATCATCGTTTTGGTTATTGTTGTGGCAGTAAGATTATCGATCTGGCTGTAGAGGATTATGAGATAAAGGATTTATTCCATTTTAAATATCAAGATTATCATGACTGTATAAAAGATTACTTTGAATTAATTTAAAAGTAAAAAGAGAGCAGGAGAAGATTATGGCAGTGAAAAGACTAAAGAATATTGCTTTAATCGATAAATTTGGTTATGGTGCCGGTAATCTAGGCGGCGGTATTATTCTGCAGGTAATAAACACCTATATTGTTTTTTATGCAACAGCTGTCTTAAATATTCCAGGAACTATGGTTGGGATTGCAGTTAGTTTAAGTATAATCTGGGATGCCCTGACAGACCCGATTATGGGTTATATTTCAGATAAAACAAATTCAAAATATTTTGGTCGAAGACATCTGTATTTACTTATTGGATCTTTATTTGCAGGAATCTTTAATTTTTATCTCTGGACTATTGGTCCAGAGCATACGTTGATTTTTAAATACAGCTGGTTCTTTATCAACATCATTTTAGTGAAGTCATTCTTGACTGTTTTTGGGACACCCTATATTGCTTTAGGTGCTGAACTTTCAAATGATTATAATGAAAGGACTTTAATTCAGTCTATTAGGACGGTATTTTTTATTCTCGGTATCTTTTCTGCAACAGCCCTGGGGCTATATTTATTTTTTAAGCCAACTGAAGATTACTATCTAGGTCAATTAAATCCAGAGGCCTATGCTAATATGGGGATTGCTGCATCTATTATTATGATTATATCTGGTATTATAGTATTTATGACAACTTATAAATACCTGCCTTATTTATATAAATTCACCAGGGATAAAAATTCTACAGCTTTTAATCCAGTAAAGGAAATTAAACAATTAATTATTGACTTTAAAACTGCTTTAAATAATTATGATTTTAGATCTGTAGTCTTAGGATATCTTTCTACAAATTTAACAGTGGCTCTTTTTACGGCAGTTGGTCTTCATGTATTTACCTATACTTTTGATATGAATAATTCTGAGATAGCTTTAATTATTGGAACTCAGTTTTTGGTTAGTATTATTTCTCAACCCTTCTGGGTTGCTGTATCTGCAAAGATTGACAAAAGACCGACAATATTAATTGGCCTGGGATTTTCCCTGATTGCAGCCTTTATTTTTCTCTTTTCAGTTCTTAATAGGTTCTATATAGCTGATCACCATCTTTTTTTATTACCATTTGCCTTTATGGCCGGGTTTGGAAATGGCAGTCTTTTTACTTTGCCGGCTTCAATGGTTGCAGATATCATTGATGTTGAAGAATTAAAAACAGGAGTAAGATTAGAAGGCATATATTATGGTTGTTTAACATTTTCATATAAGACTTCACAGTCTATTGCGATTTTATTTTTAGGAATAATCCTAGATATAATTGGTTTTAATCCGGCCCTTGTCGCTCAGCCTGATTATACGTTATTGTTTATTGGACTTATTCTTGCTATTGGAGGAATTATTACAATTGGCTTTGCTTTTAAGTTTTACAATAATTATAGATTAACCCATTCTATTGTTAAAAATGTCCAGGAAAAACTTAAATTTCAGGAGGATATAAATGAAGAATAGGATTAGAAATAAAGCATTAAGAGATAAAATTATATCTGCCGACGAAGCAGCATCACTAATTAAAAGTGGGATGACTGTTGGCTGTAGTGGTTTTACACCTTCTGGTTATCCTAAGGCAGTACCCCTTGCCCTGGCAGAGAGAGTGAGAGATAAAGAATTTAATTTAAGTATTTTAACTGGGGCTTCTGTTGGGAGTGAGCTTGATGGAGCACTGGCTGAAGCAGGTGTAATAAAAAGAAGGTATCCCTATCAATCTGATAAAAACTTGAGAGCTTCAATTAATAAAGGGGAGATTAACTATGCAGATATCCATCTCAGTCATTTTCCCCAGAATGTGAGATATGGCCATTATGGAAATATTGATCTGGCAATAATAGAAGCCCTTGCTATAACAGAAGAGGGCTGGATAGTTCCAACGACTTCTGTTGGGGCTGCTCCAACATTTTTAAAAGAAGCTGACAGAATAATAGTTGAATTGAATTTAAATAAATCTTTAAAATTAGAGGGGATTCATGATATCTATCAGTTAACAGATCCACCTGATAGAGGGGCAATTCCATTAAAAGAGGCTGGGCAAAGAATTGGAACGCCCTATATTAAGGTAGATTCTAATAAAATTGAGGGGATAGTAATTACTGAGCTTGAAGATGAAATTAGTTTTTCAGCTTATCAGGATGATACAAGTAAGAAAATAGCCAGTCATATCATTGATTTTCTGGAATCAGAACAGCAGGCAGGTAAGATTCCCCAGGAGTTACTGCCCCTTCAATCCGGGGTTGGTGCTGTAGCCAATGCAGTTCTTTCAGGACTCTGTGATTCAAACTTTAATGATATAAAATTCTATTCTGAAGTTATTCAGGATGCAGTTTTAGAGTTGATTGACTGTGGAAAGATAGAGATTGCTTCTGGAACATCGATTACACTGTCAGAAGATGGTAAAAAACAGTTCCAGGAAAATATTGGTCTATATAAAGATAAGATTATTTTAAGACCTCAGGAAATTAGTAATAATCCTGAAATTATCAGAAGACTGGGATCCATAGCTATCAATACTGCAATTGAGGCAGATATATATGGAAATATTAATTCTACCCATATTTTAGGCAATAGGATGATGAATGGTATTGGGGGTTCAGGTGATTTTGCCCGGAATGCTTATCTCAGTATCTTTGTTACAAGTTCAATGGCCAAAGACGGAGATATATCATCAATAGTGCCTATGGTTTCCCATGTTGATCATACAGAGCATGATGTAGATGTAATAGTTACAGAAGAGGGGCTGGCTGATTTAAGGGGTCTGTCTCCCCAGGAGAGGGCTTATAAAATAATAAATAATACTGCTTCTCCAGAGTATAAAGATAAATTGCTGGATTATTTTAAGAGAGCAAAAAAAGCAGGGGGACATACTCCAGTTATATTAGATGAAGCCTTAAGCTGGCATCAAAGCTTTATAGATTCTGGCTCAATGAAATAATAAAAAAAGCCTGGCAAATATTAGCCAGGCTTTTTTCCTAAAGTCTTAAACTTATTTATTCATCAATAAAATATGCTTCATGGGCAAGAATACTTTCCCTTGGATGGTGGACTAGACCTTCTACGTCGTTTCTTACAGCATTGATTTGAGAAATGCTGTGGAGGAAGATCCATGGAGCATCGTCCCAGATTAATTCAATTGCATCAGCATAGAGAGCTTTTCTTTCTTCTGTATCTGTTTCTACTCTGGCTTCTTCTAATAATTCGTCAACTTCAGAATTACCATAGAAACTTCTATTACTTCCATCAGGAGCCCATTCCCCTGAATGCAAGAGAGCATATAGGCCATAATCAGCATCACCAGTTACAGTACCCCAGCCAAGAAGATACATATCATGAGGACTTTCATCTGGTTCGGCATTAATGACTTCAAGATAGGTTGCCCATTCCATAGTTGTCATCTCTGCTTCAATACCAACTTCTGCCAGTTGACTTTGAACTGCCTGGGCTATAATATTATCCATTGGATATCTTCCAACTGGATAATAAAATTCTAATTCGAGACCATCTTCATAGCCAGCTTCTGCTAAAAGTTCTTGAGCTCTATCTGGGTTATATTCATATATTTCCTGTTCTGAATAACCGAAAATATCAGGAGAGATTGGAGCATCAGAAGGTCTTCCTGCTCCATCAAGAATATTTTCAACTAGTGATTCAGTATCGACAGCATAATTAACAGCCTTTCGAACCCTAATATCATCAAAAGGTTCTTTTTGGGCGTGAAGGCCAACATAAAGAGTTCTTAAACTGGGAACATTCTCAACAGTAATATCTGGATTTTCTGTTAATCTACCGACATCCCTTGGAGGTACATTCATAATCGCATGGGCCTCGCCGGTTTCTAACATGACGACTCTGGTTGATTCTTCAGGGACAACTAAAATTCTAACAGTATCAAGGTGAGCAGGTTCTCCCCAGTAGTCATCATTGCGACTCATTATAACTGATTCACCCCGGGACCAGCCATCAAATTTAAATTTACCGGTACCGACAGGATTACTACCTACATCATCTCCGTATTCCTCGACAGAGGCAGGACTGATCATAGAAATAAAATCATGGGATAGATGAGCAAGAATTGGAGCAAAGGGTTCGTCAGTTGTTAAACTGATAGTATACTCATCTACTACTTCAATTTCAGTAATCTTGTTGATTAGAAATGAGAAAACTGCTTCGTCTTTAATTAGTCTTTCCAGGTTAAACTTGACAGCTTCAGCATTGAATGGCTCTCCGTCATGGAAGTTAACATCTTCTCTAAGATACAATTCATAGGTTAGGCCGTCTTCAGAAACAGAATAGTCTTCAGCAAGTAATGGTACAATGTCCCCTTCAGGTGTCATCTCAAAAAGTGTTTCCATCATGTGTACCATAACCATTGCTGCAGGGGAAGAAGAGGCTAAGACCGGGTCAAGTGATTCCGGGTCAGCACCTATTGCTATTCGTAAATCTCCACCCTCCTGTTGTTCCTGTGCTAGAATATTGCCTGATGATAATAAAACTACGGCTAAAATAAATACTAGAAAACTAAATAAAATTTTCTTCATCAATACTCGACTCCTCTCATATTTTTAAAATTGTAATACTATATAATTAGACAAAAATTCAATAAATCCTGCATAAACTATAAATAAATATTAAGGTATATAGATATATATTAAACAAGGAGTTTTATGCAAAGGCATTTGAGGCTGAAGGCCAAATTCTTTTTCTCAATATTTTGTTGATGTAATGAGGCCAATCATTTTAAAAAGTTATAAAAATGTCTTTGACGATAATGAAGAAAAAGAATTTTTTACAGCTTTTTTTGCAGATGCAACCAGACTTGCAATTAAACGCTGGTTACTTGAAGAAGATAGCAAGAGTTCAGAAGAGTTTACTGAATTAATGAAAGCAGCAACAACTGGTTTGGCTAAAAGAGTTATCTCCAGGCTGGAGGAATTAGCCTTTTAATGATAACATGTTGAGGCTATGTCCGCTTTTGGATAATCAATACAAGCTGGCTGAAATGGTTGAAAAAGCAGGAGCCAGTTCAACTGAATTGAGAAATACTGGAAATGTTTATAAGCTCTGTGCTAAATGTGAAAAGGCAGCTGAAGAATGGGCAGAAGTTTCAGCTGAGATCTGGTATCAGGACGACGATTATCAATTTAAAGAAAAGAGAAAAGAAAAAGAAAGTTTAACAGGAGTAGGTAAATAAATTGATAAATTAAATAAACTGCTTTCATAGAATAAAGCGGGGTTAATAGCCCCGCTTTTTAATATTGAATATTATTTTAAGGAATCAATTTCTGGATATAAAAAATGATAAAATCGACATTTTATGAATTCTTTATTTTCTATCCTTTTTTCCTGGCACTTATCCTTAATAAATTCTTCAATAAGTTGATTAAGTTCTTTAATTTCAGAACCAGATAAATACAGGGGCGAATAACCAATTTTTTGTTGATCGGTATATTTTTTTGCCTTTTCCAGGTCTTTATCTTTTAAATCAGCAAGTTTTTCTATTTGATCTCTCAAATTATTTTCCAGGTGATTAATAAATCCAGAGATATTATTTTTGGCCTCTCTTACTGATGAAAGATTTAAATTACCGTCAGCAGTAAATGATTTTGCTGTTAGTTTAAAGCCGTTTTCTGTCTTTTTTAATAAATTTCCTTCTTCCATTTTATCAACATATTTAGATATAAGTTCTCTATCTTCTTTTAAATTTTCTGCAATTTCTGCTTTAGTTAAAGGATTCATTTCTAAAGTATTAATTATATCAATAGTAAAAGGGTCGCATAAGAGTTCAATAGTTTTACTATCGCTAATTGCTAAATTTTCTTTCATGAAAGTTTACCTCCTATTTAAAAATATTAAATGCATAATATATATTATAAACTAATATTTTATAAAAATCAAAGATTACAATAAATAGGTTAATTATTTAAAATGAATTTTTTCATTATTATTTCAGATGCATTATCGGTTCAATTATATCATAGATTAAATTTGACTTTTTAAATTTAAATGTTATAGTAGAGACGTAAATAAATTTAAATATACTAAGTTCTAATAATGGTATTTAATAGGGAAAACGGTGAAAATCCGTTGCTGTAGCCGCAGCTGTAACAGCCTTTATTTTTTATATTCCACTGTTTAAAATGGGAAGGAATATAAAGTTTTGAGGTTGAAGTCAGAAGACCTGCCATTATCAGTACTTCGGACTACTTCCGGCGAAAGAGGTAGCGAAGGATAACTTGTTTTTGAGGGATTTGAATGTCTAAAGTTCCTTGTTTAAAACATGCCTATTCTTTATGCTGCTTCTTCAACGGAGCAGTATTTTTTATTTTAATAACAATATATTGGAGGGAGACGATAAAATGAAAGGACAGGTACATTTGTATACCGGTAATGGAAAAGGTAAAACTACTGCAGCAATTGGTCTTGCAGTTAGAGCAATTGGCGCAGATTTAAAGGTGTTTTTTAGCCAATTTATTAAAAATGGAGAATATAGTGAAATTAAAGCTTTAAAGAAGATTGATAATATTGATATCCGTCAGTATGGCGAGGAGGCTTTTATCAACGGAAAGCCAGATGAAGCCGATAGAGCTTCAGCCAGGAAAGGTTTAGAAGAAATTAAAGAAGCCATCAATTCTGGAGAATATCAGGTGGTAATAATTGATGAAGTTGCAATTGCCATATTTTTTGAGCTGATTGATGAAGAAGATCTCTTTGAAGTAATAAATAATCGGCCTGAAAATGTAGAGGTAATATTAACAGGCCGAATGGCTAAGGATTCTTTAATTGATAAGGCAGATTTAGTAACTGAGATGAAAGAGGTTAAACATTATTATCAACAGGGAATTATGGCCAGAACTGGAATTGAGAAATAATTTATCTTTAAATTAAATTAATTTATGAATTTTTTCAATAGTGCCTGGCTCAGTCCCGCAGCAGCCTCCTATTATTAAGGTATCAGGTCCCTTGAGCTGAAGGATCTTTTTGATTTCTGTAAAGAAGTCATCCCGGGATTTGTAAATAGTCTGACCGGTCTTTAAATTTAATTCAGGTTTTCCAGCATTATAATAAATACTTAAAGGCAGGTTTACAGAGTTTATAAAATCATTTAAGGTTTTCTGGTAGCCTGGCTCTGGGGTAATACAGTTAAAACCTGCTGCCAGGATTTTATTAGCTGGATAATTATTGATTAGTCCAGCAAAATCATTAATATCTGTTCCATAATTAGTGTTAGTATAACTATCAAATGACATATTAACTATTGCCGGGAGCTCAAACTCCTTTAGGGCCTCTAAGCCAGCACTAAGCTCAAGATGATATGAAAAAGTTTCCAATAAGATCAGATCAACACCACCAGCGGCAAGGGCCTCAATCTGTTCTTGAAAGGTTGCTACTAATTTTTTATGATTATTGGCTTGATTAGGAAAAATCGCTTCTTCAGAACCGGTAGGGCCAACGCTTCCTGCAACTAAAATTGGAGATTGCCCTGGGTTTTCATTGATAAATTTATCTCTAGCTGTAACTGCTAACTCTGCCCCGGATTGATTTAATCTGGTGATCTTATCCATTAGTTGGTTTTCAGTTAAGCCAGCAGATTTTTTATCCTGCTTTAAATATAAGCGGTTAGCTGAAAAAGTGTTGGTGGTAATAATATCAGAACCGGCCTCAAGATAATTCTGGTGGATTTTAGTTACCAGTTCAGGATTGCTTAAGTTATAGGAAAATGGAGCCTGGTTACCCCTGGAATCCATTTTCATAATCTCTGTTCCGATGCCACCATCACCAACTATGATAGCAGCTTTCTGGGAGTTAAGTTTAGATTTTTCTGCAACTAATTTTTTAATAATATTTATAGTATTCATTGGAGTATCACCTCTATAGAGTAATTAGGTTAATTGCTATAAATTATTTATAATATTTCTTTAAATTGAACTAAATTAGTTATTGGCTGCTGACAGATTTGGTTCTGGCAGATATAAGCAGTCCAGTTATCTTTGTTTTTTCTTTCAGCAGCTATTTCATTTATTGTTTTGATTTCTTTTTTGGTTGCCGGAGTAATAATTAATACGTTAGTAAAGGGTAAATAACTGTTAGTTATTTCGGTGATTAGTTCAGTAATATATTCCTTTTTATCTGTAACTATTATTATTTCCCTGAGCCCTGAGACTTCCGCCATTAAAGCGGTCATAAATCCTGAGAATTCATGGGGCTGCTGTTTTAACTGGCTGTAGAAATATTTAAGTTGTTTTTCAACTAATTTGCGGTATTTATTGTCGTAGCTTAATGAAAATAAACGATACCAGTTAAGGGCTGCTATTGAGTTTGTTGAAGGTATTGCCCCATCATATATTTCTTTTTTGTTAAAGGGTAAATCATTCTGCTCCTTCATCGTGACAAATAGACCGCCAGATTTTTCGTCCCAGAACTTATTTAACATTATTTTGTTTAAATTAATGGCTTCTTTAATGAATTTTGGGTTATATCTTGCCTGATATAATTCTATCAATCCGAATATGAGAAATGAATAGGCTTCTGCCTGGGCAGGATGATCTGCTTCATTATCTCGATATCTTTCCAGCAATGATCCGTCTTGATTTTTTAGATTGGTATTTATAAAATTATAAGCCTTTTCTGCTATCGAATAATATTTGTCTTCATTTAAAACTCTACTGGCTCTGGCAAAAGCGGCGATGGCAAGACCATTCCAGCCTGTTAGAATTTTATCATCTTTAAATGGTCTTTTTCTTTTATCCCGAATTTCATGTAATTGTTTTAATTCATCCTTCCATTTTAAGCGAATCTCCTGGAGACTTTGTTTTGTACCAATTAGATTAGGAATATTTTCTCCTTCAAAATTCCCGGTTTGAGTAATATCAAAGTCCTGACAGAACTCAGCACCTTTTTCCTCTCCGAGTATATCAATTATTTCGTCTTTTTCCCAGAGATAAAATTTACCTTCTCTGCCATCTACATCAGCATCTTCAGCAGTATAGAAACCGCCTTCTGGAGAAAGCATCTCTCTTTCCAGGTATTCAAGGATTTCTTCAGCGATTATCATAGATTCAATATTGCCTGTTGCCTGGTAGGACTCTAAATAAACCAGGGTTAAAAGAGCATTATCATAAAGCATCTTCTCAAAATGAGGTACCAGCCATTTATTATCTGTTGAGTAGCGGGCAAAACCGTATCCTATTTGATCATAGATTCCCCCTCTAGCCATTTTATTTAATGTCAATTCTACTGATTTTAGAAACTTATTTTGGCCTGTCAGTTTGTAATATTGGAGTAAAAATAAAAGTTTTTGGGGCTGGGGAAACTTAGGTTTAGAACCAAATCCGCCATATTTTGGATCAATGTTATTTACCAGGTTATTGGCTGTTTGATTAATTAAATTTGTTTTTTCTTCAGTGGTGATTTCAAAATTTGAGCTAAAACTTTTCTCGGAATGGGCTGTCTTTAAAGCATTTATAATACTACTGCTCTGGTCCAGTAATTTATTTCTCTGATTTTGCCAGAGATTATTTACCTGTTTTAAAATATTTAAGAGTCTGTTTTTAGGAAAATAAGTTCCGGCATAAAAAGGATTTTTTTCAGGAGTCATTAGAATTGTCAGAGGCCAGCCTCCCTGTCCAGTCAGAGTCTGACAGACTTCCATATAGATTGAATCAACCTCAGGTTTTTCTTCTTTATCAACTTTTATAGATATAAAATATTTGTTTAGATATTCAGCTATCTCTTTATCATTGAATGATTCTTCTTCCATTACGTGACACCAGTGACAGGTAGAATAACCTATAGATAAAAAGATAGGCTTATCCTCATTTCTGGCTTTTTCGAAAGCTTCCAGGGACCAGCTGAACCAGTTAACAGGGTTATCGGCATGCTGCTGGAGATATGGGCTTTTTTCTCTGGCTAACCGATTTTGTTGATTATTATTCATTTTTATTCCTCCTGTCTTTCTCCATTATTTAAATTTTCCCTTTATAGTTAGTTTATGATATAATTATATTACTATTTTAAATGTTTAAAGTAAAGGATTTTAATTGAATCTTTAAGAGATCGCAGGTGATTAAAATGTCCAAATTTGAAGACTATAATTTTGCAGGTGGTAAGGGGACTAAAGATAATCCTTATCTTATTTCTAATGCCCAGGAATTATTCAATATAAGATATTGCCTTAACAAATCTTTTAAGCAGGTAGCTAATTTAGATTTGTCGGCATTTGTGATTGGCTCTGGTTGGAAACCCCTGGGACATAAACAGGAGAAATTCTCAGGTGATTATAATGGCAATAATTTTTCCATTTTTAATTTAACTATTGATTCACCAGAAAGTCAGGATCTAGGGCTTTTTGGAGCTATCTCTGAATATTCAAGGCTTGAAAATATTAAACTTGAAAAAATTATGGTTAGAGGTAATTCATATGTTGGAGGTCTAGTTGGCTGGAATGAAGGGGCATTATCGAACTGCACTGTTCAGGGTATAATTAAAGCGGATAAAGATGTTGGGGGTCTGGTTGGATCAAATTTAAATGTGGTGATGAAATCTAGAGCTAGAGTTAAGGTTTATGGAACCGAAACTGTAGGTGGTCTGGTTGGCGGTAATACTGGGATAATAATTGGAACCTATGCTTATGGCGATATTAATGGCAATAAGTTTACCGGTGGTCTTGCAGGTGGAAACGATGGAACTATTAGCAGGAGTTTTTCAGAAAGTAATGTTAATGGACATGAATACATCGGTGGTTTAATAGGTGCCAATCTCGGGATGATAACTTACTCTTATTCAATTGGGAAAGTTGCAGGTAAAGTCCATGTTGGAGGTTTTGCAGGAATAAATGAAGGGCAGATATTAAATTCTTATTATAATAAGGAAACTTCAGGACAATCTGATCTAGATAAAGGAACCCCTGCTACTAATGCAGAAATGTTATTGAAAAATAAAGAATAAATATAGGATAATAGATAGAGAAAAGGCCGGAGTATTCCGGCCTTTTTAAAATGACATTTCAAAATTATCTAAGACTTCTTTTTTGGCTGTCCAGGAGTATATTAATAGGGCTCCTTTATCTGAGGTGACTAATTGATGGTTTTTACCCTCTTCATTAAAAATCAGGCTGCCTGGGGGAAATACAGCATTGCCATTATAAATAATATCGCCACTAATAACAATATAAGATTCTTCGATTTTTTCATGTCTATGCTCAGGGTAATTACAGTTTGGCCCAAGTAAGACCATTCCTAAGAGTAAATCCTGAGATTTAATTGGTCCATTAGGGCTGGCAATCTCAGCATAGGCATAATTATCAGCCAACTCATCTGAGAGGTCTTCATATCCATGTTCCCAGTGAAGTCCATTCATTATTTCCCGGATATTATAACCTAATGAGGGAAAAACATAAAGTGATCTATCTATAATACTATCTAAATGCCGGCAGACTGGTTTGGACATAGGCTTTTTTGAAGCTAAATCAATTTCCAAATTTTCTAAGAGATTTTCCATTTCAACTATAGTTGTCTTTAAATGGTTATAGTATTTATGATTTTCATTTAAACTAAAGTTTTGATATAACCTTAAATAATTAACTAGTAAGGCTTCCCAATCACTTTTCATAGGGTAACCCTCCTTCTTATGGTTCTATTTATATCCGTTTTTCTGGCTTCATTACAAATTGGTCATTATCAATATCTGCGAAAGCCTGATTCAATTCTTCAGTTGTATTCATTACAATTGGGCCTCCCCAGGCTACAGGTTCTTTTAAAGGCTGGCCGCTAAAGACCAGGAATCTTAAAGGAGTATCGATGGCTTTTACAGTAATTTTACCGTCTCCGTCTTCAAAGAGAACAGCATTTTTTTGATTAATTTCTTTGGATTCCTTACCAAATTTGCCGGAACCTTTAACTGTAAAGATAAAAGTCCTGTCCCTTTCAGGGGGCTGCCATTCCCAGGTCTTATTTTTATTTAAGTTAACATCCAGGAAAGACATTTTTACATAATCAGCCTCCATCGCTCCAGGCTGGTTTTTATAATTACCTGAAATCACCTTTATTTCTGCAGCTTCTTCTTTGATTGTCGTCACCATGTCAGCTGTGATATCCCTGTATTGTGGTGTTGTCATTTTTTCTTTCGCCGGCAGATTTAGCCAGAGCTGGACACCGAGCATTTTATTTGAGGGCTGAGGCATCTCCTGATGGAGAATTCCTCCACCTGCTGTCATCCACTGGCAGCCACCATTTTCTATGGTCCCTTTATTGCCAAGGCTATCACCATGCTCTACATTCCCTTCGATTATATAGGTGACCGTTTCAATTCCTCTATGGGGATGCCAGGGGAATCCCTGGGTGTAATCTTCAGGATTGTCAGAATCAAAGGAATCTAAAAGAAGGAAAGGGTCAAAGTGAATAACTGTATTACGGCTGAGGACCCTCTGTAATTTTACTCCTGCA
Source organism: uncultured Halanaerobiaceae bacterium (assembly GCA_964558325.1). Classification (GTDB taxonomy): domain Bacteria; phylum Bacillota; class Halanaerobiia; order Halanaerobiales; family Halarsenatibacteraceae; genus Halonatronomonas. The sequence continues at coordinate 81,318 of CAZLCX010000008.1, read as the reverse complement.
CCATCTTCTGTATTGGTGCCTGAGACGATTTTTTTAATTTCTCGAGATTTCAAACCTATCATCCTTTCTTTTTCTGACTTGCTGGACTTATTATATCATAGAATGGTAATTAAGTCAGCCTTATTTTGTTAATTTATTGATAATATTTACTGATTAATCTGGATCTCTTAAAAAATGGCATGGCCAGAAGAAATTCAGGTAGGAGTTGAGGAAGTCAATTATAGGACTTTGAATTATAAATAATTAATTTAAAATCCCTTTTAATTAATAAAATTAATTTTTATATTAAAATATTAAATAAATGACTTGACATTATTTAATTTCAGGTTTATAATATTAATATATTAGATATTGATTAGGGGGATTAAGAATGAAAAATAAAAATATCTGGAGGAATAAAGATTTTTTGTTACTTTTTTCTGGTGGGCTTGTCTCCAGGATCGGAAATGGTATTCATAATATAGCTCTGGTCTGGTTCATTTTAGAGCTGACAGGAAGTGGAACAACTACAGGAACAATCCTGGTTTTATCGACACTTCCGGCGGTATTAATTGGCCCCTTTGGAGGCTTAATAGCTGACAGGATAAATAGAAAGTTATTAATTGCCGGCAATGATTTTTTGAGAGGTTTTATAGTTTTAGGATTAGGCTGGACTATTTATTCTGGCCAGGCTAACTTTTATGTTCTTGGGTCTGCAACGGTTTTAATATCTATAAGTGGAGCGTTTTTTAATCCTGCTGTTAGCGCTGTCTTTCCAAATTTAGTTAGTTCTGAGAACTTAGAAAAAGCAAATTCTCTTGAAAATATTAGTATGAATTTTACCCAGATTATTGGAGCAGCAATTGGTGGAATTTTAATCGGTACTTTAGGGATTGCAGGAGCCTTTTTCTTTAACGGGATTAGTTTTATTCTTTCAGGTATTTCTGAGTTATTTATAAATATTCCTCCAGTCAGTCAGGAAGCAGATAGCAAAGAATCTTTCTTAGCTGATTTTAAATACGGGTTGGAATATCTGGCTGGTCGCAAAGAGATCCTGGGATTATTTATTATCTTTTTGTTTTTGAACTTTTTATATAATGGACTCTTTGCTGTTGGGCTTCCCTTTATTTATAATCAGGTATTAGAGGTTAATGGTTTATTATTTGGGCTGGCCAAATCTATATTTCCAGTTGGGGCTATTATTGGTTCCATTTTAATTAATTATATTATGATTGAAAATAATATTAAGTTTTTAGGGAAAACCTTGACTGCTCAGAGTTGTCTGCTTATGCTGATGGGCCTGCCCTTGAGTTATTTCATCCTTGATAGCTATTCAACCAATAATATTTATCTTGTTTTAAAAATTTTATTATTAGGAATTGGTATTTTAAATGCATTAGTAAATATTCCAATAATAACTATCTTCCAGAAGATGATTCCTGATAATCTAAGAGGTAGAGTTTTTGGACTTTTAGGATCTTTAACTCAGGGCCTAACCCCAATCTCCATGGGTTTAATGGGAATACTATTTGATAGAGTTTCTCCTAATATTTTATTTATCATTCCAGGAATTCTGGCAATTATTATTTCATTTTCGGTTATCTATATCCCGGTATTTCAAAAAATTAATTCTCCCTCAAAAGATCCAGCTCTAAAGCAGGAGATAATTTGATTATCGATAATATATTATTAAGAGGTGGATCTTATGAAAAAGAATATTATGGGTAGGAAAATATTTATGATTGCTATAGCTTTTTTTATTATATTTGTCTTAATAACAGCACGGGTTCAAGCAGAATCAGATTATCAGTATCGGAGAGATTTAGATAATCTTGCCAGAGAATTTTATAGCTCTGGTAATGCCGAAGAAATAATTGAGGAATTGGATTCTAGAGAAGCTAATATCCAGGATACTTCAGGTTTAGATTATTTTGTTGAAATGGCTGAGTTAGAACTTTTTAGAGCTGAAATAGCTGAAAGAAGAGGTCAGGATTTTGTAGATGATCATTTAGAAAATGCTCTGGAGTATTCTAAAAAGGCTATAGAAATAGAGGATAATGCCCTAACAAATAGGTTAGTTGCTGAAGCTTACATCCATCTTTTTAATTATAGATCGGCTTTTTTTGCTATTAGAAATGGTAACCAGGCTTTAGACTATTTAAATAGAGCCCTTGAGCTGGATCCAGATGATTTATTGGCTAAATTTTTAGAGGGTAATTATTTATTGAATGCCCCTTCGATTGGCGGCGGTGATTCTGAAAAAGGCAGAGAGGTTCTTTTAGAAATTACCGAGGAGGGTCATCCTGTATTTAATTTTATAATCTACAATATTTTAGAGGATAAGAGTAAAGCTGCTGAGATCTATCCTGATAGTCCCTGGCTTGATTCAAATAATTGATAGTTTAAGTTTATAATATTAATTTAATAAATAATTAAACAGCGGAGTTCCCGGTGTTTTAACTTTTTTATTATGGAAGTGAAAGGAGCTAAATTATATGTATAAAACAGAAAATGTTGAAATTATTAAGGAGCTAATAACTAAAGATCAACTAGCCCACCTAAATACTTCAGGTGTAATTAGATTGAGGGATCATTATAAATTATTTGTTGATGATATTGAGGAGCCCCAGGGATATATTCTCCAGAAAGATGACTGGAATATTATCTATTATGAAGGGGAAGATGCTAAAGAATCTGTTCTGGAGATGGCCACTGAAAAACCGAGGAAATATTCTGGTGTTCATAAGAGGTTTTTTGATGAGATTAAGGCCAGGCAGGAAATTGATTTTCATGAAATCTGTTATCTGTATTACTTAAAAGCTGAAGATTTTAATTATAAGGAACCGGAATTTGAGATTGATAGTTTAACTCTTAAAGATGCCAGGATTGTGGATGAGCATTATACCTATCAATCTGAAGATGATACTTCTTATGAATATATTGAGAAGACGATTCAAAAACGGCCGACAGCTGTGATTAGAGATGAGGAGGGTAATCCTATCTCCTGGTCAGTAGTTCGTGACGATGGCTCCCTGGGGATTGCTTATACTTTAGAAGAATACCGCCGTCAGGGGTATGCAGCCGCTGTCAATATGGAGCTTTTAAAGAGGACTATTGACTTTGGCTTGATGCCCTATGTCCATATAGTAACTGATAATAGAGCTTCTATTTCGCTGGCAGAGAGTTTAGGTTTTAAGAGGAACGGGAAAGTGGTCTGGTTTGCCACAAAATAAACTTTTTAAGTTTTGAAAGCAGGTGCCTGCTAATGGATTTTGATGTTGATTTATATGATAGAGGTTCAGATAAGACGATTCTGGTGGCCAGTCACGGCACCACTCATTTAGATGCAGTGGCTGAAGCTATTAAGCCCTGTGAAGATGTTATTGCTAAAAAGTTTTCAGACCATAATATAAATAGAGTTTTTACCTCTAATTTAATTATTAAGCTGTTGAGGGAAAGAAAAAGTTTAGAGGTTTTGAATTTAAATGAGACCTTAGAAAAGCTGATAAATCAGGGGATAAAAGATCTTGCAGTCCAGCCTCTTCAGATTATTCCTGGTGCCGATTATCATGAGTTAGTTAGAATTTTGAATGATTTTAAAGATAGCTTCAGGAAAATTAGTTTTGGCGAACCGCTGTTATTTAAAGAGGAAGATTATTTTCAGGTTGCTGAGATCTTAAGGGAGGAGATGCCGGTTTTAGCAGCTGATGAACTTGTTATTTTAATGGGCCATGGGACCAGTCATCCAGCCAATTCTTCCTATGTTCTTTTAGATTATGTATTTAAGGATATAGGGATGGAGAGTTTTTATATAGCTAATTTAGAAGCTTATCCTGGCCTGGAGATTGTGCTTGAAAAAATAAAAAAATCAGCTATTAGAAAAATTTATCTGGCGCCTTTTATGCTGACTGCTGGCAGCCATGCTAAAAAGGATTTAGCTGGAGAAGGTAATAGCTGGTTGAATATTTTAAGAGATGAGGGTTATCAGGTAGAGGTTGTTCTAAAGGGGCTCGGGGAATATAGAAGAATTCAGGCTATGTTTGCTGACAAAATTATTATTTGATATTATAGTATTAAGTTATAGTTGAATTGAGATTAAAGGGCAATAAAATTAATCCCGGAGCATTCCCGGAGCATT
>CAZLCX010000008.1:24288-77101 GCA_964558325.1 uncultured Halanaerobiaceae bacterium | reverse complement strand
TCCCGGAGCATTCCCGGAGCATTGCCGGAGCAATCCCGGTGCATTCCCGCAGGATCTCTGAAGAAAGACTTGATGAAGGAGGGCTAATTTATGAGAGATAGAAAAGGTTTTTTAAAAGATATGCTGGCCCGGACCTATAATATGAATTTAAACAAGAGAGTACTGGGAAAGACTGGTGAAGAGATTAATCTGCTGAGTTTAGGTGGAGAGATAACTGTTGCAGATAGTGACAGGCAGGATGAAGCAATAGAAATAATTAATAGGGCTATTGACTCAGGTGTTAATTATATTGATACAGCTCCTGCTTACAAAGATGGCGATAGCGAATCTAATCTGGGCAGGGTAATGAAAAGTAGACGGGATGAGGTATTTCTGGCCAGTAAGACTCATAAGCGGAGTTATTCAGGGACGATGGAATTGATTGAGAGGACATTGAATAGATTGCAGACTGATTATCTGGATCTCTATCAGGTTCATAATGTCAGAACTGAACAGGACTTATCAGAAATATTTTCTGAGAATGGTGCTATTAAAGCCCTGGAAGAGTTGAAAGACCAGGGAGTTGTTAGGAACCTTGGAATTACTGGTCATAAAGATCCTGAGATATTATTAAAGGGGATTCAGGAATTTGACTTTGATACTGCCCTTGTCTCAATGAATGCTGCAGATATTCATTATAAATCTTTTCAGGAAGTTTTACTGGCAGAATTATTGGAAAGAAATATGGGAATTATTGGTATGAAGGTTCTGGGACGAGGCAAACTTGTATCTGAAAATGGGTTGGATTCTATAAGAGAAGCTTTATATTATGTCTGGAGCCTTCCTGTTACGACAACTATTATTGGCATCGGCAGCCTTAAGGAACTGGAAGAAAATATTGAGTTACTCAGAAAATTTGAACCTTTAACTGTAGATAAGATGCTAGAGATTGAATCCAGGCTAGAAGATTTTGAAAAACTGGGTAATTTCTTTAAGTATGACTGGTAAGTCTAATTAATAGATTTTGTAATATTTAGCCGGCAGGTTTTTCTGTCGGCTATTTTTGATTTTTTGCAGGACTTAATGACCTCCTGCTAGAATAATAGATTAAGATGATTTTAGATTGGAGGGATTTGTTTTGCCAGCAGAATTCATGGGTTTATTAGATGAGGTAGTTAGGTGGATTGAGATAGAAATTTTTGCTTACCAAAATTTGATTTCACTGGGTATTCTGGTTATCCTGGCTGGAATAGTTTATTTATTTAAAACTAAAATTAGAGATAAGGGCAGGACAATTTTAAATTCTCTGCCCTTTAATCTGCCACCAGGCTGGCCTGCTTTCTGGGATGAACTTTCCTATAGATTTGGATTGACTCTATTTGTTTTATTGTATAACTTAATTGCAGCAGTTTTAAATCTGCCAGCAGCCTTAACTTTAATTGCAGGCTATCTGCTTGTGGCCTGGCTGATCATAAGAACCATTACCTGGTTATTGCCAACAACTAACTGGGTTCGTCTGGTATCTTATTTGATCTGGATAGTTGCTGTTTTAAATATACTTGGTTTGTATGATCTTTTTGTTGAATTTCTTGAGGATTTAGATGTTAACCTTGGGAATTTTCAGCTCTCGTTGATGATGATAATCAGGGGCATTGTGATGTTAATATTCTTTTTCTGGATAGCCAGCTGGTCTGAAAAATATTTTCGAAAGCGTCTTCAGAGATCAAATAGCTTAACGCCTTCAGTTAGGGTGTTAATTCAAAAGACAGTTAGGATTATCTTATATGTAATGGCTTTTATGCTGGCTTTAAACACTATGGGAATCGATCTTAGTGCCTTTACATTTCTCGGTGGCGCTATCGGTGTTGGTTTAGGTTTTGGCTTGCAGAAAATTGTCTCTAACTTTATTAGTGGAATTATTATTATTCTGGATAGATCTATTAAACCAGGAGATGTAATTGAGATAGAAGATGTTTTTGGCACCGTTAGAACTTTAAATACCAGGTTTGTTTCTGTTGTTACTCTGGCAGGCAAAGAATATTTAATCCCTAATGAAAGTTTTATCACTAATCAGGTTATTAATTGGTCTTATAGCGATGATTTAGTCCGCCTGGATACTAAGGTTGGGGTTGGTTATGACAGTGATTTAAAGCAGGTTCAGGAGCTTATCTTACAGGCTATGAATGATCATGATAGAATTATTAGGGATCCTGACCCAGTCTGTTTACTTAAAGAATTTGGGGATAATACAGTCAATTTTGAATTAAGATTCTGGATTAAAGATCCATCTATGGGGGTTGCCAATATTAAAAGCGAAGTTTTAATGGATGTCTGGGATTTATTAGCTGAAAATGATGTAAATATTGCATTTCCCCAGAGAGATTTACATTTTGAGTCTTTCTCAGCAGAAGCTGTTGAAACATTAAAAGAGATCTTTAATAAGTCCTCTAATCAGGATAGTAGTGATGATTAATGGCTAAACTGATTTTATCACCTTTGTTTATTGTTATACTGCTTAATATTTTCCTTGGGTTTTATGGACTAATTAAAATTAATTCAGCAAATAAAAAAGTTAAATCTCTTTTACTGGTTGTGATAATATTTAACCTGGCTCTTGGGGTAATAAGTACTCCAGCAGTTTCTGTCATGATAGCCAGGCCGCTTGAAAAACCTTATCTGGATACAGGCTTACTTGAACCTTCTCCTGATATTCAAGTAGTTACAGTTTTGAGCGGCGGAATTTATCAGGGGCCTGCTGAAGCCTATGAATTACCTGGTGATTCAACGGTCCAGAGGGTTAATCGAGGCGTTCAGTTTTTTATGGCCAGTCAGGCAGACTATTTAGTTATGCAGGGTCGGTTAAGTGAGGGGCCTGGAGATAGGATGGTTGAGTTAATGGCTGAACAGGCTATCCGTCTTGGCGTCGAAGAAGAGGATATTCTTCTTGAGTCTGAATCGACAAGTACTCTGGAACACCCTTATTTTTTAAATGAGTTAGATTTATTTGAACAGGATATTGAACTGGCGATAGTTACTTCAGCCTGGCATCTGCAGAGGTCAGAACTGGCATTTAATCATTATTTCGATAATATAACTTCAGTACCTGCAGAATTTGTTTCCTTTAATTTGCCTGGGGGAATCTATAATTTTTGGCCTCAGGTTAGTGGTTTAAGGAGGACTACCAGAGCTATTCATGAATATATAGGTATGGTCTGGTATTACTTAAGACTAAATTACTATTAAATTATTCTTCCTTTCTGACGATAATGTATTAAAAGGGGAGTTAATAATAGAAGTTAATAAATTAGCTGGAATTGAGATTAGAATTTAGTCTTTAATGATTGATTATATTTAAGTCTTTAGGTATAATCTATTTATAATTTGCTGAATTTTTCATAATTTTGCTTAAATTTATGGAGGTGGGAATTATCGAGAATAAAAGTTTTGTAGAAAAATTAAAGGATAACAAAGCAGCAATTATAATTTTTGTTATAGCTGTGGTAATTGTTGTTTTACTGGCTGGTAAGATGATTTCTGATCAGGAGCAAGCTGAAGAACTTGAAACAGAATTAGCTGAAACCCAGGAGAACCTTGAGGATGATAAAGATCAACTTCAGCAGGAACTTGATACCTGTCAGGAAGAACTTGAAGAAACCCTGGCTGAAAGGGATCAACTTCAGCAAGAAATTAATAGTCTGGAATCTGAGTTAGAAGAACTTCGTGCTAATCTTGATGATGAACAGCAGAGTTTTGAAGAAGAAATAGAAAAGCTTAATCAGGAGCTTGCTAATAAAGATGCTGAGATTGCAGACCTGGAAAACCAAATTGCTGAACAGGAAGAAAATCAAACAAGTGAAGCAACTGAATGGGAGGAAGAAAGAGAAACATTAATAGCTGAAAGAACTGAACTAAGAACTGAAATTGAAGAATATACAGAGATGGAAGATAGGGTCAGTCAGCTTGAATCAGAAAAAGCAGACTTACTGGAAGAGTTAGATCAATCTGAAGATAGAGTTGCTCAGCTAGAAGAGGAGCTGGCCCAATTACAGGAAGAAATGGAGAATCAGATAGATGAGCTTGAAAATCAACTCAGTGAAAAAGAGGCAGAGGTAAATGAAATTGATGAAGAAAGAAGTTCTTTAAATGAAGAGTTGGAAGAATTAAGAGAGCAACTGGAAGAATATGAGGATTTGGAAAGTAGAGCAGAAGAATTAGCAGAAAGAAATACAGACCTGGAAGACCAGGTTTCAGAACTGGAGCAAGAAAGAAATAGTCTTGAAGATGAATTAGATATTGCTAAAGAAGAGGCTGCAGAATATGAAGAGCAGTTTCAGGAATTACAAAAAGAAAGAGATAATCTTGTTGAAGAACTTTCTGATTTAAACATAGAAGCTGAAGATTATTCTGAGATATCAGCAGAAATGATGGATATGGAAGAGGAAATATCATCATTAAAAGATGAGCTTGCTAACAGTCAGGAAAGAGTTTCTGAATTAGAGATTGAGCTAGAAGATTTACAGGCAGAAAGGGATAACTTAAGAACTGAAAGAGATGAACTTAGAGCTGAACTTGAAGAATGCGAAGATGCAACTACTAGAATAGAAGAGTTAGAAGATGAGAAATCCAGCTTGGAATCAGAAATTGAAGATACCGGAGAGTTAAGAGAAAGAATTGATGACTTAGAAGAAGAAAAGGAAAGCTTGCAGGCTGAGATTGAAAGATTAGAAAATGAATTAGAAGAAATGCCAGAAGTTGTGGATGTTGAATTAACTGAACTTCAGGAGAATATTTATTCTGAAATGGAAGAGGAATTTGATGAATATCTTGATGATTGGCAGGCTGAAATCTTACCTGGTCAATTAATAATCAGATTTAATCAACTTGATACAAAATTTGCAACAGGAAGTAGCCGTTTAACTCAAGAATTTAAAGATATAATTGCTGATTTCTTCCCCAGGTATTTAGAAATTCTGCGTGACTCTGAATATACTGAACAGATAGCTGAAATTAGAATTGATGGCCATGCTTCAAGTGAGTGGCTGGGTACTGATCAGGAAATTGAGGCATATAAAAAGAACTTAAACTTGTCTCAGGATAGAGCCTATAACACTTTAGAATATTGCCTTTCACTAGAAGAGGTCTCAGATGAATTTGACTGGCTTAAAGATAGATTGATTTCGACTGGAATGTCTTCCAGTAAACCGGTATATGTTGATGGCGAAGAGAATAGGGAGCAGTCAAGAAGAGTTGAATTTAGAATAATAACTACAATAGAACAATAATTTATATTTAATTTACAAAGCCGTCCTTTTGATAGGACGGTTTTAATTTGACAGTTTTAAAGTTGACTGATAAAATAGACTTAATAAATACCAATTAGGGGTATAGAGGAGGATGACATTATGGAGAAGACAGTAATAGTTAAGGGTATGTCCTGTGAACACTGTGCAGGACGGGTTCAAGAAGAACTTGAAGCAATAGAAGGAGTAATATCAGCAGATGTAAGTGCAGATGCAGATAAGGCAATTATTCAGCTTGAGCAAGAGGTAGATTATGGACTTTTAAGAGAGGCAGTTGAAAAAGCAGGTTATAATTTTGTTGATGTTAATTAAAACTTTTTAAATAAGATTCCCAGGCTATCCAGCCTGGGTTTATCTTTTTATTCTTCAGTTTGAAGACTATCTTTTCCCTGAGTATTTCTTTTGCCATTTACCTGAAATAATTTTAAAGCTAATAACCAGATTAAAATAGCCCCAATAAAAACTGCTATGTCAATTCGGGAGATTGGATTGACAATTGCATTACCGATAGAAGTGAAAATCAATAATTTAGGGATCATTCCCATTACAGAAGCCAAAATATATTCTAAATAGTTATTGCCAGTAGCTCCTAATACTAAACTTACAGCTTCAGGCATGACTGGAACAAGCCGGAAAAAGAATGCTACTTTGACACTATTACTTGATCTATATGACAATATCTCTTCAAATTTAGGATATTTAGTGGCAATTTTTTCGACGAAGTCTGTTCCTAGAAAATATCCATATAAATATGTTAGTGAAAATTCAATTGTTACACCAAGTATACTGAGGATTACGGCAGGAATAATTGGCAGGATCATACCTGAAGAGATAAAGATTAAAAATAATGGTAAAAAGAAAAAAAGTGACTTAAGAGAAAATGTTCCAAGAATAATTAATGAGGCAACTAGAGTATTATCGACATCATTAACTATTCTCTGTATTTGCAGAGCCTGAATATCTTCCCAGAATATATATAATGCAATGAACATTAATGATGCTATTAGTATTTTGAAGCCTGTTTTTTTAAACATCCCAGATACCACCTTAATTATACGACCTTAATGGAAAAAAATTGTTTAAATTCATCTGTTCTTAATTATAATAAAATTTACCCTATATAACAAGTAAAATTCTTATTTTTGTAATTAATATGTTATAATACTTATTGAAAGATAATTTTTACAGAATAAAATAATTGGAGGAGATTTATTTTGAAAACCTATGATATAACATTAACCTTAGATGAAAATTTACCAGGCTGGCCTGACCATGACTCTTATGAAATAAAATATCTCAAGGAGATATCAAAAGGAGATCGCTGTAATCTTTGTGAGATTAAAACTTCTACCCATTTTGGGACCCATATAGATGCCCCTGGCCATTATGTAGATGGAGGTAAAAAGCTAATCGATTTAGATTTAGACCTTTTGATTGGAGAAGTTCTAATTGTTGAGGTTGAAGGAAATGAAAATATTAAAGTTGCTGATTTAGAAGGAAAGGTGCCAGAAGGAACTAAAAGATTAATAGTTAAAACAGGAAACAGCGATTTTATTGAGGATGATAGATTTCATAAAGAGTATCAGTCATTTACCCCTGAGGTAATGAGCTGGCTGCTTAATAAAGGAGTTAAGCTTTTAGGTATTGATTATTTTTCTATAGCTCCATTTGATGATTTAATAGAACCCCATGAAATATTTTTAGGGGCCGGTGATACTATTGCTCTGGAAGGTGTTGATCTTAGAAAAATTAAACCAGGAAATTATGAGCTGATCTGTCTACCTATTAAAATTGCAGGTGCTTATGGTGCTCCAGTTAGAGCAGTTTTACGAAAATAAAGTAATTATCATTACTGACGAAAGGGGCGGTTAAAATCTTTAAAAATAAAATTAATTTATTGGTTATAGTTTTTGCTCTGCTGGTGACAATGGTGGTTGGTGCCAATGTGCAGGCTGTTACTGAACCAGAGCCTGGATTAATAGAAGTTGAATTTAGTTATGAACCACCAATTGCAGTAGATGAGGTTTATCTGGCTGGAGAATTTAATGACTGGAACCCCCAGGAAACTTTAATGGAAGAAGATAATGGTGTTTATAGAGTTACTGTATATCTTGAGCCTGGAGAGTATGAATACAAATTTGTTATTGATGGAACTAATTGGCAGACGCCAGAAGATGCAGATGATTACGCTCCTGATGGGTTTGGCGGTGAAAATGCAGTAATCAGAGTTGGTGAATCAGATGATGCCGTTGAAGGTCCTGGAACCAGAGGCGACGGAGAGATAACTAAGGAACTTTTACATCATAATAGTGATGACCATCGTTATTTGAATCCGATTTCTGATAATAGTTTTTCTTTTAGATTTCAGACCAGAAAAGAAGAGGTTGAAGAAGTAAAGGTTCATATATTTGATCAAACAGATGAAAGAATAGAAGATCTAAAACCCTTTATGGTCTATGATAATGGTGAATACTACAGAGCCGTTCTAGAGATTAATAATGATCAATTTAGCTATCTCTTTGAAGTCATTGATGGTGATAATAGCGTGTATTATGGCGAAGAAGTTGCTGAAGAATTTGATGAAGTTGAGCCTATTACAGTAGATATTTCAGAAAGAAAAATATTTACTACGCCTGAATGGTCTCATCATGCGATGTTTTATCAGATTTTTCCAGATCGTTTTGCAAATGGTAATTCCAATAATGATCCAGAGTTGACTGAGCTTTATCAGGATGTAGATAATCGTTATGAAAGTTATATTCCTGATTGGGATCAGGGGGTTGCTCCTTCAGAAGATCCTGTGTTAGGTCCTGATGGTGTTGTTGACGGAGATAATTCGATCAATCCTCAGGCCGGTTATTTTGTCTATTATGGAGGCGATCTATTAGGTGTTGAAGAAAAAATTCCTTATCTAGAGGACTTAGGAATAAATGCCATCTATTTCAATCCGATTTTTGAAGCCAGTGCAAATCATCGTTATAATACATCAGGTTTTGAATATATCGATGATAGTTTAGTATATTCTGGTGATCAGGAAAGGTCTCAGGAATATTTTGCAGAATTAGTGGAGAAATTAGATTCTGCCGGAATAAGAGTAATACTGGATGGTGTTTTCAATCATGTAGGTTATGAACACTGGGCTTTTCAGGATGTTGTGGAACATGGAGAAGACTCTGAATATGTTGACTGGTTTAATATTCATGATTTTCCTGTAATACCTCTATATGAGCAGAGTGAGACGGTAGAACCTAATTATGATGCCTGGTGGGGACATGGTCATATGCCTGAGCTAAACTTAAATAATCCAGAAGTAAAGGAGTATATATTTGAGATAACGGAACAGTGGCTTGATGCAGGAATAGCTGGCTGGAGATTGGATGTACCTATGGATGTAAAGGGGACTAATCCAGAATTCTGGAAAGAATGGCGGGAGTTTGTCAAAAATTATGATGAGGATCTTTATCTGACAGGTGAAGTCTGGGGAAATGCTAGAGAGTATCTTGAGGGCGATGAATTTGATGCTGTTATGAATTATCGTTTTAGAGACGCTGTCAATAACTTCATAGGCAAGAGAGATATAACAGCTGAAGAATTTCATAATCAGATGATGAAATTATTTTTTGATTATCCTGAGCAGGCTGTTTATTCATTACAAAATTTACTTGGCAGTCATGACACTCAAAGGTATCTGACTTTGCTTGATGGGGATAAAGATCGTTTTGCTTTAAGTATGTTTCTTCAATTTACTTATCCTGGGGCTCCAATGATTTATTATGGCGATGAAATTGCTATGGAAGGCGGAGAGGACCCGGATAATCGGAGGACAATGATCTGGGAAGATAGAGGTTATGTGAGTCCAGATGATGAAATGAGAGATTTTGTGACTGACCTGATTAAGTTAAGGAAGGATAATATCGTACTGAGAAAAGGAACTATTAAATTAATTGAGACCGATGATCCTGATATTTATGGTTTTTTAAGAGAGTATCAGGATGATATAGTCCTGGTTTTAATTAATAATAGTGATGAATCCAAAGAAGTAAGATTAAGCCCTGAACAGCTTAATACCAGTTATAGTAGGTTAGGGATGGCTAAAACCACTGGTGAAAATGAAATTAGCTTAAACTCTTCAGCCTATGCTGATATATATCAGGGGGGTAATCACCTCTTTATAAATGATCAATTAAGGGTGGATATTCCTGCTTTAGATGGTGCTGTTTTAAAGTTAAAATAAGTTTCATTTAATAAAATGTTAAGATAGACTCTTTACAAAAATAATTTTATCTGATATGGTTAATATAAATGAATAGTATTAACTTTTAAACCGGTCCTGTGAGGCTGGAAAAGGATTCATAATAATTGCAGGTAAGTTTTTAGGAAAATTATACCTGTAATTCCTCGCATAATTACCTCTCTACCGGTTGGTAGAGAGTTTTTTTTATGTAATTTTCCAGACTGATGGGCCTTCCCAAACTCAAATGGAGGTGGCTCGATGTTAAAACAGAAAGACTTTATTGCTCTTGATGGCTTAACAGAAGAAGAAATTTATGGAATTCTTGAGACAGCAAGTTCTATGAAAGATATTTTTACCAGATCAGTTAAAAAAGTTCCTACATTAAGGGGTAAGACAGTTGTTAATCTTTTCTTTGAACCAAGCACCAGAACAAAATCATCCTTTGACCTGGCAGCAAAAAGGTTAAGTGCAGATGTTATGAGTATTTCAAAAAAGGCCAGTAGTGTTGTTAAAGGAGAAACTTTACTTGATACAGCCAGAACAATGGAGGTTATGGCAGCAGATGTGGTAGTTGTAAGACATAGTCATCCAGGTGCAGCAAAATATTTAGGAGATAACCTGCAGGCAGCTGTTTTAAATGCAGGAGATGGTGCCCATGCTCACCCAACCCAGGCTTTACTTGATATATTTACTATCTGGGATAAGCTTGGAAGTTTGAAAGGGAAAAAGGTTTTAATAATTGGGGATATTGCCCACTCTAGAGTTGCCAGATCAAATATCTGGGGTTTATTAACCCTTGGTGCTGAAGTAAGACTTTGCGGTCCAGCGACATTGATTCCAATGGGAATTGAACAGGCTGGAGTTAAAGTGTATCAGGATGTTGATGAAGCCTTAAAAGGTGTTGATGCAGTTAATATCTTAAGAATTCAGCTTGAGAGACAGGAACGGGGATTATTTCCCTCTTTAAGAGAATATAGATATTTATATGGTATAAATAAAGAGAGGCAGGACCGTTTAAAGCCTGAAGCCCTGGTTATGCATCCAGGACCAATGAATCGCGGTGTTGAGATAGAATCTAATGTTGCTGATAGTAAACAGTCGGTAATAACTGAACAGGTTGCCAATGGTGTAGCTATAAGAATGGCGCTACTTTATTTGCTAGCTGGTAAGGAGGTAAAACATGAAGCTCTTGCTTAAAAATGGTTGTCCAGTTGATTCAAGAAATGAATTTCCAGAAAGAGTTGATATTTTAATAGAAGACGAAAAGATAGTTGAAATTGCTGAAAAGATTGAAGAGAATAATACAAAAATTATAAACTTAGATGGTGCCAAAATCTTACCTGGTTTAATAGATATGCATGTACATTTGAGAGAACCAGGCTATGAAGAAAAGGAGACTATTAAGACTGGTTGTGAAGCTGCAGCTGCAGGTGGAATTACCACAGTAGCAGCGATGCCAAATACAGATCCAATAGCTGATAATCCTGCCACGATTGAGTTAATAAAAGCCAG
Organism: uncultured Halanaerobiaceae bacterium; assembly: GCA_964558325.1. Taxonomy (GTDB): domain Bacteria; phylum Bacillota; class Halanaerobiia; order Halanaerobiales; family Halarsenatibacteraceae; genus Halonatronomonas. The sequence continues at coordinate 66,076 of CAZLCX010000008.1, read as the reverse complement.
GGCTCAGGAGGCTTTAGTAGATGTTATCCCGCTAGGATCAATTACAAAAGGTAGTTCAGGTAAGGAATTAGCTGAGATTGGTTTTCTCTCTAGATCTGGTGTTAAAGGTATTACTGATGATGGTAATCCAGTAATGGATAGCGAAGTAATGCGCAGGGCAATGGAATATGCAAGACCCTTTGACCTTCCAATTATTAGTCACTGTGAAGACTTGAATTTAGCAGCTGAAGGGGTTATGCACGAAGGTTTTTATTCAACTAAGTTAGGGTTAAAACCGATTCCAGCTGCAGCGGAAGAAGTTATGATTGCAAGAGATATTGCTCTGGCTGATCTCACAGGAGCCAGACTCCATATTGCTCATTTAAGTACTGCAAGAGGTTTTGAGCTTGTTAAAGCGGCTAGGGAGAATGGAATTAATGTGACAGCAGAAGTTACTCCTCATCATTTAACATTGACGGATGCAAATCTGCAGGATTATAATACTGCTATGAAAGTTAATCCTCCCCTGAGGACAGAAAAAGATAGAGATGTTTTGATAAAAGCGGTGGGAGATGGAGAGCTTTCTGTTATAGCAACAGATCATGCTCCTCATACCTATGAAGAAAAGATGGGAACAATTGATTCAGCTGCTTTTGGAATTTCTGGTTTAGAGACTGCTTTATCAGTTCTTCATCATTACTTAATAAGGGAAGATAAACTGGATTGGAATCAGGTAATAGAATTAATGTACTATAATCCAGCAGAGATATTAAAATTAGATAAGATAGGTCTGCAGCCAGGAGCAACTGCTGATATTACAATATTTGCTGAAAAAGAAAGCTGGGTTGTAGATACAAATAAGTTTAAGTCCCAGGGCAAACATTCACCTTATAATAATCAAGAATTAACCGGTCAGGTTAAATTAACAATTAAAAATGGTAATATAATATATGATAATAGAGGTGGTCAAGCTGAGCTTATTTATTGATCGTTTAATATCTCAAATTGACAGGAAAAAAAGTCGAATTTGTGTAGGTTTAGATCCTCATATAGATCAAATTCCAGAGTATCTAATGGACGAGAATGGTGTATATGAAGCTAATAATCAGATTGAATATTTAAAAAGTTTAGCCAGTGCAGTTAAATTATTTAATCAGATTATTATTGAAAATGTAAAACCATATACTGCTGTTGTTAAACCACAATTAGCTTTTTATGAGCAGCTTGGGGTACCAGGCTTAGAAACATTTAAAGCTACAGTAGAGTATGCTCATGAAGCTGGTTTAATGGTAATTGTTGATGGGAAGAGAAATGATATTGGTAGCTCTGCCAGAGGTTATTATAATGCATATTTAAATAAAGGTTATAATAAAAATCAAAAAAGTCTGGGCTTTGTAAAATCTGATGCTTTAACAATAAATCCATTTCTCGGTTTTGAGGGTATAGAACCATTTCTTGAAAATAAAGAAAATGGAGTATTTGGTTTAGTCAGAACTTCTAATCCTGGAGCTGAAGATTTACAAAATTTGAAATTAGAATCTGGCCGGAGTTTTTATGAGGAACTGGCCTTAAAATTTGAAAAATGGGGTAAAAATTATCGGGGTGAAACTGGATACAGTAATCTTGGGGCGGTCGTTGGTGCTACTTGTCCTGAAGAATTGGCAAATTTAAGAAAGTTAATGCCCCACACCTTCTTTTTAATACCTGGTTATGGTGCTCAGGGTGGTGGTGCAGAAGATGTTATTGCCGGTTTTGATAATAATGGATATGGAGGTATAGTAAATTCTGCCCGTTCAATAATCTTTGCATATAGAAAAGAGCCATATAATAATAAATATAGTGAAAAAGAATTTGGTCAGGCAGCAGCCGAAGCTGCCAGATTAATGCAGTTAGAAATTAATAAAGCTCTTAAAAATGAAGGTGTTTTAAATGACTGAGGTCATTAGAAATGATCAAATTGCAAAAAAAATATATTTGTTAAAGATAAAGTTAGGGGAAGAAAAAGTAATAAAACCTGGTCAATTTTTTAATTTAAAAGTTAGTGGTGATGAAAGTTATGATCCTCTTTTAAGGAGACCCCTCTCTGTCTTTGATTATAATTCAGTTAGAAATGAAGTTAGTTTTATTTACCAGGTAGTAGGCAGGGGGACAGGAATATTAAGTAAATATAAAAATGGAGATTCAATTGATATCCAGGGGCCATTGGGAAATGGTTTCACTCTGAACTTTAATGGCAAAAAATTACTGTTAGCAGGTGGAGGAATGGGAATAGTTCCATTATATTATCTTGCCAGGAATCTAGGATCAGATAATGAGCTGACACTATGTTTAGGAGCTGTAAATGAAGACGTATTAAAACCTTTAGCTAATTATTTTGCAGATTTAGCTATTAATTTAAAATTATCGACAGATGATGGCAGCTTCGGTAGTCAGGGTAATATTTCCTGTCTTCTTAATAATAGTAGTTTAGGTAATGAAATTAAATATGATTATTTGTATGGTTGTGGTCCAAAGCCAATGTTAGTTTGGTTACAGACCTGGCTTAGTGAGGAAGGAATAGCTGGTGAGTTTTCTTTAGAAGAGAGAATGGCCTGCGGTAACGGGCTTTGTCTATCCTGCAGTTGTAAGACTACTTCAGGGAATAAGAGATTATGTAAAGAAGGTCCAGTATTGCCTGCTAACGAGGTGATTATTAATGGATAATCAGGTTGATTTAAAAACTTCCCTTGGTTCATTGCAGCTTGAATCACCAGTTATGACTGCTTCTGGAACCTGTGGTTTTGGTAGAGAGCTTGCTGATTTTTATGAACTTAAGGAGCTTGGTGGCTTGATTGTTAAGGGGATAACTGTTGATCCCAGGGACGGTAATCCTACTCCTAGAATTGCTGAAACTGCATCTGGCTTAATCAATTCCATTGGCCTTGAAAATCCAGGACTTGAAGGTTTTATTGAAGAGGAATTGCCTTTTATTAAAAATATTAATACTAAAGTTCTGGTTAACATTTCAGGACATTCATTAGATGACTTTAAAAGATTGGCAGCAGGTTTAGCAGAAAATGACGGATTTGATGGGATTGAGGTTAATGTGTCCTGTCCTAATATTAAGGGGGGCGGTTTAGCTTTTGGTACAGATCCAGAATTAGTCTATCAGATAACCAGGCTTGTCAGAAAGGAATATAAAGGTTTTGTTATGGTTAAATTAACCCCTAATGTTAGAAATATAATGCCAATAGCAAATTCAGCAGCTGAAGGAGGAGCAGATGCTCTGGCTGTAGCTAATACTCTTCCTGGCATGAAAATAGATATTGATAAACAAAAGCCAGTATTAGCTACTGGTTCAGGTGGCCTTTCTGGTCCTGCTATAAAACCAGTTGCATTGAGACTGGTTTATGAAATCGTAAAAAATGATATTCTGCCGGTATTAGGGGTTGGTGGTATAATGTCAGCTGAGGATGCAGTAGAATATTTTCTGGCTGGAGCTAAGGCTGTTGGTGTTGGAACTGCAACATTAGTTGATCCATATGCACCTGTTAAAATCAAAGCTGGCCTTAGAAACTATTTAAATAGAAATAATTTTAAGAGCCTGAAAGAGATAATTGGATTGGCTCATAAAGAGGTGGCAAATAATGATTAAACAAAAAGAAGTAATTAAGATTCTTAAAGAGAGTGAGGCTTTACTTGAAGGACATTTTCTTTTAAGTTCCGGAAGACATGCAGACAGGTATATTCAATGTGCTCAGGTTCTTCAGTATCCCTGGTATACTAAGGAATTAGCAGAAGGAATTGCTGATATCTGGTCAGAATATCAGCCTGAAGTCGTTGTTGGACCAGCAATGGGGGGCGTGGTTCTAGCATATGCTGTTGGTCAGGCTCTAAATCGTCCTGCAATTTTTAGTGAAAGAAAAGAAGGCGAGATGAAGTTTAGAAGAGGTTTTAGTTTAGAGGAAGGTCAGAGAGTTTTAGTTGTTGAAGATGTTGTAACTACTGGAGGTTCAGTTAAGGAATTATTAAGAATAATTGAGGCAGAGGGTGCTGAAATTATTGGCATAAGCTCGATTGTGGATAGAAGTAACGGGAAAGCTGAGTTCAAGTATCCTTTTCAGCCTTTATTGCAATTGGAAGTGCCTTCATTTGAGGAATCAGAGTGTCCCATCTGTCAAAAAGAAAAAACAGCCCCTATTAAACCTGGAAGCAGAAATTAATCCTTTATTTTATGCTTTTAATATGATAAATTAAATAGATATAGTATATGACTTTCAGGAGGAAATAAAATAATGGATATTGTAGTTCAAAAATATGGAGGAAGTTCTGTTTGTTCAACCCAAAAAATTAAAAGAGTTGCCAGGGAGATAAAAAAAACCAAAGAAGAATCAAAGGAAGTAGTTGTAATTGTTTCTGCAATGGGTGATACGACTGATGAGTTATTAAAATTAGCTAAATCTGTTTCTGAAAAACCTGATTCTAGAGAATTAGATATGTTATTGAATACTGGGGAACAAGTTTCAATAGCTTTATTAACCATGGCCCTCCAGGATTTAGGCTGTCCAGCAGTTTCCCTAACAGGCGCTCAGCTTCATTTAGAGACAACTGCAAGTCATCAGAAAGCTAGAATAAAAGATATTGATTTATCTAGAATTAAAAAGGAATTAAACCAGGGTAGAATTGTAGTAGCAGCTGGTTTTCAGGGAGTTACTGAGAAAGATGAATATACAACTTTAGGTCGAGGAGGAAGTGACACTTCCGCTGTAGCACTTGCTGCAAAATTAGGGGCAAAATGTGAAATATATACTGATGTTGAAGGTATTTATACCTGTGATCCAAAACTGCTGCCTGGAGCCAAAAAACTTACTCATACTTCCTATGAAGAATTGATTGAGATGGCAAGTCTAGGGGCTGAAGTTATTCATCCAAGAGCTGTAGAGCTGGCTCAGAAATATCAGGTGCCCCTTTATATTGCCGAAAGTTGTTCAAAAGTAGAGGGTACAACTATTAATGGTAATATTGATTATTTAGAGGCCAGTCTTGTTACTGGGATGGCTGTTAATAGAGATGATATTCAGATTACTTTAAGAGATTTAGAATCTGATAGTAATATTTTAGCAGATGTTTTTGATTCTCTAGCCAATTATGAAATTAATGTAGATATGATTTCCCAATTACTTGATAAATCAGGAAAAATGAATTTGAGTTTTACAATTCCTGAAGTAGATATAGATAAGGCTAGAGAATTGATAGACTATTATAAAAAAGATTGGGGTCTGTCAGATTGGTGGATTCGTTCAGAGGTGGTTAAAGTGTCAGTAGTTGGACCAGGTATGAGAACGCAGCCTGGTGTAGCTGCAAGGGTCTTTAGGTTGTTGGCTAACTCAAATATACCTATTTTAATGGTTACTACCTCAGAAATTAAAATCTCCTGGTTAGTTCCAGCAGGTTATGAAGCTAAGGCAGTAAAAGTAGTTGGAAATGATTTTGGATTAACTACAAAAAATAAATAAATTCTTCTTGCAGTAATCAGTGTTTATAGTATATAATAATAGTGTTGAATTTCACAATACATTGATTTACTAGGAGGAGAGTAATGTCTGTCTACAATTCTAAAAGGGACCACCAAGAATCAATAAACAGAAAAGATAAACTACCTGTTTTATACTTGTTTATTGATAATATGGATACTATATTATTTTTAGGATTAGTCACTATATTTTTTGGATATACAGGTAGCATAATGGGTATAGATAATCTTTTTTCAACATTATTTAATACATCTTATGAACTGCTAATAGACACTGTTTTTTATATTATGGCAATAGCAGTTCTGGCTGGAGCTTTTGGGAAAATGGCTTCAGAATTTAAAGTAATAAAATTGTTGAATTATATTTTTGCACCTTTAATGAGACCTTTATATAAATTGCCAGGGGTTTCATTTTTAGGGATAGTAACGACATATTTATCTGATAATCCTGCGATTATTTCTCTTGCTAAAGAGAAAGATTATCTGGCTTATTTTAAAGAAGAAGATATTCCTTTATTATGTAATTTAGGAACTGCATTTGGAATGGGATTAATTTTAACAACATTTATGGCTGGTTTAGGATTTATTAGGGAGGCTTTAATTGGCAATGTTGGGGCGATTGTTGGTAGTATAGTCAGTGTAAGGTTAATGCGTTATCAAATTAAGAGAAAGCCTATTGATAGTTTTGAATTAAAAGTTCTTGATGATAAAAATACTTCCAGAGATGAGTTAAAAAATAATGAGAAGAATACAGGATTAAATAATTTTTTTGAAAGACTTCTATCGGCAATGCTTGAAGGTGGAAAACAGGGTGTAGAGATTGGTTTAAGTATAATACCTGGTGTTTTAGTTATCTGTACTTTAATTATGATCCTTACTTTTGGACCATCAGACCCTTCTCTTGGATTTCAGGGGGAAGCCTTTGAAGGTGTAAGGCTTTTGCCAAGGATAGGAGAATTTCTTTCGCCAATCTTAAGGCCTTTGTTTGGTTTCTCAAGTCCTGAATCTATAGCATTTCCAATTACTGCCTTAGGTGCTGTTGGGGCAGCCTTAAGCTTAATTCCTACTTTTATATCAAGTGGCTTAATATCAGGACATGAAATAGCTGTATTTACTGCAATGGGAATGTGTTGGAGTGGCTTTTTAAGTACACATGTTGCAATGTTAGATTCATTAAATAAAAGATCATTGATTTCAAGAGCTATTTTTAGTCATTTTTGTGGTGGGATTATAGCAGGTATTACTGCCAATCTATTATTTAGATTATTGGCTTGATAAATATATTAAGCAGTAGTACAATATAAATAACAGTTTTTAGGTTTTATTTGAGTGGGCATAGAGTGTCCACTTTTATTTATTAATGGGGGGATTTCTGTGGGCTTATTAAATTTAGCTTTTAATATAATAGCAGGTGCAGCAAACGGCTATATAACCAATGATGTTGCTGTTAAAATGTTATTTCAAAAAATCGGCCCCTTTGGTGGAGTTCTTGAAAAAACCCGAGAAGAGTTTATTTATAATTTAAGCCAATTAGTTGAAAGGGAAATTATTAATCATAATACTCTGGCAGGAGAAATAAATAATGATGAATTTAAAGAAAATCTTACTTTATTAATTGAAGATATGTTTATGGAAGAATTACCAAAAGTTATTAAAGATAAAAAAATTTCAGATGTCCCGGATTTTAGTTCAACAAAAAAAGGCATCTCAAAATTATTATCTAAATCAGAAATGATTTCTGATTTATTATATAGAATTTCTAAAAACATTAAGTTAAACCAACTCATAAGTTATAATCAATTTAATAATGTACTTGAAGAACTTCTTATTATAATTGCAGAACTGACTGATGACCCGGAGTTAGTAGATGAATTTATAGATTTTCTTAAGAAACTTTTAAATGATATACAAGTTGAAGATCAGAAATATCTAGATTTAATTGAAGATTTTCAAGAAGAATTAATTAAAAATGAAAATGAAATCAAAAATTATTTCAATTTATTATTAAAAGAAACAGGGATTAGAGAAATAATAAAAAATAGATTAGCTGAAATTTATAATAAACCGTTGAATGAAATTATTCATAATTTTAATAAAAAGACTGATGGTTCAGATTTTGGAATATTCGATAATATTTATGAATTTCTTACTAGCCCTGCTGGTAAAGAACTTGGTATCGAAGTTGGCTCTGCTTTTATTAACTCTTTTAAAAAAGTGAGGCTAACATTACCAGAAATATTTGGTGAAACATGGGATAAAGAAATAACTCCTTTATTAGTTAATGAGCTGCCTGTTTTGATTTATGAGTTTTTGAATTGGCTGCAGAACCATAAAGGCGAATTAGAAGAATTAGTAGATGAAACTATTGGAGAGATTTTAGAAAGTAATAGAGGGTTAAAAAATAATTTAAAACAAATTTTATATAAAGCTTTATCAGGTAAAGTTGCTTCTAGATATGGATTAATTGGTAGGTTATTAAAATCATTTAGTGAAGATGATAATTTAGATAAAATAGCATATGAGCTTGCAGAAAAAATTAAAGAGATTATATCAAAAAGAGAATTAGGCTGGTATATTAGTAGAGTTGATAATTTAGAATTAGGAGATGCCGGTGAATGGTATGATAAAATACTAGATATTCTTTATAAGTGGTTTAAAAATAACTCTAATAATGAAAAATATACAAGTCTATCATTAAAAAATATATTGGGCCCGGCACCGTTTCAGATTTTAATTAATGAAGTTAATAACCTGTTAACCAATCTAACAACTGGCTTTTTTTATGGTGAAAGATTTAAAGTATTTTTAGCCCAAATCCTAGAGGATAAAGATATTTTAAAGTGGCTTAAGACTATAATTATAAAGATTGATTTTAAAGAACTTTTAAAAAATAAAGATATTGATAATTTAAGTTTAAATTTATATGAAAAAATAGGTGCTTATGATTTAGGAACAATAATTTCTGATGAAAGTTATCAATATCTTTCAGAGAATATTAGCTCTTACTTAGATAAAGAAGTTCAAAGTATTTTTGATAAGTATAGTTCAGAAGAAATAAATGATATCTTAGGAGAACTTAATTTTAAAAATAGGTACTCTAGAATTGCTGATAAACTTGCATCTTCAATAATTGATATAGTTGAAAATAACCTTGATAAATTATTATCAGGTAAAATAAGCCAGATTGTATCTGATAACCTAATTGATTTATCTGCAGAAGATATGAGAAAGGTTGTTGAAGGATTTATAGGTAAAGAACTAAAACCTTTAACATATTTTGGAGGCATGCTTGGGGGCTTAGCAGGTTTAATATTAAATACTTTCGGTGAAGGGCTTTTATCTGGGGCAGGCATTACTTCTATTTTACCGGCAATGTTATTATTTGGCTTTGTTGGTTTTATAACTAATGTTATAGCCATCTGGATGATTTTTAGGCCGTATGAGCCGGTAAAAATAGGTGGTAAAAGATTGCCATTTACGCCTGGATTATTTGCTAGAAACCAGGAAAGATTTGCTGAGACTTTAGGTGATTTTGTCCAGGATGAATTACTGGAACCATACCGAATAAATAGGGTATTAAAAGATGATAGACAAGAATATCAAAAACTTTTCAAAGAAAACCTTTTAGAAAATGACTATAGAAAAATGAGAGCAATTTTAAAACTTTTAAGTAAAAATATCTCCAAAAAATTATCAGAAGTATTAGAAGATAACTTTGAAAATATTATTAACGATAATATTGAATTATTAATCCATGAGATAGATGAATTGAATTTTAATTCAGAGGAAATTTATAGTTATCTAAGGGATATAATTCTTGAATTAATAAATGAAGGCTTAATTTTAGATAGTTTATCAAAGGCTTTTGAAGATCTTTCAAATAATAATAATAAGTTAAGCTTATATTTTGATGTTAATTCATTAAAACAAATAATAAATATTCTTACTGAGTATATTTTTGATCAGCTATATGAGATAGTTGAAGCTGAAAATCAGGGTTTGGAAAAAAATTATTTTGGAGAAGGATTTAATATTGAAGAGTTAATTAAAGATTATTTTTCTAATAAAAGATTAAAAGATATATTCCCATTGAGCACCAGGAGAAGTTTGAATAATTTTATTACAGATTATGTCTTAAATATTATTAGGAGTGGTGGTTTAATTAAACTTCTAACAAGTTATAAAGTGACTAAGGATTCATCAGAAAATAGTCAGAGAGCTTTCAAATTAAGTCTTGATAATTTTTTAATTGATGAATATAATTCAATTCAAATATTTATGATAGAGAAAAGCATAGCTTTAATAAAATCATATAGAGGAAAATTAAAAGAGTTTGCTGCTGAGATTTTAGAGGAAGAATTAATTGCTGACGATGAAAATGGTGGGTGGTTATCCCAGGCCTTATTTAAAGGTGCGTATCGGTTTACTGGGAGCAGAGAAACAGTTGCTGAATTAGTTGATGTCCTGATAGATAAGAAACTACCATATTTTATTTATGAGCATCAAAAAGAACTTGAAAATAACTTTAAACCATTAGTTTTTAATGGGATAAATAGAATTGCTAAAAATTTCTGGGAGGTAACTGACAAAAATGACTGGCAGGTCTTAATCGACAGATTATTTATTAGACCTGAGTTAGCTGATGCCATTACATTATATACAAGAGAGTTTGTCATCAATTGCTGGAATATAAAAATACCTGAAATAAAATTAGATTTAGATGGTTCAAGAAATAATTATATTAATAGTTTTAAAAGTGAAGTTATATTTAATATAATAGAAAATAAGCAAGAAGTAAAATCTGATCTAGTAAATATTTTAGAAATTATCTTTGCTTCATTACTTGATAGTCAGGATATTGATGGTATTTTTAAGTTTATAACTGGTATGAATTCTTTGAATAAGGAGGAATTCAAAGGGAGACTAAAGCCAATTATAAATAATAGATATGAAAAAATTATATTCACTTTAGATAATTTAACACAAAAGCTCTCTAAAATCAAAAAGATTCAAGAGCCGAGGAGACTATTTAAAAAAGATATTTTAGCTGAAGATATAATTATATTCAGTAAAAATATATCAGCCAGTACTAAATTTAAGCAGGCAGTTACAGAATCATTTGAAATTCATATTTCTAGAAAAGCAGGCCATTTAAATCAATATATTTCAACAAAAACTATCAATTATTTATCTGATTATTTTATTGAAGCAGGTTTCAATAGTCTGGACAATCATTTTCAGGCACTGCTGAAATCTATTGCAATTAAAGATATAACTGTTGATCAGGTTCAGTTGATGGAAGCGGAAGCTATTGAGGATCTGTTTAATAGTTTTGCTGGATCATATTTGATGAGACTTAAAATGTATGGTTGGTCAGGGTCGGTTTTTGGCCTTTTAACTGGCCTAATTACTGGGTTTTAATATTAATTTTTAGTTATTTTAGCAGGATAAAATATATTTATCAAGAAATAATATTAAAGGGAGGCGATTTTATTGGCTACTAAAGTAAGATGGATAGGTCATGCATTTTTTGAAATTACGACTCAAAATGATAGGACTGTATTGATTGATCCTTATATTGAAAATAATCCAGCAACTCCAGAAGGTGTGATTCCTGATGAAGCTGACATGATTTTAATTACCCATGATCATTTTGATCATCTGGAATCTGTGGCTACTTTATTGGGACCAGAAGGTATTATTTTTGCCCAGCCTGAAGTTATTTCTAAGATTCAAGATGAAAATCCGGAATTAAAAGATAGTAATTTTGTTAATGAAGGTATTGGTATGAATATTGGGGGAACAGTAGAATATGATGGTATTAAGATTACTATGGTACAGGCTTTTCATTCCTCAGGGGTCGGAAGTCCGTCTGGTTTTGTTATCAGACTAACTGATGGCAATACCATTTACTATGCTGGAGATACTGGAGTTTTTTCAAGTATGGGATTATTTAATGAACTCTATGATATAAACCTTGCTTTATTACCAATAGGTTCTGTGTTTACAATGGACCCAGCTCAGGCAGTTATTGCCACACGTTTACTGCAACCTGATGTTGTAATTCCAATGCATTATGGAACATTTCCAGTTCTAGTTGAAACAGCAGATGAATTTATTGAATTGGTCAGTAAGGAATCACTAGATACTGTAGTGAAACCAATTAATCCTGGAGAAAGTTATCTTTTAAAATAAACTGAAATAATTAAGGAGTTGGAATTTTATGAGTCAGCCTGAATTACCTGAGATAGACTATTTTGATGTTTTGGAAAATAGACGTTCAGTTTTTGCCTTTGATTCTGATAAAAATTTAGATGATAATTTGCTTCGTAAAATCATAAACAAAGCAACACTGGCTCCTTCAAGCTATAATCTTCAACCATGGAGAATTTTAGCTGTTAAAAGTAAAGAAATGAGAAAGCAAGTTTATGAAGAAGCCTGTTCACAGCAAAAAGTTCTGGATGCCCCTGTTCTACTTATTATTTTGGGAGATAAAGATGGTTATCATAGGTATAATCCTGCCTGGAATGTTAAGAAAAAATTAGGAAAGGTTAATGAAGAGAAGATAAAGAAAATTATAAAACATAATGACAATGTGACATATAATACCTCAGATAAAAAGCTGGCCTTTGCAATAAGAAATAGTTCTTTGTTAGCGATGTCTATAATGTTTACTGCCAAGGCATTTGGAGTTGATACTCATCCAATGATTGGTTTTAAACCAGAAAAAATTAGAGAGATTTTTGAGCTTGAAGATAATATTAAAATAAATATGTTAATATCAGTTGGTTATCATGATCAGTCCCATCAAGTGAAACCTAGAGAAGAAAGGCTTGATTATGAGCAGATAGTTACTGAATATTAATCTTTAAAGGATAGGATATTAGATGAAGAAAAACCAGATAATATTAGCACTAATTATATTTGCTTTTACAATATTTATATCTGCGACTACTACTTATTTTATTCATGCCTATAGGTATCAGCGGTTTCAGGAAGCTGAATCAAATTTTTATGATGATTTAGAATCTGTTCAGGAAGATACTGATCAGGCTTCCAATGAACCAGAAGAAAATCATGAAAGGGAAATTGATACAACTGAAAATAATAATAACATGTCTGAATCCAGTGAAGAAGATTTAATTGGTTTATCTGAAGAGAAAATTGATGAGGGAACAAGGATGCCTGATAATGAAGAAAATAAGTTTGTAGAAAGAGTAAAACGACAGGCTCGAGAATATTCCGATGTATTTTATCTGGAGGGTGGGTTTCAACCAAGAGTTGCAATTAGCTTTGATGATGGACCGTCGCCCTCTCATACAAATGATATTTTGGAAATTTTAAAGCAGTATAATATTCCAGCTACATTTTTTGTTTTAGGTTCTCAGGTAGAATATCATCCAGAAATTTTAAGGGCAATTCATAATGAGGGACATGAAGTGGCTAACCATACCTATTCACATGCCAATTTTGCCGAGCTCTCTCTAAATCAAGTTATTCAGGAAATTGAAAGGACTAATGATATTATTGAAAGTGTGATAGGTTATAAGCCGGAAATAATCAGGCCTCCCTATGGTTCAATATCAGATTCTCAACTTGAATACTTTAGTGACAAAAAATATAAATTTGTTAATTGGTCTTTAGATACAAGAGACTGGAATGAAGAAATTAATAATTCAGAAATAATGTTGGCTAGAGTTGAAAGATTATTGCACCCAGGAGCTATAATACTTTTGCATGACGGAGGTGGAGATCGGGCTAATACAGTTGAATTATTACCATATTTGATTGAGTATATTGAAGAAATTGGTTATGAATTTGTTACCGTCTCTGAATTATTACATTATGAATAGAGATAAAAATATTGTCTCAATTGCAAATCAAATTAGTAGGATAGAAAAAATCCGGAATTTATACTCCGGATTTTTTTATTGCATTCCAGAAAAAACTAAGGTGATTTTTTGTTTTGTTTTTTAAATTTTCGCTTTCTTTTAAAGAATAATTTCGAAGTATATGTTCAAATTCGTTAAAAATAAGATAACCTAAAAACTCTTCAGTTAAGATTTCAGTTTCAATATTTTTTATTTCTCCAAAATCCTTCATTTTATCAAAGGCTCTATTAAAGAAGTGGCGTAAATCTTTTAGGAAACGTCTCCTTAGAATTGAACGGACTGGTTCTCTTGTATGTTCTCTTATTAAAATTCTAAAAAAATCTCTTTCGTCTTTATCAAGACTTAGTCTATAATACTCATTAATTACATTCTCTAAAAAATCTCGGCCATTTTTCATATCCCGGATTAATTTTTCCTGTCTCAATCTTGTAGCAATGGTTACAGGGCCATATTTTTTAAAGAGTTTTAATAATATATCTTCTTTATTTTTAAAATGATTATAAATTGAACTTTGTTGGATACCTACTGAAGAAGCTATATCTCTCATAGAAGTACCATCATAACCATTTGCTGCAAAAGCATGTAGAGAAGTTTTCAATATTTTTTTGTCCATGTCAGTTCTTTGAGCCATTATATTTCTTCCTCCTTCTAAATCGTATAATTATTATATCATATCTAAAAGAAAAATTAATAATAAATTAAATTAATTTTTTCTCAAATAAAGAAGGATTTTAGGTTTTCTTATAGAAATATATATATGTGAAGTTAAGTTTATATTTTCACAACAGAAGTTATCTATTACTATTTGGGAGGGATTATTGATGAAAGAATTAAACGGAGTTTCACCTTCTGTTAAGAGAAAACCGGATCCATTAAGTCATTCTGAATTAACAGAAGATCAGGTTATGCTGCGTACTTTTATAGCCATGTGTATTCCAGCAATATTGGCAGTATTTGCTATGGGAACGATGGCTTTATTTAATATTTTATCAGCAGTTATAACCGCAATAGTTTGTCATTTTATTATTAAGAAATTAGAACTACAGGATAATACTAAGTTAGACGAGAGTACATATCAATCACCGTATTCTCCTTTAGTAGCAGGTATGATAGTGGGTCTCTGTATGGGAGAGTTTTCACCTTACTGGATTACAGCTATTGTTTCTGCTGTTACAATGATTGGGTTTAAATGGGGACAGGAGAAATATTTTGGTCGTAAAATTATTAATCCGGCTGCCGGGGCAAAGATGCTTGTTTTGTTACTTATAACATTTATGTGGTTTTTGCCGGATAATCTGGCTTCTGGGATGCTTTTTTATCCTGAGCATCTTGATTATAATCTTTTAACAAAAGAGGGTTTTGAAGGTGCGATGGCTTTAACTGAAGCAATGGGCTTATATGGTGTTAGAGGCTTGACAGTTCCACAAAGTCTATTATTTTTTAAAAGCCATGGCTGGATAGGAGGAGCTTCAAGTGTAGCTGTTATAGCTTCTGGACTTTTACTTGCGTACTGGATTAAATTAAAATGGCGAATTACTGTTAGTTTTCTTGGGGGAATGGCAGTATTGGCCACTATTATTGCGTTAGTAAATGGAGGTTCTGTGATTGACAGGGTGGCTTTTCATGTTTTTGCAGGAAGTGTTATATTCCTGGCATTTTATATGGCAACAGAACCTCAGACGACGCCATCAACATTTAAAGGACAGTATATATTTGGGGGCATTTTAGCAATTTTAACTATGGGACTAACCCTTATTGGGATATATGGAGCATCATTTGTTGCTCTAGTATTATTAAATCCCTATGCGCCATTTATTGATAGAATTGGTTTGAAAAAACCATATCCTGAGGGTAAAAATGTATTTAGTCCAGGGACTAATTTACCAAGGGATAAAGATGAGACCTCACCTGTCTTAACTTATGATGAGTCTAAATGTATAATGTGTCAGCGATGTGTTAAAGCATGTGATGAAATACATGAAAAAGGCATATTAGGTCTTGGATCTCGGGGTTCTAATATTTTTACTACAGCTGGATTAGGTGAGAGAGGATTTTCTGAATGTGATGGAGATGGTCAGTGCTTTGAATTATGTCCAACTGGTGCATTATCACAGAAACATCATGATAATTTAGCCAGAAAGTGGGAAGCCGAAAGAGTTGTTAATACAGTTTGTAGTAATTGTGGGACAGGTTGTAATATTAAAGTTTATGTTCAAAATAATAAACTTACAAGAGTTGAATCGATCTTGACAGATCCAAATAATGGATCTTTATGTATTAAGGGTAGATTTGGTAATACTTATGTTGATTCACCTGATAGATTGAAATATCCAATGATGAAAAAGGGTGATGAGTTTGTGCCAATAACCTGGAATAAGGCAATTAACACAATTTCAGCCAGGTTAAGTTCAATTAAAGATAAATACGGTGCAGATTCAATTGCTGGTGTTGCCTCGCCAAAGAGTACCAATGAAGAAGGCTACTTATTTCAGAAATTTATGAGAAGTGCTATAGGAACAAATAATATTGATTCATCGACAAGATTATGTGATGTACCTTCAGCAGAGGCAATGGAAGAAGTTTTTGGTTCTGGAGCTATGACAAATTCAATTACAGGGCTTGAACATTCAGATTGTATAATAGTTACTGGATCAAATACCACAGCTTCACATCCAGTAGTTGCCCAATATATTAAAAAGGCTGTTCGTAAGCATGGTGCTGATTTGATAATTATTGATCCTCAGGAGATTGAATTAACTAAATGGGCTACAGTCTGGCTAAGACCTAAAAATGGAACAGATACAGCAGTAATTAACGGATTAATGAATGCAATAATTGAAAATGGCTTAGAGGATAAGGAATTTATCAATGATAGAACAGAAAATTACGAGAGTTTACTTGAGACTATCAAAAACTATGATCTTGAAAAAGTTTCTGAAATTACTGGGTTAAAAATTAAAGATATTCAAGAGGCTGCAGAGATCTATGCAAAGGCTGAAAAGGGTTCAATTGTTTTTGCTACAGGAATAACTCAGCAAGAATCTGGAACTGATAATGTCTTAGCATTAGCCAATTTAACTCTTTTAACTGGGAATATCGGTAAAGAGTCAACAGGCTTAAATCCTTTGCAGGGTCAAAATAATGTTCAGGGTATTAATGATATGGGCGCTTTGCCAGATTATTTACCTGGTTATATTAATATATCTCAACAGGAAGTTTTATCTACATTCAGTAATAAATGGGGAGCTCCAATACCTAAAAAATCAGGTTTAAAACTAAATCAGATGATAGAAGAATCTATTAGCGGTAATGTTAAATCAATGTTTATAATGGGTAATAACCTGATTTTGTCTCAGCCGAATAGAGCTCAAACTGAAATGGCTTTAGATAACTTAGAATTTTTAGTTGTTGTTGATCCATTTATGACTGAGACTGCTCAGAAAGCAGATATTGTACTTCCAGCTGCAACATCTTTTGAGAAGGATGGTACATTCACTAATACAGAGCGTAGAATACAGAAGGTATCTCAGGCAATGAATCCTCCTGGTAAGGCAAAAACTGATTGGGAAATTATTGCATCATTAAGTAGTGAACTTGGTTATCCAATGGATTATAATGCCCCAGAAAATATTCTTGAGGAAATTTCTGAATTAGTACCATTGTATAGAACTGTAACTTATAGAAAACTTGGATTAGAGGGTGTTCAGTGGCCGATAAAGGATGGATTTAAAGGTACATCCTATTTATATGAAGACAACTTCTTAACAGAAAATGGGAAAGCTAAGTTTAAGCCAATTGAATATATTGAACCTGAATTACAGGTTGATGAAGATTATCCATATCTATTATTAACAGGAAGAAGCTTAAGTCACGTTAGGACAGGCTCTATGACTAGACATTCAAAAGTATTAAAGGCTCAGAAAGATACTGCTTATTTGAAGGTTAATCCTATTGATGCAGAAAAAATAGGTATTTCAGATAATGAACATGTTAGGGTTAAATCTAAAACTGGAGAAATTATAGTCAAAGCTCAATTATCAAATAAAGTTTCAAAAGGTAATCTGTTTTTACCTATTCACTTTGCAGAATCTCCTGTTAATAAACTGACAGGAACTAATGTCGATAAGAAAACAGGCACTCCAGCGCTCAAACGTTCTAAATGTAATGTTGAAAAGATACCTGATGAAGTTAAATCCATGATGTTTCAAGAAATTTAGGAGGTGACTCAATTGAAAAAAGAAGAAACTATGATTATTAATAATATAATTGATAAATTTAAAAACAAAAAATCTAGAGATAAAGATAAAACCCAGTCTGTTTTACTTCCGGTATTACAGGATATTCAAAAAGTGTATGGATGGCTTCCTGAGAAAACTTTAATTAGAACTTCTCAGGAGCTATCAGTTCCGCTAGTTTCATTGTATGGTATTGCTTCTTTTTATAATGAATTTAGATTAAAACCTTTAGGGAAATACCATATTGTAGTCTGTACAGGGACAGCCTGTCATGTTAGAGGAGCTGGACTTCTAGTTTCAGAGTTAGAGAGAATGCTGGGAATAAAAGCAGGTGAAGTTACTCCTGACCAGATGTTTTCATTAGAAACCGCCAGGTGTATAGGGGCCTGTGCTGTTGCCCCTGTAATTATCATTGATGGTGAATATCACGGGAATGTTACTAAAAAAGAGATTAAGTCAATTATGAATGAATTAAAGGAATAGAGGTGAGATTAGTGAAATCATTAGATGAATTAAATAGATTAAAGAAAAAGTATAAAAATAATTTGACAGGAGCACCTCAAAAAAGGCCCCAGATTATTGTTGGTATGTCAACCTGTGGCATTGCTGCAGGAGCCAGAAAAATATATAAAGCTATAGAAGATGAAATAGATGAAAGTAATATTGATGCTGACCTGATTAAGACTGGCTGTATCGGCATGTGTGAAAAAGAACCGTTAATTGATATTGTTAACCCAGGAGAGGATAGGGTGACTTATGGAAATTTAAATCCTGAAATTGTAGGTGAAATTATTGTAAAGCATATCAAGGATAAAAAGATTAATGATGATTATGTAATAGCCCGACATTCTAATAAATAAGGAGGGGAATTAAATGTCTTATAGTGGTGATATTGAAAAAGTGCCTCGTTATGAAGATTTAGATTTTTATAAAAAGCAAAAAAGAATTGCTTTAAAAAATTGTGGGAAAATTAATCCAGAAAGTATTGAAGACTATATAGCAAATGGAGGTTATGAAGCCTTAGGTAAAGCTATAACAGAATTAGATAGTGAACAGATTATTGAAATGATAAAAGAATCTGGTTTAAGAGGAAGAGGAGGTGGAGGTTTTTCCACCGGTTTAAAATGGTCATTTGCAGCAGGAGCCCCAGGAGATGTTAAATATATTATTTGTAATGCAGATGAAGGGGATCCTGGAGCCTTTATGGATAGAAGTATACTTGAAGGAGACCCCCATGCGATTATAGAGGGGATGGTTATTGCTGGTTATGCAATTGGAGCCAATGAAGGCTATGTTTATGTTCGTGCTGAATATCCTTTAGCGATTGAAAGATTGGAAAAAGCCATTAATGATGCCAAAGAGCTGGGGTTATTAGGGGAAAATATTTTTGGCTCTGATTTTAGTTTTGAATTAAATATAAATGTTGGGGCAGGAGCCTTTGTTTGTGGAGAAGAAACTGCCTTAATTGCCTCAATTGAAGGTAAAAGAGGAATGCCAGTTCCCAGACCTCCTTATCCGGCTACTAAAGGATTATGGAATAAACCTACAAATATTAATAATGTTGAAACTTATGCCAATGTAGCTTATATTATATTAAATGGTCCAGAAGAATTTGCCAGTATCGGCAATGAAAATAGTCCTGGGACTAAAGTATTTGCTCTAGCCGGCAAAATAAATAATACTGGTCTGGTTGAGGTACCAATGGGAACAACTTTAGAAGAAGTAATCTTTGAAATCGGTGGAGGGATCCCTGATGGTAAAGAAGTTAAAGGCGTTCAGACTGGGGGACCTTCAGGTGGTTGTATCCCTGCCCATATGTTTGATTTAGAAGTAGATTTTGATAAATTGAGTGAAGCTGGATCAATAATGGGATCTGGTGGAATGGTTGTAATGGATGAAAATACTTGCATGGTTGATGTTGCTAAATTCTTTTTAGATTTTATGCAGGATGAATCATGTGGTAAATGTCTTCCCTGCCGTGACGGTGTACCTGAGATGTATAAAATACTTGAAAAAATATCTAAAGGAGAAGGTAGTGAAGAGGATATTGTAAATTTAAGGAATATTGCTGAGACAATTAAAAGTACAGCTTTATGTGGGCTAGGCAATACTTCTCCAAATCCAGTTCTTTCAACTCTGGAATATTATAAAGATGAATATAGAGCTCATATTCATGATAAAGCCTGTCCTGCTGGTGTCTGTCCTGACTTGATTTATTATGAAGTTCAATCAGATGCCTGCAAATCATGTGATATTTGTCGTAAAGCCTGTCCTGTTGATGCAATTTCTGGAGAACCAGGAGGAGAACCTTATATTATAAATAATGATATTTGTATTTCCTGTGGGACATGTGTTGAAGAATGTCCTTTTGATGCAATTGAGGTTATTCCTGGTCAGGAAGATAAATAGGATTTTAGAAAGGAGGATTATAAATGGCTAAAAAAAATATGGTTAATTTAATAATAGATGGTAAGAATATATATGCAGCTGAAGGAGAAAATCTCCTGAAGGTAGCCTGGGAAAATGATATTGATATACCCGGGCTTTGTTACCATCCCAGACTAACTTTTACTGCCAGTTGTAGATTATGTGTTGTTAAGGTTAATGATAGAGATGATTTAGTACCTGCCTGTACTCTGGAAGTAGAGAAGGGCATGAATATAACTGCATTTGATCCTGAGATAGAAAGACATAGAACAAATCTACTGGATTTAATGTTGAGCAGACATGAATGTGACTGTGTAATGTGTGATACTGCCGGTGATTGCGAATTACAGGAGCTTGGCTATAGATATGGGTTAATTGGGTTAAGTCCTGAAAAGTTTCGTAAAACATATGGGAGTGCAAAGACTAAACATGAAAAACTGCCTTTATTAAAGTATCTAACCTATGATTCAGAAGAGACTGAGGAATCAGAAACCAGAAAAACAGCCTCTTATTCTGGAGAACCAAAAGATTGCATTAGATGTGGTTATTGTGTTGAGGCCTGTCCCAATGATCTTTATCCAGTTTTGATAATGGAAGCAGTGGCTTATGATCAACCTGAATTATATCAGGAACTGTCTCCAGATGATTGTATTAATTGTGGACTCTGTTCATATGTCTGTCCAGCAAGGATAAAATTACCAGACTTTTTCTATAATGATGATGAGTTAATATCTAATAAATAATCGGAGGGGTTTTTAATATGTTTGAAAAAAATATGAAATCATCTATTTTCTTTACAGCAGTTCTTATCTTTGCCTTTGTTTTTATATTTGTTATTCAAGGAGTTGAATACGGAGAAGTTGCTCCAGGAGACCAGAATGATGAAGCTGCTGAAACTGAAGAGGTTGATGAAAATGGCGAAGTCTATACCGCTTCGGCTGAAGGTTATGGTGGAGATCTGACAGTTGATGTTGAGATTGCTGATAACAAAATAATTGATGTAAAAATTACAGACCATAGTGAATCTGATGATATCTCAGATCCGGCTATAGAAAATATACCAGCTGCTATAGTTGACAGCCAGAGTACAGATGTAGATGTTGAATCAGGTGCAACAGTGACCAGTGAAGCAATTATGAAGGCTGTCTCTAAAGCATTAGAAGAGGCAGAATTTGATTCTGAGGCATCAACTGATGAAGACGCTGCCGAAGAAGATATAAAGACAATAGAGGGTGTTTCTGACGGCTATGGTGGAGAACTGGTTGTAGAGGTAGACCTGGATGCTAATGATAAGATTGTTGATGTGAAAATTGTAGACCATAGTGAATCTGATGATATCTCAGATCCGGCTATAGAAAATATACCAGCTGCTATAGTTGACAGCCAGAGTACAGATGTAGATGTTGAATCAGGTGCAACAGTGACCAGTGAAGCAATTATGGAAGCAGTAGACAATGCCCTGGAGGATGCTGACTTAGATTCAGAGGATACTTCAGATGAAGAAACTGAGCAAGAAGATTCTGAAGATGAAAAAGCTAAAGAAGAAACTAAAGTTGTTGAAGGAGTCGGTGAAGGTTATGGCGGAGATATTGTTCTTGAAGTAGAGTTAGGTCCTGAGGATGAAATAAAAGCAATCGATATAATTGAGCATAATGAGACTGATGATTTTTCAGATCCTGCTTTTGAAGAAGTACCTCAAGCAATAATAGATGCTCAATCAACTGATGTTGATGCTGCATCTGGTGCAACTATGACCAGCGAGGGGATTATTGAAGCTGTTAATTCTGCCCTGGAATAAAAAAGAATATTAGCTGATGAATATTTGATTAAATGAGCTGCCCTAAATCAGGGCAGCTTTCATTTTCCAATTTTAGATATATCTAATAAATTCTACAAATTTAATTTAATTGTATAAGTATTAGCATTATCAATTCAGGATTGTCTGTTTTGTATAAGGAGCAAAAATGTGGTAGGATTAAAGATGAAAGCTAATTATATTTCTTAATTTTTAAGGGGTTGATTTATATGAAAGTTGAAAGGAAAAATAGCATTACAAGAGGTATGATTTGGATGTTAATTATATCAACATTATTATTCTGGCTGCCTGTTGCAGGCCCACTTTTAGCAGGTATTATTGGAGGTAAAAAAGCTGGTGGGGTAGGTTCTGCAATTCTGGCTGCGTTATTACCTGCTTTTTTACTCGGGGTCTTTTTGTTTTTGGTGTCTTCGTTATTAACTGGGATTCCTTTATTTGGTGTATTAGCAGCTGCCGGTGGTGCTGCTGCTGGCTTAACCCAGTCAGGCCCGATTATAGTCGGAGCTATTGTCGGCGGGCTTTTGGTTGATTAGAAGATGTTAATTAAAATTGCAGATCTTAAAAAAACCTATGATCAGAGGGTTGCTTTGCAGGGAATTTCATTTCAGGTTAAGTCTGGAGAAATTTTTGGCCTTTTAGGTCCAAATGGTGCTGGTAAGACAACGACTATTAAAATCTTGACTGGCCAGAGGCAGGCAGATTCCGGGCAGGCTTTACTTTTTGGAACAAAGGTTTTTGGTAATCAGGAGAAATTATTAAAAAAAGTGGGGATTGTGCCAGAAGATGCAAATCTTTATGAGAGACTGACTGTTGAGCAGAACCTGAATTTTTTTAGAAGGTTATATCAATGCAGTGATGAGCTTATTGACTTTTATCTGGAAAAAGTTGGGCTTATAAATGAAAAAGAAACTAAAATTAAAAATTTATCTAAAGGAATGAAGCAGAAGGTGCTGCTGGTGAGGGCTCTGATTCATCGACCAGAAATTCTTATTTTAGATGAACCTACTTCAGGCTTAGATCCTGGATCTGCTAAGTCCATTCATAATATTTTACTTGACTTAAAAACTGAAGGAATTACAATATTATTAACTTCTCATAATATGGAAGAGGTTGATAAATTATGTGATAATGTAGGTTTTTTAAATCAGGGTGTAATGGTGGCCAGGGGCAGGCCGATGGATCTTAAACTAAATTATAGTGAGGATAAGGTGAAAATTTTATATTTTAAGGAGAATTCATCTGACAATAAATTGGTTGAAGAAATTTTAAATTTAGATGATCCTGACACAGGTGAGTTTATAGCTGATTTAATCCAGGACAAGCGGGTTAAATCTATTCATTCTCTTGAACCTACTCTTGCTGAGATATTTGTTAGTTTAACAGGGAGGAATCTTGAAAATGGAGTCTCTTAAGCGGATTCAGGCCATTTTAATTAAAGAGGTTCAGGACATTAAATCCAATTCTAATATCATGGTGATGTATTTAATGCCGATTTTATTTACCTATATCTGGGAAAATTTTATTCCCGAGATGCCATCTGGTTTTGGGGCGGCTTTTGGCCTGATTTTTTTAGTGGTAATGGTCGGTATGTATGTTCCATCAATGCTGATTGCTGAAGAAAAGGAGAAGAATACGATAGAGGTATTGATGCTGTCTCCTGCCAGGCCAATAGAGATTTTTGTCGGTAAGGGTATCTTAACAATCTTATCTATTATACTAATTTCATTGATAATTGCCTTAATGGTTGGTATGAGTCTGGTCAATTTGTTGATTATCATTATTGCTACCACTCTTACTTCAACTTTTGCAATTTTTGTTGGGATGATAGTAGGACTAATTTCTCCTAATCAGATGTCTACAGGGGTGGTTGGTCTGCCAGTCTACTTATTGTTATTGCTTATCCCTCAACTTTCTGGGATGGGAGTTGCAGTAGTTGATTTTATAGCTAAGTTTTTACCGACTTATTATTTTTTAAATATCCTGGAACTAACTTTAATAGAGGGTGTTAAAATTTCTGATTTATATTTTCATTTATCTATTATTTCAATAAGCTCAATAGTTATTTTATTTGTGTTATTATATATTTATAGAAGCAAGGGTTTGCTGGAGTAAATTTGTAAACTCATATATTTAATTTTTGCTTTAAAACAGGTATAATGATAATGAGGTGAAAATTTGATGTTTAATAATAGATTTTATATACCTGTTATTTT
This sequence comes from uncultured Halanaerobiaceae bacterium, assembly GCA_964558325.1. Taxonomy (GTDB): domain Bacteria; phylum Bacillota; class Halanaerobiia; order Halanaerobiales; family Halarsenatibacteraceae; genus Halonatronomonas. Next base: position 42,002 of record CAZLCX010000008.1, on the reverse strand, counting down.
TATACTGGTTTTAATAATTATGTTTAGCTTTATCCTGGAGGTGCAGGCTGTTTCATCTTACGAGCAGGCTGTTGCCGAGAAGAATCTTCAGAGGTTAAATGAAGAATATGATTTAACCAGAATGGAAGAAGGAGATTTTGAATGGCAGGTTTTTAATAATCTAACAGATCAGCTCAGATCAGATGGGATTAATCTTAAATTTAGACTTTATTATGCTCAGACTGAAGAAGTTAACGGTCTTTATATTGGTGATGGTAATATTATTATTTTTTCAGGACTGGCAGATATTTTAGCTGAAGAAGAATTAGCCGCATTAATAGCTCATGAAATGGGACATGGAATCCATAAACATCTTGATGAAAATTTAAGAAATAATCTAGGGTTTTTTGCTGGCAGGTTTTTTCTTGATAGATTATTTGGGGAAAAAGCTGCTTCTTCTGAATTTTACCAGCGTTTTGTAGGACTGGCAATGAACTTACTTGATAAAGGATTTTCCAGAGAACAGGAAAGGGAAGCGGATATATATGCAGTTCAATTATTGGATAGAACTCCAGAATATAAACCAGCAGGAATGGTTGGTCTTTTAACAAAGTTAAAGGACTTAAGGGAAAGAAAGGATCCTGAAATTCTTGAAATATTTAATACCCATCCTTATCCTGAAAACAGATTAGAATATACCCAGGATGAAATTAGAGAAATAGAAGCAGGCTATTAAGGTCATTTATTACTTAAAGGGAGGTTTTTTGAAATGATAGGAGCATTTAATGCAAGGGGAGTCTTTCAATTAATAGTAGCGGTGCTGGTATTTGGTTTGATCTGGTATTTTATAAATAAAAAGAGATTAGTTTCAGAGGGAAAAGATGAAGAAAAGGCAATTAAAAAGGCTAAAGAATCTGCAATTCAGGCAGCTGTAATATTCTGGGCATTTTTTATAGTCAATGAACTTGGACTTTTCAGGTATTTATTTGAATTGCTTGTGTAAAAGTATTATTGGTATTATAAGATTAATAATCAAAGGAGGTAATTTATATTCCAAAAAAATTTTTATATGCTGGTAATTATGTTGTTAAGTGGTTAACAATATCAACTTTTGTTGGTATTGGAGGTGGACTTGCGGCAGTTTTATTACAAGAAATAATAGCAATAATTATGTCATTTAATGCTACTTTTCCTATTTGGTTAAACCCTATAATTGGAGGTTTATTAACATCACTTGTCATTTTCTGGGATGGTCATGCTGAGGGGTTTGGGTCTAATTATTATATTCAGTCTATTAATTTTAGAAATGGCAACATCCCTTTAAAAACTTTTTTTAGTAAATTAATTGCTTCTGCTTGTACTATAGGCTTTTATGGTAGTGGAGGCTATGAAGGACCTATGCTGATGATAGGAGGAAGTTTGGGTAATTATTTAAGCTGGATTCCTATTGTTAGAAATTACTGTAATGAAGAAGAACATAGAATTATGTCAATTTGTGGAGCAGCAGGAGCGCTTGGAGCTATTTTTCATTCGCCTTTAGGTGGGGGATTATTTGTTGTTGAAATTTTATATAAATCTTCTCTGCATTATACTGATCTTTTTCCGGCCATGCTCTCTAGCACCATAGGTTATACTACTTTTAGCATGATATATGGTCCTGATCCTTTATTTAAAATTCCGGGTTATAAACCTGATATAAATAATATTATATTATTTATTATTTCTGGTATTATTGCTGGACTAGTATCCCTTTTATTTATGAGTATCTTTGAAAAAACAAGATTATTTTTTGAAAAAGATAAAACTAAATTACACAATTTTTCTCCTGTATTAGGTGGGGTTTTAACTGGTATAATATTGATATTTATTACTGATGTTGGAGGCACTGGTGTTGAAATTATTCAGAATTTAATTTTTGAACCTATGCCGGTTAATTTTCTTATTTTATTGCTTGTAGGTAAAATTTTAGCAACCTCATTTACTATAGGTTCAAAAGGAAGTGCAGGTCTTGTTATACCAGCGTTATTCATAGGTGCTGTTATGGGCAACATGATTGCGTCAATTATTGGCGTTACTGCTGAAGGTTTAACGACATCACTAGTTGCTGCAGGAATGGCTGGTAGTTTTGCTAGCATTGCTAATGTTCCAGTAGCGGCTGCGGTTATACTTATAGAAATGATGGGATTACAACTTGGTGTACCAGCAATTATTGGAAGTGTTGTAGGTTATGCTGTTGGTAGAAGAAGAATAATATATGATACAACTCATGTAGTAAATTCTGAATACCAGGAAGGAAAAAGTTTTAGAAAAGCAGACAGGCATTACGAAGAATAGGGAATTGTATTATTAGATTACAAAAAATTATTAGATTTGAAGACTATAATATAATAATTTATTAATAAATTATTACATATCATAGAGGAGGAAAAGAGCTTGATATTTGAAGGCAAATTACTATTGTCGATAAATTCTTTTAAGTCTGCTGTTAAGCTTATTGAGTGTATTGATGAGCTAATTGGTTTAGGTTTAGAAAGTGTATTTGTGATTTATGTAATTGAAGCCGGGCGATCAGGTATTAGTATGGGGATTATTAATGAATATCAAGAGAAGTTAGAAAATATTAAGTTAAATATTTCTGCTAAAGGATTAGAGGTTAACTCGAAATTAGTTATAGGTGTCCCACATAAAGAAATCATTAAAGCGGCAGATGAATATGATTGCTCGGTTATTTTAATTTCGTCTCACAATCAGAGTCTATTTGAACAGGTTTCTCTTGAGGAGACTAATTATGAGGTTTTAAAGAGAAGTACTAAGCCGGTTTTAATAGAAAAACTTTATAAAGGTGAGAATAATAAGATAGAACAGTATTGTGAAATTAAATTTAATACTATCCTTGTACCACTTGATTTTACTGCATGTTCAGATAATTTAATAGAATCAATAATTGATTTAAAGTCTACTTTACAGAAAGTAATCCTTTTAAATTCTATTGAAGATTTCTCTGGTAAGAAAGATTATAAGAAAAAGAGATTAGAATCTATCAATAAACTTAGAATTTATAAAAATCGATTATTATCAGAAACTGAAATAAATGAAATTAAATTAATTGTAGGGCCAGGATCTGCTTCCGATTTGATTTTAAATGTTGCGGATAAAGAGAAGGCCTCTATGATTATGATGCTAACTATTGGCATCAACAAGGTTGAAAAGATGAAACTTGGAAGTACAGCTGATAGGGTAGCTAAGAAAGCAGAATTACCTTTATTGATGATACCATGTGAATATTTATAAATATTTTTTTAAAAATAGTATTAGTTTAGTGTTAAGGTGATTTTTTAAGAATGATTATATTAAATTTAATGGATGATTGTACTCAGATAATCCCATTTTAATAATAACTGAGGCCCATCTTCAATTAAATTTGATTGTTTATTTAGCAAGTAAATCTCTAATAAAAAGCGTCAGATAAATTTAATTATAGCAGCATAGTTTAAAGAGGCTTTAAATGAACACAGGATAACTCTGTTTAGTTTTTTAAGTAATGTTATTTTCCTGAGGTCAAAATTATTTAAAAATTAAGATAAAAATTTAAATAGCAATAAAACAATTTTGTTATTTTATATTAATGGAAAATGCAGTGTAAATAAATGAATATTAAAGTGAGTGAAGTTTGTAAAGAAACAAAAACATTAGCTTTTAGAGGTTTAGTTGGTAAAAAGGCCCTACTGTTCTGATGGTGGTGGGCTTGGTTATTTAATTTATAAGAAATTAAAGCTGAGCCTTGCCGATATAAGATAGACTGTTACTTGCGGTATGGCGGCCTCCTTTGGTTCTATATTTACAGCGCTCCTTGCAGGTGGTATCTTTGGAGCTGAGATCTTATATCGAGATGATCTTGAATATAATATGTTCTTTATCAATCTTGTTTCCAGTATAACAGCCAATTATTTATTTGCAGTTGTAATTAGTAATGAAAGGTTACTTAGTTTTCTGATTCCAGTTAATTATTCCTGGAAACATAGTCTGCTTTGCCAGGGACTGGATTCTAAGAAATGACACTTTAGATAGAGAATCATATGTTAATCGGTTTGAAATGGCCAAAGTACTCCATCATCTTGGTTATAATTAAAAAAGTTTTTAGAAGTTGCTCTGCTTTTCTGGCAGGCTTTTAATATTTTGTGAAATTTGTTAAAAGATACCGTTTGGTAACCGTCGGGTAACCGGCAGGTCTAATCTAAAATATTTATTATATTATGGTATAAATATATTAATCTTAATAGAAAAGGGGGATAAGATGCTTTTAGAAAAAGCAAGAAAAGATTTAGTTAAATATGGCATAAAATTAGTGGAACATGATTTAACTAAAGGTACCGGAGGTAATTTAAGTATTTATGAGCCTGAGCAAGAGTTAATGGCCTTAACACCAAGTGGGATTCCATACCTTGAAATGAAACCGGCTGATATTGTAATTATGAATTTAGATGGTGAAGTTGTTGAGGGCAATAAAAAGCCTTCAAGTGAAGAGGCAATGCATCGTTATATTTATAAAAAGAGGGATGATCTTAAGGCTTTAGTTCATGCTCATTCAACTTACTCTACATCCCTTTCATTGTTGAGAGAGCCGCTACCACCGGCCCATTATATGATAGCTTTAGCCGGATATAATGTCCGCTGTGCTGAATATGCGACCTACGGCACAGAAGAATTGGCGGAGAATGCAGTTGAAGCTATGGAAGGGCGAAATGCTGTGTTACTTGCCAACCATGGACTTCTGGCCGGCGCAGCTGATTTAGCAAATGCCTTTAATACTGCTGAAGAAATTGAATTTGTTGCTGAAGTTTACTGGCGGGCAAAGACTATTGGTGAGCCTGTAATTTTGCCAGAAGACGAGATGATTTTAATGGAAAAGAAGTTCAAAAGTTATGGTCAGGTGAAAAATTAGTTAAGTGAGGCGGTTTAAATGGCTGGTAAAATTAAGAGTATAAATAATTTAGTTAATAATATAATTTCCAGAAAGACTGCCGAAAACAGAAAAATTAATGGAGATGAAGCCAGGAATAACTCTACTTATCAAAAAGATAGCGGAGATGCCATTGAGGTATCAGAGTTGGGACAGAAATTAAAAAAATTATTAAATTATCTAGAAAAAGAAGCGAGCATGAAAGAAAAAATTGGGTTTCATTTTATTATGGAAGAATTTATTGATAGACCTGACTCTTATGATATTATTAACTTTGTTGATAGTCAGTTATTCCTGTTAGAAAATAGAATCGATTATTTAATTGAAGTCTTAAATCAGGCCTATAATTTAAAGGAACAGGAGTTAAATCCTGTTCTCTGGTTAGGGGTCTATTCTCGATTGTTAGGCAGTGAAGCAATTAATTTTATCTATGTTACTTCCTGGATTTTCCGGTATCAGAATCGGAATGCAAGGATAAAAAATCTTGTGACTTATCTGGAAGAAGTAAGAAGAATTATTGATGAGAATAGTTTAAAGCCAATTGAATACAGGGCAGATTTGATTTATGAGGCTGGAAAAGAATATATAGATTAATTTTCTTTATAACCAAGGTAACACAGGAATGAGCAGGCAAAGACAATTGCAGCTAGATATGATGTTCCATAGATACCTGACTGAGTTACTTGATCTATGTCTCCAATTAAAGCTCCGGCTAATGAAAAATCGCTGCCTCCACTGACTAAAAGCAGTGGCAGAATGCCAATTGAAAGCAAGAAGGCTAATTTTAAAAAGAAACCCTGGATTCCAAAGAATAAACCTTCAACACTTACTTTCTTTTCAGTTTGGAGTTTTGAGGCAAGTTCACTTAACATAGCTGGTGGAAATATAAAGGCTGCTCCTGAAATCGGGATGCCAAATAGAAAGAATATAATAAAACCTGAATCGCTATTTAATAATTGTCCTACTCTGGTTAAAGCAAGTGATAAAATGATTAGGATTATAAGGAATCCTAAAAGGGGCTTTTTATATCCAATTTTATTTGCTAATCTGTTTACTGGATAAAAAGCAAGGGCAGCACTGCCGAATAAAAGTGCGGAGGCTATTGTAATTGCAGATGGCCCATAGCCCATAATATCTATTACATAATAGTTTATTGAACCCCTTAAAGTGTTAAATCCTAAAAAGAAAAGGGTTAGGCCAGCAAAATAGAACAGGGTTGAACGATTATTTATAATTAATTTTAAAGCTTTTGTTATTTTAATTGAGGTAGAGGCAGGTTTACTATATTTATTTTCGTTGATTTTTGCGATAGTTATTATAATTCCAAGAATCATTATTGTTGAAAGCAGTATAACCATTCTTCTTATACCTGTTTCTTCATTACCCTGGCCAAAGGCTACGATTAACCAGCCAGGGAGAATCATTGCAATTGCAGTATAAAATAATCTGAAGACTGACTGCCAGGTTGAAAGGTTTAGACGATCAGTTTTATTTTGAGCTAAATCAGGAATTAAGGCATTATAAGGAGCCCCAACTATTGTATAGAATATAAAAAACAGGGCTCCAATCACAGCCAGATAAATAAATCTTAACTGTTGATTAATTAGTCCAGGTGGGTAAAAGAAAGCTACTGTTGTTATAGCCAGTGGCAGGACTCCTATGGCAATAAATGGGATTCTTCTACCAAATTTTGTTCTGGTTTTATCTGAAAGATAGCCGATAGCTGGATCTGCTATCATATCTACAAATCTAGAGATAATTAAAGCTAATGATATTAAAACAGGAGGCAGAACTGGTGATAATTGAGATGCTTCTGGTGGCAAATAATAATATAAAACCCATTGAGCAAATATTTGATCTACAATTGCATAGCTGACACCAATACCATAAAATATCTGGATTGACTTAGGTAGTTTGTTATTTGTATTATTATTCAAGGTAAACACTCCTGTTAATGAATATTTTGAAAGTTTTGCACTTTAGCATGATTATAAGATACCATAAAAAAGAATATTTAACAAGTTCCTTAAAATAGGTCTAAAGCTCTATGAATAAATATAAAAGAAAATCTTTATCTGCTTTTAATTTAAGTTAAAAAATGATATTATTATATTAGTTATATTAAGTGTAACAACTGATGTTATTAATGTAATAAAATAGATTTAATTTTATATTATTATACAAAAAAATCGGTGCCTGTGGAGGTGACAATAATTGAAAACTGTGATGATAGTTGATGATGCAGCTTTTATGAGACTGAATTTAAGAAAGATTTTAAAAGATGAATATGAAATAATAGGAGAAGCTGAAAATGGAAAACAGGCAGTTGAAAAATATCAGGAATTAGAACCTGACATTGTAACTATGGATATAACAATGCCAGAAATGAATGGCTTAGAAGCAATTAAGGCAATTAAAGACATAGACCCTGCTGCTAATATTGTCGTCTGTAGCGCAATGGGGCAACAGAAAATGGTTATAGAAGCCATCGAAGCAGGTGCAAAAGACTTTATTGTTAAGCCATTTAAGAATGAACGGGTAATAAATGCTGTTAAGAAAATTAGTTAATTTAGGCCTTTAGTTTCATTATATTCTTTATATTCAATATTTATTACTATTTAGTTTTCTTTTTTGTTATAATTAGGCCTATGAGGTAAATTTTAAGGTGGTGGTAATAATGAGTAGAGTAATGGAGATTCTTGAACAGGGGATCGATGGAGCAAGTAGAAGGCAGAATTATATCAGTAATAATATTGCCAATGCGGATACGCCTGGATATAAAAGAGAGGATATAGATTTTAAATCTGCTCTTAGAAAGCTGGCTGGCCCTGAAAGGGGAATTACACCCTCAAGAACTAGAAGTAATCATTTGACCGGAGGAGATATTTCTAATTCCAGAATTAATAATTTCAAGGAGAGAAATACCAGTTTTAGGGTTGATGGTAGTAATGTTGATATTGAGCGCGAGATGGCAGAAATGGCAAAAAATAATATTTATTTTAATACATTAGCTCAGCAAATGGATGCCAGTTTTAATAGATTACATAGTGTTTTAGATAGGAGTGGTGGTTAATAATGTTCAATACCTTTAACACAAGTGCTTCAGGGCTTACTGCTCAGAGAACCAGGATGGATGCTATTTCTGATAATATAGCAAATGTTAATACTACTAGAACTCCAGAGGGTGGACCCTATAGAAGAAAAATGCCTGTTTTTAATGCCAGACAGTCTGATGGAAAATTCTCTAATATGTTTCGAAGTAGAATTGGATTAAACTCAACTGACAAAAGTCAGGGTGTTGAAATCTCTGAAATTGCTGAAGACCAGGCTCCTTTTAAAACAGTCTATGACCCAGGTCATCCAGATGCTGACGAAGAGGGTTATGTTGAGAAACCAAATGTAAATATAACAATGGAAATGGTCGACATGATTGATGCTTCAAGGGCTTATGAGGCGAATGTAACAGCACTTGATACAAGTAAAAATATGGCTATGAGAGCTATTGATATTGGTGGAAGTTAATGAGAGGTGATAAATTTGATTGAACCTATTGGCAGCAATTTAAATATGTTATCTTTAGGAGAAAACAAAATTGAAGAGAAAGATAGAAATCCTTTTGAAGATTTTGGTGAATTAGTAAAAGAAAATTTAAATCAGGTAAATCAATTGGAAAAAAACGCTGACGAACTAACAACAAATTTTGCTTTAGGAGAAACTGATGATATTCATCAGGTAACAATTGCTACAGAGAAGGCTAGAATGGCTCTGAATATGACCCTGGGAGTTCAAAACCGGCTTGTTAAGGCATATGAAGAAGTAATGAGAATGCAGATATAAGAAAGAGGTAGTTTAAGATGACAGAGAAGCTGAAAGAGTATTTTAATCAGCTCAGAGAATTGTTGGGAAAACTGGATACTAAGGCTAAGGTGATTATTGGTATTGCGACAGGGGTTGTTTTAGTTGGCCTCTTATTTTTAATTTTTAGTGGCACCAGCCATAATTATCAACCTTTATTTCAACAGTTATCTTCAGAAGATGCCAGTGCAATAGTGGATGAGTTAGAAGCAAGAGATGTTAGCTATCGTCTTGCTGATGGTGGTAGAACTATTATGGTACCCTCAGATGATTTACATACTATGCGGCTTCAAATGGCCGGTGAAGGTTTGCCTCAAGAGGGATTAGTTGGTTTTGAAATTTTCGATGATACCCAGTTTGGAACTACTGATTTTGAAAGAAGGGTTAATCTTTATAGAGCTATGGGAGGAGAACTTTCAAGGTCTATTCAAAATATGAATTCTATTGAATTTGCTAAAGTTCAGATAACTGCTCCTGAAGATAGTTTATTTATTGATGAAGAAACTTCTGCAAAAGCTTCAGTAATGTTACAGCTTGAACCAGGAGATAGATTAAATCATTCTCAGGCAGGGGCTATAGGTAACCTGGTTGCCAGTAGTGTACCAGATCTTTCTCCAGAAAATGTGACTATAGTTGATACTGCAGGAAATCTTTTAACCCCGGATTTTAATAATGATGATTTTTCAACTAGAGAGATGACTTCTGATCAGCGTGAAACCGAGCGAAGTTATGAGGAAGAATTAAGTCGACGTTTAAGAACAATGTTAACAAGGATTCTTGGACCAGATAATTTTACTGTCCAGGTAGCAGCCAGAATGAATTTTGATCAAAGAGAGCGAGAATCTGTTACATATCTACCTGTAGTCGATGATGAAGGAATTCCAAGAAGTACTCAGGAATTAAGAGAGGTTTTTTCTGGTGGTGCTGATGGAGAAGGTGGTGTGCCAGGTACCGAATCTAATATTCCTGGTTATGAAGAATTAGATGATATGGAAGATGACTTTTATCAACAGTCTGATTCTGTAACTAATTATGAAATAGATGAAATAGTTGAGCGAGAAGTTTTTGCCCCTGGAGATTTAGATAGACTTTCTGTATCAGTTATGGTTAATGATGAGATTCCTGAAGAAGATATAGCTATATTAGAAGATGCAATTCGGGCTTCAATTGGTTTTGAAGAAGATAGAGGAGATACTGTTAATGTTTCAAGTCTGGTCTTTGATGATAGTCTGGAAGAAGAAATGGCTCAGGCGAGACAGGAAGAATCGGAAGCTGAAAGACAAAGACAACTGTTATATGCCGGTCTGATTGCTGGAATAATAATTTTGACATTAATAATTCTTTTTATTATTAGTAGAAGAGCCAAGAAAGATGAAGATGTTGCTTTACAGGGTAGCCAGGTAGATATGACTGTTGGAGATTCTGAAGAGGAAGATATTGAATTACCAGTTCATGAATTAAGTGATGAAGAAAAGAAAATTAGAAAGATGAAAAGTGAACTGGATGAAATGGTTGAGGAACAGCCAGAAGAAATTGCTGAGTTACTTAAAAGCTGGTTATTAGATGACTAAAGGGGGTGGTACTTAATGCCTAGAAGGGAATTAAGTGGAAGAAAAAAGGCGGCAATTTTATTGGTAACACTGGGACCAGATATTTCAGCTAATATATTCCAACATTTATCTGATGATTTAATAGAAGAATTGACTTTGGAAATAGCTAATATGCAAAAAGTTGATTCTGGGATTAAAGATGAAGTTATTGAAGAGTTCTATCAGTTGGCAAGAGCCCAGGATTATCTGGAACGTGGAGGCATTGAGTATGCCAGAGATGTTTTAAATAAAGCCTTAGGTGAAGATAAGGCAAAAGATATTATTGGTAGGCTAACAGCTACTCTTCAGGTTAGGCCATTTGATGCAATTAGAAAGACAGATCCCTCTCAACTTTTAAATTTTATTCAGGGAGAACACCCTCAGACAATTGCTTTAATCTTGGCATATCTTGATCCAGATCATGCTTCTCAGGTTATGGCATCATTACCTCAGGAAATACAAACATCTGTGGCTAAAAGAATTGCTGTGATGGATCGGACATCCCCTGACATAATAAAAGAGGTTGAAGATGTTCTAGAACAAAAATTATCATCTATAGTTACTAATGAATATGCCAGTGCTGGTGGAATTGAATCTATAGTTGATATTTTAAATCAGGTTGACAGAGGGACTGAAAAAAATATTCTTGATAAGCTTGAAGAGAATGATCCTGAGTTAGCCGAAGAGATTAAGATGAGAATGTTTGTCTTTGAAGATATAACTGTCCTTGATGATCAGGCTGTTCAGCTTGTTCTCAGGCAGGTTGATACAAATGATTTATCACTTGCCCTTAAAACTTCTAGTGAAGAAGTTGAAGAAAAGATATTATCAAATATGTCTAATCGGGCAGCTGAGATGTTAAAAGAAGATATGGAGTTTATGGGACCTGTTCGTTTAAGAGAAGTTGAGGATGCTCAGCAGAGAATAGTAAATGTGATCCGGGAGCTTGAAGAGAGTGGAGAAATTGTTATTGCCCGGGGTGGGGAGAGTGAAATAATTGTCTAAAGTCATAAAATCTTCCCAGATAACTGGCGAATATAAATTAAGTGATAAAAAAGCTCTAGAAAAGAAGCGGAAAAAAGCTAAAAAAATGCGCCGCGAACTTGAGAATAAAAATGAAACTATAAAGTCTAAAAAAGAAGAAATTCTTTCCAGGGCAAGAGATGAGGCCGATGAAATAATAGCTGAAGCTCAGGAAGAAGCTGTTTTAATAATCGATAAAGCTAAAGATAAGAAAGAAAAAATATATAATCAGGTAAAAGAAGAGGGAAAAGAGGCTGGTTATCAAAAAGGATTTAAAGAAGGCCAAAAATCTGGTGAAGAAGCAATTAAAGAAGAATTAAAGATGAATATTGTTTCTTTACATAATATTTTAGCTGAAGCTGAAGCTGAGATTGAGAATGAACTTAATAGAATTCCTCTTAAGGTTATAGAATTATCAATAGATATGGCGGAAAAGATTGTTCAATCAAGCCTTGATATTGACCCAGAATTAATGTTACCGATAGTAAAAGATTGTTTAAATCAGGTTGGCACTAGACATAACAATATTGAAATAAGAGTTAACCCTGAGCTTATAGATTTAATCTCAGGTATTAATAAAGAATATAAAGGGAAATTCAATCTTGAAATAATGGGGGATAATAGCCTAGAAAAAGGTGATTGTCTAATAGAGACAGAATTCGGTGGTAAAGATGCAACTCTGGATAATAAACTTAAACAGTTAAGAAAAGAACTTATCAAAGAGGTGACAAATGGTGAAGTCACTTGAGTTCGATTTAGTTCGTGATAGACTGAATAAGACCAAAATTATCAGTAATTTTGGTTATATAACCAGAGTTGTTGGTTTAATAATTGAATCTCAGGGTCCAGAAGTCAGTATTGGAGAATTATGTGAGATTAGAAATAAGAGTAAAACAGTTAAAGCTGAAGTAGTCGGCTTTGAAGATAATAAAGTTTTGTTAATGCCAATTGGTGATATGGAAGGAATAAACCCTGGTGCTAGAGTAATGGCTACTGGAGAAAAACTTAAAGTTGCAGTTGGTGAAAAGCTGCTTGGACATGTTTTAGATGGGTTAGGCAGACCCCAGTCTTATAATCTAGAATCATTTTCTGATTTAGATGAAGTTCCAGTGAATAATACGCCTCCGGATCCCTTAAATAGATCGAGGATTTCAGAAGAATTAAGTCTTGGTATTAGAAGTATTGATGGACTCCTAACCTGTGGACGAGGTCAGAGAATAGGAATTTTTGCTGGAAGCGGGGTTGGTAAAAGTACTCTTTTAGGAATGGCTGCCAGAAATACTGAAGCTGACATAAACGTTATAGGCTTAGTTGGAGAAAGAGGTAGAGAGGTAAGAGATTTTATTGAGAGAGATCTTGGTGAAGAAGGCCTCAAAAGATCTATTATAGTAGTTGCCACTTCCGATCAACCTGCTTTAGTGCGATATAAAGCGGCACTTGTTAGTACGGCAATTGCAGAGTATTTTAGGGAAAAGGGAAAAGATGTTCTTTTAATGATGGATTCTGTTACAAGAGTTGCAATGGCTCTAAGAGAGGTTGGACTGGCAACTGGTGAGCCACCAGCAACCCGGGGATATCCACCATCTGTTTTTGCTCAACTGCCTAAATTACTTGAAAGAACCGGGGCTAGCTCTAACGGAACAATAACTGCACTTTATACTGTTCTTGTAGAGGGCGATGATTTTAATGAACCTGTTTCTGATACTGTTAGAGGCATCCTTGATGGACATATAGATCTTTCTAGAGACCTGGCTTCGAGAAATCATTATCCAGCTATAGATGTTTTGAGTAGCGTTAGCAGGGTTATGCCAGATATTGCGGATGAGGACCATATTAAGGCAGCCGGGCAAATGAAAAAGTTATTAGCTGATTATCGAGAGGCAGAAGATTTAATAAATATTGGTGCATATGAAAGAGGAAGTAATCCGGAAGTTGACCAGGCAATTGAAAAAATAGATGAGGTTAGGGCTTATCTACAACAAGATATCAATGAAAAGACTGATTTTGATTCTGCTGTTAATAGATTAAAAAAGATTGTTAGTTAGTTGATTTTAAGGAGGTGGTAAGCTTTGAAAAACTTTGAATTCAAACTTGAAAAAGTTTTGAATGTCAGAGAGATTGAGGAAGACTTAGCTCAAAATGAGTTAGTTAAAGCTCATCATAAGGCTAGAAAAATTGAAAAGAATATAAATGATTTAAATGAAATACAAAATGAAACTTATAACTTTTTGAGAAGAGATAACGTTGACCCGGCAAAATCTCTACAGGCCAGACGATATTTAAATGTTAACCGTACAAAAATTAATAAAGCAGAGAGAAGATTAGAAAAGCAAGATAAAATTGTTGATGAAAAAAGAGAAGAAGTTGTTGAAAAATCTCAAAACAGAAAAATGCTTGAAACTTTAAAGGAAAAAGCAGCTGATAAATTTTATAAAAAAGCATTAGAAAAGGAACAAAAAGAGTTAGATGAGCTTGCTATCAAAATGACAGAAGGCAGTTATAATTAATTTTATTCAGGGGAGCAATAGAATATGAAGAGATTTGTTTTAGTGGCAGTTATAATAACAATTCTATTACTGGCAGCGATTATCGCTTTAAACTTTTTTGGGGTTATTTCATTGAGAAGCTATGCTGAAGATATTCTTTTTGGTCTTCCTTTTTTGGAAAATTATTTAAAGACAGGTGAAGAATATAATCATTTAGAAGCAGAATATGATAGTTTACAATCTGACTATGAAAATCTTGAACAGGAGTATAGCGAAGCAGATTCTGATTATCAAAAATTAGAGGAAGAACATGATAATCTTCAATCTGAATTTGCTGAATTAGATGAAATGTACTCTGAACTTCATGAAGAGGAGATGAGTCAGCAGGAGAGGCTCCAAAAACTTGTAGATATTTATTCTTCTATGGATGCAAATCAGTCAGCTGAAATAATTGAGACAATGAACAGAGAACTGGCTGTTGCAATTTTGGGTAAAATGGAAGACAGAGATGCAGCTCAGCTCCTTGAGAGTCTGCCTTCAGATTTAGCGGCAGAATTATCAGCGGAGTTAAGATAGATAGAATGAGCATATTAAATGAAAGGGGGTGAAATATGGAGATGGCGTTTGCTTTATTAAATAGTCCAGGACAGATAGATAATTTAGAAAGAGCAGTTGCTAAGGAAAGAATTGATCTTAGTGATACTGATGAAAATGACTTGAGTTTTCTGGAAAAATTAAGTGGTTTATTAGAATCAGGCAAGATTGACTTAGATTCTTTTGAGGGAAAACAGCTTTCTAGCTTGAAGGAGAGCATAAAAAATTTGAAAGAAGTTCTTCAGGAAAAAGAGCTAGGCCAGTCAGAAGAAGCTGCTTTGCTTGTTTTATTAAGTCAGCTCGATATTTTAGATATTGAAGTCTCAGAGAGCTTAGAAGGTGACATTCAGATTGACTCTTTGATGGTGCTGCTGGATAATCTGGATCAGTTAGATTTTGAAGAAGTCATTTCTAAAGCAGGTCTGGATTCACTAGCAGATATTTCTGATGTTGATGAGTTATTATCGACGAAATTATCAGACCTGAATCTAGAAAATCTGGATAATGATTTTATTGAATTATTACAGGATTTTTCAGAAGAAGTGGGCATTGAATTTAAATTAGCCGATTTAGAGAGTCAGGAAGCATTTGCAGCAAAATTGATTGAAATTGTCTCTCAAGAAGAAGGTAATGAACTGCTAGCAAAAATTAAAAAGGAATTTACTGCTGAAGTAAGAGCAGTGGAGATTTTTGCAAAAAATAATTCAAATGAAAGTTCAATACTGGATAAATTGGATTTTAAGGCTGATAAAATTGTCTTTGAAATTAAAGAAATTAATAGTGAATTATCAGAAATGGCTAATTCAAAAGAACTTGATCTTAATAATATGATTGCTGATAATAGCAAGAATTTAATGGAAACAGAGAATTCTAATCTTACAAGTGAGTTAAAGACTCTTACATCTGATAGTGATGGGGAATTGGCAAAATTAGTTAGTAAGGATTTATTTTCTGGTGACTTATCTGAAGATATTAAGCCAGGGTCTAATGAAAAAATTGATAATTTATTAAAAGCGATGCTGGTTGATAGTAATCAAATAGAAAATCTGGCTGAGAATGGAAAAGGTCAGTTGACTGGACAGGACTTATTTGCTGACTTGATAGCTAACAGTTTTGGAAATAGTTCTGGAACAGAGGCAATGGAATTAGGAAATCAAGTTTCTTTTGGGCTTGATGAGTCTGTAATGGAACAGTTGATTACAAAAGTAAAACAGTTTAATCAAATGAGTTCCAATCAACTTGAAATGGAATTGGAACCGTCCTGGCTTGGCAAATTAAGACTAAATGTATCTGTTGAACAGGGTGAAGTTATGGCTAGATTTTTAGTAGATAATAATTTTGTCCGCCATGAACTAGAAAATCATATCGGCTTATTGAAAGATTCATTAGTCCGACAGGGGTTTAATATCGAACAGATATCGATTGAAACTCGGGATCAACAGGCAGGCTGGCAAGAAGGAGAAAGCCAGAATTTTGCTGAAGATTTTCAAGGCCAGGAATTTAATCAAGAAGAGTCTTTATTTGATTTTAATCAGGAAGAGCTTGCATATTATGCAGACAAGTCTGATGAATTAAATGGAGTAGATCCTGATAAAATAGACCCTAGGATGAGAAGATGGTTAAGTCTGAAGCAATACTATAATAGTATGAATTTACTTGCGTGAGGAGGTTATTAAATGATAGATCCAAATATAGCAGTTGCAACTGGTAATACATCATTGGCTGGTAAAGGCAATCAGGTTGAGAGAGATGATATGGATGATCTTGATAAAGATGCTTTTTTTGAACTGCTGACTACTCAGTTAAGTTATCAGGATCCTCTGGAACCAATGGATAATACTGAATTTGTATCTCAAATGGCCCAGTTTAGTTCTCTGGAACAGATGGAAAATATGAATGGTAATATGGAACAGTTTTTAAAGAATCAGAGCCTTGCTGAAACATCAGGTTTAATTGGGAAAACCGTTGAGACAATAGATTCAGAATCTGGTCAGCAGTTTTTAGGTCAAGTAAATAGAGTAGAGAGAGATGAAGATGGGGAAATTTATCTTCATTTAATGGTTGATGAATCTGGAGAGACTCAAAAGTATTCACTTGACTCTATTACTTCAATTTATAGCTAAATTGTCATATTGGAGGTATTTTAATGGATAATAGGTTAATGATTAATCAGCCGGTTCAGCCATTAGAGCGGAGTGGACAAACTAAGAAAAGTCAGGAGCCGTTAAGAAAAGAAGGTAGCAAGGCTGATTTTAAAGAGTTATTACAGAAGCAGATTAATCAGAATGATAAATTACAATTTTCTAAACATGCCAAGGAAAGAATTGCTTCTCGGAGAATTAATATTTCTGATAATCAAATGGATAAATTATCGTCAGGGCTGGAGAAAGCAGCTGATAAAGGTTCAAAGGATTCTTTGATTATGGTTGATGGTGTGGCCTATGTTGTAAGTGTTGAGAATAATACTGTTATTACAGCGATTGACGATAAAAATGTGAAAGAAAATGTTTTTACAAATATTGATAGCGCAGTATTTATGTAAAATTATAATTTAACCGGAAAGAGCTGGACCTCTTGGGGAGCTCGAGAAGGTAACAGATTGTTACCTTCACCGGAAACTACTAAGGAGGTAGATGTTTTTATGATGCGTTCAATGTTCGCAGGTGTGTCTGGCCTTAAAAATCATCAGACAAGAATGGATGTTGTTGGAAACAATATTTCTAATGTTAATACAGTTGGGTTTAAAGGAAGCAGGGCTACTTTTGCAGAAATGATGAATCAGACAATTCAGGGAGCTCAGTCTCCTCAGGATAATCGCGGTGGTGTAAATCCACAACAGATTGGTTTAGGGGTGGATCTGGCCAGTATTGATACTGACCAGACTCAAGGAAGCCTTGAATCGACTGGGATTGAAACAGATCTGGCTGTAGATGGCGATGGGTTTTTTAGAGTAAATGATGGTCAGCAGGATCTGTATACCAGAGCTGGGAATTTTACTGTTGATGAAGGTGGTAATCTTGTAAGTTCCAGTAATGGTTATAAAGTCCAGGGTTGGACGGCTGATGATGATGGAGAAATTAATACTAATGATACAGTAGGGGATTTAGAGATTCCGATTGGTGACAGTATTTCTGGTCAGGCAACTAAAACTGCCAGATTTACCGGTAATCTTGATTCTGAAGCTGACGATGGAACAACTAGAACTACAACTGTTGAGGTCTATGATAG
>CAZLCX010000008.1:0-24188 GCA_964558325.1 uncultured Halanaerobiaceae bacterium | reverse complement strand
TGTCCCAGTCGGCTGGTGAGTTTAGTATAGATGGTTCTGCGGAAGACGGCTATGAATATGGATTTCTTGACTCTTTTGGTATAGACAATCGAGGTATTATAAATGGGAATTATACCAATGGTATTAATCAACAGATTGGTCAGGTTGGACTTGCCAATTTCAGCAATCCATCAGGACTAGTTAAAGAAGGAGAAACTATTTTCAGAGAATCTCAAAACTCCGGTGAAGCTCAATTTGGTGAGGCTACAGTTGGAGGCCGAGGAGAAATAGCACCAGGTACTCTTGAGATGTCCAATGTTGATCTGGCTGAGCAGTTCACCAATATGATTGTTACTCAGAGGGGTTTCCAGGCTAATTCTAGGAGTATTACAACCAGTGATGAAATGTTACAGGAATTAACTAACTTGAAGCGATAATTAATTAATAGGTATAAAGGGGTGGATTAATTGATAAAGTTGACTAATTTAAGGGGCGAAGAAATAGTTCTTAATGTCCAATTAATTGAGATGATTAAGGCCACCCCTGATACTGTCATAACTCTTACAACCGATAAAAAAATTTTAGTAAGGGAAGATATTGATGAAATAATAGAACGGGTGAAGGCTTATCAAAGAGAGATATATTCCTCACCCAGGATAGAAAAGGGGTGAGCAAATGGATGTCATTACTCTGATTGGATTAATAACCGGTGTAGTTTTATTAGCAGGTGCTATTGTATTAGGTGGTCAGCCTATTATATTTGTTAGCGTAGAATCAATGTTAATTGTTATTGGAGGTACTCTGGCAGCTATAATGATAAATTATTCCTGGCCTAAATTATCAAAATTACCTTCATTAATTAAAATTGCCTTTGCAAAAAGTGATCATGATTCAAATGAAGTCATAACTTTGCTGGTACAGTTTGCTGAAAAAGCAAGAAGAGAAGGTTTGTTAGCTTTAGAACAGGAGGTTATGGAAGTTGATGATCAATTTTTACAAAAAGGTATTCAACTGGTAGTTGATGGAACTGATCCGGAATTAGTGAGAAATATTCTTGAAACTAAATTAACCTTTATAGAAGAGCGTCATCATGAAGGCCAGGGAATACTTAAACAAATGGGAGCACTATCGCCTGCATTTGGTATGATAGGAACTTTAATTGGCTTGATACAGATGCTTTCAGAGCTTGATGATCCTACTCAACTTGGTTCTGGAATGGCAGTTGCTCTATTAACTACATTTTATGGTGCTTTAATTGCCAATTTAATATTTATTCCTATGGCAGGCAAACTTGAAACTACCAGCCATGATGAGATTCTTTTAAAAGAGGTTATGATTGAAGGAATTTTATCTATTCAGGCGGGCGAGAATCCAAGAATTGTTGAAGAAAAGTTGCGGGCTTTTCTAGCTGAAGAAGATGAAACTTCAACTGCTGAAGAAGGGATTGGAGAGGCGGTGATGGAAGATGGCTAGAAAAAGGCCTGAAGAGCCAGAATCTGAGGGTGGATCACCGGCCTGGATGACTACTTTTGGAGATATGATGACACTTTTATTAACCTTTTTTGTTTTACTTTATTCTATGTCATCAATAGATGTAGCTAAATTTGAACAGGCTATGGGGTCTTTACAGGGTCATTTAGGAGTTCTTTCAGGAGGAAAAGCAATTTCTACCCAACAGAATCTGGATAGAGGTGATATTGGTCAAAATTTTACACCAATAACTTCCCGGATTTTACGTAGGGCTATGACTGAGGTGGAAGCTTTTGTAGAAGAAGAAGGAGTTGGCCAGGATGTTTCTACTGAAATGACTCAGAGAGGATTAGTTATTAGATTTACTGGACAATTACTATTTGATGTAGGCGAAGCTAATATTCGATCTAATGGGGAAGAAGTTCTTCTTAAAATATCTCAAATAATTAAAGAAGTTCCTAATGATGTTTTAGTTGAGGGCCATACAGATAACCTTCCAATTAATACATCTGATTATCCCTCTAATTGGGAATTATCTACAGCCAGGGCAACAAGGGTTATAAGATATTTTATTGAAACTGAAAATATTGATCCAGATAGATTATCAGCCTCAGGATATTCAGAATATCAGCCATTAAGGCCAAATGATACTTCAGGAAATAGAGCAGAAAATAGGAGAGTTGAAATTGTATTACTAAACCCTGATTATATGGGTCCGCCAAATATTGAACAGGAAGAGGTGACTAATTGATGGCAGAAGATGGAAGTAAATTAAGTAAGATAATAACATATGCAGGAATTGTCTTTTTAGTTGTTGTATTAGCTGCTGCAACGAGTTTCGGAGTTTTATGGTATATGACAAGAGATACTGGACCAGAAGAAGAGGCTGAAAATAAAATGGGACCTACCTATCAATTAGGAGAATATACAGTAAATCTTTCTGGGACTGAGGGATTTCAATATTTACAGACAAATATAGTAGTAGAGGTAAATGATGAAGAGGTTATAAGCGAAATTGATAAACGTTCTCCGCAGATAGATGATGCAATAATTTCAACTTTAAGAGATCAATCGATTGAAGAAATACAGGAGCCAGGAGCTAACGTTATAAAAAAACAGTTAGCAGATAGTATTAATGAAGTTTTAAGAGATGGTGAGATTAATAATGTTTGGTTTACTAAGTTCGTTGTCCAATAAGGAGGTGGTTTTATGGCAGATGTACTAGATCAAAATGAAATTGATTCATTGTTATCTGCATTATCATCAGGGGAAGTTAATGCAGAAGAAATTAAAAAAGAAGAAGCTAAACAGTCGATTAAAGACTATGATTTCAGACGACCTGATAAACTTTCCAAAGAACAGATGAGAACTTTGCAGATGATTCATGAAAATCTTGTCCGATTATTAACTACAACACTATCAACTAAATTAAGAAGTATGGTTGATTTTGAAGTTGCATCAATTGAGCAGCTTTCATATGACGAGTTTGTAAGATCTCTGCCAGAACCTACTATAATTGGAATAGCTGAATTAGAACCTTTCTCCGGTCAATTTATTTATGAGATTAGCCCTGATATAGGTTTTGCAGTAATTGATAGGTTGTTTGGTGGTATGGGTAGGCCGTTAGATGATATCAGGAGTTTTACAGATATTGAAAAAGTTGTTCTGAAAAAAGTATTAAAGTGGTTTTTAAGTACATTACCTGAAGCCTGGGAGAATATAATTAGAGTTACTCCGAAATTGAGAGAAATTGAGTCTAATCCTCAGTTCACTCAAATTGTTCCTAGTAACGATATGACTATTATTATAACATTATCAGCTAAAATTGCTAATAGTGAGGGTCTAATAAATATCTGCATACCATATATAATGTTAGAACCAATAGTGCCAAGATTAAATGCACAACAATGGTTTTCAAGTACTAGAGAAGAACAGACTGCTCAACATATTGAAAATCTTAAACAGCGAGTTCAGAAAGCAGAAGTTGATTTATTCGCTGAATTAGGGGAATCTGATATTACTGTTACAGATTTATTATTTTTACAGCCAGGTGATGTAATTAAGACTGATAAAAGAACTGAAGATATGATAGATATAAGAATTGGAGAAAGAATAAAATATCATGGGGTTGCAGGTACAAACAGAAAACATCTAGCAGTTAAGATTGCAGAAGTAGTTGATAGCGAAGAGGACGGTGAAATAGAAGATGATGAGTGAAGGAAATGGTGATTTTTTATCCCAGGAAGAAATAGATGCTTTAATGAATACGCATGAAGAAAATGATAAAAACGCTCAAATTCTAACTGACAAAGAAATAGATGTTTTAGGTGAAGTTGGTAATATTGCTATGGGATCAGCTGCCACAGCTTTATATACTATATTAGACCAAAAAGTTGAGATTACCGCTCCTAAAGTTTCTGTTGAGTCTTTTTCAGATATTGGTGGTCAATATCATAAGCCATGTGTGCTTGTTGATGTTGAATATGTTGCCGGTATTGTTGGAGTTAATTTATTGGTAATCCAAAAAGAAGATGCAGCAATTATTGCAGACTTAATGATGGGTGGAGATGGTTCTGAGCCTGATAAGGAATTAAATGAGATGCATATTAGTGCTGTAGGTGAAGCAATGAATCAGATGATGGGTTCGGCTTCAACAGCAATGTCAAGTTTAATTGATGATGTAGTAAATATTTCTCCTCCTAATGCTGAATATTTAGAAATGGACCAGGCGTTAGATAATGAGAAATTTTTTGGACCTGATGAGACTCTTGTGGCAACTTCTTTTGATTTAAAAGTTGGAAAATTAATTGATAGTCAGTTTCAGCAGTTATCTACTGTAAAATTTACTAAAGATTTGGTAAAGAAACTTACAGCTGAAGATGATGGTCTGACATCTAAAGATGAATCTGTGCCTCAAACTGAACTGGAAGAAAAAACATTATTAACAGAAGAAGATAGCCCTGCACCGGCGACAGCATCTGTTTCTAATGAAAGTAGCTCTAAAAATGCAAGTTATAATAAGGAAACTGCTGAAGGTCAAAAGAAAGATCAGCCAGCATCTCAGATGGATAGAGTAGCTCAAAGTGGGCAGGTTTCTCAAGATTCTGTTGATGTACAGAAAGCAACTTTCCCAGATTTTGATGAGCCAACTTCTCAACCCCTACCACAGAATATAGAGCTGGTTAAAGATGTTCCTTTGAAAGCTACAGTAAGGCTCGGGAAAGCTCAGATGAAAATAAAAGATATTTTGGACTTAGGGGAAGGTTCAATTATTGAGTTAGATAAATTGGCTGGCGAGACAGTTGATTTATTAGTAAATGGTAAATTAATTGCTAAAGGTGAGGTAGTAGTAATTGATGAGAATTTTGGCTTTAGGGTTAAAGATATAGTAAGCCCAAAAGAGAGGTTATCTTCGATTTAAAGGAGTAAATTTATGGATTATGGATTAGAAATCGTGCGGATATTTTTTTATTTGTTATTAGTTTTAGGGATAATATATGTATCTCAACATTTTATGAGAAAATTCATAAAAAAACAGAGAGTTGGTAAACATCTTGAACTTGTTGAACAATTGTACATATCCCCTAAAGTTAGTCTTGGGCTGGTAAGGGCTAAAAATACTATTATTCTTTTATCATTTAGCGATAAGGGAATTAAAAAACTTAAAAGCTGGCCTTTAGAAGAATTTGGCGATGATTTATCTGTTTCTGAAAATGATAACACTAAATTCTCTGATTACTTAAAAGATATGGTAAGTAAAAACTGGCGGGATCAAGATGAATAGCTTTAAATTGCATAAAATTATAATTTTTTTAAGTATAGCATTATTATTGGTGATGTTATTACCAACTTCAGTAATGGCTCAGGATGATATAATTCCAAATATTAATCTTGAAATTGGTACTGAAGAAAATAGTGATAATTTAGTTCCTTCCTTACAGTTATTATTACTTTTGACTATTTTATCATTAGCACCTGCAATATTAATTATGGTAACTTCATTTACCAGAATAATCATTGTTTTATCAATGATTAGAAATGCATTAGCTACAAGAACTATGCCTCCTAATCAGGTTTTAATAGGGCTAGCAATATTTATTACTATATTTATTATGGCACCAGTCTGGCAGGGAGTAATTGATGAAGCTGTCACCCCTTATATGAATGAAGAAATTGAAACAGATCAGATGGTTGAAAATGGATTAGAACCGGTAAGAAGTTTTATGTTTGAACATGTTAGGGAAAAAGATTTGAGTTTATTTTATAATATGACTGATATGGAAAGACCTCAAAATCAAAATGATGTTCCAATTTATCTATTGATTCCAGCTTTTATATTAAGCGAGTTAAAAGTTGCCTTTCAAATTGGTTTTATAATATATATACCATTTGTAATGATAGATATGGTTGTTGCGAGTATTCTGATGTCAATGGGGATGTTAATGTTACCGCCTGTTATGATTTCTTTACCGTTTAAGATTATGTTATTTGTATTAGTTGATGGCTGGTATTTAATTATTGAGTCGTTAATAAGGACTTTTTAGAAGGGAGAGAGTTAGTAAGATGGACCAGGGTTTATTGATTGATATGTCTAGACAGGCATTATTTATAACATTACTTATTGTTGCACCTGTTCTTGGTGCAGGACTTCTTACTGGCCTGATAGTTGCTATTTTACAGGCAACTACTCAGATACAGGAACAGACCTTGGCATTTATCCCTAAAATATTTGCTGTTTTAATTGCTTTAGGAATTTTTGGTCCCTGGATGTTAACGACCTTAATGGACTTTATAAATGAATTATTTTTTAATATTCCTAGTTATGTAGGGATGCTTTAAAAATGGAAAATCCATTATTAGTAATGACTAACTACACTTATTTATTTGTGCTTGTAATGATCAGGTATGTAGGATTATTTATTATAACACCAATACTTTCTAGCGGCGCTTATCCTAATCGGTTTAAAATTGTTATTGCATTCTTTTTAGGTATAGCTACTGCACCTATGGTTGCTGCTAATTATGAAGTGATATATCCAGATCATATACTTTTGCTATTTGGTGATATAATAAGAGAATTAGGAATAGGCTTAACATTAGGATTTTTGGTTTTATTGGTTTTTACATCAGTTCAGCTTGCAGGGCAATTTATAGATACAAAGATCGGATTTGCTATAGTAAATGTTTTTGATCCAGTTTTTAATGTTTCTGGTCCGATTACTGGACAGTTCAAAAATATACTGGCATCTCTTTTATTTTTAACTATTAATGGGCATTTAATAGTAATTAAAGCAGTTTATTCTACCTTTGAATCTATTCCACCAGGCGAGTTTGTAATAACTGGACAGGGCTGGGATATTTTATTTAGGTTGATGGGAGATATCTTCATTATTGCCTTTATGATTGCTCTGCCAGTCATTGGAACAGTCTTTATGGCTGACGTTATTTTTGGTTTTCTGGCAAGGTCAATACCACAGATGAATATTTTTATTGTTGGGTTACCACTTAAAATTTTAATTGGTATTTTAATTATAATGTTATCAATAAATCTCTCTTTTTATTATTTTTCTGAGCTATTTTCAGAACTATTTAAAAATCTTTCAAGAATTATAGAATTTTTTGTTCCAGTTTGATTTGCAGGAGTGTGATTTAGATTATGGCTGATCAGCCAATGGGTGAAAAGACTGAAGAACCGACGCCGAAACGAATTGAAAAAGCTCGAGAAGAAGGTCAGGTTGCTAAAAGCCAGGAGTTTAATGCAGCTTTCACACTGCTGGCAAGTTTTCTGGTTTTATTTTATCTTTTTGGAGATATTATGGATTCGATTAAGTTGAAAATGATAGAATCTTTAAAGTTATCTTCAGTCCCTAATATTACGCCAGGAGATGGGTATTATCTGGTTATGGATCATATTATCTTTATTGCTAGATTAGTATCTCCAATGATGATTGCATCAGCTTTAATAGGTGCTATTGTAAGTTTCTTACAGGTTGGTCCTATGTTTAATGTGAGCATTATTCAGCCTAAATTTGAAAAACTTGATCCGATTAAAGGTGCTAAAAATATTTTGTCCATAAAATCTTTAGTTGAACTGGTTAAATCAATGGCAAAGGCAATAGTAATAACTTTTATAGCTTATTGGCAGATAAGTAATCGCTGGGAAAATTTAATATCATTATCTCATCAAGGACTGGAACCTGGTTTATTGTACCTTGGAGACTTGATTTTTCAGATAGCTATTAGGGTCTTAATATTTTTAATAATTTTAGGAATTTTTGATCTGATATATCAACGCTGGGATCATCATAAAAAATTAATGATGACCAAGCAAGAGGTCAAAGAAGAACGGAAAGAGATGGAAGGTGATCCACAGCTCAAGTCTAAACGACGACAGATTCAAAGAGAGATGAGTGTTAATCGGATGATGTCTGCTATGGAAGAAGCAGATGTTGTGATTACCAATCCTACTCATATAGCGGTAGCTTTAAAATATGAATTAGATGAAATGGATGCTCCTGAAGTAATTGCTAAAGGTGAAGGATATATAGCTGAAAAAATCAAAAATAAAGCTGATGAGTTAGGAATTATTCAGGTTGAAAATAAATCACTGGCCAGGGCTTTAAATGCTACTACTGAGATAGGTCAAAAAATACCTGGTGATTTATATCAGGCAGTTGCTGAAGTTTTAGCATTTGTTTATAAAGAAAATGAAAAGTATAGTAACAAATAAAAATGGGGGAGGTGAATAAAATGAGAGTAGAAAATACTAATACGAGGGCAGATAATACAAGTAATTTTATAAATCAGAATAGTGACATTTTATTTGCTCTGGTAATGGTCGGTATAATTGTTATGTTTATTATCCCCTTACCACCCGCTTTAATTGATATACTTCTTGCGGCTAATATAACTTTTGCTATGGTAGTTATTTTAGTTAGTATTTATACAACTGAACCATTACAGGTATCTGTATTCCCCTCTCTCCTTTTATTTGCCACTCTTTTTCGTCTGGGCCTGAATGTTTCAACGACCCGATTGATTTTAGGAGAAGCTTATGCTGGTGAAATAATAATGAGTTTTGGTGATTTTGTTGTTGGTGGAAATTATGTTGTAGGTTTAGTAATATTCTTAATTTTAGTAGTAATACAGTATGTTGTTATTACAAAAGGTGCAGAGAGGGTTGCTGAAGTTGCTGCAAGATTCACCTTGGATGCTATGCCTGGTAAGCAGATGAGTATTGATGCTGATTTGAATGCAGGTATCATAACTGAAGATGAAGCTAGATATGAAAGGCAGAAAATTAGGGATGAAGCAGATTTTTATGGTGCTATGGATGGTGCCAGTAAATTTGTGAAAGGTGATGCCATTGCAGGTATAATTATTACAGTAATTAATATTATTGGAGGCTTAATTATTGGTGTATTAATGCAGGGAATGGAGATTGCTGAGGCTGCTCAGGTTTATACATTACTAACTGTTGGAGATGGTCTTGTTAGCCAGATTCCAGCATTATTAATATCTTCAGCGACTGGTATGGTTGTTACCAGGGCTGCTTCTGAAGGAAGTATGGGGCAGGATATGACCAGACAGTTAACCGCTCAGGCTAAACCCCTCTGGATAGCATCAGGAGTATTAGCTTTATTAGCATTTGTTCCAGGTTTACCTACCATTCCATTTTTGGTACTTTCAATTTTAATTGGCGGTATAGCTTTCTTGCTTTTCAGCCAGGTAGAATCTATTGCCGGTGAAGAGGAGAAGAGGGAAGAATCAGAAAAAGAACCAACAGAAAAAAGAATGCCACAAAGAGATGAGTTGTCTGATTTAATTAAAATTGATCCAATGGAGGTTGAAGTCGGATATAATTTAATACCATTAGTATTGCCAGAGCAGGGGGGAGATTTTCTGGATAGAGTTGCAATGATTAGAAGGCAGACAGCGATGGAATTAGGTATAATTGTTCCTCCTGTAAGAATTCTAGATAATCTTCAATTAGAGCCTAATACTTATAGAATAAAATTAAAAGGTGTTGAAATAAGCAGGTATGAGATTTTACCGGATCACTTTTTAGCAATGGACTCAGGAATGGTTTCTGAGGAAATTGATGGGAAAGAGACTATAGAGCCTGCTTTTGGAACTCCAGCTATCTGGATTACTGCTGATCAGAAAGATGAAGCAGAGATGGCTAATTATACTATTGTTGATCCACCTTCAGTAATGGCTACTCATTTAACTGAAATTATTAAAGATAATGCTCATGAGTTACTAGGGCGACAGGAAGTTAAAGAATTAATTGATAATATGAAAGATGATTATCCTGCAGTTGTTGATGAGCTTCTACCAGATTTAATGACTTTAGGAGAGATTCAAAAGGTGCTTCAGAATTTATTGTGGGAAGATATACCAATTAATAATCTTTTAACAATTCTAGAAACACTTGCAGATTATGCTCCTAGAACAAAGGATACTGGGCTTTTAACTGAATATGTGCGTCAGGCATTATCAAGACAAATAACGAATCAGTATATTGACCAAGATAATAAATTACATGCAGTTACCCTTGATCCTGAATTGGAAGATGAACTTAATCAAGCATTAGAACAGAGTGAGCAGGGTAATTATCTTGCTCTAAATCCTAAAAGGGCTCAGGATTTAATTGAAAATATAGCTGACCAGATTCAGGTTTTATTAAAAAGAGGCTTAGAACCAGTTTTATTGACTGCTCCAGCAATTAGGAGACCTCTTAAAGAAATGACTCATCGTTCATTAGATAAATTGAATATTTTATCATATAATGAACTTCAATCTGATGTTAACTTACAGATCTTAGGGACGGTGAAATAATAGATGAAGGTAAAGAAATATGTTGGCAAGAATATGCAGGACACAATTTTTAAAGTTAAAGCTGAGCTTGGTTCTGATGCAATTATTTTAAATACCAGGAAATTTAAAGAAGGTGGCATATTTGGTTTTTTTGCAAAAGATAAAGTTGAAGTTTTAGCTGGGGTAGAGAATCAAGAAAGTAGTAATAAATCAAAAAATAACAAGGAAATTCAGGAAATCAAAAGTATGCTTTCTAAATTAAATAAGAACTGGCATGAAGATGATTTTATTAGATCTTTATCTGAAACACTAAAAAAAGTATTTAATTTATTACTTCAGGAAGGTGTAGATAGGTCATTGGCAAGAGATTTAATTGAAAAAATGCAGGAAAGCAATGAACCTGAAGAACAGATGGAGATATTATCTAATGAAATGAAGACTATTATTGGGCCCCCTGCCCCTATAGTAGTTAATCCCGATAAAAGAAAGATAGTCGCTTTAATTGGCCCTACAGGAGTTGGTAAAACTACAACTATTGCTAAACTTGCTGCTGATTTTGTTCAAGAAAAAAATTATAAAGTTGGTCTTGTTACTTCTGATACTTATAGAATTGCAGCGGTTCAGCAATTAAAGACTTATAGTGATATAATTAATATTCCCTTAGAAGTAGTTTATGATGAGGATGAGTTAGCAAAATTTCTTGCCAGTAAATATAAAAATTTTGATTTAGTATTACTTGATACTCCTGGAAGCAGTTGGAAAGATAAGGTGCAGATTGGAAGACTTAATAAGTTAGTAAATAAAAATCTAATAGATGAAACACATCTTTTATTAAGTATGAATTCTAGTAGAGAAAATATTGAAAAGGTTATAGAAAAGTTTTCTGAGTTAAAGCCGAATAGATTTTTATTGACAAAAATTGATGAAGCCACAAGTTTTGGTAGTATTTTAAATTTAAGTTATAATTATAAACAGCCGTTATCATATTTTAGTGCCGGCCAGGATGTTCCTGATGATATTGATGTTGCTTATCAAGAAAAACTTTTGCCTTTAATTTTAGGTGATAAAAATGCATGATCAGGCCAGCAGACTAAGAAAAATGTTTGATAGTGAAAAAACAGAACCTGAAAAAGAGAATTATAGTTCTGCCAGTAGAGTAATTGCTGTAGCCAGTGGGAAAGGTGGCGTGGGAAAAACAAATGTATCCGTTAATTTAGGAGTTGCTCTCCAAAAAATGGATAAAAAAGTTTTATTATTAGATGCGGATATGGGAATGGCAAACGTAGATGTCCTGATAGGAGTAACACCTCGTTATAATTTAAGCCATGTTCTGGAAAATAAGTGCGAGATAGAAGATGCATTAATTTCTGGTCCTGAAAATTTGACTATTCTGCCAGGTTCTTCAGGGATTGATGATTTCATTAATATGAATATGTATAAAATCAAACAACTTTTGAAACTTTCCTCACATTTAGAGGAAAATTATGATATAATTATTATCGATATAGGCGCCGGCGCTCATAAGAGTGTTGTTAATTTTATTAAAGCCTCAGATGAAGTTATTGTAGTTTTAACTCCTGAGCCAACTGCTATTATGGATGCATACAGTCTAATTAAGATTTTATCGAAAAATAAAATAAGGCCAAAATTGAATTTAATAGTTAATCAGGTGGATAATGATAAAGAAGGTGATGAAGTTTCTAAAAGGATTGGTAATGTTATTAAAGACTATTTAAATTTAGATATATCTATTACTTCATACATTCCTTATGATAATAGTTTGAGGGAAGCAGTAAAAAAACAGAAGCCAATAGTAGATTTATATCCAAGATCAAGAGCAGGAAAAGCATTTACAAAAACTGCTGGTCAGTTGATTGATAAAGATATTGGAAATAATGCAGGAATGCAAAGTTTTGTCAATAAAGTATTAGGATTTTTCAAAAGTTGATTTCATAATTGTCATAGGAGGCTGGCCTGGATATGAGACCTGAGAATTTATCGGTTAATGATAATATAGAAATAGAGATTAAAAAAGGTTATTATAAAGGGCAATATCAGAGTAGAATTTCTGATAAGAAAAAAAATGAATTATATGTTTTAATGCCTTATAATGAGGGTAATCTGGTTCCGATAGGTACAGGTACTGAGGTTGAGATTTTAATAGCTTCTGAATTAGCTGCCCATAAATTTAAATCAAAGGTTATTAATCAAATTAAAGAACCAGTACCACAGTTAATTTTAGAAATGCCAGATAAAGAAGATTTTATTAAAATTCAACGGAGAAAGTATTTTAGGCTTGAAGTAAAAAGAAAGGTTCTTTATAGAAGAGTAGACAAAGACTGGGAACCTGAAGAACAAGAATATACTGAATCCTCTACAATTGATATTAGTGGTGGAGGAATTAAAATGGTTTTGAATGAAGAGCTGCCAAATAATATATTTATAGAATTGATGCTTGATATACCTGCTATTGAAGGTGTCAAAATTATTTCTGAAACAATTAGAAAGTATGAACTTCCAGATGGCAAAGCAGTTGGGATTGAGTTCTTAAATATAAATCATCGTACTAGAGATGCATTAATGGGATGGTTATTTGATTATCAGAGAAAACTGAGGAGGAAGGGATTGATTTAGCCTTGTTAAAGAAAATTACTAAACCGTTAATTATAGCTTTGGTATTTTATATAGTAATAGTTTTATATGGTTTAATTTCTTTCCATCCTCTTCCAATTGTTTTTAATAGAGGTATAAAAGCTTTTCTTATAGGTTTTCTTTTAAGTCTTGCTTTCAAAATAATGTTACAGTATTTTAGTAATTTAGAGAATGAAGGAAATAATCTTAATGATCATGTAAAAGAAGAAGTCAATGATCAATATCAAAAGGAAAAAAAGACTGATGAGAATTCTAAAGAAAAAGAAGAGAATCATAAGAATAAAAAAGAATTTAATCCACTGGATCCACCGGTTTTAGAAACTGAAGAAGAATAGCCTTGTTAATTGATGGGGTGGTATTATTTGAAGTCTAAAATAGAAAATTATGATCTTTGGAATAAATTTCAGAATGAAAATTCAGAAATAGCCCGGGAGAAAATTATATTAAATAATTTAGATATTGTTAAATATCAGGCTAAAAGAGTAAGTGTCCTTGTTCCAAATTTCATTGATGATGATGACCTTATGAGCCATGGTATGATAGGTCTTATAGAGGCGGTTGAACGTTTTGACCCTGAAAAAGGTTATAAGTTTTCTACTTTT
Organism: uncultured Halanaerobiaceae bacterium; assembly: GCA_964558325.1. Classification (GTDB taxonomy): domain Bacteria; phylum Bacillota; class Halanaerobiia; order Halanaerobiales; family Halarsenatibacteraceae; genus Halonatronomonas. Next base: position 10,665 of record CAZLCX010000008.1, on the reverse strand, counting down.
GCCTCTAAAAGGGTAAGAGGTGCAATAATAGATTTTCTCAGGGATTTAGACTGGTTACCTCATTCAATTAGATCTGATGCTAAAAGGATTATTAATAAAAAAGAGACACTAAGTAACAATAAATCTAAAAATTATATTTCTAAACTAGCAAATGAATTGGATATTTCAGAATCGAGAGTGGAAAAAGTTTTAAGATATCTAAATGTTTCACAATGGGTTTCATTAGATTCCGAATATGAAGATGCTTCATTACTAGACCTTGTTTCATCTAATATAGCAGGTCCTGATAAAAAATTAGATAAAGAAGTTAGTAGAGAGGTTTTAATAACAGCAATAGATAAACTAAATAAGCAAGAAAGATTAGTAGTTTCGCTTTATTATTATGAAGAGTTAACGCAAGAAGAGATAGCTGAGATTTTAGAATTATCAACTGCTAGAATTTCTCAAATACATAAAAAATCTATTCAAAGGTTAAGAGGTTATTTAGCCAGTAAAAAATCAGATCTCTTTTAAAGGGGAGCAGATATAATGGACAAAAAAATAGTGATTAAAGCAAAAAATAAGGCAACTGCTATAGAGAAAGCTAAAAAAGAACTGGGGGAAAAACTCAATATATCAAATAATTATATTGAAGATGAAAATTTAGATTTAATATCAGTTGATGAAAATAAAGGTTTATTTGGGGTTTTTAAAAAGGAAAATACTTATAATTTTTTGTATAATGATCCCAAGGAGACAAGTAAATTAGAGGCGGAAATAGAGGATCTAGAATATGATATTAAAATTGATGGGGAGTTTGAAATTAAATTAGATGATGAAGGAGTTAAACTTAAAGTTAAACCCCCTGGAAAGTCAGGAGATTCAGTTAAATATAGTCAGATTAAAGAAAAACTGGATAGTCTTAAAATTGTTGAGGTGAATTGGGAAGAAGTTCAAAATGAATTAAATGAGCCTTCAGAAAAATGGAAGATAATAGCTCCAAGAAAACCTGAACTTGATCAAGATGCTGAGATTGAATTTGATATTTCTCAGGATAAATTAGAAGCATTTATTTCGTATAAACCAGCAATTGGTGGAAGAAGTTTTAATTTCGATGAGATCAGAAAAGAAGCTGAAAAGTCTGGTATTAAATATGGGCTTAAAGAAGAAAAACTGAAAAGTATTATAAATAATAATGAAACTGTAGATGATATATTAATTGCCAGTGGTCAAGAACCAGTTTCTGGTGAAGATGCAAAACTTATTTATCATTTTGTAACTGAAAAAAATAATGTTGGTACAAAAAGAGATGATGGTTCAATTGATTTTTATGATTTAGGACAGATAGCTAATGTAAAACCAGGGGATGTTTTGGTTACTAAGGAAGATTCTAAACCTGGGGAATCAGGCAGATCAGTTTTGGGCGAGGAAATTCCAGCTCCTCAACCAAAAGACTGCGAATTACCTTCAGGCAAAAATGTTGAAAAGAATAATAATAAATTATTAGCAGAGATTGAGGGCCAGGCAGTCAGAGATGGAAAACGAGTTCATGTACTCCCAATTCATGAAGTTAATGGAGATGTTGACCTTTCTGTTGGTAATATTGATTTTATAGGAAATGTATTAATTAAAGGTGACGTAAAAGAAGGCTTTAAAGTAAAAGCTGAAGGTAATATTGAAGTTAAAGGAAGAGTTTCGGCAGCTAATTTGATTGCTGGAAATGAAGTAATAATTCATAGTGGTTTTATTGGTAAAGACAAGGCTGAAATTAAAGCTAATGGAGATATAAAAGTGAAATTTGTTGAAAATGGGAAAATTAATTCAAAAAGTAATATTTATATTGCCGAAGCGGCAATGCATAGCAAGTTAATTGCAGGCCAGTCAATATTTGTTAAAGAAGGTAAGGGACTTCTTGTTGGTGGGGAAACAAGAGCTTCTTCAAAGATTGAGGCAAATGTAATTGGATCATCTCTGGCAACTAAAACTATTCTTGAAGTTGGAATTGATCCTGAGTTAAAAGAAGAGATGAGAAATATAAAAGAACAGATTGAAGAAGCCAAAGGTAATATACTAAAATCTAATAAAGCTATAAAAATGCTGGATAAATTGAAAAAATCCCATGGAGAATTGCCAAAGGATAAAGAATTGATGTATTATCGTCTTAAAAAAACTGAAAAAAATTTAAATAAAACTATTGAGAAAAAAAATAATAGATTAGTAGAACTAGAAAAAAAGTTTGAAAAGACTTCTAAGGGTAAGATAACTGTGAATAAAAGTATTTATCCTGGTTCAAAACTTATAATTGGAAAAGCACAATATAACGTGCAGGATGAGATGAGAGTTTCAACTTTCGTTGAGGATAAAGGAGAGGTTAGACAAATACCTTTATAGGGGAGATGAAATTATGACCCAACCAATTAACCCGTTAACAACCCTGGCAACTTCATTACAAATTGATAAGTTAGAACAGACAAAAAATATGGCTGATATGATTGATCAGGGAATTATAGGCCAAGAACAGGAATTAGAAAATGCTCGTAAAGAGAAAAGAGTAAATCAAAATCAAGAATTAGATAAAGGTCGGCTAGAAGAAGATGGAGATGGTAGTGATAGTGATCATAATTTTAAAGAAAAAGAAAATGAAGAAGAAAGTTCGGTTTATGCAAAAAAAGGTGATGTTTTTGATGTTAAAATTTAAGCAGGAGTGGTTATAATGGCCTGGTTAGGTTTAGGTGCTGGTTTATTACTGGTTATTTTAGGTTTTGGAATTAGATTATCTAATAAACCAGGTAAACAGCAAAAACCTAAGGATAAAAGAAATAATATTAGATATGAAGATTCTAGAAGAGAGATTTTAAGAAGAAATCAGAGTTATAATAAAATGAATCAGAATATTAAATCATTTAATATAGAAGATCAAGAAATTAAAAAGTATAAGAAGAATCAGGATGATTTAAAAAAAATTAACTCTGAACTAGAGGAATTAATATCTGAATTATCTGCTAGAGAAAGAACATTAAAGAATAAAATTAGAAATTTAAATAATCAGGTATTGAGTGGGAGTGAAATCAGTTTTGAGCAGTCATTAGAACAAGTTAAAAATAGGAAAGACGATAATCTTCCTCTTAAATATCTCGATGCAATTGAGATGTTTGATGAAGGACTTTCGTTAAAAGAAATTGCTGAGTCTCTCGAAATTGGAGTTAGAGAAACAGAACTAATTATTAAGATGTATGGAAGGGGTAAAGGAGATAATGGCTAAGTCTGATTTTTGGGTCAGAGTTTTAATAGATATATTGATAATTTTTGGCATAATATTAATTATTACTAGCGGGATCTCAATTTACCTTGAACAGACTAGAGGATATGGAATCTTTGGGATAACTAATGGTGAAGATTCTGAAGAAAATCTTGCTGAAGAAAATAATGAAACTGTAGAAAACTTAGAATTAGTTAAAAATGCTAAAGCAGATCTAGTTTCACTTCAAAATAATTTTGATTTGAATTATAAAAGAATTGATGAAATTGATAATATAGTTGAAATTGAGATTGAATCAGGTATGGCTGGCTTGCAGATAGCCAGTTTGTTAGATGAAGCAGGAGTTATTTCTTATGATGATTTTGCTTTTTTATTAGTAGAGTTTAATTTAAGTTCTAGAATTATAGCAGATGAATATATACTTGAAAAAAATATGGCATTATCAGATTTATTTTCAAAAATATTATTAGATTAAGGAGGTGATTTAGATGATAAGAGGATTATATAGTTCTGCTACTGGGATGCTGGCTAATGAGGTTAAAATGGATAGCGTTTCTAATAATTTAGCCAATGTTGATACAACAGCCTTTAAAAGGGATAGGATTATTAAAGAAACTTTTCCTGAGATGCTGCTTCACAAGATGGAAAAGGGGAGAAGGCCAGTTGAAGTTGGTAGTTTAAATAATGGGGTTGCTATTGATGAAAAGTTTACCGATTTTACACAGGGCGGTCTTAGAGAAACAAGCTCACAGTATGATCTGGCCATTGAAGGTGATGGATTTTTTGCAGTAGATACTCCAGATGGAGTTAAATACACTAGAGATGGTAATTTTACTGTTGATCAGGATGGATTAATAGTTAATAATTCTGGATATCCTTTATTAGGGGAAAATGGAGTTTTACAAACTGTTCCAGGAGAAGACATTTCAGTTGATAGTGACGGGGTTGTATATGTTAATGATTTGGAAGTTGATACAGTTCAAGTTGTTGATTTCGAAGATTATACTGAACTTAACAAAGTCCAGGAAAATTTATATGAGACTGATCAAGAAGTTCAGGCAACTGATGATTATAGACTTGCCCAGGGATACTTAGAGGGCTCAAATATTCAGATAGTTAATGAGATGGTTTCGATGATTGAAGCTACAAGGCATTATGAAACAAATCAAAAGGCTATACAGGCAGCAGATACGACACTGGAGAAAGCAGTTAACCAGGTTGGTAAATTGGGGTAACTTAATATGGTTGGACCTTTATTAGGAAACCATAAATAAGAGCTAACTGACAGAGGCTCTTAAAAATTTAAAAGGATGTGATTATTTATGATGCGTGGATTATATACAGCAGCAACAGGAATGAATGCTCAACAGACTAATATAGATATGATTTCTAATAATTTATCGAATGTTAATACAACTGGTTTCAAGAAATCAAGAGCTAATTTTCAGGATCTAATGTATCAACAGACTAGACAACCAGGAACACCAAATGCTCAGGGTGCTGAGATACCTGTAGGAACTGAGATTGGACATGGTACAAAGTTGGCCGCTACTCAAAAATTATTTACACCAGGAAGCCCTCAGTCAACTGATAATCCTTTAGACTTGGTAATAGAAGGTGATGGTTTTTTTGAAATTCTTAAGCCAGATGGCTCAGTAGCTTATACTCGAGATGGTTCATTAAGACAGGATAGTGATGGGAGATTAGTTACAGCAGATGGGCATCCATTACAACCTGAAATATATATTCCAGAGAATGCAACCAGTGTGTCAGTAACTAGTGATGGAACTGTTAGTGCTGAGATAGCTGGTGAGACTGAACCAAATCAGTTAGGGCAAATTGAACTTGTTAATTTTTCCAATCCTGCAGGATTAAATAGTACAGGCAAAAATCTATATACTGAAACGGTTTCTTCTGGGCAGCCGATGATTGGAACACCAGGTGAGGATGGTTTTGGTACAATTAATCAGGGTTATTTAGAGATGTCAAATGTGAAAGTTGTTGAAGAAATGGTGAATATGATTACTGCTCAGAGAGCCTATGAAACTAATTCTCGCTCAATTCAAGCTGCTGATGAAATGCTTAATACAGCTAATCAAATTAGAAGATAATATATTAAAGTAGGAAAAAGTGATAAAAATGTTTAATATTAAAAATGTACTACTTGCGATTATGATAATTTTAATTTTTTCAATGCCAATATTATCTACTGAGATATATTTGTTTGATGAGGCTGAAATAAGTAGTTATAAGATAATTCTTGGAGAAATTGCTGAGATAAATACTGATTCTAACGAAACTTATGAAAAATTATCAGCGATTGAATTAGGAGAGGCTCCAAGACCTGGTCGCAGTCTTGAGATTAGCCCTGAATTGGTTTCTCTTTATATAAGGAATGAGGGGTTTGCAAGAAGTGATTATAATATAATCTCAGAAGATAATATTATAATAAAGGTTAGTTCTCAGGAATTAACAGTGGATAAACTATTAAATAAAGTTGAAAAATTAATTAAAGATGAAATTCATGATAATACTGAATTACAGGCCTTAGAAGAAGACTTCAAGATAGAAATAGAGCTTCTTTCTGGCCCTGGAAAAAAGGTTATTCCTGCTGGAGATGTCAGTATTGTTATTGCTGAAGATATAGAGAAGCCAGCTGGAAGGTTGAATATACCAGTTGAGATATATGTTGATAATAAATACTGGGATAGGGTTTATATGACTTTAAGAATTAATTATCAGATGAATGTTTATCTTCTAGATAAAGATTTATCGAGAAATCAAGGGATAGATGATGATTTAGTTTTAAAAGAAAAAGAAATTGACTTTTATCCAACAGAATTAGTTTTGAATTTAGATACTGAGATTGTACAACATGGAGTGTCCATTAGAAATTATCAGAAAGGTGAAATTTTAAGACTTGCCATGCTTGAATACCCTGACATTATTAGTTATAATCAGGAAATAATAGGAGAATTTGAACAGGGATCAGTATATGTTACAACAAAGGTTAAAGCTAGAGGTAATGGGAGTATAGGTGAAATTATTGAAGTTGAAAATGTTGACACAGGAAAGATAATGAAAGCCAAGGTTTTAAATGAAAATAGAGTAAGAATTATAAATTGATTCTTATTTGGAGGAAATATATTATGAAAAGAAAAAATTTGATTATATTATTTTCGTTAGTTATAGTTATTGTATTATTTACTGGGATAGTTGTTCAGGCTAATAATTCTTTATGGTCAGAGGAACAAACAAGCATGTATAGAGATAAAGAAGATTATAATGTTGGAGATTTAGTAACAGTTTTAATAGAAGAGGATGCCAGTGCAGTCCAGAGCGCAGTAAGCGATTCAAATAAAGGGTCAGATCTAGATGTTGGTGCCGGTTCAGGTATTTTAAGTTTTTTAAACCCATTTAGCTTTGGATATTCTGGTTCAGATTCTGCAGATGGTTCAACTGAAAGGACTGGTACCCTACAGGCTGATATTACAGTTACCATAGAAGAAGTATTAGAAAATGGTAATTTTGAAATAGCTGGAGATAAAAATATTAAAATTAACGATGAAACTCAGGCAATAAAATTAACTGGAATTATTAGGCCTTCTGATATTAAAGCTGATAATACTATAGAATCAGAGTTAGTTTCAGATCCAGAAATTGAATATGAAGGTAAAGGTATAATTGGTGACAAGCAAGATAGAGGAATTATATCTAAAATATTTAATTTTATCTTTTAGGCGGTGTTAAATATGTTAACAAATATTAAAATTCGAAGGTTTGTATTATCTCTGATATTTTTGATTATTTTTATAATGTTCTTAGGCTTTCATGTTGAGGCTCAAGAACATGATCCAATAGTAGAGATTGGGAATATTACCAGGATAGATGGAGCTAGAGATAATCAATTGATTGGCTATGGAATTGTTGTTGGGTTAGCAGGTTCTGGAGACTCCACCAGGAGCAGGGCCACTGTTCAGAGTGTAGCCAATATGCTGGATTCATTTGGAGTAGAAGTTGATGCTGACGAGGTTAGAAGTAGAAATATTGCAGCTGTAATGGTAACAGCAGATTTACCTCATAACGCTAATTCTGGAGATCAGATTGATGTAAATGTAAATTCTATGGGAGATGCTAGAAGTATTCAGGGAGGAACATTACTTATGACCCCCCTTGAAGCTGGTGATGGGCAGGTATACGCAGTAGCCCAGGGCTCAGTTTCGATTGGTGGTTATAATGTTAGAGGCGGCGGTCAAGAGGTTAGAGAAAATCACCCAACTGCTGGTAATGTACCAGGAGGGGCTACTGTTGAAAAAAATATAGATTATCAATTAGATTCAGAAGAACTTACTTTAATTTTAGATAATAGCAATTTTAAAACTGCCAGTGAAATTGCCGAGACTATAAATAATAATTTTGAGGGTAATGATAATTATGCCATGGCTGAAAATGAAAGTCGGATAAAGGTAGAGGTACCTCAGGATTATCAAAATAGGATTGTTGATTTTATTGCTGAAGTTAATAGTTTAGAGGTAAGGCCCAGCATGGATGCTAAAGTTGTAATTAACGAGAGAACAGGTACTGTTGTTCAAGGGCATAATGTTAGATTATCAACTGTGGCTGTATCACATGGGAATTTATCAGTAATGATTACAACCAACACTGAAGTTTCTCAACCTGAACCTTTTTCTGAAGGCCAAACTGTTGAAGTTGAAGAAACAGAGATTCAAGTTGAAGAAGAAGAGGGTCAAATGATGGTTCTAGAGGGTAGAAGTAATGTCTATGATATAGTTACAGCTTTAAATGCAATTGGTGCTTCACCAAGAGATTTAGTTGCTATATTTCAGGAAATTCAAGCTGCCGGTGCTTTGCATGGTCAGCTTGAAATAAGATAGAAAGTGGTGATTTAAGTTGGAAATAAACAATGTCACTAATTTACAAAGTCAATATAGCAAATCAAGCCAGCAGGACCAAATAGACAGTAATGAATTGACAGATAATTTATCGAAATTGGCTGCAGAAAATAATGATGAGGCTTTAAAGAAAGCTATAAATGATTTCATGTCAATATTTATGCAGCAGATGTTTAAAAGTATGAGAAACTCTGTTCCTGAAGATGGTATTATTAGTGGAGGTTATGCTGAGGAGGTTTTTACAGAGATGCTGGATAAAGAGGTTAGTGAAATCGGCTCTGAACAGGGACTTTTCAAGGATATTAATAGGCAGATATATCAACAGCTTTCAGAAGATTAAGGAGAAATATAATGTTGACTAAAAGTTCTGGGATTGTTAAAAAAATAGTTTTGTTATTAATTTTAACAGGATTTATTTTTGTGTTTTTGTCCAGTAATGTTTGGGGAGAAAATACTAATACTTTTGTTGATTTTGCAAGAAGTAATCAAAGGTTTGTGGATAATGTTAATTATGAGTCCAGTTCTTTTAGTATAACACCAACTAAAGAAATTAATCTTAAAGACGGTGAAAATTCAGTTAAACTTAAAAGAAATGAGCAATATTTTATTGAGATGATTGAAACTGAATATGAAAAAAATTATTTATCTATTCAGGTAATAGCTTCATCAGATAGAGGAAAAGTAGAAACAATAGAAAATGAACTACAGAATTACGGTTTTACTAATAATAGAATTGTTCATGAAGATGGTTTATATAAATTACAATCAGGCCAGCTTAAATCAAGAGATGATGCTGAAGAATATAGAAAGAGTTTAAATGAAATTGGTTTTGAGGGTTGGATAGTCGGCGAAGCCAAAGATTTATACAATTTTATAATTAGAGATAGTTCTGGAATGAAAATTTATCAATCCTCTGAAATTGAATTGTCTGATGCTGAGTTTTATTTCGATGATTATTGGCTTGCTGGCGATTTTAAAGTGTTTCAAAAAGATGATAAAATTAAAATGAGTTTATTTGTCCCAATCAATTTAGCAGTGGCTGGAAATATTGCTGAATTAGAAAATAGTTATGACAGGAAGTTTACAGATAAGGAACTTGAATTACTTTCAATATTTCTGAGGACCAATTTATATGGTTATTTTTATAAACTAGATAATAGTATTATAAATAAAGAAGTTAGATTTGAAAAACCTGATTCCAGGATTATTGATCAAGTTAAAAAAACAAAAGATATGTTTATTGCTGATAAGGGTAATATTGCCTACCAGGATAACTTTTATCAGACAGGATACCTCAAGACTCTTTTTAATTGGTTTATAGGAGATTTCGATAAAAATGTTGTTGTTAATAATTATGATTCTGAAGCAGAGATTATTAATATAATGGATTATTCAAAAGTTGAAAAACTTGTTGATGCCAGGATTCAAAGAGGTTTAAATTATAAAGAGATTAAAGAGGAAACAATAAAAGGTAATAGAATTATGACAGTTATTGAACTTGATCTTAATCGATCTGAATATAAGGTTAAGCCGGCATTAGCTAAAAATTCTCTTTCAGGTTTAAGTGATTTAGTTGATATAGGCAGGGATAATCAGGCACTGGCTGGTATCAATGGTGGATTTTTTGAAAATAATGGTAGGCCTCTTGGTATATATATGGAGGATGGAAAAATAGTTACAGGAAAGGTCAGAAATTTAGTTAGATCTACTCTATTAATAGATGAATATGGGAATACAGATATAGGTATTTATGATTGGCATGCCAATCTATCTATGCCTGATAGTAGAGATATATTAATCTCAGGGGCGAATAAAACACCAGAAAATAATCAGGCAGTTCTAATTAATAAGTATTATGGTGAAACTGCTCCCCAATTGAGAAAAAATGCAGTTGAAGTTATTGTAAATGCCGAAAATTATGTTATTGGGGTTAATAGAAGTCATAATCTTCCCCAGAGTAATATCCCTGATGAAGGTTATATTATTCAAGCCAATGGAGAAAAGGGTAACAGGCTTGGAAGTCTTACCCGAGGTGATAAGTTGAGATTAAGTAACAGGTTTTTCCCTGAACCAAAACTTGAAGGGGAAATAATCCATGCTCTTAGTGCCGGGCCTCAATTGTTAGAAAATGGTAGAATTAATATATCTTCATTTCGAGAAGGGTTTCAACAGGATGTTGTTTACGGGAATGCTCCCAGATCAGCTATTGGGATTACCGAAGATAATAAACTTTTGTTAGTTACAGTCGATGGACGACAACCTGAGAGAAGTATAGGTATGACTTTAGAGGAGTTAGCCAGTTTTATGATAGATTTAGGTGCTGTTAAGGCTATGAATCTTGATGGCGGAGCTTCTGCAAGGATGCTGGTACGAGGATTTACTAAGAATATACCAAGTTCTGAAAGAAATATTGGAAATGCCCTCTTAATTCTGCCAAATATATGATAAAATATATAATAGGAGGTAATTATGAAAAAGATAACAGTAATCTTAATGTTTTTAGTTATAACTGTT
>CAZLCX010000007.1:37648-106078 GCA_964558325.1 uncultured Halanaerobiaceae bacterium | reverse complement strand
GCTATCTCAACTATCTCAGGGTGCTCGGGAGTGTCTTCAGTTACATCTCTAACATTCTAGCATTGGAATATAATGTTCAGCGGATTTCATAATATTTTCATTTTCTGCGTTACCTTCCATATGATAGAAGAAAATTTTAAATTGAGTTTTTTTAAAAATTGAAGGAGTTATTATGACTGAACTAGAAGTATTAAATAACAGAAAAAGCTGGTGAATTAAATTAGAAAAAATTTTAAATTTCTAGGTGACAGATTAATAAAACTTATGTTTGCCAAACCTCTGTATGGATGATAAAATTAATTTATAGACTAAAATTAAATTATATCTTATAAAGACCATATCATCCAGGAGGTGGGGCAGATAGATATTCAAAAGAAGGTTGAAATTTTAGCAGAAGCCGCCAGGTATGATGTTTCCTGTTCATCCAGTGGCAGCAGCAGAGCGAATCATAAAGGTGGGGTTGGTAATGCTGCTCCAGCCGGGATCTGTCACAGCTGGTCAGCTGATGGCCGCTGTATTTCCCTTTTAAAGCTTTTGTTTTCCAATGACTGTATCTATGATTGTGCTTATTGTATCAATAGGGCGGCAAATGATAAACCCAGGGCCAGCTTTACTGCTGAAGAAGTCGCTAAACTGACAATTAATTTTTATAAAAGGAATTATATTGAGGGGCTCTTTTTGAGTTCAGCTGTCTTTGTTAACCCTGATTATACCATGGAACAGCTGGTTAAGACCCTGGCCATATTGCGAAATCAGTACAGGTTTAATGGTTATATTCATGTAAAGGCTATTCCTGGAGCAGATTACAGGTTAATCCGGCAGGCAGGTGAGCTGGCTGACAGGATGAGTATTAATATTGAACTTCCTTCCCGGGATAGCCTGGAGAGCCTGGCGCCTCAGAAAAAGGCGGCTGATATTCTGGAACCGATGGAGCAGATCGGAACTGACCTGGTTGAATATAAAGAGGATAAAAAGAAATATAAATCAACTCCTGATTTTGTTCCAGCCGGTCATACGACTCAGTTGATAGTTGGGGCCAGCCCGGAAAAGGATTTTCAGATCTTAAAACTCTCTGAGGGCCTATATAACCGCTTTAATCTAAAAAGGGTATACTACTCTGCCTTTATGCCTGTGAGGCCGGATAAGAGGCTGCCTGCTGTCTCAGGGCCGCCTTTATTAAGGGAACACAGGCTCTATCAGGCCGACTGGCTCTTGCGGTTTTATAATTTTGAGGCCGATGAACTTTTAGGTCCTGGCAGACCGGATTTTAACCTGGATTATGATCCCAAACTTGACTGGGCTTTAAATAACCTGGACAGGTTTCCAGTTGAGATAAATAAAGCCGGTTACTGGCAGCTTCTCAGGGTTCCTGGGATCGGACCGACTTCGGCCAGGCGCATAATTTCTGCCAGAAAAGAGGCCAGGCTCTCTCCTGAAAACCTGCAGAAACTTGGACCTGTTTTAAAGAGGGCCAGGTACTTTATTCTCTGTGACGGGAAATATCTGGCTGGGATTCCCTTTGACCCTGAGTTGATTAAGTCCAGGGTTGCCAGAGATTATAAGGGAAAGAATCAACAGCTCAGTTTATTTGCTGAGGCCGGTAAAAATAAGCAGCAGGTGAGCAGTTAGATGAAAACTTTTTTGTATGATGGTTCCTTTACTGGGTTTATGACCCTGGTGTACTGGGCTTTTAAAAGGAAGCTGAGGCCTGCTAAAATTTTTAGTAAAGAGGACTATCCAGGGGATCTATTTACTGAGACTGTTGAGATTGAGACTGATGGGGAACTTGCTGATAAAGTTATTAAAGCAGCCAGGGATAAGCTATCAGCCAGAATATTCAGGAAGGCTTATTATGCCTTTTTATCAGAGCTTCCAGGGATTGAAACAGCTATCTTTGAGTATTTATATTTAGGCTTTGCTGAAAGAGTTGACTTAAAGAAAAACTGGACTGACAGTTCAGTTCTGGAGGTTAAAAAGACTGCCAGAAAGGTGAGCAGGGAAAGGCATAGATTTAAAGGCTTATTGAGATTTAGAGAGCTTGAGGATGGGATTTTATATGGACCTTTTAAGCCAGATTATAATATTTCTGGCCTGCTGGCCCCCCATTTTGCTGCCAGGCTGACCGGTGAGCAGTGGATTATACATGACCTTGGCAGGAATCTGGCAACTATTTATAACGGTAAAGGCTGGATTGAGATCTCAGACGACCTTCTGCCGGAGCTTGAATTAAGTGCAGAGGAAACTGATTATCAGGAGATCTGGCAGGAATTCTTTAGAAGTATTGCCATTGATGAAAGATATAATCCTGAGCTCCAGGCTAATTTTATCCCCTATAAGTACCGAGATTATCTGCTGGAATTTAAAAACCAGGATAGGAGGCAATAGAGATGGGAGAAGATTCAGGCTGTCTATTTCCTTTATTAATACTTGCTTTAATGCTCTCGCTTTTTTATGGATTGACTGGTTATTATCTGCTGCTGCCAATTCTATATTTATTTGGGGTTGTGGCTGTAATAGTAATAATTGTAGGTTTTTTTACCGGGGATTAGGAGAAAAATTAATCTTAACTTGCATTTTATTTAAATAGGGGATATAATAAATAGAAATAATATATATCTGTTAAAGGATTAAAGTCGTTGATCAGGAGAGTAAATCTAAAATAGTGGAGCGAGCGAGCTGGGTTTGGTGGGAGCCAGGGAAGCTATTTAGATTGAACCGCACCTGGGAGATGTTTCAGTCAAAGCTTAAGAAGCTGATAGCTGGAACCGCCTACCGGCGTTACAGAGTAGAGTGGATCGTTATCTGAGATCAATCAGATAGCTGTCAACTAGAGTGGTACCGCGGAGAAATTATATCCCCGTCTCTTGCTAGCAAATTTGCTGGTTTGAGGCGGGTTTATTATTTTAATAGGGGTGAATACTATGTTAGATGGAAAAATCAAGTTACCACCGGCAAATTTTGAAGAGTTATATGAATCTGCAGTTGCAATTTCCAGTCGGCTGGCTGCCCAGAAATTAGTTGTGGTTGGGCCAGAAAGCAGGGAGATTTTAAAGGCAATTGACAGGGCTTATCAGGACAGATTGGTGCAGCCCTATCTTGTTGGAGATAAGAAAGAAATTCTCAAGATTTCCTCAGAACTTGGATTGACATTAGATGATTATAAGGTTATTGAGGCGACTGAAGATAGAGAAAAAGCATTAAAATCAGTAGACTTTTTTACAAATGAAGGGGATATTTTGATGAAGGGCCTGATACCGACCTCAATAATTTTAGGAGCACTCTTAAAAGAAGGCAAATCTCTTTTGAAAAGGGAAATTCTTAGTCATTTAATCCTGGCCGATATTCCAAACTTAGATAGATTGATTTTTATTTCAGATGGGGGCATGAATATTTCTCCTAACTATAAGACTAAAAAGGCGATTATTAGTAATGCTATTGAAATTGCTAAGGAATTTGGCTGGGAAAAACCAAAAGTTGCCCTGCTGGCTGCTGTTGAAAAGGTAAAGCAGGAGATGCCAGAAACCGTTGAAATTGATCGGATTGTTTCTGAGTTTGATGAATGTCTGGTCGGTGCCTATCTTGCTGGGCCTCTTGCCCTGGATCTGGCAATTTCAAAGAAGGCTGCTGAAATTAAAGGAGTTAAAAGCCCGGTTGCCGGCGAGGCTGATATCTTAATTACTCCTGAGATTATTTCAGGGAATTTATTAGGTAAGAGCAGCATTTATTTTGGCGGGGGCAAAATTGCAGCTCTATTAGGCGGGATAGCCAAACCTGTTTCAATTCCGTCACGGGCAGCTGATGAAGAGACCAGGCTGGCCTCAATAGCTGCAGCCACCATTCAGGGGAGTCGGTATAATGAATAAGGTAGTTTTATTTGCTGGAACAGATCAGACCAGAGAGACCCTGGTTAATCAGCTCAAAGAATATCTGCCAGATTATATTGAATTAAGTAGTTTTGCAATAGATGAGTATTTACCTGAGGTTCTTCCAGCTGGTTTAATAGTTATATCCAGTCGGCTTGCCTATGAGGAGTTAAAGGAATTCTGGGATTTAGAAAAATTGAGTGCAAGGTTAATTATAGCCAGGAGGACAATTGATTTTGATGCTCTGGATGAACTTTTCTTTTTACCTGAGGGAAGTAAAGTGATTTTTGTCAACGATGTTAAGGAGGCGGCTTTTAATGGGATTGAAGCTTTAGAAGAGGTAGGACTTGATCATTTAGAATTGATTCCCTTTTATCCTGGCCTGGACGAGAACCAGATTGGGGAAGCCAGGCTTGCCCTGACCCCTGGTGAGGTGGATAAAGTACCTGGCTTTGTTGAAGATGTAATTAATATTGGGCCCCGATTAATGGACTATACAACCATTGTTAGCATTTTGAACTCTCTGGGGATTCTTGAGAATCAGGCCAATCGTTTTTCTTATAAATATTTGCAAAAGATTATTAAGATGGGCAAGAAGCTGGCCCATTCTGCCCGGGAGATTAATCGACTAAACTCCCAGCTAAACCAGGTTATTAATGGCCTGAATGAAGCGGTGCTGGTTTATAATCCTGAAGGAAAAATTTCTGTAGCTACTGGCCGGGTCAGGGAGCTGCTGGACCTTGGCGAAAAAGAATTAGAGGGAAGAGCTGTTCAGGATATTATTTATCGGAAGGATTTATTATCATTTTTAATGAATATTGAACAGGAAGAAAAAGAGATTTTTGCCCTTGGGGGGAGCAGTACCTCTGTTAATAAATTTTATCTTTCTGAATCTGATAATATTATTGCTGTCTTTCAGAATGTCCAGGAGACTCTGGAAAATAATCGTCAGCTCAAGCAGGACCTGATTAACCGGGGATATTATGCCCGCTACACCTTTGCTGATATTATTGGTTCAAGCAGTAAGATTAAAAAGGCTAGAAAAATAGCTGAAAAGCTGGCTGAAACAGAATTGACTATTTTGCTGGAAGGGGAAACTGGAACAGGTAAAGAACTTTTTGCCGGGGCTATTCATAATGCCTCAAATAGAAGAGAGGGACCCTTTCTGGCAGTAAATTTTTCTGCTCTCCATGATGATTTGATAGAAAGCGAATTATTCGGTTATGAGGAGGGTGCTTTTACCGGGGCGAAAAAAGGTGGCAAGGCAGGGTTATTTGAACAGGCTGAAAGCGGAACGATTTTTTTAGATGAGATAGGCGATGTCTCAAAGAAGGTCCAGGCCAGATTATTGAGGGTTCTCCAGGAAAAAGAGGTTATGAGAATTGGCAGCAATGAGATAAAACCTGTTGATGTAAGAATAATAGCAGCCACCAATAAAGATATCGCCAGTTTAGTTGAGACCGGGCAATTTCGCCAGGATTTATATTACCGCTTAAAGACCGGTTATATTAGAATACCGCCCCTGCGGGAGAGAAAGGGTGATATCCAGGAGCTGCTGGCTTATTTTATTGAAATTGAAAGTGCCCATAAAATAGAAATAACTGATCAGGTTATTGCTGAGCTTTTAAGCTATAACTGGTATGGCAATGTCAGAGAACTAAAAAATATCTTAAGTTATATGCTGGCTGTAAGTGATGATAACTGTCTTACTCTTGAGGATATTCCAGACCCAGGTTTTTTTCAGATAGGTAATCAGGATAAAGAACTGGAATTAAAAAGGGGTGGGTCTGAAAGTAAAATTATAGCTGATGATTTAAATAATGAAGAGTTATTTATTCTTAAAAGAATAAAGGAAGCCAGGGCTGAAGGCGAACTGGTCGGGAGAAAGACGCTGGCTGATAGACTGCAGGGTTCAAAATATGAGTTGACAGAATATCAGGTGCGAAATCGCCTGGGTAACCTTGAAGATAAGGGATATCTGGAAAGAAAACGAGGCCGACATGGGACTGTGCTTTCAGGAAAAGCAAGAAAGTTATTGGATTAATTGTGTTATTGGTCATAATGGTGGCCATTTATCTGCAACAAGCACCAATAAAGAGCCAATAGAGATTATTATTGTCTCTTCTTATCGGTGCAGATGCTTAATTTAAAAATAAATTTATGTTAGGATTATTAGAATATCAATAATTATAGCAGGAATAAAAAAATATTTTTATAAAGCGGCTAATCTGGCATAAAAAATGCATTTATAAATAGTAAGATATTTTTTAAAATACAGATTATTTGGCCTAACCTGGAGGTGCAGGTTTAAATGGAGACTGGTACAGGGATTGTTTATTTGAAAAATTGCAGGATTTTAGAGGGATTAAAGGAAAAGATTGTTGATATTATTATTGCCGGTGGGAAAATTACTGCCATTGATGAAGGGTTTAATTCTATTGATCTGCCAGGATTAAGAGAATTTGATCTTGGCGAAGATTATTTATTTCCTGGATTTATAGATAACCATGTTCATCTAACAGGTGGTGGAGGTGAAAGCGGTTTTGCCAGCAGGACTCCCCCTATTAACTTAAGTCAGATAACAGCTGGTGGCGTAACAACAGTTGTTGGCTGTCTCGGTACCGATGGGACGACCAGAAGTATGGCTGATTTACTGGCTAAAGCCAGAGGACTTGCTGAAGAGGGGATTTCTACATATATTTATACCGGCTCATATCAGTTTCCTGTTAGAACTTTAACTGGGGCAATTGATAAAGATATTATTTATATTGATAAAGTTATTGGCTTAGGCGAGATAGCAATAGCTGACCACCGCTCGGCCCATCCTAATCTTGATGAGTTTCTCAGGGCTGTATCCCTGGCCAGGACCGGGGGAATGCTTTCAGGAAAAAGCGGACTGGTCAATATTCATTTAGGTTCAGGTAAGTCAGGCTTTGATTTTATCGAGGAAGCAATTAAAAAGAGTGAAATTCCTCGATCTCAATTTCTTCCGACCCATGTTAACCGAAATAAGGATGTTTTAAGTAAAGGTTTGGAATTTGCGTTAAATGGCGGCAGGATTGATTTTACCACTTCTAATGGTGGGGTTGAGCCAGCTCCAGGCCTCAGGAGTAATGATTTACTGCTGGCGGCCAGAGACCAGGGGGTTGATTTTGATTTAATCTCATTTAGTTCAGATGGCCAGGGTAGTCTGCCGGAGTTCAATGATAGTGGGGAACTTATTGGTTTAAAAGTTGGTAAGGTTACCTCCCTTTATGATGAGGTGAAAAATATCCTGGATGCCGGTGATTTTGAGTTAGGGGAGATTATTCCCCTGATAACTTCCAATCCGGCAGAGGCACTTGGTTTGAGAAATAAAGGGGTAATAGCTGAAGGCTTTGAGGCTGACCTGGTTGTTGCCGATAAAAATGATTACGGGATTGATAAAGTATTTGCAATAGGTGAATTAATGGTTGATGGAGGGAATCCTCTTATTACTGGGACTTTTGAGAAGCTTAAAGAGGAAGGTGGCAATAGTGAATAAAAAGTTTTTGTTAAATAGATTAGGTAGAACATTATTAACTCTGGTTGGTGTTTCAATTATTGCCTTTATGATTCTTCACCTGGCACCAGGAGACCCGGCCAGAATAATGCTTGGACAATTTGCTACTGAAGAAAATATTGAAATATTCAGGGAGCAGCATCATTTAGATGAGCCATTACCTGTACAGTATGGTTCCTGGATAAGCGGAGTTTTACAGGGCAATTTTGGCTATTCTATAAGGTATAATCGCCCTGTTCATGAACTTATCTGGACCAGGATGGGTCCGACTTTAGCTTTAACTGTTTCAGCTTTGTTTCTGTCTGTGATTTTAGGGTTTACCCTTGGAATTCTGGCGGCGATTAAAAGAAATAGCTGGCTGGATTATATTACCACTATTCAGGCAATGTTCTGGATATCGATTCCGGCTTTTTGGTTGGGAATCTTATTTCTTTACTTTTTTGGACTCAGGCTCCGGTGGTTCCCAATTGGAGGAATGGCCGGGGTAGTTTCACTTGTTTTACCGGTGCTTGCCCTGGGGCTCAGGGAAGAGGCCTGGTTCGCCCGGCCGATGAGATCTGAAATGCTTGAGGTTTTAAATCAGGCCTATATTAGATCAGCCCGGGCCAGGGGAATTAATGAGAGAGTAATTATTGCCAAGCATGCCCTTAGAAATGCGTTAATCCCCCTTGTTACAATGATTGCCCTTAGATTACCCTGGGTAATAGGTGGAAGTGTTGTAATTGAGGTTGTATTTGCCTGGGGAGGAATGGGCTCGCTCTTAGTTAATAGTGTTCTTTCAAGAGATTTCCCGGTGGTCCAGGCAATCTTATTGCTGATTTCCTTTGCAGTAGTAATGGCCAATTTATTTGCTGACTTATTATATTCTGTAATTGACCCCCGGATAAGATTGGAGGATTAAAAGATGGAAGATACATTAACATATGAAGAGATAAAAAAAGATATAGATAATTTAAAGCAGGAAAAAACTAGCCAGATAGCTTTAGTCTGGGCCAGATTTAAAAGGAATAAGCTTGCCCTGATTGGTGGAATTATTGTCTTAATTATGGTTTTAATAGCTGTTTTTGCCCCCTATCTGGCCCCCCATGACCCTTATAGAACTGCCCCTTTAAAAAGGCTTGAAGCCCCAAGTATGGAGCATCCGTTAGGAACTGATTCCATGGGTAGAGATATGCTTTCACGACTTATTTATGGTGCCAGAGTTGAGCTTTCAATCGGGATATTAATAATTCTTTTTGAGGGTACAATTGGAATTACAATGGGTCTCCTGGCAGGTTATTTTGGAGGCTGGGTTGATAGTATTATTATGCGGCTTGTAGATATTTTAAGGTCTTTTCCAGTTATCATCCTGGCAATGGCCATTGCTGGAATTCTAGGTCAGGGTGTCTATAATGTTGTTATTGCCCTTGGAATTGTAGGCTGGACAACTTTTGCCAGAATGGTCAGGAGTAAGATCTTATCGATTAAGGAGAGTGAATATGTTGAGGCAGCAAGATCCATCGGGGAATCTACCCCTTCTATTATAATTAGATATATTTTACCGAATGCTGTCTCGACTGCAATAATTATGGTCTGTATTATGATGCCAACGGCTTTAATAGCCAGCGCTACTTTGAGTTTTTTAGGGCTAGGAGTCCAACCTCCAATGGCATCCTGGGGTTCTATAATTTCAGCTGGAAGAGATTATTTGCTCCAGGCTCCCTGGATTTCCACAACTGCTGGATTATTTATAATGTTTACTGTTTTAGGCTTTAATTTTATTGGCGATGGGCTGAGGGATGCTTTTGATCCAACAGCTGACAGATCGTAGGACTGGAGGCGAATAGAGGATGTCACCATTACTTGAAATTAATGATTTATTTTTATCTTTCTCGACTGAAGAGGGAGAATTAAAGGCTATAAATGGCTTGAGTTTAGAGGTCGAACAGGGTAAAATTCATGGTTTAATTGGAGAGACCGGCTGTGGTAAAAGCGTGACTGGAAGAACAGTCCTTGGGCTTTTTGATAGTAATACTTTGATAAAGGGTGGAGAGATATTATATAAAGGCGATGATCTCTTAGCTAAAACCCAGCATGAACTCCAGAGAGATTATCGAGGTAATGAACTTGCCATGATATTTCAGGACCCAGGTTCATCATTAAATCCTGTATTTACTATTGAAGATCAGCTAGATGAAGTCTTAAAAATATATCAGCCTGGAAATAGGGCTGAACGGGAACAGAAAATGATAGAGGCCTTAAATAGTGTAAAATTGCCTGATCCAGCAAGATTGTTAAAAAAATATCCCCATCAACTTTCTGGTGGGATGAAACAGAGAGTAATGATTGCCTTAAATCTGGCCTGTCAGCCCTCACTTTTAATTGCAGATGAGCCAACGACTGCCCTGGATGTTTCGATTCAGGCCCAGTTTTTAAAGATTTTAAAGGATTTACAGGAAGAGACTGATATTACTATTCTCTATATTACCCATGATATGGCTGTAATTAGTGAAATTTGTGATCAGGTCTCTGTCATGTATGCTGGCAGGATTGTAGAAAATGTACCTATGGAAGGCTTATTTAATAATCCGGTCCATCCTTACAGTAAGTTACTGGTTAGTTCAGTCTTGGGACCTGAAACCAATATCGATAACCTTGTTGAAATATCCGGGTCTGTTCCGAGGTTAATTAATCCTCCATCAGGTTGTAGATTTCATCCAAGGTGTGAATTTGGGAAACCAGAATGTCAGGAAGACCCGCCGGTATTAAAGGAAGTGGCACCTGGCCATCAGGTCGCCTGTTTTAAGGAGGATTTATCATGAATGGAGCAGAGATAATTTTACAGGCAGAAAATATTCAGAAGGTATTTCCCAGTAAAGAGGGGGATGTTAGAGCTGTTGATGGAGTTGACCTGGAATTAAGAGCCGGGGAAGTATTTGGCCTGGTAGGTGAATCAGGTTGCGGCAAGTCTACACTATCGAGATTATTACTTAGACTGCTGGATTCCAGTGGTGGCAGTATAAAATTTAAGGGTGAAGATATTACCAATTATGATAAGAAACAATTAAAGTTCTTAAGGAGACAGCTGAGTCTTGTTTTTCAGGACCCCCATACCTCTTTAAATCCAAGAATGACAATTTATGATAATCTGGCAAGGCCCTTTAAAGTTCATAAATTAGCTAAAGGTCGTGAGGAGATAACTGTTGAAATTGTTAGATTATTAAAAAGCATGGGGCTGCAGGCAGAACATATGATCCGTTATCCCCATGAATTATCAGGGGGGCAGAAGCAGAGAGTTGTTGTGGCCAGGGCTCTGGCTGTTGATCCAGAAGTTGTCTTTTTGGATGAGCCTACATCGGCCCTGGATGTTTCAGTTCAGGCCAAAATCTTGAAGTTGCTGGCAAAAATAAAAAAGGAGAAGGATTTAACCTATTTCTTTATCTCCCATGATATTAATCTGATCAGAGTTATTTCTGATAGAATAGGTGTTATGTATCTGGGCAGAATGGTGGAGCAGGGTGGGGTTGATGAAATGTTTAAGGAACCGATGCACCCGTATACCAGGGGTTTATTTAGCTCAGTACCGGAACCTACCCCAGAGAGACAATTGGATTCAGTTTTGATGGGGGAAGTGCCTAGCCCGGTTAATCCCCCAGCTGGCTGTCATTTTCATCCCCGTTGTCCAGAAAAGATGCCTATCTGTGACCAGGCAAGTCCTGCTTTTAATTATCGGCAGGGCAGAAAGGTGGCCTGTCATTTATATGATCTGGACTAATGATAAAAAGAGTAAGCCAATAATTTAAGGAGGTGGTTCTGGCCAATCAAGATAAAGGTTTTAAGATTTTATTATTCTAAAACTCAGGAGGGATAAATTTGAAAAAGTTAAGTATTATTTTAGTATTATCGTTAGTTTTTGGCCTTGTTGTGATGGCGAATGGAGAAGTTATGGCCCGTGATACTATTAGAATTTCAATTCAGTCAGAACCTTCCAGACTTAACCCGGTTACCAGGGAGGATACTGAGGCTGGTTTTGTTTTAAGCATGATTCACGATCCTTTATTAGAGCTTGATTCTGAAGGTGATTATACAACTGAAGGTGCAGTTGCTGAGGATTATGAAATATCTGATGATGGGAAGGTTTATACCTTTCATATTAGAGAGGGGATTACATTCCATGATGGGAATGAATTAACTGCTGAAGATGTTAAGTTCTCATATGAGCAGTATATGGATGAAGAGATGGGCTCTCCTCATCATAGCTATTATCAGTCAATTGAAGAATTAAATTTGATTGATGATTATACTCTTGAAATTAAACTGGAAAATCCTGATGTTGCATTTTTAACTACCGCCCGTCTAAGGGGACATGTACTGCCTAAAGAATATATTGAGGAAGTTGGCTGGGAAGAATATGAAAAGAACCCAGTTGGGAGTGGCCCCTATCAATTTGTTGAACATCATTCAGGCTCTTTTATTGAGTTAGAAAGATTTGATGACTACTGGCATCATGTAGCAGAAGTCCCTAATTTAGAATTCCGTTTTTATCCAGAGATTAGCACAGCGGTAATGGCATTGGAATCAAAAGAGATTGATTTTATAGCTGAATTGCCTGCAGATGAATACAATAGTTTAAAAGATAATCCATCTGCTGAGCTTAAGTTTGGATCATTTGAAATCTTTGAAGATCACAGGATAGTCTTTAATAAAAGGGATGATTCTATCTTTTCTGATAAGAGATTGAGACAGGCAGTGGCCTATGCTATCAACAGAGAAGAATTAATTGCTTTAACCCGGGGCGATTTAGCTGTTCCAGCTGTTGGGAGGGTGCCAGGATTCCATGCAGGCTCAGCTCCTGATGCGAATGCCTATGAATATAATCCTGACAAAGCTAGAGAGTTATTAGAAGAAGCTGGATATCCTGATGGTTTTGAAACTGAAATTTATGCTCCTTCAGATTATCGTGAGAGAGTAATGGAAGTTGAGCAGATTCAGCAGCAGCTAGCTGATGTCGGTATTGAAGCAGAGGTTGTAACTCTTGAATGGGGTACCTATTTAGATGCCACCGGTGAAGGAGAGGCTCCTATCTTTAGAGAAAGATGGTCAGCTACAGCTCCAGATCCATTTAGTTTTATTGAAAACTGGTATTCAGAATCTAGCTGGAACCCTATCTTTGGTGAGTATCAAAATGACGAGGTTGATGAATTAATTGAACAGATAAGGGTTGAGACTGATTCAGAGAAACGCTGGGAATTATTTAGAGAGGTTCAGGAAGTTGCCATGGAAGATGTGCCTTCTTATCCATTATACTGGCCAATTTCTGGTTTAGCTTATAATGACCAGCTTAATATACCTGAAGATTTATTTAATGATTTTAGAAATCCAATTTCCCATATCAATTTATGGAGTTTTGAATAAATCTTTAATAGTATAAAATTTTAAAATGGATAAAGTTAAAGGCCCTGATTCTTGAAATTAGGGCCTTTTTCCTGGTTAGTAGCTATTTATTATTCTATAGCTCTAAATCCACAAAACTTCTGGGGTCTAAAAAAATACGATTATAGGAGATTGACCAGTGTAAATGAGGACCTGTTGAAAATCCAGTTGAACCAACTGCACCTATTTCGTCCCCCTTTGTGATATAATCGCCTTTTTCAACAAATAGTTCACTTAAATGCAAATAGGATGAGTAGATATTCCAGCCATGATCTATGATAATTGTTTTACCGGTGACCAGAAGGTCTGCTGCAAGAGTAACCTGGCCAGTATTACTGGCTGCAACAGGAGTTCCTGTAGGAGCTGCTATATCTATGCCGTTATGTCTATTGGCCAGTTCGTTATTATGGTATCTAGTGGCACCAAAATCTGTTGTCAGGCGGCCATCCAGGGGCCAGCTAAAGCTTTCATCCCAGAGACGGTCCTGATGGCTTTCAGCTCTGGCGGCCTGGATCTTTTCCTGATCCCTTTCTTTTCTTGCCTGCTGTTCTGGGTCTGTTGGCCGTACAATTTCTTCCTGCTCATCATCGATTGTTAAGTAACTTTTATCAAAGTCAGCACCTTTTATTGTAATATCTTCTTTTAACCAGGTTCTGCCCTGATTATCAATAACAGTGGCGGTGTATTCTCCTGGAGACCACCAGTAGGAGATAGGTAGAATACTGATGCCCCGATTATTATCAGATCTGATTGGAAAACTTTCATTATTTAAAATTATTTCTCCATTAATCAGATCTGTGTGGGTTATAACAGTTATAATACTTCCGGTTTCAGATTCCAGGTTATTGAATGAAATATCACTGGCCAGGGCTGGTACTGACAGCAGAATAACTGTCAGTATGGAAAATATAATTATATTGACTGTTTTATTTTTTAGCATAATATCTATCCCTTCAACAATGCTTTTGTTTTATAATTATTTAATGTTATAATTATATTGTAACAGGATGGTGGATATTTACAAGTGATTAGGAGGGTAATTAATGTTATTAGCAACTACTGATTTAAAAAGAGATTATGAGACGATAGGCCTTGTTAGAGGCAGTGAAATGAAAGCAGTTCATCTAGGAAAAGATATAACTGCTGGAATTAGAAAACTTTTTGGGGGAAATGTTAAGGAATATTCTGATTTATTAAAAGAAGCTAGAGATCAGGCATTAGATGAGATGGAAGCTGAAGCTGAGGAGCTAGGAGCGGATGCAGTAATTGGAGTTAGATTTGCAACTTCAACTATAACTAATGGAGCTGCAGAGATTGTTGCCTATGGTACTGCAGTAAAGTTTTAGGTGATATAATTGGTTTTAATTAATCTTTTTGTTGCTTTTTTTAGAGTAGGTTTTTTAAGTATTGGTGGAGGTTATGTATTTTATCCATTAATTGAGAAAGAGGTAGTTAAGAATTATCAGTGGATGACCGGGGATCAATTTGTAGAATTTACTGGAATTATCCAGGGTATTCCTGGGGCAATTTCTATTAAATTTGCAACTTTAACTGGCTACAGGGTTGCCGGGATTCCTGGGGTGCTGGCAGCTAATATTGGAGTTATATTACCTCCAGCATTAATAATAATTATTTTGATATCAGTTATGGCTCAATTACAGGACTCACCACATTTCGCATCTTTTCTTAAAGCCGTTGCTTTTGCAACTGCCGGTTTAATAGCTTATTTTTTATATACATCTTCAGCTGCTTTATCATGGAATCTCGCAGGCCTTATAATTGCAGGCTTAGTATTTTTTGTATTATTATTTACCAGCCTGCATCCTGGTCTGTTAATTTTAATAATGGGGTTTGCAGGTATTTTTATATTCTAACAACTCAAAAAAAGCCCCTGATTAGGGGCTTTTTTATTATGCTGACTTCTCCATTTGAAGTTCTTCTACTGTAATAAATACCTGAGAGAAGAAAGGTAAATTATTTTTCCAGATACTTAAAAAGTCATCAGTTGGTAATGTTTTATTCCCTGGTTTTTCACGGACTGTCATTGCTGGACCAGATTCAGGATCATAAAAATACATTTCATTATCTTCTTCGCTATATCCGACTAAAACCATATAATGCTGCCATTTTAAACCTTCACCTACCAAGACAATTACAGGAATATTTTGAGATGAGAAATATTTTAATTCATCTAATTCACCTGTTCTAGCAGCAGCCTTTAGTTTATTATCTCTAAAGTAAGCAATTAGTCTATGAGGCGGTACTCCTATATCAAAAGGGAGATCATAAGCAATTTCCTGATAAATCTGAGTTCCTGAAGTAGGCTGGCCATAATATCTGTGAATAAATGCAGCTGCGTAACCTGAGCACATATTATAACCCTGCTTATCAAAACTTGTATTTTCTAAATCTATATTTAAACTATAATTTATTGGATTTAAGGGGTCAGTAGAAAGTCTAGTTTCAGTTGGCAATAAATAATCTATTGAATCCAAAGGATTAACAAAGGCCCCGATAAAAATCAATGCAAGTACTAATGGTATGGCAATTAGAAATTTTACCATTATACCATCCCCTTCTTTAAATTATATCAAATTATTATCACATATTTATCACATTTGACATATCAATTATACAACAAAATTTTGATTGTGGCAAGAGGAATAGTGCTTAATGGTATTATTTAATTAAATATTTTTTTTAAACTTATAATCTGCCTTTTTACCTGTTCCGGGGCAGGGCCTCCTGGAAGATTTTTTCTTTTGACAGCATTATTTAAATCCAGCCAATTATATATATCTTTCTCAACTTTTATATTTAAATGACTGGTATTACTGGAGTTTATAACCTGATCTAAGATCTCCTGTAAATTTTCCAGTTTAATTTCAGATAACTGGCAGTTATTATTTACTGCATAATTTACTGTCCTGCCAGAAACCTGATGGGCCAACCTGAAAGGCAGGCCTTTAGCGGCTAAATAATCAGCAAGTTCAGTTGCATTTAAGAAGCCCTGATAGGTTGCTTCTTTAAGCTTATCTCTATTAAATGAGATTGATTTCAAAAAGTCAGGAAGAACTTTTAAAATTTCAATTAAATTTTCAACAGAATCAAATAAACCTTCTTTATCTTCCTGTAAATCTTTGTTATAGGCCAGGGGCAGGCCTTTTAGGGAGGCAGCCAGGGCTGTATGATTGCCCAGGATTCTGCCAGATTTTCCTCTGATTAGCTCGGCCACATCAGGATTTTTCTTCTGGGGCATAATGCTGCTGCCAGTTGCCATTTGATCACTAATTTCAATAAAGTTGTAATTTGGGCTATTCCAGGTGATTATCTCTTCGGCAAGACTGCTGAGATGGATAACTAGATTAACTGCTGAGCTCTGAAAATCTAAAAGGAAATCTCTATCACTAACAGTGTCCAGGGAATTTTCAGTAATTCCGGCAAAATCTAATTCAGCTGCAACCATTTCTCTATTTAAAGGGAAACTGCTGCCTGCAAGGGCTCCTGCCCCCAGGGGAGATAAGTTATGTCTATTATAGGTATTTGTTAATTTATCATAATCCCGCTTTAATTTCCAGGCATAGGCCAGCAGATGATGGCCTAAGGTAATAGGTTGAGCTGCCTGGAGATGAGTGTATCCAGGCATCAGAGTTTCAGTTTCATTTTCTGCCAGTTCAGCCAGTGTGAGTATTGAAACCTTTAATAAATCCTGAATATTATTTATCTGATCCTTTAAATAGAGTTTAATATCAAGGGCAACCTGGTCATTTCTACTTCTGCCAGTATGCATTTTCCCGGCAACAGGGCCTATTTCTTCAGTCAATAATTCTTCAACCAAACTATGGATATCTTCAGTCTCATAATTTAGGTAATCGCCATTTTCAATGGCCTGCGTAATTGTATTTTCAACTATTGTGAGACCATTTAAAATTAAGTCTTTATCTTTTTTAGATATTATCTCCTGGGCTGCCAGCATCCTTACATGGGCTTTACTACCTGCTATATCATATTTATATAATTTAATATCAAAGGGGAGTGAAGAGTTAAAGCTATTTAATTTTTTACTTGGGTCTGAATTAAAGTTTCCACCCCAGAGTTTCATATTATCTGCCTCTTACTGATATTATTTTCTTCTTTTTCTGCTTTCTTGGCCTGGCCAGCAGTCTTTAAAGGCAGTGACCAGAGCTTAATAAAGCCGGCCGCTGCGTCATGGTCGAAACTATCATTTTTATCATAGGTGGCAAGACCATTATCATAAAGTGAGTTACTGGATTTTCTACCAACAACCTTGGCCTGGCCTTTATATAATTTAATTTTAACTTCTCCATTAATTTTAGCTTTAAAGCTATTGAAAAATGCCTGCATGGCCTGTCTTAACTCAGAGAACCAGAGGCCATAATAGACTGTCTCACTATATTTAGGCATTAGGGTTTCTTTAAAATGCAGGGTTTCTCTCTGGAGAACTAATGCTGATAAGTCCTGGTGGGCCTGCATCAGAATTGAGGCGGCTGGTGCTTCATAGATCTCCCTGGATTTGATCCCGACCAGTCTATTTTCAACCATATCAATTCTGCCGATACCATAATTTGCCCCAATCTTATTTAGTTTTTGAACCAGTTCCAGGGGTTTTAAGGTCTGACCATTTAAGCTTACTGGAACTCCAGATTCAAAGCCTAAAGTTAGATAGATAGCTTTATCAGGGGTGTCTTCAATGGCCTTTGTCCACTGATAGGCATCAGCTGGTGGCTCTAACCAGGGGTCTTCTAGCTGGCCACATTCAACACTTATTCCCCAGATATTTTCGTCTATACTATAAGGTGATGAACTTGTAGCCTTGACTGGAATATTATGTTTTTTTGCATATTCTATTTCTGTCTCTCTGGTTGTAAAGCCCCAGTCCCTTAAAGGTGCGATTACTTCTAACTCAGGGTTTAAGGCAGCAAAGGCTGTTTCAAACCTTACCTGGTCATTACCTTTGCCGGTACAGCCGTGGGCGACTGCATCTGCGCCAGCGGCTTCAGCAGCAGCAACCATTCTTTTTGCGATTAAAGGCCTGGCCAGGGCTGTTGCCATGGGATATTTGCCTTCATAGACTGCCCCTACCTGGAGGGCAGGGAAGACATAATCATTGATAAACTCAGATTTTAAATCTTCAATTATGACCTGACTTGCTCCTGTTTCTAATGCTTTTTCCTTTAATTCTTTTTTATTTAAATCCTGCTGTCCTAAATCTGCTGTATAGGTTATAATTTCTGCCTCATATTTTTCCTGTAACCATTTAATTGCGACTGATGTATCAAGACCACCTGAATATGCTAATACTATTTTATTAATCATTATTTTTTCCTCCTAGAAATTTTTTAGTCAATGGTTGTTTTCTCTGATGAAATAATTTTGTCTGTCAGCTATTAATCTATATCGTCGTCGGTATTT
The DNA here is from genome assembly GCA_964558325.1 of uncultured Halanaerobiaceae bacterium. Lineage (GTDB taxonomy): Bacteria > Bacillota > Halanaerobiia > Halanaerobiales > Halarsenatibacteraceae > Halonatronomonas. The sequence goes on along the minus strand of CAZLCX010000007.1, from coordinate 87,829 downwards.
TTTAAATTTCATTGATATCTCTCCTCGTATAATCTGATTAATGATTTTTAGTAATTATCTTGTTTAGGTTTAAATAAAAATTTTTATAAATTAAAAAATCCCCGCCTCAGCCAGCAATTGCTAGCAAGAGACGGGGAGATAAGATCACCGTGGTACCACTCTAGTTGACGGTTATCTGATTGGTCTCAGATAACGATCCACTCTACTCTGTAACGCCGGTAAGCGATTTCAGCTATCAGCTGTTTAAGCTTTGACTGAAACATCTCCCAGGTGCGGTTCAATCTAAATAGCTTCCCTGGCTTCCACCAACCCAGTTCGCTCTCTCCACTATTTTAGATTTACTCTCCTGATCAACGATTTTTGCAAGTTTATTTTATTGCTTTTTATTATATCCTGTATTAAAATAAAATGCAAGGGTTATTTTTAATTTCCTACTTTAATTTGTCGAAGAGATGAATTCATTGTATAATAAGTGATAGTGGTTTAAAAGTATTAGTTTATAATGTTTAAACTAAAAGGAGTAGGGTTTTTATGGATTATCTAGAAGTTAAGGTGCCTGTTACATCAGCAAATTTAGGGCCAGGCTATGATACATTAGGGATGGCCCTGCAAGTTTATTATAATTTTAAATTTGCAAAAAATCAAGAAGATAAGGTCCAGATAGACTTAAAAATTTCAGGAGATAAGAACTATAATATTCAGGATAGTTTAATTATCGAAACTATTAAATATTTAGAGAATAAAACAGGCTGTAAGTTTAAAGGCCTGGAGATTACTGAGAAATTGCCTTTTCTACCTGGCAAGGGTCTTGGCAGCAGTGCAGCTGCGATTATTGGAACCCTGGTCGGTCTGTCTAATTTATATGAATTAGGTTTATCCCAGGAAGAAATATTGGAGTCTGCCTATGAGCTTGAGGGCCATCCAGATAATATTACTCCTGCCCTTTATGGCGGGTTAAATATTACTGCTGTTGGCAGTAAGGTTTATCGGGAAAAACTCCATCCCCATCCTGATTTATCATTAATTCTGGCAGTACCAGATTATGCAGCCAGGACTGAAGAACAGCGGAGATTACTGCCGGCCAAAATAAAGCTTGAAGATATTACATATAACCAGAGCAGGACAGCATTACTGCCCTTTGCTCTGGCCAGTGGCAACTGGGAAATGTTAAAGGAGCTTTTAAATGATAGGGTGCACCAGCCATATCGAATGGCTGAAACCCCGGCCTGGAAGGAGCTTGTAAATGAGGCTATAGCTGGAGGGGCCATTGGGGTGGTCTTGAGCGGGGCAGGGCCTTCGATCCTGGCATTTGCAAAAAAGAGAGAAGAAGAGATTGCAGAAATTATTCAGGAAGTCTGGTCTAAATATAATGTTGAAGCTAAAACAGTTATAACCAGGGCTGATATTTTAGGAGCCCAGGTTACTAATTTTAAATAATGGGAAAAAGTAATAAGGAGGAAAATTATGAGTTCTAAAGAGAATTTATTAAATGGCAACTGGCCAGGAGTGATTGAGGCCTATCGAGAATTTATGCCCCTTAAGGAGGGGGCAGAACCGATTACTCTCCAGGAGGGGAATACCCCGTTATTACCTGTGCCTGAGTTAGTGGAAAAATTTGAGCTGGATATTGAATTATATTTAAAATATGATGGGGCCAACCCGACTGGTTCTTTTAAAGATAGAGGTATGACCCTGGCGGTAAGTCAGGCAGTTGCTGAGGGGAGTAAGGCGATTATCTGTGCCTCGACTGGTAATACCTCGGCGGCAGCTGCAGCCTATGGAGCCAGGGCCGGGGTTGAAACAATTGTGGTTGTCCCTGAAGGTAATATTGCCCTGGGGAAGCTGGCCCAGGCGGCAATCCATGGGGCTAAAATTATTCAGATTAAAGATAATTTTGATAGGGCACTGGAGCTGGTTAAAGAACTGACAGATAATTATCCAGTTACTTTAGTTAATTCCCTGAATCCATACAGGATAGAAGGCCAGAAATCAGCAGCCTTTGAGGTTGTTGATGCTTTGGGTGAGGCCCCGGATATTCTGGCCATACCAGTCGGCAATGCCGGGAATATAACAGCTTACTGGCAGGGTTTTAATGAATATTATGAGGCAGATAGGATAAGTGAAAGGCCGGAGATGTGGGGCTTTGAGGCTGAAGGGGCAGCTGCTATTACCTATGACAGGGTTATTGAAAAACCTGAAACCCTGGCGACTGCTATCAGAATAGGTAATCCTGCCAGCTGGGAGAAGGCTAAGAAGGCAGCTAATGAATCTGCCGGGCTGATTAGTTCAGTAACTGATGAGGAGATTTTAGAGGCCTATAAGGCGATTGCCGCTACTTCCGGGATCTTCTGTGAGCCAGCCTCAGCAGCTTCTGTTGCCGGTCTGATTAAAAGAGCCAGGAATAATCAATTGGCTGCAGGGAGCAGGGTTGTGGCAGTTTTAACAGGCCATGGTTTGAAGGATCCTGAACTGGCCTTAGAGGAGATTAGCCCACCGAAAGCAGTTGCAGCTGATTTAGATATTTTATTAAAAGAAGCAGGGATTTTAAAATAAATTGAGAAGTATATAGTATGAAAGTTTAAAAGTGGGATTTAAGATTTTGCCCTTTTTAAATTGAGGAAATCATAAGTTAAGTAACTAAATAGCAGCTTTATTTAATTATTACAGGAGGCATAAGTTAATGGAAAAAAGGTGGAGTTTAGAAAGGCTGTTCCCGGCAATTGATAGTGATGAATTTAAAAGCAGTAAAGAGGAATTTATTGAAAAGCTGGGGGCTTTATCAGAGTGGGAACCGGCTCAGGAAAAAGATGATCAGGAGATTGCTGAGGATTTTATTGCAAATATGCAGGACTTTTATGAGTTAAGGACTTTATTAATGGCTTATTTACAGCTGGAAGTCAGTGTAGATGCCAGAAACCAGCAGGCCTTAAAATTGATTGATGAATTAGAGAAGGAGTCTGTAAAGATTACAGCCCCTAGAGTTAAGTTTATGCTCTGGTTACAGGAGGTTGTCTCTCAGAAAGATTCTATTACTGACCTGGTTAAGGGTTCTGAACTATTAGAGGAACATCAATTTGTACTTGAAGAACTGCTGGAGGAGAGCCAGTATTTATTATCTGAAAAAGAAGAGGTTTTAGTGGCTGAAATGAAAAGGACAGGTTCATCGGCCTGGAATAAGTTACAGCAGAAATTGACTTCAACCCTGCAGGTTGAGATAGAATTAGACGGAGAGGAGCAGGAACTGCCCTTATCCGTGGTTAGAAATCTTTACCATAAGCCAGACCCTGATGTCAGAAAAACTGCCTATGAGGCCGAATTAAAGGCCTATGACAAAATAGATGAATCAGTTGCCGCTGCTCTAAATGGAATTAAAGGGGAAGTCTTAACTGTAACTGAAAAAAGAGGCTTTGACGAGCCATTGGATGAGACCCTTGTCAATTCCAGGATGGATCAAGAAACACTGGATGCCATGTTAGAGGCTATGAAAAATAATCTTCCGGCCTTCCATGATTTCTATAATACCAAGGCAGAAGTTTTAGGCCATGATAATGGTCTTCCTTTTTATGATATCTTTGCTCCTTTAGGAGAAGTTGAGATGGAATTCAGTTATGAAGAGGCCAAGGACTTTATTGTCAGCAATATCAGGGAATTCAGTGATGAGATGGCAGACCTTTATCAGGAGGCCTTTACTAATAACTGGATTGATGCTGAACCCAGAGATGGCAAGAGAGGCGGAGCTTTCTGTTATAATATTAACCCGATAGGCGAGAGCAGGATTTTGAGTAATTTCACCGGTTCATTTAGCGATATGACGACTCTGGCCCATGAACTCGGCCATGCCTATCATGGCTATTGTTTAAAGGATGAGAGCATCCTTAATACTGATTATCCAATGCCTCTGGCTGAAACAGCCTCTATCTTTAGTGAGACAATCGTTACCAATGCTGCCTTAAAGGTGGCCAGCGAGGATGAGCAGTTTGTAATCTTAGAAAATAGTATTACTGGCTCCGGTCAGGTAATTGTCGATATTTATAGCCGGTTTTTATTTGAGAGCCGGTTATTTGAGGCCAGAAAGAATGCTTCGTTAAGTGTTGATGATTTGAAGGAGCTTATGGTTGAGGCTCAAAAAGATGCCTATGGCGATTCCCTGGACCATGATTATCTCCATCCTTCAATGTGGATTAATAAGTCCCATTATTATTCAGCAGGGAACAACTATTATAATTTCCCCTATGCTTTTGGGCTCTTATTTGGGCTTGGAGTCTATGCTTTATATTTAAAAGGGGAAGAGGATTTCTTAAATAAATATAATGAATTATTACGGTCTACCGGTCAGAATAAGGCTTTAGCTGTTGCAGAAATGGTTGGAATTGACCTTCATGACCCTGAATTCTGGGAGGGATCCCTGGAGGTTATCAAGCAGGATATTGATAAATTTATAAAATTAGCCAATAAGCAAATATAAGGTAAATTTAGGAAAAAGAATATAGAGGAAATATTAAAGCCGCTATCTATCAGGATAGCGGCTGTTTTATTTGAATATTTACTTTTGGTTAGTTTCTGTGTAAGGGCCAGTTCTGTGAGGCTGATCTTTTGATCATGTTCTGGTGGTCCGGGTCAAGTCTATTGCCGCCATGGGTTCTACTTCCCTTAAAGTGAAGACAGATATGGCCATTGAAATTATTATTATTAATGCTCTGTCCTCCATGGGGGACACCATTAATTGAGCCGGCAATTAATCTGCCCTCGATATTGACAATAACCGCTCTCCGGTCCCAGCTCCAGTTGCCTCCATAAATTCTTCTTAAGACATTTGTGTCCTGGCCCGTTAAGGGTTCAACATCGGCATGGTTAGTACCATACAGGCGTTTAACCCTAAAACTAAAGCCTGTTTCTAGATCAGTTAATGTAGCGGTGCTATTTCTGGGGAAGAGGCGAGTGACCTGGCCCCAGTTTATAGCTTCAACTGATTGCCTGGACACGGTGATATTGTCCCCAGGTATTTTTAATTTCTGTCCGTCCCTGATAGAATCACCATTTAGATTATTGACAGCCCTGATATCATTGATCGATGTGTCAAATCTATTGGCTATTGTCCAGAGGCTGTCTCCAGATTTTACCTGGTAGGTAGAAGTTTCAGCGTCATCCTGGCTTTCATCTTCAGATAATAGTTTTTTCCAGGTTGATGGGCCCACAACCCCATCTGCTTTAAGTCCAACCATTTCCTGAAACTGTCGGACTGCTATTTCAGTTTGATGGCCGAAATTTCCGTCGGCACTAAAGGGGAAGATCCCAGCGGCTATTAAATTTTTCTGGAGTTTAACAACTGCTTCCCCAGAATCACCATTTCTAACTATATCCATATTTTCTATATCTGGACTGTCTGACTGGTCGTCTTCATCACGCTCTTTTTCAGCCTGATCTGCAGCTTCATCAGTTTCTTCTTCGATATCATCATCAATATTATCTGAATTATATGTAGTCTGATCTAATTTGTCAAACTCTTTTTCTAGAGCCTTCCAGGTAGAGTTTCCTACAACTCCATCGTTATCAATCTCGTTATCACTCTGGAATTCCTTAACAGCTTTTTGGGTTAATCTTCTAAAAAGTCCAGTTGGTTCTGAGGATAAATATCCCAGCTGACTTAATTTGTACTGGAGATAAATAACATCTACATTATGGGTATAAATTTTCAGTCGTTCTCTCTGCTCTATATCGATACTATTTAAAGCTCTTTCGATTGCATCAAGTGTTGTTGGACCAGCAATTCCATCAGGTTTTAAGTCGGCAGCTGCCTGGAATCGTTCAACAGCTCTTCTCGTTTTTTCTCCATATAATCCAGTCTGGGTGACTGAAAAGAAGCCCAGTTCTTCAAGTTTATCCTGGAGTTCTTCAACACTTTCATCTTCTTGACCTGGTTTGAATACGTCCTGGGCCAGCAAATATGAATTACTGGTTAATAATGCAATCATTAAAAATACTGCCAGGATTATTGTAGTTTTTAAAATCAAATCCTTGCGTACGGTCGTTAGCTTAAAATTATAATCCACTTTTTTAAAACACCTGCCTTTAGTTTTAGTATAGTTTACTCAATGCATTTAATAAGTCGTCGTTTTTTTCATAAATATCTTCATGAAAATTAAGGTCTCCAGCTTCGTCTGGGGTAATAGTGAAATAGGTGATATAAATAGGTAAGGTTTTTCTTAGATCTAACCAGGTTTCATCTTTATCAGAGATTTTTTCTAATAATTTTTCTTCAGGCCATTCTGGCATATCTGAAAGTAGATATTTTGCTAGTTCCATGGGCTTTTCAAGTCTAATACAACCAGAACTTTTTGCCCGATCATCTAAGGCAAAGTGATGTTTATCAGGGGTATCATGTAAATAAATGTTCTGGTTATTTGGAAAACGGAATACCAGGGCACCTAGTGCATTCCAGGGGCCAGAATCCTGCCAGAAAAAGTATGGGAACTCGTCTTTATCATCGTCAACCTCTTCCCAGTCAACCTCTTCAGGGTCAACCCGATTATAATTACCATCTTCCAGTGTATAGACTTTATAATTTCCCCTTTCTAAATGCTTGACATCATCTTTTATCTTTGGCAAATGGTCTTCAACTGCAATTGTAGTAGGCATAAACCAGCGGGGGCTGATTGTCATTCTATTTAGGTCACCTTCTAATACAGGGGTAGGTCTGTCTTCATTACCGACAACGGTTTTCATTTCAAGAACAATTTCATCTTCCTCATATAATTCCAGGCGAAAAGAAGGAATATTTACCAGGAGATGATTATTAGGCAACTGGCTGTATTCCATTCGCCAGCGTTCTAAATTTAAAATAATTTCCTGAGTTTGAGCCTCACTATAATTACTCTGGTTATCTTCTAAAGCCTTTAAAAGAGCAAAATAATAAGGATGTTTGGGCTCATGGTCTGAAATTACATCTTTAACTGAGTGGCCTGTTTTAATTGCTTCAATAATTCTTGGGAACCCTTCTAAAATTTCTTCATTAATAATTTCTCTTTCTAAAGAATCTGAATCAAATCTACCTGTTGTTATATCACTGGTATATCTAAGCAGGGCCCTTGTCAGTAATTCATCTAATTCCTTTAAGTTTTTTTCATTTATGTTATCCGGGTCCTGGTGGCGGATTCCCATCCAGATTCCATTTATATCTTTAACTAAATAATCCTGGCTTCTTAAACCCTTTTTATCTGCCTGGTTGATTAGTTCATATATTTCTAGACCTGCCTGATTAAGTTCTCCATCATCTAACCACAAATAGTCATCAATTGTTTCATTTTCTATACCTATAACTTCATAAATGTCATTTAAATTGTCCTCAGCCTTAACTGCAGGATTAAATAAAAAGACAGTTAGAAGTATGATTAATAAAATTTTCCTTATCATATTTCACCCACCTTTTAATATAATTAGCCATAAAATAATAAAATCCTGCTTTTGGCAGTGATTTTTTTACTTCTTTATTATCATATCATATAATTGATAATAATTCATCTTGATAATAAAGATAATTTATAGGCCTTTTGTTGTATAAGTATAAAAAGGATTGTATTATAAATGGATAAAAACTTTGTGAAATTTATTAAAAGATACCGGCAGGTAACCGTCGGGTATGGAGGGGGTCCATTAAAGATTCTGTATATTTATACACGCAGACACTAAATCTACTCAGTCATTAAATTGATTATGCAAATAGTGCTATTTTATGATATTATTAATAACAGAGAAAATAACGAGGAGTTTACAGGAGGATTATAAATTATGGCAGATTCTCAAGAAAGCAGAAGGCGTAGAATTAGAGAATGGGGAATTATTCCTGGAGTTTTACCGACTGGGGATAAAAATTCTATCACAGATGTAAGTGGGGTTAAAGTTGGCCAGGTTACAATCATGAAAGGTGATGGTAAGTTAATTCCTGGTAAAGGTCCGATAAGAACCGGGGTAACTGCTATTCTGCCTCATTCTGATAATATATTTGCCAGGCCAGTTGAAGCTGGAATTCATGTTATCAATGGTTATGGTAAACCGACTGGAATAGCTCAAATTGAAGAATTAGGAAGATTATCTTCGCCTATTTTATTGACTTCTACTTTAAATGTTCCCAGGGCTGCAGATGCCTTGATTGATTATATTATAAAGGATAATCCTGAGATAGGAATTGATGCTCCCAGTTTTAATCCTGTGGTTTTAGAATGTAATGATGGTTATTTGAATGACCTTCAGGGCAGGCATGTTAAAGCTCAACATGTTCACCGGGCTTTAATCTCTGCCAGCGGAGATAGAGTGGCAGAGGGGGACATAGGAGCAGGAACCGGGATGACAGCATTTGGTTTTAAAGGTGGAATTGGTTCTGCATCCAGAAGGATTAGTTTTGGCGATAATCAATATAACCTAGGGGTATTAGTTTTAAGTAACTTTGGCAGGCGGGAAGAATTAAAGATAAATGGTTACCCATTGTATCAGCTGGATCAAGATATTTTAAATCTATCTGAAACAGGCAGCGGGGATGGCTCTGTAATTGTAATAATTGGGACTGACCTCCCCCTTAATAGTCATCAGCTAAATAGGATTGCTGCTAGAGCTAATATTGGGCTGGGTAGAGTTGGTTCATTGGCTGATAATGGCAGCGGGGATTTCTCTCTTGCTTTTTCAATAACAAAACAATATACTCGGAATCAGAAAGGCGAGATTATCTTAAATTCTGAAGAAGTTAACAGAAAAGCATTGCCAGTTAATTTAACTGAGACTGCCTTAATGAAAGATTTATTCCAGGCTGTTGTTGAAAGCACTGAAGAGGCAGTTTTAAATTCATTATTTATGGCTTCTACTGTCAGAGGGAGAGATGGTCATAAAGCCAGAGGTCTTCCAGGTAATAAGGTTGCAGCAGCACTAGAGAGGAATAGATTGTGTCGTCCAAAGAAATAAGGAGATGGTATTAATGGAAGAAATTTTAAATATCATTAAAGATGGGACATTAACTCAACAACAGAAGATAATTGCATTAGCCAGGCAGGCAGAAAATCAACTTGAGATTCCTGGTTTAACTGATCAGGAAAAAGAATATTTGGATTCTGATTTGATCTGTGATCTGGCAGAAGGCCAGGCGCCCTATCGGCCGAGATATAATCTTGTTGATTTTGATAAATTCATGGAAAAAGGCAGTGAATTTTTAAGGCTTTCCAGCCCTGAAAGTTTAGAAGAAGCAACAAATAATTTAATTATTCTCTATCAAAATATTCCATCTGTGACTGGAATGCCAGTTTATCTTGGAGAGTTAGATAAATTGCTGGAACCACACCTTGATTCCAGTTCTGACCCAATCTCAACGATTAAGTTGTTCTTAACTGCAATTGACAGGACTCTGCCAGATAGTTTTGTTCATGCTGATATTGGCCCGGAAAAGACCAGGGCAGGTCAGCTTATTTTAAAAGCTGAAAAAGAGCTTGCTAATTCTGTGCCTAATCTTACCCTTAAGTATGATCCTGAACTAACAGCGAGAGACTTTGCAATTCAGGCAGTTGAGACCGGGCTTGAGGTTTCTAAGCCTTATTTTGCCAATCATAAAGATTATAAAGAAATATTTGGTGAAGAATATGGGATTGTTAGCTGTTACAATGCCCTGCCAGTTGGCGGCGGCAGCCATACTTTAGTAAGAATGAATTTGAAAGCTGTAGCAAAAAAAGCCCTTAAGGAAGACAGGTTTTTAGTTAATACCTTAAGAGATGTTACCAGGACAATGTTATCAATAATGGATAAGAGAATTAAATTTCTCTGTGAGGAGAGTCCGTTTTTTAAGAGTAATTTTCTAGTAAAGGAAGGGTTATTGAATAAGGAGAAATATTCCGCAATGTTTGGGATCTACGGAATGGCTCAGGCTGTTAATTTGTTTTTAGACGGTGATAGTAAATCAGGTTCCTATGGTGAAACAGATGAATCCCTTAAGATGGCTAAAAATATATTGGATTTAATTCAAAATGAATTAGATGGGCATGTAAATGAACATTCCCCATTTAAGGACGGCCATTATCTTCTCCATGCCCAATCAGGGATTGGTGAAGATATTGATATTTCACCAGGTTGTAGAATTCCTTATGGAGAAGAACCATCTATTCCTGAACAGCTTGACTTTGTATCACCTCTCCATCAATATTTTCCTGCTGGAGTGAGTGACGTTTTCACCTTTGATAGGACTTATAAAAGAAATCCTGAGGCTATTCTAGATATAGTTGAAGGTGCCTTTGAGAAAGGGCTTAGATTATTTTCCTTTTATAATGAAGAGAGCGATTTAGTTAGAATTACCGGTTACCTTGTTAAGAGATCCGAAATAGAGAAGTTGAACAAGGGAGAGGCTGTTCATAAAGATACTGTGGTTTTAGGAAGAGATACCCTGGAAAATTCTCCTGCTGAAGACAGGAAGGTTAGATAGGGGATGCAAGAAGGAGTAATTAATAGATGGATTGATTTTAGCCCGATAGATGGACCAGGTAATAGAACAGTTATTTTTTTTCAGGGCTGTAATTTGAATTGCAATTACTGTCATAACCCTGAAACAATTGAGGTTTATTCTGATGGCAGGGTAATTCCTGATTCGATATATTTACTAACTGCTGCTGAATTAATTGATAGGATAAAGCAGAACTTTTCCTATATCTCAGGTATTACAGTATCAGGAGGCGAGCCCTTACTCCAGGCAGAATTTTTAAAAGAGTTATTTTATAAAACAAAAAAATTAGGTTTAACTAATTTTATTGATACAAATGGGACTATTCCTCTCAGGAATCATAAAGAGTTGTTAGAATTAACTGATGGGATTATGATTGATCTTAAGGCTTTTAATAATGATGATCTTATTGAAATTACTGGTTTTGAGAGTTTTGAGATTATTAAAAAGAATATTGTTCTTTTAAATGGACTGGGCCTGCTGCATGAAATAAGAACTGTAATTACAGAAGGCTCAATTGACTTTCAGGAAAATGTTGCTGAAATAGCAGGTCTAATTGCTGAAATTAATCCGGCAATTAAATATAAGTTGATTGCTTATCGGGACCATGGAGTTGAAAATGGCGGAGAGATTCGAGAGCCGTCAATAGAAGAGATGAATGGCCTGAAAAATTTGGCCCTGGCAAAGAATTGCAATAATGTTCAGATAATAAATTAGCATAAATAGCCCTGGACTTAATCATAAAATAAGTCCAGGGCTTAAAATTGTTTTATTAAATTCTCCTCCATGCATAAAAAGTTTTTCTATTTTGTGTTGCCAGTTTAAACGTAATAAACTGTATAGCTTTCAGTTTATTTTTAATTATGCTCTAATGTTTTTGGATCAAGAGCATCCCTTAAGCCATCACCAAATAAATTAAGTGATAAAACAGTGATTACTATTGCCAGACCTGAAAATGTAACTGGATAATGGGATATTCTTATAAACTGTCTGGTGCTGGCAATCATACTGCCCCATTCTGGTGTTGGTGGCTGGGCTCCTAAACCAAGGAAACTTAAACCGGCAGCAGAAAGAATAGAACCTGCCATTGCCAGAGTTGCCTGAACAACAATCGGGTTGATGGAGTTCGGGATTACATGTTTAAAAATAATTTGAAGATCATTGCCACCAATACCCCTGGCAGCTGCGATATAATCTTTTTCAATTACTGACAACACAGAACTTCTCATTAAACGGGCAAAAACAGGAATATATGATATACCAACTGCTATCATTAAATTATTAAGTGATGCTCCCAGGGCAGCGATTATGGCAAGGGCCAGTAAGATTCCTGGAAGTGCCAGCATAATATCAATGAATCTCATAATTACATTATCAATTTTACCTCCATAGAATCCTGCCATTATTCCTAGTGTACAGCCAACTAAAACTGCAATTCCTACAGAGATAAAGCCAATCCTTAAAGAGACCCTTCCTCCATAAAGTATTCTGGTAAAGATGTCCCTACCATAATTATCTGTTCCTAAAAGATGTTCACTACTTGGGGGTTCTAATCTATTCATCATACTCTGATCTATAGGACTATGGGGGGTAATTGAAGGTGCAAATATAGCTGATAAAGCAATGATTAATAATAAAATTCCGCCAGCTATAGCTTTCTTATTAAAAAGAAGCCTTTTTAAAACTCTGCTTCTACCTATTTTTCTATTTCTTGCTTTTTGTTTTTTTTCAGCAGCCATATTAAACTCTCCTTTATAAACTATTCATATTTAACACGTATTTGTGGATCAAGGAATGCATATATTATATCAGTGCCAAGATTAACTAGAGCAAACATAACAGCGAAAACCATGATTGAACCCTGTACTACCGGGAAATCCTTAGTTCTGATAGCCTCAACAATTAAACGGCCTAATCCAGGCCAGGCAAAAATGGTTTCAGTTAAAACTGCTCCACCTAATAATCTTCCGAAAGATAGACCAATGATAGTAACAACGGGGATTAATGAATTTCTTAGGGCATGTTTATAGATAACTGATCTTTCATTAACACCTTTAGCCCTGGCTGTTCTAACATAATCTTCTTTTAATACATCCATCATTGATGATCTTGTAATTCTGACTATTCTTGCTGTTGTAACTGTGGCCAGAGCAACAGTCGGTAAGACAAAATACCTTATGCTAGGACCCATCCCAGAAGATGGGAACCAGCCTAAAAAGACTGAAAAGATTAAAATCAACATGATTCCCTGCCAGAAGACAGGCATTCCAACTGCGGTAAAGGCAATGGCGGTAAATAGGTTATCAAAAAATGAGTTTGGTTTGGCCGCCGAGAGTACACCAACCGGTATTCCGACTATCACCGCCAGGGTAACAGAAGTTAGTGCAAGAATTGCGGTATTCGGTAATCTATCCAATATTTCTATGATTACCGGCTTTCTTGACCGTACTGAACGGCCAAAATCTAATTGAACTGCATCGAAAGCCCATGATCCATACTGAACAGGTAATGGTCTATTTAAACCCATCTGTTCCCTCATGTTTTCAATATCTTCAGGTTTTGCTGTTTCACCTAACATGATTACTGCAGGATCACCAGGAGTAAGATGGATAAGCAAGAAAACAAAGATTGATACTCCAATTAGTACTGGAACTAATGCTAGTAATCTTTTTACAACATATTTCCACATAAAACTAGCCACCTCTCTGGCAAAAATTTTTAAAATATTTACTTAATAGATAAGTACTTTAAAAAAAATATATAAGTATTTATTAATAATTAGAACGATAGGCGAAATTAACCGCCTATCGTTCTAATATTCATGTGATTATAAACTATTTATATTGATCAAATTATTCCTCTTCTTTGACAACATCTTTTAACTGATGGTGTCCAGCAGGATGAGGTTCGAAGTTTGAAATATTATCTCTTAAAGCATTAACTTCACTGGTATGGATTAAGAAAACCCATGGAGCCTCATCTCTAATAATTTCCTGAGCTTCAAAATAGGCTTCTTTTCTTTCATCTTGGTCTCCACTGGTGCGACCTCTGTCGAGAAGCTCATTAACTCTATCGTCTGCCCAGAATGATCTGTTACCAGTAGATCCGAATGAATCTTCATGGAATAAAGCATAGAGACCATAATCAGCGTCACCGGTTACGGCAACCCAGCCAAGGATAAACATGTCATGTTCTCCTTCACCAGTATCCTCGAGATAGGTACCCCATTCGAGGACTTCAATTTCTACTTCAACTCCAATCTCACGTAAATTTTCCTGAACCATTTCGGCAATCTGCATTCTTAATGGATTGTCGTTGGTCCAGATTGTTGTTGAGAAGCCGTCTTCATAACCGGCTTCTTCCAGTAGTGATTTAGCTTTTTCAGTATCATATTCATAAGTTTCCAGGTCTGTATTGGCCCCCCAAACGTTATCTGAAATTGGGCTACTTGCTTTAGTTGCAAGGCCTGTATATACATAATCTACAATGTCATCAACATTAATAGCATGGTTGATAGCTTTTCTGACTCTGACATCATCAAAGGGCTCTTTTTGAACATTAAAGCCAATATAATGGGTTGATAGAGTATCAAATTCATCTAAATAAAGACCATCAGCACCTTCAAGTCTTTCAACATCTACAGGGTCTAATGCGTAGGAAATATCTACTCCGCCGGTTTCTACTTCAATGGCGCGGACAGTATTTTCTGGGATAGCTTTAAATATTAAATTTTCAGCTTCTGCATTTTCTCCCCAGTAGTCTTCAAATCTTGTTAGTTCAATATATGAACCTGTTGACCATTCAAGAAATTCAAATGGACCTGTACCAACTGCAACTGTTGAACCGTAATCTTCACCGGCTTCTTCTACAGCTTCTTTATTTAGCATGCCGGTAACCGGGTGGGACAGATGAGCAAGCATTGGACCAAACTGAAATTCAGTATGGATTCTAATTGTATAATCGTCTACTATTTCAACAGATTCTAAGAAATCTACAATGTGAGCACCATCGGCTGCAGTTTCTGGATCTGCCAGTCTTTCTAAAGTGAACTTGGCATCTTCAGCAGTAAACTCTTCGCCGTTATGGAACATAACTCCTTCTCTTAACTTAAATTCCCAGGTAGTATCATCAATCTGTTCCCACTCAGTGGCTAAACCTGGAACTAATTCAAGATCAGTATTCATTTTAACTAATGGCTCATAAATCTGTGAACGAACCCGGGATGAAGGTTGGTCATTTTCACCATGAGGGTCCAGGGTTACAGCGTCAGCTCCCTGTGCTATACTAAGATTAAATGCCTGTGCCTGAGCACCCATTAAAGCAATTGCCAGAACTAATACGAAAGTTATAAAAAGGCTCTTTTTAAACATTAAATTATCACTCCTCCAAAGATTTTTGGTCACTACTCTTAATTAATGCTTAATTATAAATAATATTATTAAGCTGTTGCTTAACTAAAAGTCACCTCCTTATGAAATAATTTTAATAAAAAAGTAACTTCACTAAAACTTGATATAAACTTAAATATTCTAACAATATTATATTAGCATAATTATTTCTTAATGTAAAGATAAAAAGCAATCAAAATTGTTTGTCAATTCATATAAAAGAGTATTTGTTAATTTAATAATTTAATGCATGAAATTGAATAGGGCGTTTAAAAATTTTATTGTCTCTGATGGGTTTTCCAGATAATAGTCAGCTTTAGTCTTTAATTCTGCATCCTCATTTTTAATATAGATGGTTAGGCCTGGCTCTGATAAATTTTCAAAGACATCTTCATCAGTTCTATCATCCCCAATATAGATAACTAATTTATCTTTAATTCTATATTTATTTACTGCGTCTGCTTTATTCCAGCCACTGTATCTGATTTCTATGACTTTTCGGCCTGAAATTACTTCCCAGTCATTAAAATTATACTCCTCTAATTTGTTATTTATCCTTTTATAGATAGATTCCTGCAAATTATCATTATTTTTTAGATGAATTGCCCGGGCATTCTCTTTTTCTTCCAATTCAACTGGATTCTGATTAACTAATTGATTAATATATTTTATTATTTTATCAGGTATATTTACTTGCTTGGGACCGATCTTAAAAAGATTATTTTGCTCAGCAGGCAGAAATTCTCTGCCATGGCGTCCAATAATAGGTATTTCTGGTTTGATAAATTTATTTCTAATATCCCTGGCACTCCGACCGGTGACAATTGTCACTGGAATATTTTTTTTCAGGAAATTGCTGATTATTTGATTAGTACCATTGACAGGATGAGCTTTGTCAGGATCATCTTTAAATGGGGCAAGGGTACCATCATAATCTAAAAATAGTTGAAACATATTTGTTTTGAGTTTTTCAGGCCAGTTTTCAGGAGAATTAGGATTTAGGTATTTAACTTTTTGTTTCATAGATTTCATTCCAGATTTTTAGAAAGTTATTTCGCCACCAGTTAATATCTTCTTCTTGAACAATTTTTCTCATCTGTTCATATCTGGCTTTCCTAACTTTTTCTTTAGAACCAATAGCTTTGTAGATGGCTTCAGCAGTGGCGTCAATGTCATAGGGATTAGTTAGAATTGCCCCCTCTAATTGATTGGCGGCTCCAGCAAATTCGGAAAGTATTAGCTGTCCATTTTCTCTTACTGCAATATATTCTTTAGAGACTAGATTAAGACCATCGATTAAGGGGGTTATTAAGGCAGCATCAGCTGCTAAATAATAGGGGAGTAATTCATTCTGGGGAACAGCTCCTTTATAATAGACAATAGGCTGCCAGTCTGCTGTTTGATATCTACCGTTAATATCGCCAATTGTTCTATCTATTTGGTTTTCCATCTCTTTGTATTCATTTATATGCACTCTACTTGGGGCTATTCTTTGAATTAAAGTTATCTCTTCTTTATATTCTGAATGTTTTTCTAATAACCTATCAATTGCCTTTAATCTTTGGATTATCCCTTTTGTATAATCCAATCTGTCAACTGCAACTAATAAGCGGCTGGCAGAATAATATTTTTTCAAATCTTTAGCCCTGTTTATGATTTCTTTAGTTTGAGATTTTTTGTTAAGTCTATTAAAATCAATTCCTAAAGGCAGAGCAATTACCTGGGTTTTATGATTATTGTATTCAACTGTTCCTAAGATCCCTGATTTATTATTATAATTAATTTCTGCACCATTTTTTCTAGCTGTTTCTAAAAAATTTACAGCCTGATTTTCTGTATGAAAACCAATTAAATCGTTAGAAAGTAAACCATCCAGGATTTCTCTTCTCCAGGGGATTGTGTTAAAGATTTCAGCAGGAGGCCAGGGGATATGCCAGAAATGTGCAATTTTGACTTCTGGTCTTTCTGCTTTTATATACTCGGGCACAAGGGATAACTGATAATCCTGAACCCAGATCAGCTCATCGCCACTAATTTCAGCCAGAGCAGCTTTTGCATATTTTTTGTTTACATTTTTATAAATTTCCCAATTGATTGGAGAAAAGTTAGCTTTAGTGATAAAATTATGACAGATAGGCCATAAAGTTTGATTGGAAAAACCATAATAGAATCCATTTTCTTCTGTTTTATCTAAATTTATTCTTTTTAGTTTATATCCATTGTCGTCAGGTACTTTTACAGAATTGTTTTTATCAGTAACTTCAAAATCTGCTTCCCCCCTTGCCCAGGCTATCCAGATACTATTATCAAGTTCCTGCATAAGAGGGTCTAAACCAGTAGTTAGGCCTCCAGGTTGTTTTTCCTGGATGATATTATTTTCTTGATATTTATGGGCGTATGGTTCAGCATTTGATATCATTATTAAAGACTTACTAATCATAAAAAGCACCTCCTCAACTTTAATTATAGCAGGCTGGGAGAAGAATTCAAATATTTTCACAAAGGAGGATAATTTATGGAAATGGCAAAGATTAAACAGGCAGCAGAAATGATTCAAAAAGCTGATTATCCGGTGGTTTTAACAGGTGCAGGGATATCAGCTGAAAGTGGAGTTCCAACTTTTCGAGGAAAATCAGGCCTCTGGGAAAAGTATGATCCTGAAAAGGCAGTTTCTATATCTGGTTTTAGGAGAGACCCTGAACCCTTTTGGAACTTTGCCCAGGAGTTACTATTAGAAAATGATATTCAACCTAACCCTGGACATAAAGCACTTGCTGAACTTGAAAATTCAGGCTTTATTAAAAAAATAATTACTCAAAACATTGATTTTTTGCATCAGAGAGCAGGCAGTAAAGAGGTGCTTGAATTACATGGTAGTTTAAATAAGGCAGTCTGTCTTAACTGTAATAAAAAATATGAGTGGCAGGAGTTAGTACCTGTAATTAAAGCAGGAGAAATACCAGAATGTGATAATTGTAAAAGCAAAAAAATAAAACCTGAGATAGTATTTTTTGGGGAGAGGTTACCTGAAGAAGAAATCAATCAGGCCTGGCAAGCAGCCAGGAAATCAGATTTAATGATAGTAATTGGAACTTCTCTGGCGGTTTACCCTGTTGCATCTCTGCCCTCAGTAACTAAAGAAAATGGCGGGGATTTGATTTATATAAATGTTGATTCCGGTCAGCAGGATTATTTATTTGATTTAATTATTAAAGGTAAAGCCGGAGAGGTTCTTCCTGAAATTCTTAAAATTATTAGGTAATACAGCTATTTGGATGGTGGAAATTAAATATACTTGACAAATAAGCTGTTATTTCATAATATAGTTTTATGCAAAATAGTTGCAAAAAGAATACCGAGGTGATTTTTTAATGAAAAAAACATTTATAATGATTTTTATCCTGGCGATTTTATTTTTCCCGTCATATAATACACTTCAGGCAGCAGAGGCAGATGTATATGTCAGTATTTATCCAATTTATGAGATAGCAGAAAGAATTGGTGGAGAAAGGTTGAATATTAATCAGGTTACTCCTGATGGTACAGAAGTTCATGGGTATGAACCATCACCTAGAATTTTGGGACAGCTTGAAAATTCTGATCTATTTATTTATGTAGGTGAACACCTTCAGGGCTGGACAGAAAGTACAGCAGAAAACTTAAAAACCCAAGGGGTTCAGGTAATTAATCTGACAGATCATGTGGAACTAATTGAATATAGAGGGACTTATGAAGAAGAAAATCATAACCATGAACATGAAGACGATGAACATTCAAATCATGATGAAGAGGATCATGAACATGGTCAATATGATAATCATATCTGGTTAGATTTTAATAATATGATACTGATATCAGAACTATTGACTGAAGAATTTTCAAAATTAGATCCTGATGGTGAAGAGATATATAAGTCCAACGCGGAAGAAGTTATTAAAGATTTTAAAGAATTAGACCAGGCTTATAAAAAAGGTCTTCAGGAGTTGGAGCATGATACAATTATAGTTTCCCATGCCGCTTTTGGGTATATTGCCAAAAATTATAATTTGAAACAGGAAGCTGTTACTGGCTTAGATCCTTATTCAGAACCATCTTCACAGACTATAAGAGAATTAATTGATCTTGCTCAGGAAACCGGGCTTGAGCATATATTTTTAGAGGTGCTTGCAAGCCCCAGGGCAGTTAATGTTATAGCAGAGGAGGCTGGCTTGGAGGTTTTAACACTAAACCCTGTTGCCGGACTTAGGGAAGAGGATATAGAAAATGATGAAAATTACTTTACAATCATGTATACTAATCTTGAGAACCTGAAAAAAGCTTTGAAATAATTATTATAAATCCTGGCTTGCAATTGCTCTGCAAGCCAGTAGTTTTATTGGGGGAGATTGGATGATAGTTCTTGATATTAAAAATGTGAGTTTTTCTTATCAGAAAGAAAAAGTAGTTAATGATATTTCCCTTTCATTTGCTGAGGGAGATTTTGCAGCCTTTGTTGGCCCAAATGGTTCCGGGAAAAGTACATTAATTAAAATGATTACAGGTAATTTGAATTTTGATCAGGGAGAAATTTATATTTTTGGAAAGCCAGTCAATAAAATTCAGGATTGGACAAAAGTCGGGTATATTTCTCAGCAGGTAAGAGATTTCAATCAGAGTTTTCCAGCTACTGTCAGAGAAATTATAGTCAGTAATCTTTATGGAAAAATGGGCTTTATTAAAACTATGTCTTCAAAATTAGAATGGAAAATACTTAAAGCTTTAAAGTTAGTTGATATGGAGGATTTTATAGATAGAAAGATTGGTAATTTATCAGGAGGGCAGCAGCAGAGAATTTTTATTGCCAGAATGATGGTTAATAATCCAGAATTGATTTTACTAGATGAACCATTAGTTGGCGTGGATATAAAAGCCCAGGATGATTTTTATCAAATAATAGGTGATATTAATCATAATCTTGGGAAGACAGTTATTATGGTCTCCCACGATGTTAATTTAATCAGCAAACAGGCTAATAGAGTCGTTTGTTTTGATGAGGGGAGGGCTTATCCACACAGTGCTGATGATTTTAATTATGATCATTATATAGAAGGTTTAAGGGATACTTCTATCAGGATAATACCGGAACATGGACATTAATAATTATCTATCGTTTTATCTGGAGGTGTTTGAGTGGAGTTTTTGAATTATGGATTTATGAGAAGGGCTTTAATTGCTGGAAATTTAGTTGGTATAATTGCTCCTCTGGTAGGAGTTTTCCTGAATTTAAGGAGACTTTCATTAATTGGCCATGCGCTTTCTCATGTTGCGCTGGCAGGTGTGGCTATTGGGCTCTTTGCTGGTTTCTTTCCTATTTACTCAGCAATTGTGGTTTCTATTCTGGCTGCTCTGGCAATTGAAAAGTTACGCAGAGATTATGAAGATTATGCGGAATTATCACTTGCTATAATCTTAGCAGCAGGTCTTGGAGTTGCAACAATTTTAATTAATTTATCTCAGAGAAGTGCAGGAATTCAGAGTTATTTATTTGGGAGCATCTCATTAGTAGGAAGTCAGGATATTTATATTATTTTTTCTCTGGCTTTATTAATAATTGCAATTATAATTAAGTTTTATTATGGGTTTTTCTTTTTAGCATTTAATGAAGACGAGGCAAGATTGGCCGGGGTTCCTGTTAAATTTTTAAATATTATATTTATGGTTGTGACAGCCCTTACAGTGGCTCTTTCAATTCAGATAGTAGGGACGCTTTTAATTGCTTCCCTAATAACAATTCCAGTTGCCACAGGGATGTTATTAGGTAAAAGTTTTAAAATGACGATCTGGTATAGTATTTTATTTAGTCTAATATCTGTTAATTCAGGTATTATATTATCTTTTTATTATGATCTGGCTTCTGGTGGCACTATAATTTTATTTAGTGTTTTTCTTTTATTGATAGTAATACTTATAAATAAAATATTAAGCTTCAGATATTAAACTGGTAACTAATCAATCAGTTTGATATAATAAAAGTAATAAGATAAATAATTGGTAGTAAGGAGGGCTAACTGTGATAAGTGGACAGATTTTAGTAGCTACTGATTTTTCCGCTGAAACAGATAAGTTAAAAGATAGACTGAAAGAATTTAAAGAAATAGGACTTAAAAAGGTCCTGGTTGCCCATGTATTAGAACCTAAATTAACAAAAAAAATTGGTGGATTATCTGAGGTAGAAAAGAAACTATCTGTTTTAGCTGAAGAATATAATGAAATTGGGTTTGAAGTTAAAACTGAAATTTTAAAAGGCGATCCAGCCGAAAAGCTTAAAGAACTGGCTATTGAAAATAACTGTTTTTTAATGCTAATAGCTTCTCATGGCCAGAGTTTTATAAAAAATGTTCCTATTGGCCATACTGCTTATAAAATTGCCAGACAGGTTAAGAATCCTTTGATTATTGAAAAATTTAAAAATTATGCTGATGAAAAATTTATAAATAAAGATAATTTAACTGAGCTAGAATTAATTTCACCTAGAATATTTGATCGTATTCTTTTGCCCCTTGATTTATCATCGGTTAGTTATAAAGTTTTTGATATGCTAAAAACCTTAAAAGATAATATAGAATTTTCTAAAATAGAATTGCTGCATGTAATTGAGAGTTCCATAGATGAAGAAGATTTAAATCAGCAGACTTCTAAGGCAGAAACTGAATTTGATAAATTAGCTGATTATTTAAGAAAATATGGACTTACTAAGAATGTTAAAATTAAAGTTAAAACTGGTTCGGCTTCAGAAATGATTATAGAAGAAGCCAGGAAAGAAAATATGAGTCTTGTGATGATGACAAAATCAGGCGAAAATTATATTGAGAATAAATTATTGGGGAGTACTGCAGATACAATAATTAAGAATATATCTATTCCTGTATTAATAGTACCACCATCACTTTATTAAATGGCTTGACAGCTAAAGTTTCTTGTTATATCATATTAAAGTAAGATGTAACAATTATAATTTTCAAATAAAATATTGCTCGTTAAGTGAGGCTACTATTTTGAATACAGGTTACTGCCCAAAAACGTCCAGAGACGCCAATGGGTATAACAGGCTGCTTCGGCCTAAGGAGAGCTTAAAGTAACTGATAGAAAATTCTATCTACGTCTTATAGTGCTAAACCCTGGACGAGGAGCTTGAACTATACCTCTTAAATCATAAGCATTCAAGTATTTGGGTATGTATTACGGCTTCCAGACCAGGGAAGCCGTTTGTTTATTTGGGGAGGGATATTTATGGGAATATATGATAGAGTAATTGAATTACTGGAAAATGAGAATGTTAAAGAATTAAAGACTCTGTTAAATAATGAAGATATGGTTGATTTATTGCAGATAATGAGGGAACTGGATAGAGCCAATCGAGTTATTTGTTATCGATTATTAAATAAAGATTTAGCAATGGAAGTCTTTGAAAGGCTTGATATTGAGGTACAGGAAGAATTAATTTCTGATTTTGCTGAAACAGAAGTGAATTCTATTTTCAAGGAATTAGCTCCTGATGATAGAGTTCGATTATTAGATGAATTACCAGCTAGAGTGGCTAAGAAGTTATTAAATAATTTGAAAAAAGAAGAAAGAAATCAGACTTCAGAATTATTAGGTTATGAAGATGATACAGCAGGACGTATCATGACTCCTCATTATATTCGCTTTAAAAGAGGAACAACAATTGATGAAGCCATGAAAAAGCTGAGGGCTGTTGGTGAAGAAAGAGAGACAGTTTATAACCTGTATGTAACTACAGACACCCGTTTACTAGAGGGAAGTGTTTCTTTAAGAGATTTAATTATGGCAGATGGTGATCAAAAGATAGAAGAGATTATGAAGCCTGACCCGATAAAAGTTGATACAGAAACAGATCAGGAGGAGGTAGCCAGATTATTACAGGAACAGGATCTCCTGGCTGTTCCAGTAGTTGATAAAGAGAATAGACTTGTTGGTATTATTACTGTTGATGATGCCTTTGATGTTATTGAAGAAGAAACTACTGAAGATATATTTGATAGGGTTGGGATTAATACATTGAATCAGAAACAGGAAGGTAGGAGCAGGGTCTTAATAGAAGGTAAATTGCCTGAAATTTTGAAAGCCCGCTTACCTTTTCTGTTGATAACTTTGATAGGAGGTTTCATGGCTGGGTTTGTAATTCAAGGTTTTGAAACTAGTCTTAAAGCAGTTGCCTCAATAGCTGTATTCATACCAGTTGTGATGGACATGGGAGGGAATGTTGGTACCCAGTCATCCACAATATTTTCTAGAGCTCTTGTTCTTGGCCAGATAAATATTCGTCATTTTTTGCGTCATCTTTTAAAGGAAATGCTAGTAGGTTTAAACATGGGAACTATAATTGGAGTAATAGGGGGTTTAGTCGCCCACCTTTGGCAGGGTATTGAAGGCTTTGGTATTGCAGTTGCATTATCATTAACAATTACTATCACTCTGGCCAGTAGTTTAGGATTTATAATACCTTTTATTCTTTTTAAATTAGATTTAGATCAGGCTGCTGGTGCAGACCCAATTATAATAACGATTAAGGGGATTACAGGACTATTTATTTATTTTTATTTAGTAAACTTTTTCTTGGGACATTTAATATGATAAAAATTGGCAGGAGGATTATTGATGTTAAAAGAGATGGAGAGTTGGGCCAGGGAAGCAGGAGAATATCAGTTAGATAATTTTCAGAAGAATATAGAAATTGCTAGTAAAGACAGGAAGATTGATCTGGTAACAGAAGTTGATAAGAGGTCAGAAGAAATTCTGGTTAATAAAATTCAAACTGTTTATCCAAATCATTCTATAATGGCTGAAGAGGGTAGTAATAAGAGCAATGATTCAAGATATCGCTGGATTATCGACCCACTTGATGGCACTGTTAATTATGTTCATGGTTTTCCAATCTTTGCTATTTCACTTGCCTTATATAAAGACAATCAACCTGAATATGGATTGATTTATCTTCCATATTTTAACGATATATACTCTGCCAGCAGAGGTCAGGGTAGTTTTTATAATGGTAAGAGAATTAATGTAAATAAAGATTATACTGTTAAAGATGGAATTATTGCGACTGGATTTCCCTACTCACATCAGGAAAGTAATAAGGCATTGAAATTATTTAATAAAATATTACCAGAAGCCGGGGGAATCAGGAGAACAGGGGCAGCAGCCTTTGATCTCTGCCAGGTTGCCAGAGGAGTTTTTTCAGGTTTTTGGGAAATAGAGTTAAAACTCTGGGATATTGCTGCAGGGATTCTTTTGGTAGAAGAAGCCGGGGGAATAATAACTGATTTTAAAGGAAATAAATTGAGAATTAATAGTGAGCAGGTAATAGCTGGCAGTCAGAAAGTTAATAATAGATTAAGAGAACTTTTAAATAAATAGAGCAGGAGGTAATCTAATGTTCGATACAAAAATTTTGCTGGCAACTGATTTTTCTAAAAGTGCAAATAAATTATTAGATTCTTTGGATGAATTTAAAGCTCTTGGTTTAAATTCTGTTATACTTTTACATGTTATTGAATCAAGGAGAAGAGGTGTCAGTGCTGAGGTAGTTGATGAGGCTAGAGAGAAAATGAATGATTTAGAAAAGGAAGTTGAGGCTAGAGGCCTTAAGGTTGAATCAGATATTGTTATTGGAAAGCCTGCCGAAGAAATAACAAAGTTTGCTGAAGAAAAAAATTGTGCAGTTATTTTAATTGCCTCCCATGGCCAGGGAATTATTAAACAGATTATACTTGGGAGTACAACTTATAGAGTATTGAGGAACAGCAGAGTTCCTGTTTTTATTGAGAAATATGAGAAAGGGAAAGAGGATGAGATTGAACCAATATGTAAGATTAAATTTAGCAGGGTGGTTATCCCGATTGATTGTACAACCTGTTCAGATAGAATAATTAAAATTTTATTATCTCTGGATCATATTTTTCATAATATTATTCTGGTACACTCAGTAGAAAAAAGTTTTGATGAGGAAGAATTTATGATTAAAAAGAGTCAGGCAGTAGAAGATCTTGCATCTTACAAGAAAAAATTAGAGGATCATGAAAATATAAAAAGCGTTACAATTAAAATTGGTTCTGGTTCTGCCTCTAATCTAATTTTAGAAGCTGCAAGAGAAGAAGATGCTACTTTAATTATGATGCCAACTCTTGGGCTTGATCATCTTGAAGAATTAAAGATTGGCAGCACTGCAGATAGAATTGTCCGTAAAGCAGAATTTCCCTTATTTATGATTCCATGTGACCCTATTTTAAATCAGGATTTAACAGCGCTTTTTACTGAAAAAGAGGAGGATTAAAGGTGAAAGCACTTATAGTGTTTTACTCCAATACAGGGAATACATCAAAGCTGGCAAAAATTTTAGCCAGTAAACTGGAAAGTGAAACATTAGAAATCAAAGATCGTCGAAATAGGAAGGGTTTAATTGGGTTTTTGAGGGCTGGCTTTGATGCTATAACATCAAATGTTACTATTATTGATAATTTTACTGAAAATTTTATAAAATATGATTTAGTTTTAATAGGTACACCGGTTTGGGCCGGAAGAGTAACACCAGCTATTCGAACTTTTTTAATAGGTAATAATGAAGTCTTACCTGAAGTAGCTTTTTTTACAACCCATGCAGGTGGAGGGACTGCAAAAACACTGATTCAACTTGAAAAACTAGCAAATAAAGAACCATTAGCCTGTCTTTCGATTGAAAAGAGTGACCTCATAGATGATTCAATTGGAAATAATCAAGAGATCAATAAATATGTTAAGACTTTACAGAAAAAGTTTGAATAATTATTCTATAATTGTTATGATATAAGTTGAAATATAATAAGAAAAGGGGGTTAAAAATATGGAATATGAAGCAAGAATTCAAGATGCTCTGGAAGCGACTGAAGTTTTAAAATCCCCCCGCCAATTACTGTCAAATGAAGAAGATACCGAGTTAAAATATTATGTTTTAACCGAACCTGCTTATCTTGATATCTATCCAGAAGAGGGTCCTGAAACTCGAATTCGAGAGGGCTGGATTACCTGGAATAAACCTAAATTAATCACACCTGGTTATCTATTGAAAGCAGATGGATTTAGCGAAGAAGCAAAAAAAGCTATTGAAATGATGGCTGGTCAGGATCCAGATATGGCCAGTATTGCTTATCAGATGCATTATACTCAAAAGATTGATAGTGTTAGAACTATTAATGCTGATATTGATGAAGCTGCCAGGCGATTAGAAGAAGAGTTGGATGAGGCTTCGGAGTTTTTAACAGTTATTCTTTTAGGTCTGGATGATCTCTGGGATGTCTCTTTGATGAAATTTGCTCAGGAGTATATGACCAGAAGTGCTCAGGAATCTCAGGTTCCAGAAATGGAATCAAAGGGATATTTAACAAGAGGCCAGGATGGAAGAGCAAGGGTAACTAGAAATTTAGATGGTCTTCCGATAGCTGCAAAAGATGAAATAGAAAAGTTATTTCAGAAGGTGGAAAGAGGAGATAAGGATCCATCAGTATTAAAACAGGAATTGGACCGCTGGGGAGTTTATCACTTATATGAAGATCGCTTCCTGAATTTATTTCGGAAATAAATTAGTAACCTACCTCAGAGATGAGGTAGGTTTATTTATTGTTAGCTTAGATATTATTTATTAAGCAGGTCTTTGCCTGTTTCTTCAGCTAAATAGGAACTTCTAACATGGGGCCCAGAAGCTACTGTTTTAAAACCAAGTTTTAAGGCTTTTTCCTTTAATTCATCAAATTTTTCTGGCCGAATATATTCTTTAACCTGGACATTTTCATGACCTGGCTGGAGATATTGCCCCATAGTTAGGATTTCACAGCCTGATTTTAGAAGGTCTTTCCATACTTGAAATAATTCATTTTCTGTTTCTCCCAGGCCAAGCATTAATCCAGACTTAATTATTATATCATCAGAATCTGCTACTGTTTTCAAAACATCCAGTGACTGCTGGTAATCAGCTTCTGGTCTGACCAATTCATATAATGAAGGAACAGTTTCGATATTGTGATTAAAAATTTCAGGTTTTGCTGCAATAATTTTATTTAAAGCTTCTTTATCATTATTAAAATCTGGGGTTAGAATTTCAATTGTTACTTCTGGATTTATTTCTCTGATAGTTTTTATGACTTTAACAAATTGTTCTGAACCACCATCTTCTAGATCATCTCTAGTTACAGACGTTATAACGGCATGTCTTAATCCTAATTTGTTGACTGCTTTAGCAATTCGGTTAGGTTCTTCAGGGTCTACCGGTTCAGGATCGTCTCCCTGGACAGCACAGAATTTGCAATTTCTTGTACAATTTTTCCCGAGAATCATAAAAGTTGCCGTTTTTTTAGCATAACATTCACCTATATTAGGGCAGCGAGCATTCTGGCAGACTGTATTTAATTCAAGGCCATCTAGCATTTTTTTGGTAGCAATCATGCCTCGTTGTAATGGATCTTTACCTCTTAGCCATTCTGGTAATCTCTTTCTTTTTTCTGACATAACTGGCCTCCTAACGTTTTTTGTTCCATTTATCTGTAGAATATTTTTCTTTTTTTAATTTTTTAGCCAAATTAATTTCTTTAGAAGTTAAATTTTCATCAATGTAATTAAAACCCAGACTTTCTGATAAACCTTTTATCAGGGCTGCTTTTAATTTTTCTTTATCAATATTATAACCTGCTGATTTTAAAGAGGTTGACTTAGCAGAAAATATTCTTCGAGCTTTTTTTCTTTTCTTTTCATCGGAATAATTAAATAATTTAAATGTTTTTTCAGAATCTATTTCATAGGGGATTGAACCATGCTGTAAGATAGTTCCATTTTTTCTGGTCTGAGCACTACCAATTAGTTTTTTATTTTCTAGTAAAACTTCATACCAGGATGGGGCATCAAAACAGGCAGCTGAATTACCTTTTGGGGATTTTTTGCCCCGTTCAATTGGTTTAAGTTTAGCTGGTATTTTTAATAAATTTAGGCCTGCTACTAAGCCCTGGCTTATTTCTTGATAACTTGTTACAATAGAATTAGATAAAAGCCCATAATCTTCCCGAATAATAATGCTATAAGTTAGCTCTTTATCATGGAGGATAGCCCTGCCTCCAGTTAAACGTCTAACAATATTTATTCCTGCTTTTTGACAGGCTTTTTGATTAACTTCTTTTTCTAGTTTTTGAAAGTATCCCAGGGATAGAGCTGCTGGCTCCCAGCTATAAAATCTTACAGTAGGTGGGACTTTCTTTTCTTGATGGAATTTCATTATAGCTTCATCAATTGCCATATTCTGAAAACCATCATTGGTCTCTGTATTAATTAAACGCCATTTTTCCAAAATTAAAAGCCTCCTTGCAATGTTTCTTATTTTACTGTTAATATTTTGTTTACTATATATAATATTAACAGAACAATTAATAAGAATCCAGTAAAAAAGCTAATAGCTTGGAGGTAAAAGTTATGTTAAAAGAGAATAAAAAAATAATAGCTGTTGAAAAACCTGAAGGTGATGGAGCAGTAGTTAAAAGATTATTTCCAACTGTATATCATAATCACTTTGATCCCTTTGTTTTAATAGATGAATTTTTTGTAGAAGCCCCAAATGAATTTGCCCCCCATGAGCATAGTGGTTTTGAAGCGATAAGTTATATGCTTGGAGGAGCATTTCGTCATGAAGATAATCAGGGCAATGAAGAAGAAGTTGCTCAGGGTGGTTTGCAAACTTTTAATGCTGGTAAAGGCATTGTACATTCTGAAGCTCCAGGAACAGCTGGTTATGCCCATGGCATGCAGATTTGGGTTAATCTACCTGCTGATATGAAAGATTCTGATCCTGAGTATCAAGCTCTTAAACCAGAAAATGTTCCAGTTAAAGAAAGTGACAGGATGAAGATTAGAAGTTTAATTGGTCCTGGTTCACCGATTAAATTGAAAACAGAATTAATATTACAGGATATTACTTTAGAGTCAGGAGGTATTTATAATCTTCAGCTTGCAAAAGAAATGCAGGGGTTTATTTATGTGGTTGATGGTATAATAGAAGCAGATACAAAGCTTAATGAAGGTGAGGCTCTTTTATTAATACCTGAAACATCCATTGAAGTAAGAACCGTTTCAGATGAATCTAGATTTATATTTGCTGCAGGAAAGCCCCATGGTAATGATATAAAGATTAGAGGCTCACATGTCCTTTAAAATGAGGAAGGTGGATTTCTTGAATGAAATTTATATGTTCAGAATGTGGTCAAAAATATTTGCTGAAAGATAAAAATTTCAGATGCAATTGTGGAGGTTTATTTAAAATACCTGAACACCCTCTTAAGTATAATACAGATTTGGAGTTAGGGGAAGTAAAGACACCTCTATTAAAAAAAGAATTAGCCGGACAGGAAGTTTATTATAAACTTGATTATTATCAGCCAACTGGATCTTTTAAAGATAGAGGGGCCAGATTAATGATTGGAAAATTAAAAAATGCAGGTATAAAGGAGATAATTGAAGATTCATCAGGAAATGCCGGAGCAGCTGTTGCTGCTTATTCAGCAGCTGCAGGCATTACCTGTAATATTTATCTGCCTGAGAATACTGGCTCTGGTAAAATATCGCAAATAGAATCAACAGGCGCAGTTATTCATAAAGTTCCAGGAGATAGAGAGGCAACGTCAAGAGCAATTAAAATTGCAGCCCAAAATAAGTATTATGCTTCCCATATATATAATCCTCTATTTTTTGCTGGAGTTGCAACCCTGGCTCAGGAACTTATTGAAGACCTGCAAAAAATAGATAAAATTATACTACCTGTGGGAAATGGCTCTTTATTATTAGGAATCTGGCATGGTTTAAAAGAATTACTGCCTAAGAATGATATACCGAAGTTAATTGCTGTTCAGGCAACCCCAGTATCTCCAATCTGGGCAGAGTTTTATGGTGAGTGTAATTATAATACATATTCTAAAAATCTTGCAGAAGGTATAGCTATAAAAAAGCCAGCAAGGAAAAAAGAGATTGTAGAGGCAATTAGAGAAAGTAATGGAGATGTAATTTTAGTAACTCAATCAGAGATTGAAGCAACCTTAAAACAGTTATGGAGACAGGGAATTTATATAGAACCTACTTCGGCAGCCGCTCCTGCCGCTGCCAAAAAATATTTTAAAAATAACCATATATCTACTGGTAATATTGTTATCATATTAACAGGATCTGGTTTGAAATATAAATAAAATTCAGGAGGGGTAATCATTCAGTTAATATATAATGCAAAAATTCTTATTAAAAATAGAATTATTGAAGATGGCTGGTTAATAATTAATGAAGATAAAATAACCGGAATAGGTGAAGGGACTCCAGAACATAATAATTATCAGAGTAAAATAGATCTAAATGGTTTATATCTTGCTCCAGGATTAATTGATATTCACTGTCATGGCGGTAATGGTTATGATGTGATGGATAAAGATAGAGATGTTTTAAAAAAGATCAGTGAATATAAGTTAAATGCAGGGGTAACAGGCTGGCTGGCTACTCCTTTAACTGCCCCACCAGCTGAACTTGAAAATGTCTGCAAAAGTATAATTAAAGAAATTCAAGCTGGTAAAAGTCCTAATTTGCTTGGAGCTCATGTTGAAGGGCCTTTTATCAGTCAGGCTAAAAAAGGTGCCCAGAACCCTAAATTTATAAGAGATGGAGCCTTAAAAGAGATTAATAGATGGATAGATATATTAGGAAGATATTTAAGAATTGTAACTTTAGCTCCTGAAAAACCTGGAGCAGAGGTTATAATAAACAGACTTAAAGAAAATAAGACACTAGTTGCTACAGCTCATACCGCTGCCAGTTACGAAGAGATGGCTCAGGCTATTAAAGCCGGTATTGAACAGGCAAGTCATTTTTACAATGGTATGACTGGATTTCATCATCGTAATCCTGGAACTGTGGGGGCATTTTTAGATAGCGATGAGACCACAATGGAAATTATTGCAGATGGAATTCACCTTCATCCCGCTACAATTAGAATAACTTTAAAGTTAGCAGGTACTGGGAGAATAATATTAATTACTGATGCAATGAGAGCAGCCGGTATGGAAGATGGCAGCTATGATTTAGGTGGCTTACAGGTTTCTATTAATAATGGGGAGGCTCGACTTAAAGATGGAAGCCTGGCAGGCTCTACCTTAAAACTGATTGAGGCAGTTAAATATATTTATAATAATACAGAACTAGATTTAGTAAGTAGCTGGCAGCTTGCCAGTTATAATCCAGCAAAACGCCTTGGACTTGACAATTATTATGGTTCTTTAGAAGCAGGAAAAGTGGCAAATATCGTTGCCTTTGATAGTCAGTTTAATATCAAAAATATCTGGTTGAAAGGTTCTTTAAGATAAACAATTTATAAATAATTTCTCTAAATTTATATTTTCAGGTTTTAATTTTAAAGATATATCCAGAAAAAGGGGTTGATTAAGTTGTCAAGTAAGTCAATGCAACCAAATAAGCGGCGTCAAGAAATTATTAAGATTTTAAAAAGTCACAAAGAACCTTTTACTGGCTCTGAGCTGGCAGAAAAATTTGGTGTAACCAGACAGGTGATTGTTCAGGATATTGCTCTTATACGGGCAGAGGGAATTGAAATTCTATCTACCTCCAGGGGATATCTGTTGCAGGAAAATAAATCACCATTCTTAAAGGCTACGATAGCCTGTCGGCATAGGGAGGACCTTGTAAAGGACGAGTTAATGATTATGATAGAACATGGGGCTAGAATTCTTGATGTTAGAGTAGAACATCCTCTTTATGGTGAGCTTAAAGGCAATTTAATGTTAACAAATAAAAAGGAAGTTGAAGAGTTTTTAGAAAAAATGAAAAATAATCATGCCGGTTTACTGGCTGAATTAACTGATGGAATTCACCTTCATACAGTGGAAGTGGCCAATAATGAAGTTTTAAAAAACTTGAAATCTGCATTATCTGCTGAGGGATATTTACTGGAGGCCTAAAATAAATTTTATTTTACTGTATATACACTTGACAAATCATTTGTATATTGAGATAATATAATAGAAATAAAAAGTGAAGGAGGATTTGATTTGTTAAAAAGAAAATTGAAGATGAAAGAACTTGTATATGCAGCATTATTAACAGCGATGGCCTTGATGATACCCTTAGCTTTTGGAACTTATTTAAGAATTTATATTCCACCATTTTCAGCTACCCTTGCATCTCATTTACCGGTATTTTTATCTATGCTGATTAGTCCTTTTGCTGCTGTTTTTGTTGGTTTAGGATCTGCTTTAGGCTTCTTTTTAGTTACAGGCCCGGTTATTGGAGCTAGAGCAGCTATCCATATTTTATTTGGAGGAGCCGGGGCATTATTAATTAAAAAGGGTTATAGTTTTAAATTTGCTTTATTTTTAATAATCCCAATTCATGCGATTGGAGAAGCTTTAATTGTTTTACCCTTTGGCTTTTCATTAGCAGATGCAGGTATAATTGTCGGTGTTGGAACAGCCTTACATCATATAGCAGATGCATTTTTAGCGGTAGCTATTTATGAATTATTAAAAGCAGCTTCCTTTGATCTAAAACAGGAAGGAATTCAGAAACAGATAAGTAATTAAAATCAAAAAGTTGCAGGAAAACTTATATCAACCTGCAACTTTTATCTTTATATATTAGAACTTTTTAATACTTTTTTAGGGACTTCTTCAAATAAAGAGCTTACAGAGATTCTATTGTGAACTCGATAAATAGTTTCTGCAAAAAGTGGTGCAACTGAAACTAATTTTATTTTTTTAGAATTATTTACCTTATTATTATTTACTGAATCTGTACTAATGACTTGTTCAATTGGGCTATTTTCAATTCTTTCTACTCCTTTTTCATTTAATAATAAATGGGATAAACCTGCAAATATCCTATTTGCTCCCCGATTTTTTAAACCTTTAGCTAGATTAACTAAAGTTCTTCCTGAAATACTAAAATCATCAAAAATTAATGCATCCTTGCCTTTAACTTCTCCTATTATTCCAAGAATTTCTGCGTTTTCATTATGGTATAGTCTTTTCTTGTCTCCAATTGCTACAGGTCTATTTAAATAAGAGGCATATCTTCTTGCTTCTTTGGCAAATCCAGCATCTGGAGATACAATAACGGTATTACTTAAATCATAATTTTTCTTAAAGTATTCACATAGTATTGGCATTGCATATAGGTGATCAACTGGTTTCTTAAAAAAACCCTGGATTTGAGGACTATGGAGGTCCATGGTTATTACTCTATCAGCCCCTGCAAGTTCTATTGATTCAGCGCAAACTCTAGCTCTAATAGATACTCTGGGTTCATCTTTTTTATCTCCTTGAGAATAACTGAAGAAGGGAATAATAGCTGTAACCGACTGGGCGCTTGCCCTTTTAAAGGCATCCATCCAGAATAATATTTCAGTAAATTCATTATTAGGTTCAAGGCCGATTGATTGAACAAGGTAAACATCTTTATCCCTTACTGTTTCTTTACTTTTAACCATTATATTTCCTTCAGTAAAATTAATAACTTCAGATTTTCCAAGTTCAATATTTAAGTATTTACAAATCTTATCTGCAAATTGTTTACTAGAACTTCCAGCAAATATTTTCAGTTCTCTATTTTCAACCATTTTATCAACTCCAGAATTTAATTTTATTCTCCAATTAAATAATTAGATAAAAAATTATAGACTCCTGCATTTGCATAATATAATTATATTTGCTATAATTTTATTTCTAGGAAGTAGGAGGGTATAACATGAAAAAATTATTCTTTAAATATTATATAGAGCTTCATAAAATTATTAATCAGAAATTAGATATAAAACATATAATTCAATACTTTATTGGAATTATTGCCGGCGCAATTGGTTTATATTCATTAATTTATTATGATTTAGTTACTTCAATTATTATATTAATTGGTTTTTCTGCTATTAATCAATTGTTTCATAAGTTATTTAAAAAGCTTCCAATGACAAGGATTATGATAAAGACAGATGATATGTCTAAGGAAGATTTCAAGAAAGAAATAAGAGATGTAATTCAAAAGGATATAGAGCAAAAATTTAACAATGAAGATTAATTTAATGAAAAACCCCTGAGCTAAAGTTATTTCAGCTCAGGGATTTTATAGTTATAAGTTGAATTTAATTATATTTAGGAAACATTAAATCTAAAATTACAGATATCTCCATCATGAATAATATAATCTTTTCCTTCCAGTCTCAATACACCCTCTTCTCGGGCATCTTTATAAGAGCCAGTTTCAATTAAATCTTCATAACTGACAATTTCTGCCCGGATAAAACCTCTTTCCATATCTGAATGAATTTTACCTGCAGCATTAGGAGCAGTTGAATTTCTTTTTACAGTCCAGGCCCTGACTTCTTTTTCCCCTGCAGTTAAAAATGTAATTAAATCTAATAATCTATAACCTGCTCTAATTAATCGATCAAGGCCAGAGTTTTCAATCCCCAGATCTTCTAAAAATAATTGTTTATCCTCTTCATCAAGTTCGGCTATATCGGCTTCGATTTTGGCGCTAACTGTAATGACCTCGGCACCCTCTTGGTCAGCATAATTTTTAACCATTTCAACATAGCTATTATTTTTGTCTCCAATCTTATTTTCATCAACATTACAGACATAAATTGTAGGTTTTGCAGAGAGCAATTGAAGTTCTTTGGCCAATCTCTGACCAGTTTCACTTAATTTAAGCTGTCTGATATTTTTACCATTTTCAAGAGCTTCTATTAGTTTTTTTAATTCATCCAGTTCTGTTAAATATTCCTTAGTTCCACTTTTAGCTTTCTTTTCAGTTTTTTCTAAACGTTTTTCAATAGTAGCCATATCAGCAAGCATTAATTCCAGATTGATAGTTTCAATATCATTTATCGGATCAATTTTATTATTTACATGGGTTATATTCTCATCACTAAAACATCTAACAACTTGAGAGATAGCATCAACTTCACGAATATGAGATAAAAACTTGTTTCCAAGTCCCTCACCTTTACTGGCTCCTTCAACTAAACCTGCTATATCAACAAATTCAATCATAGCTGGAGTCCTTTTTTCAGGATTATATATTTTAGTTAAAATATCCAGTCTTTTATCAGGAACATTAACAACACCTATATTTGGATCAATTGTACAGAAAGGATAATTTTCTGCATCGACCTGTACTTTTGTAAGAGCATTAAAAAGAGTAGACTTTCCAACATTCGGCAAACCAACTATTCCTATTTTCATTTTTTCCTCCTTAAAATTATCGTTCCTTATACATCATATCTCATTTGAAAGAATATTTAAAGCCCTAAATTTAAACATGGCTAAATAAAATCAACTGATATATTTAAAATGAAAATTTTTTGAAAAAAATTTATTAATATGTAATTAAATAAAATTTATAAATAGATAACATTTAATCAATATTTTAATCAGATAGATAAAAGTATTAAAAAAAGTTAGAAATAATTGATATTTAAGTGGTTTTAGTGGATTTTTAATCTTTAAATTTTTAAAGGAGTTTTCAAACTAATCTTGTATTATATATATAAGATAAAATAAATTTTGTTTCATTTGTAATTATAATGAAAGGAGGGTAGTGTTTTAAGTTATCAAAGTGATTTCATAGAAAATAAAGAATTAGAGAAGTTAAAAAAACTTAGGAGGAGTATTTTTATATGAAAAAACTTACTATTTTGGTTTTATTATTTGCATTTGTCTTATCGGCGTCTGTTGTAACTATGGCTCAAGAGGTAGAGCTTAAAGATCCATGGGTATCTGAAAAACCACAGGGGGAGCATGGAGGCACAATCATGCAGGCAGTTTTAGGAGATCCTAAAACCTTTAATACTATAATTGCCAGTGAAACATCTTCAACAGATGTTACTGATGGCCCTATCTTTGAGGGTCTGGTAACAAGACATGGAGTTACAACTGAATTTATTCCAGCTCTGGCCCATGATTGGGAGATCAGTGAAGATGGAAAAGTTTATACTTTCTATCTAAGAGAGGGAGTCCAGTGGCATGATGGTGAAGAATTCACTGCTGATGATGTTATCTTTACCATGGATGTTATTAGTGATGAAGATATCCCGACCAGCACCAGGAGTGTACTCACTGTAGATGGTGAATTCCCAGAGTATAGAAAAGTTGATGATTATACAGTAGAATTTGAATTACCAACTTCTTTTGCTCCTTTTCTAAACTCAATGATGACCTTTATTATACCTGAGCATAAATTACGTGAGCCTTATGAAGCTGGAGAATTTACTGAAACCTGGGGAGTAGATACAGAGCCAAGCGAAATCGTTGGTACCGGGCCATTTATGTTAGTTGATTTTGTTCCAGGAGAGAGAATTGTTAAAGATGCCAATCCTAATTACTGGCGTTTAGATCCAGAAGGAGAAAGCCTCCCTTATCTAGATAGATGGGTTAAAGTTATTGTTGAAAGCACAGAAGTTCAGGATTTATTATTCCAGAATGGTGAGATACACTTTAATACTATTCAGGGGAGGAACTATGAGCGTTTTGAACAGTTAAAAGAAAGAGGAGATTTTGATTTAATTGATGCAGGACCTACTTTTAGCACAAACTTCTTAGTATTTAATTTAAATCCAAATAATCCTAATTTAGAAGAAGAACCAGAGAAGAAGGAATGGTTTGATAATTTAGAATTTAGAAGAGCAGTTGCCCATGCCTTTGATAAAGATACTATGATCAATCAGGCCCAGGCAGGTTTTGGTACTCCTCAGTGGAGTCCAGTTAGTACACCTAACCAGCAGTTCTTAAATGAAGATGTCAGAAAATATGAATATGATCTTGATCGTTCAAGGGAACTTCTTGAAGAAGCCGGTTTTGAATGGGATTCAGATGATAATTTAGTTGACTGGGAAGGTAGAGAAGTTGAGTTTAATATAACTACCAATGCCGGGAATGATGAGAGAGAAACTATTATGAATATTATTGCTGATGATTTAAGAGATCTGGGTATGCAGATTAATACTGCCCCTGTTGAATTTAATTCAATGGTTAGTCAGTTACAGAATGAATATGACTTTGATACTATTTTAATTGGTTTAACTGGTGGAGTAGAGCCCCATAGTGGTTCTAATGTCTGGAAATCAGATGGACCTCTTCATATGTGGCATCCAAATCAGGAAGAGCCTCACAGAGATTGGGAAGCAAGAATTGATGAGCTCTTTGAATTAGGCGCTCAGACCGTTGATACAGAACAGAGAATTGAGTATTATAGTGAGTTCCAGGAGATTATTGCTGATAGAGTTCCATTAATCTATACAACTGCTCCTAATGCAATTTATGGAGTAAGAAATAATCTTGAAAATACTGAGATATCTGCCTATGGTGCAGTTACCTGGAATATTTATGAACAGTATTTTGCATATTAGGATTTGAGTTATTTAAAATCAAACAAAAATAAAGAAGGGGGTCATCCCCCCTTCTTATTTTTTAGCAATTATATTATTTTTTATATCTGAGAAGGGAGTAATTTATTAATGAAAACGTATATAATCAGAAGATTTCTATATGCTATTCCATTATTATTAGCAATTTCATTATTTTCATTTTTAATAATGCAATTATCACCTGGTAATTATCTGGACCAGTTAAGAATGAATCCAGATATATCAACCCAGGTACTTAATACAATGGAAAGAGATTTTGGTTTGGATAGATCAG
The DNA here is from genome assembly GCA_964558325.1 of uncultured Halanaerobiaceae bacterium. Classification (GTDB taxonomy): domain Bacteria; phylum Bacillota; class Halanaerobiia; order Halanaerobiales; family Halarsenatibacteraceae; genus Halonatronomonas. Next base: position 50,219 of record CAZLCX010000007.1, on the reverse strand, counting down.
TGCCTGAACAATATGCATTATGGTTAGGGCAGGTATTAAGGGGTAATTTAGGACGTTCATTTGCATACAGAGTTCCTGTTACCCAGGTCATTGGCAGCAGGATTAAGAATACTTTAATTTTATCATTTGCAGCAATGGTATTAGCATGGGGAGCATCGATACCGATTGGTATATACTCGGCTACCAATAAATACACAATAGGGGATAATGTCTTTACCAGTCTGGCCTTTGTAGGCTTGTCTATACCTAATTTTTTCTTTGCCCTGCTCCTATTATATGGAATAGTAACATTAAATTTAGACTGGCCTATTCAGGGTATGACCAGTATTACCCATGGCATGATGTCGCCAACTGAGCAGATAATTGATATCTTAAAACATTTAGTCGTTCCAGCAGTTGTATTAGGAACAGCTTCTATGGCAGGTTTGACCAGACAGATGCGTGGTCAGATGATAGATGCAATGACATCTGATTATGTAAGAACAGCCAGATCTAAGGGCTTAATGGAAAGGGTAGTTGTTTATAAACATGCTTTAAGAAATGCAATTAACCCAATGATAACAATTTTTGGTTTTCAGATCAGTGCTTTACTTGGAGGAGCAGCTTTGACAGAGATTGTTACAGGCTGGCCAGGTTTAGGAACATTGATGCTCAATGCAGTTCGTTCAAAAGATCTCTATTTAGCTATGGCTGGTTTAATGATGGGTAGTGTCTTATTAATTACAGGTAATTTAATTGCAGACATACTGCTGGCGGTTAGTGATCCAAGAATAAGGTATAATTAAGGGGGGATGACAGATGGAAAATAAACCATTCACAGAAGATGGAAAGGATTTTGTCCAAAATACTGTTGGCAAAAACAAACAGTATTCATTCTGGGGTGAAATGTGGAAAAGATTAAGGAGGCATAAAATTGCAATAGCAGGTGGGATTGTTGTATTAATTTTATATGTTCTGGTTATATTTGCAGGCTTTCTCTCTCCATATCACCCAAATAGAACATTTAGACAGGATTTTTATCATCCCCCAACAAGAATTCACTTTACTGATGAAGACGGCAGTTTAACCAGGCCTTTTATATATGGTACTGAATCTGTTGGCTGGGGACAGTATGAAATTAATGAGGACGAAAAACATGAAATCAAGTTTTTTCATAGAGGAGACCCCCATAAAGTAGGTCCATTTGTAACTAATTTTAAGCTCTTTGGACTGGAGGGGTATGATCAACCCTTATTCTTATTGGGCAGTGATGATTATGGTCGAGACCTATTTACCAGGCTTTTATATGGCGGCAGAGTTTCCATGTTCATTGGTTTTGTAGCTATCTTTATCTCTACATCAATAGGGATGGTAGTTGGAGGTATTTCAGGCTATTATGGCGGCTGGGTTGATGAAATATTAATGCGGTTTGCTGAAATAATAATGTCAATTCCAGGGTTTTACTTGTTACTGGCATTAGCTGCGGTAATGCCGATTGATGTCCCCTCCCAGATGAGGTTCTTTTTCATAATTTCAATTTTAGCTTTTCGGGGCTGGGCAGGAATGGCCAGGGTCATTAGAGGAATGGTTCTTTCAGCAAAGAATGAAGAATATGTGCTGGCTGCAAGGGCTATTGGGGCTTCAGACAAAAGAATAATCCTGAAGCATGTATTGCCGGTTACAACAACCTATGTTATAGTTAGTGCCACAGTAGCTGTTCCAGGTTACATAATCCTTGAATCTGGTCTAAGTTTTATTGGCTTAGGAATCCAGGAGCCAGCAGCTAGCTGGGGTAATATGCTGGCATCAGCTCAAAGCGTCACATCTATTACTGGATTTCCCTGGATGCTAATACCTGGCTTTATGATTTTTATTGCCTGTTTAAGCTATAATTTATTAGGTGACGGCTTACGCGATGCCTTAGACCCAAAATCAACAATAAGATAAAGAAATGATTTATTACCACCTGGGATTGCTTTAATTATCCCAGGTTTTTTCTTTTAGATAAAGGATTTTTTAATTGGGTAAAGAATTATAGGTTAAGCAGAAAAATTTATGAGGGGGTTTGTTATGGCTAATAAAAATATAAATAAAATCGGTATTGCTATTGCCCTTGGAGCTGGTGTAGGTATTCTGGTAAGCCTGTTTTTTGGGGGGAATATAGCAGTAGGTATTGTTGTTGGAGCAGCCATTGGTCTTTTAAAGGAAACATTCTGGGAAAGTATTTAAATAGATAGATTGGGGAGATTATAATGGATAACCGGAATTTATCAGTATTTATTTCAGCAGATATGGAAGGAATTAGCTCACTGGTAGCTGGAGAAGAAGTGAGTAAAACTGAAGGGGAATATAAAGAATTTAGAGAGATTATGACCGGGGATGTCAATGCAGCAGTTGAGTCAGCTTTTGCCAGTGGAGCATCAAGAGTGGTTGTTAGAGATGCCCATGCTACAGCCAGAAATATTCTGCCAGGCCAATTAGATGAGAGGGCAGAATTAATCAGAGGCTGGTCAGGCAGGCCATATAGCATGATGGATGGGATTGATGAAAGTTTTGATACAGTATTTTTTGTTGGTTATCATGCAAGCCCGGGACTTGAGCATGGAACACTGGCCCATACTATATCTGGCAAGTTTCATAAGATATTTATTAATAATCAACCTGCCAGTGAGGCCCTGATTAATGCTTATACAGCAGGTTATTTTGGAATTCCAGTCAGTTTTATTTCAGGTGATGAAATCTGTTGTCAGCAGACGAAAGAATTAATTCCTGGAATAGAAACAGCAGTAGTAAAATATGGTCTGGGACAAGCAATTAGAGCCTTACCCCTTAATGAGGCCCGGAGAAGAATTAAAACAGGGGTAAAATCTGGTTTGGTTAAAATAGAAACTCTCAAACCCCTGGGGCAGGATATAGAACAATTCAAATCCCATTTGATTTATAGAAAAATTAAAGATGCTATTAGGGCCGGTAATTATCCTGGGGCAGAACAGAAGGATTATGAGGTTAAATTTGCTGCAGATGATTTTCTCGATTTCTTAACATTTTTGCATTTTGTTAGTTAAAAAGCTTTAACCCTCCTGATAGGTCAGAAGGGTTACTGTATTTATAATTATAGATTTAAAGCATCTGGTTATTTGTAAATAAAAAAGCCTTCTGAAATAGCGATATATCACTTTCATTTCTTTTAGGGTCTGGCTGGCTGTCAGCTTTTTCATTTTCTAAAAATGAATTTTTATTTAATAAATTCAATTTCCACTTCTAATTAGTTATGATTATTATTTTTTGCCTTTATTATATAATCTTAATTCATTAACTGTATATTATTTTCCTGATCTCTTTCTTTGAGCTCTTTTTTGAGTCTGTCTGTATTCTCCAGTTTCCCTATTGCAGAGGAAATATGAATTAATTTTTAAGATAGTTTAAAATGATAAAAATCAGGAGGAAAAATAATGAAGATAATCATTGCTCCAGATTCATATAAAGAGAGTCTAACAGCCCTGGAAGTTGCTGAAAATATAGAAAAAGGGATTAAAGCAGTCATGCCAGAAGCAGATACAATTAAAGTTCCAATGGCCGATGGAGGTGAAGGTACAGTCCAGGCGCTGGTTGATGCCCATAATGGCCAGATAATTAAAGAGGAAGTAATTGGGCCAGAAGGGGAAAAAGTTAAAGCCTTTTTTGGAATCCTGGATGAAAAGACAGCTGTTATTGAAATGGCAGCAGCCTCAGGGATAAGTTACATAGATCCAGCAACAGCAGATCCCAGAAAAACAACAACCTATGGAACAGGTCAATTAATAAAATCAGCTCTTGAAAAAGGAGCCAGACATATTATCTTAGGGATTGGCGGTTCTGCTACTATGGATGCCGGAATTGGAGCCCTTAAGGCCCTTGGTTTTAGTTTTAAAGATGAAAATGGCCAGAGAATCAGTAGAGGAGGAGGCCAGATTGGCAGGATAGCCTTTGTATCTAAGGAGAATCTCTATCCTCCAGCAGAAGAACTTTATTTAGAGATAGCCTGTGATGTTTCCAATCCATTTTATGGCGAGAATGGGGCTGCCTATATTTATGGGCCCCAGAAAGGAGCCAGCCAGAAACAGGTCGAAGAGTTAGACCAGAATTTTCGCAAATTTAATCAATTTGTCAAAGAAAATTACAACCGAGATCTCCAGCAGCTAGCAGGTGCTGGAGCAGCAGGCGGCCTGGGGGCTGGTTTAATAACATTTTTGAATGGCGAATTAAAGGAAGGGGCAGATATAGTTGCCAGAGCCAACCGGCTGGAAGAAAAATTAAAGGGAGCAGACCTTGTAATTACAGGGGAGGGTCAGCTTGATTCCCAGACAATCAATAATAAAGCACCAATCCATGTTGCTCAGCTGGCAAAAAAACAGGGAATACCTGTCATTGCCATAGCCGGCAGCCTTGGGACTGGTTACCAGCAGGTTTATCAGGCAGGCATTGATGCTGCCTTTTCGATTATTGATAAACCAGGCTCATTAAATAAAATAATCCTGGCTGCCCCGGAATTACTTCAGGAGACAGCCAGGAATATTGGCAAAATAATTACTTTAAATATTGATTAAACCAGTCAATCATTTCTTGATAGCGGCGAATCCGATGCTCAGGTTTGCCGCTCCTGGAAAGTTCGTGATTCTCCCCTTTAAAAATAGTCAGCCTGCTTTCAACCCCGTGATATTTCAAAGCTGTAAAGAACTGGAGGGCTTCGGTCAGCCAGCAGCGATAATCCTCTTCAGAATGAATTAATAGGGTCGGAGTGGAAACCCTGTCAGCATATTTTAAAGGGGAACTGTCCCAGAGCTCATCAAGATTATTCCAGGGGGTTGCTCCAGCGGCCTGATCCTCGACAAAGAAATATCCGATATCAGTGGTGGCAAACATTGAGACCCAGTTGGAGATGCTCCGCTGGGAGACAGCAGCCTTAAACCGATCAGTCTGGCCAACTATCCAGTTGGTCATATAACCACCATAGGATCCTCCGGCAACTCCTAATCTATCAGGATCAATCAGATCATAGCGCTCAATGGCAGCATCGGTTACTTCCATCAGGTCCTGATAATCTCTATCGCCATAACCGCCTCTAATATCAGCAAACTCATTGCCCCGGCCATCACTACCTCTGGGATTGCTAAAGATAACAGCATAACCCTCATTGGCCAGAATCTGAAACTCATTAAAGAAGATGGAACCATAGACAGTCTTGGGGCCGCCATGGATTTCTAAGACCGCCGGATATTTTTCCCCTTGCTGATATCCGACTGGTTTAATTACCCAGGCATCAAGCTCAAGGCCGTCTGAAGTCTCAACAGTAAAATGTTCAGGCTCAGAGACCATCTTCTCAGCTAAGACCTGGTCATTAAAGGAGCTAACCTGTCTTTCCTCGCCATTTTCATAGAGATATAATTCCTGAAGCTGATTATCTCTAAAGCCGATAAAGGCAATCTGGCCATTATAAATATCAAAGAGATCAACAGTACCTTCATCTGCAATTACCCTTGAAACCTTGCCATCATCTAATCTATTCAGATAGGCATTATAACCTTCAGTTGAAATGAAATAGAGCTCACCAGCATCGACTGCAAAATTCTGACCGCCACCTAAACGGCAGTCATTACCGACAGAAGTCCAGAGACTCCTATCCATCTCCTCAGTTAACTGACTTATCTCCTTACTTTCAATATTAACCTGATAAATATCAGGATTAGAATTAAGGCCCATAGCCTGAAAATCATTGGCTGCAAAATAGATCTCCTGATCATTTTTAAATTCCATCATACTGATTGACCAGTCTCTATCAGTCAACTGATAGAGATTGCCGCTGTCAATTTCATATAAGTGAAGATTATTTGTAATCTCAGCTTTATCTTCAAAGTAACTCATGGTAAAGGCAATTTTATTATCCTTAAGTGCAAAATTCTCGATATTATTTTTACCACCAACAAGCTCAGTAACTTGATCAGATGCAAGCTCCAGACTATATAAATGATTCCTGTAGTTATTGGTAAAGCCCTTACCATTTGACCAGAATGGGATTTCCTCTAGAACCTGATAATCCTTATCTTTCTTTAATTCCTCTTCATCTCGTTCTTTTAAATCCTTCATAGCGGTAAAGATTAGCTGGTCCTCATCCTTAACTTTAAAATCACCGACAGCCTTTTCAATAGTTTTAAGATGAACAGCCTCGCCACCATTAATTTTAATCTTATAAAATTCAGTTTCAGGCAGCAGTTTCTCATCATCTTTATCCTTCCGTTTTGAAGTAAAGACTATCTCCTCAGGATTTAACCAGGCAAAACTCCCATCCTTTTTACCAGAGGTCAACTGATAAAAATTATCCTCTTTAAGATTATAAATCCAGAGGTTTGAATTATATTCATTGTCATCCTTATTAGCCTGACTGACTTTAAAAGCAAGATTTTTTCCATCAGGTGAATATTTTAGCTCAGATAGAAACCTGTATTCCAGCATACTATCGACTTTAAGCTTCTCCACAGATAATCATCCTTTCAGAATTTTAATTACAAAATAGCCCTGGCAGTAACCAGGGCTCAGCAGGTCTTAGATATTTTCTTCCTTTAATTTTTGAATAAAATTTTCTAATTTATCTTTATTCTTATTTTCCCATTCGATAATAAAATCTTTAATCATACCCTTTTCAGTTTCAGTAAGTTCATCAACCTGTTTCTGTAATTTTTTCTTATCAGTCTCAAGCTTTCTTAGTTTTTCAATAGCCTTTTTCATCGGATACTGAACTTTGTAATAAATTTTATCAGCCATTAATATCACCTTCTATAATATCTCTTATCTTTTTGAAATCATCAATTCCGTCTCTTTCTAAAAACCTCAAATAACTCTCAATCGACATGATTCTGTTGTCCATAATCTTTTCTTCTATCTTTATTTCATCGAGATCAATATCATCTATTCTTCTAAAGGCAGCATTAAAATTCTCGATTGCATAAAGAACAGTCTCCCTTAAATTACTCATAATTCAACACCTCTCTTTTAATAATTATAATGTTAAACTTATCAATCAACTCTACTTTTTCCTGTAATAATTATATCACCATGAAAAAATATTATCAAGTTTTTACATATTAAATTTTATTAAATTATAAAATTTTATAAAAATAACTAATTAACGTCCATATTTATCAATAAATCAGCTGAAAAAATATTTATACGTTTAATTGCATATATGGCTCTAATGGTGTATAATAAACAATGATCTTGTAAAGGAGTAGATACAAATGAGAGAAAAAGAAATTATTAATATTGCAATAATTGCCCATGTTGATGCAGGCAAATCAACTCTGGTCGATGCATTTTTAGGTCAGAGCGGGATTTTTAGAGAAAATCAGGTAGTAGTTGATTGTATTATGGATAGTGATGACTTAGAAAGGGAGAGAGGAATCACCATCTATTCAAAGAACTGTGCCATCGAACATGATGGATATAAAATAAATATAGTCGATACCCCAGGTCATGCTGATTTTTCATCAGAGGTTGAAAGAGTAATTAGATCAGTAGATACCACCATTTTATTAGTCGATGCCGCTGAGGGTCCAATGCCCCAGACCAGGTTTGTGCTTCAGAAATCCCTGGAGAAGGGTTTAAAACCAGTTGTCTTAATTAATAAGATCGATAAGAAAAATGCCAGGCCAGAGGTAGTTAAGGATATGATCCTGGATCTCTTCATTGATCTTAATGCCAGCGATGAACAGCTTGATTTTCCAACCGTTTATGGGATAGCAACTGAAGGCATAGCTAAATACAACTTAGAAGATGAAGGGGAAGATTTAACCCCGCTCTTTGATACTATTATAGACAGGATTAAAAGTTATCCAGATAAAAACGATGAACCTCTCCAGATGCAGGTTTATGACCTGGCCTATGATGATTATCTGGGCAGAATGGGGATTGGCCGGATCTATCAGGGAGAGATAGCAAAGGGCCAGAAAGTTGAAGTCAGCAAGCGGGATGGTTCAATCAATAGGGGTAAGATCAATAAACTCTTTAGTTATGTCGGTTTAAGCCAGTCGGAAGTTGATAGGGTTGAAAGTGGCGATATTGCCGTAGTTACTGGACTGCCAGAGATCTCAATCGGCGATACAATTGGCCAGCCAGGTAAGGTTGAGCCTCTGCCAGTTATCGATATTGAAGAACCGACCCTGTCAATGAACTTTCAGGTAAATGATTCACCCTTTGCCGGCCAGGCCGGTGAATACCTGACAACCAGGCATCTCAAGGCCAGATTGGATAGAGAATTAGAGGTTAATGTTGGCCTGGAAGTAGAGAGAACCGAGGATAAAGATGCCTTTAAGGTTTCAGGTCGTGGAGAACTCCATCTATCAATCCTCCTGGAGAATATGCGCCGGGAAGGCTATGAAGTGGCAGTCTCAATGCCTAAAGTCTTAATGAAGAAGATCGACGGCCGCCGCCATGAGCCAATAGAAAGGGTTTTAATCGATGTCCCGGAGGAATATTCAGGGACAGTGATTGAAAAATTAAATAAAAGAAAAGGCCTAATGCAGTCCATGATGCAGGAAAATGGTTATGTGGAGCTGGATTATCTGGTGCCGACCAGAGGTCTAATCGGTTATAAGAGTGAATTTATCAATGATACCAGCGGAGAGGGGACAATCATCCGCTCCTTTGAAAGATATGAACCCTTTAAAGGGGAAGTCCCAGAGCGGAACAATGGTGTTCTGATCTCAGCAAATAAAGGAACTGCCAGAGCTTATGCCCTTGCCAATCTGACAGACCGGGGTAGGTTATTTATTGAGCCTGGCACCGATGTCTATGAAGGGATGATTATCGGTCTCCATAATAGAGAAAATGACCTAACAGTCAACCCCTGTAAAAATAAGAAGCTGACCAATGTCAGATCAAATAGTACTGATGATGCCGTCCAGCTGCCTCCGGCCAAGAAGATGACCTTAGAGGATGCCCTGGAATTTATCGCTGAAGATGAGTTGGTTGAAGTCACCCCTGATGCCATTAGAATTAGAAAGAAGATCACCGATGAGAAGATGCGTCTCAGACATGCCAATTAAATTATCTAATCAGCTTAAAATAAATTATATAATAGGTTCCAAACATGTTAATTAAATTATCCTATTTAAAATTAAAGATCCTGGCCAGAGCATTTCTAACTGCTCCAGCCAGGATTTATTTAGTTAAACTATTATTATTCTTAAAGGACAGCATCTATATCCTCCGGCAATGCTCCGGCTTTTCTCCGGGAATCCTCCGGGAATGCTCCGGGACAGCTCCGGAAATCAACTAAAAACTATCAAATTTATATAAACCTGAATAGGCTATAATTAATTTTTCATCACCCTTAATTTCAGGTAATTTATTCAGAGCATCCAGCCCAGTATCGGTAAATTCTATTTTTGGAGGAATAGCCTTAGCGATTAAACCTTCTGTTAGACCGAGATTATTATCAAGCCGATAAAGGTGATATTTATTAAAATTTTGCTCCCCTTTATATTTAAGTTCAACAGGGTAATTTTTGTTAATTGTATTTTTATCTAGCTCAACTTTATATTTAATTAGTTTATCTTTTCCTCGGCCATCGGCACAGACTAGACCATAATTAATATAATAATCTCCTCTGGTATAATCATTAATCTGAACTAAACTTCCAGGTGGTTTATTAATATCTATTTCGTTTTTAAAAATAAAACTATATTTTGTTTCAGGACTTAACTCAGAGATAGTAAAAGAATTCAGATCATTTTTGCTGGCAGTCAGAGAATAGGTCTTGATCTGATTATTATTAATATCTGTAACAGTTAACTTTAATTCTATATCAGCTGTTATCTTAAAATTTATTCTAGCTTTCCCAGGGATGAGATTATCAATATAAAGATCATAGACCAAAGCAAAATTGCCAGTCTCATGTAAAGAATTTTTGGCCAGTTTGGTCAAAATATTATGGCCAGTCATTCCCTGGCCGGCCAGTCTATTCCAGGCCTCTCTATCATATTCAGTTAATAATTTATAATACTTACTGCCGGCAGCAAAAAGATCTCGGTTCTTCTTTTGTTTATCAGTATTACTCAGGTTAAAACTAACATAGGGTCTTACAACCTTTATGCCATTCCAATCATAATTAACAAATTCCGAAAACTTACCACTTGCATTGATAGAAAATAAAGGTCCAGTAACTTTAGCCAGAATCATCACACCTTTCCATAATTTTAATAATAATATATTCTACTTTTTAATAATACTATAATTCTACCCTATTTCAATAAAAATTAAAAGAGGGGGGTAGTGCAAAGAAGAAATTTTTTCTGAAATTTTTTTTATATCTGATATAATAGTAATAAGTATTTGATAAATAAAGAAGGAGCAGGGTATATATAATGTTAAATTCAAAAATCACTCTAGAAGAAATAACTGACCCAGCTGAATTAAGAATGCGACTAAAATCTGTAAAATCAGAGCTTAAAGCCCTTGATACAATCCTAAATGAAGCCTATGAAGGAATTGTTGTGGTTGATAAAAACGGCTATATTACCAAGTTTAACCGGGCCTATGAAAAATTTCTCGGTTTTAAAGAAGAGGAAGTCAAGGGGAAATTTGTGGCTGATGTGATTGAAAATACCAGAATGCATATAATAACTCAGACCGGTGATAAAGAAATTGGCCATATCCAGCGAATTCAGGGTAATGATATGATCTGTCACCGCCTGCCGATCTTTGATGATGATGGTGAAACAATCCTCGGTGGAGTCGGTGTGGTTCTTTTTAAAGATGTCAAAGAACTTAAATCCCTTACCCAGCGAATGGAAGTTTTAGAAGAGAAATTAAATAAACATAAAGGCGAGTTAAAGAGGCTCCAGGAGGCTAAATACTCCTTTGATAATATCCTGACAGTTAATTCAAAAATGAAATATTTAAAAAAGATAGCCAAAAGGGCGGCTGAGAATAATTCAGCAGTTCTTTTAGATGGCGAGACTGGTACCGGTAAGGAACTTTTTGCCCATGCAATTCATATGGCAAGTTACAGGAAATTTGGCAGATTCATTAGAGTTAACTGCGCTGCCATCCCTACAGATCTCCTGGAATCAGAACTCTTTGGTTATGAAGAAGGGGCCTTTACAGGGGCCAGCAAAGAGGGAAAACCTGGAAAATTTGAGCTGGCCAATGGCGGTACAATTTTCCTGGATGAGATCAGCAGCCTGCCAATGAAGATGCAGGCCAAACTTCTCCGGGTACTCCAGGAAAAGGAGTTTTCCAGAGTTGGCGGCACAGAGACAATTGATCTTGATGTCAGAGTGATAGCGGCCAGTAATGAGAATCTTGAAACAAAGATAAAAAATAATAATTTCCGAAAAGATCTATATTATAGACTCAATGTTATTAGATTAAAGCTGCCACCTTTAAAGGATAGAAAAGACGATATCCCCCTACTGGCTAAGAAAAAACTTAAAGATTTAATCTCTGAATTTGAACTTGATGATCTAGAGTTTGCAGAGGAAACCCTTGAATATCTTAAAGCCTACGAATGGCCAGGTAATATCAGAGAGTTATTCAATGTAATCGAAAGAACGATCAATTTTGTGGAAGACAGAATAATTTTACCAGAACATCTGCCGACAATTATCAGTCAGCAGGAGCGACCAGAGGTTGAAAACTCGATAAATAATCAAGAGATTGAATTTGGAGATACCTTAAACCTTAAGGAGAATATTGCCCGACTGGAGAAGGAATCGATTAAGAAGGCCCTGGCTAAAACTAACTGTAACAAATCAGAAACTGCCAGGTTATTAGGGATTCATCGGACAAATTTATATGATAAATTAGAAAAATATGATATAAATTGTGATTAATTAAAAAAATTAGCTTGAAACTGACTGCACCCTGGAAAGGGTGTAGTTTTTTTATACAATTTTGAGTAGATGTATCAAAAAACTACATAAAGCCATAATCGCCTGAAATTCATGGAATTATACCTCATATAAAACTGATCTGTATATAATAGCGACAATTATTTGAAAATTTAAAGTAATATAAAGATAAAGTAATTATATTCACCACAGCAGCAGATTGTTGTCAGGGCAGGAATCTAAATTTTTTTTGGCTAAAAAGCATTGGCTGGCATAGAATATGCATATTAATAAAGGTGAGTATTAAAAGAAGCTTTATAAAATCGAGGAGGTTTGCAAATGTCAGTATTAGGTATTGTAATTGGTTTAGTAGGAATCATGGTAGCATGTATGAAAGGTTTAAGTATTTTGATCGCAGCTCCAATCTTTTCAATGGTCGTCGCTGGTTTTGGTGGAATGGATTTATTGTCTGCATTTATGGAAACATATATGGGCGGTGCTTCAGGTTATATAATGGACTTTTTCCCAATGTTCTTTTTGGGAGCAATTTTTGGAAAAATAATGGAAGATACAGGTGCCGCCGCTTCTGTCGGTAACTGGATAATTGATAAGATAGGAGCAGATAAAGCTATTCTGGCAGTAGTTGTTGCCTGTCTGGTCCTAACATATGGCGGGATCAGTTTATTTGTTGTTGTCTTTACAATGTATCCACTGGGCATGGCTATTTT
>CAZLCX010000007.1:0-37548 GCA_964558325.1 uncultured Halanaerobiaceae bacterium | reverse complement strand
GGATCAGTTTATTTGTTGTTGTCTTTACAATGTATCCACTGGGCATGGCTATTTTCAAAGAGGCCGATGTTCCAAAGAGGCTCATTGCCGGCTCAATTGCCTTTGGCTCATTTACAATCACCATGACCTCAATCCCTGGTTCACCACAGATTCAGAATATTATTCCAACAGAGTTCTTTGGGACTGATGCCATGGCGGCCCCATTTTTAGGGATAGCTGCAGCAGCATTAATCTTTATTGGCGGCTATACTTATCTTCAGAGAGAACTTAAAAAGGCCTGGGAAAATGGTGAGGGATATACAGAAGCTGAAGATGAAAACTTCGGTGGAGGTGATCAGGAAGGACTCCCCTCTGTTGCCCTTTCAATCATCCCCTTAGTTTCAGTTGTTGTACTTTTGAATGTCTTCGATATGGATATAAACGCAGCCCTTTTCTGGGGTAATGCCCTTGCCCTTATTCTGCTCTGGAATAGATTTGAAGTTATTAAAGATGTTGCCGGAACCTTAAATGAAGGTGCCAATGGTTCCCTAACAGCAATTATGAATACAGCCCTGGCTGTCGGTTTTGGTTCAGTTGTTAGAGCAGTTTCAGGTTTTGACGTATTAGTTGATGCCTTAGGTGAGGTTACCTTTGGGAACTCCTATCTCTTTGGAGTAGTTTCTACCAATGTCTTAGCTGGTGCCACTGGCTCAGCTTCAGGTGGTATGAGTATAGCCCTGGAAGCCCTGTCAGAAAGGTTTCTGGCCATGGGGGGTCAGCCTGAATTATTACACAGATTAATAGCAATTGCCTCAGGTGGTTTAGATGTACTGCCTCATAATGGTGCAGTCATAACTTTATTAATAGTTACAGGTCTTACCCATAAAGAAGCCTATAAAGATATATTTGTTGTAGCTTTAGTTATCCCGGTAATTGTTGGCCTCCTTGCAGTTATTCCAGCAACAATTATTGGTTAATTTCTAGAAAGGAAGATTATTTTTGGATATCTTAGAAAGTTTCATCAATGCAGCTCCCTTTATCAGTGAGTTAGTAACTGTAGATATTGCTATAGCAGTTACAGATAGAGATAAATATTTGGCCTATTATCCTGGGGATCAACTTGACCATGGCGTTAAAGCAGAGCAAACTTTAAAGGCGGGCTCCCTGGTTGTCAGGGCCATGGAAGCGGATCAAAAGATTACAGAAAGAGTCGATGATAAGTCCTTATTTGGCTGCAGGTATATCGGGATTGCCATCCCATTAAAAGATGACTCAGGTAAAGTTATCGGTTCAGTCTTTGCCGGGGAGAATACTGAACGGCAGGACTTAATCAATGAAATTTCCAATCATCTGACAGCCAGCTCATCAGACTTAAAAGAGGCAACTCAGGATATAGCTGAACAGGCTCAGGACCTTTCCAGCTCAGTTAATAAATTAAATCAGTATGCTGAACGCTCAACTGAGGAGATGGATGAAATAGAGAAGGTAATCGGTTTTGTCAGAGAAATAGCATCTCAGACCAATCTCCTTGGCCTTAATGCAGCTATTGAAGCTGCCAGAGTCGGAAAAGCTGGCCGGGGTTTTGGAGTTGTTGCAGATGAAATTAGAAAATTATCTAAAGAAAGTGATCAATCTTTAGAACAGATAACTGAGATTTTAAATTCAATAGAAGAATTAAGTTATAAAATTAAAGGTGTAACAGAACAGGTTCAGGAAATTGCAGATAACCAGGCGGCGGTAATGGAAGAAACTGCAGCCTCAAGTGACGAACTGAATGAAGTTGCCGGTAAGCTAGAAGAACTTGCAGGAAATTTTAACAAAGGAGAGTAATAAATAATGGCTGTGAAAAATAAAGTTATTTCGGTACAGGATGCATGTCAGTTAATTGAAGATAATACAACAATAGCAATAGGTGGCTTTGTCGGATTTGGCCATCCAGAAGAGATTACAAGTAATCTTGAAAAAAGGTTTTTAGATGAAGGTAAACCGGAAAATATTACCCTGGTTTATGCTGCCGGGCAGGGTGATGGCAGAGATAGAGGTATGAACCATTTAGCCTATGAAGGTTTAATTAAGAGAGTTGTCGGTGGCCACTGGGGGCTATCACCTAAGCTAGGAACCCTGGCAATTGAGGAAAAGATAGAAGCCTATAATTTTCCTCAGGGAGTTATAACCCATTTATATAGAGATATAGCAGCAGGAAAACCAGGTACTATAACCCATGTTGGACTTAAAACTCTGGCTGATCCAAGGGTTCAGGGAGGTAAGCTTAACGATAAAACTACAGAAGATCTAATTGAGCTGATGGAAATTGATGGAGAAGAATATCTTCGCTATAAACCATTCCCCATAGATGTGGCAATTATTCGGGGAACAACAGCCGATGAAAAGGGAAATATCAGCATGGAAAAAGAAGCCCTGACCTTAGAAACATTACCAATGGCTCAGGCTGCTAAAAATTCAGGTGGGATCGTGATTGCCCAGGTAGAGAGAGTGGCTAAAAATGAGTCATTAAATCCTAAAGATGTTAAGGTACCCGGACTTTTAGTTGATCATGTTGTTGTAACTGAAAATATGGAAAATCACCATCAGTCTTTTGCTACAGATTATAATCCTGCTTACACAGGAGAGGTTAAAGTACCATTAGGTTCATTAAAACCATTACCCCTTGATGAAAGAAAGATTATTGCCAGAAGGGCAGCTATGGAATTAGTCCCAGATGCAATTGTTAATCTCGGGATCGGAATGCCAGAGGGAGTTGCTTCAGTCGCTTCAGAAGAGGGTGTTAATGATGAGATGAAATTAACAGTTGAGTCTGGTCCAATCGGCGGAATCCCAGCCGGTGGCTTAAACTTTGGTGCTTCAACAAATCCAGAGGCTATTTTAGATCAGCCCAACCAGTTTGATTTCTATGATGGCGGCGGCCTGGATGTAGCTTTCCTCGGTTTAGCCCAGGTAGATCAGATCGGTAATGTTAATGTCAGTCGGTTTGGTCCCAAGATAGCAGGGGTTGGAGGCTTTGTGAATATTACCCAGAATGCTGAGAAAGTTGTTTACTGTGGTACCTTTACAGCCAAAGGTCTGGACATTGATCTGACAGATGGTAAGATAGATATTAAGCAGGAAGGCGAGATTATTAAATTTACAGATGAGGTAGAACAGATTTCATTTAGTGGAGAATATGCCATTGAAGAAGGTCAGGAAATAATCTATATAACTGAAAGAGCAGTCTTTGAGTTAAATTCTAGAGGGATTGTCTTAACTGAGATAGCACCTGGAATTGACCTTGAAAAGGATATTTTAGAACAGATGGAATTTAAACCTGCAATTGCAGATGACTTAAAAGAGATGGATTCCAGCTTATTTTTACCAGAAAAAATGGGTCTCAAGATTAATTAAATATAAATAGGGAGTGTGAAATTATGAAATTAAAAGAAAAAGTAGCAATCGTCACAGGTGGAGCTTCAGGTATCGGTAAAGGGGTAGCAGAGCTTTTTATTGAAGAGGGAGCAAAGGTTGTAGTAGCTGATTATGATGTTGAAAAAGGTGAAAAGACAGCCAAAGAATTAAATGAAAAAGGTGAGGCACTTTTTGTCCAGGTAGATGTCTCAGATACTGAGGCAGCAGAGGCAATGGTCGAAAAGACTGTGGAAGAATTTGGCAAAGTTGATATTCTAATCAATAATGCCGGTGTCACAGCTGATGGATTTCTTTCAAAGATGTCAGAGGATGCCTGGGATAAAGTTATCGATGTCAACCTAAAGGGTGTCTTTAACTGTTCAAAATTTGCAGCCCAGAAGATGATGGAAACTGATGGCGGAGTTATCTTAAATGCCTCTTCAGTCGTTGGACTCTATGGTAATGTTGGCCAGACTAATTATGCAGCCAGTAAGTTTGGCGTTATCGGTCTAACCAAGACCTGGGCCAAAGAATTAGCAGGTAAAGGGGTTAGAGTTAACTGTGTAGCTCCTGGCTTTACTAAAACTGAAATGATTGAAGCAGTACCAGAGAAAATTTTAGATAAAATGAAAAAGAAGACTCCAGTTGGAAGACTTGGCGAGGTTGAAGATATAGCCAATGCCTATCTATTCCTGGCTTCAGATGATGCCAGTTATATTAATGGAGCAGTTCTTCCAGTTGACGGCGGTTTAGTCTTAGGTTAAAAAATCTTTTTAAGAGGTGATATTAAATGACAATAAGTATAATAGGAACAGGTCATACCCCATTTGGCCGTTTAGATGAATCATTATATGAGTTATTAGAGAACGCAGGTAAAGAAGCTTTAGAAAGTTCTGGTGTCAGTGGAGAAGATATTGGCCGGATTTTTGTTGCCAATTACAGCGCTGGAAGTTTTAATAATCAGGAACATCTAGGACCATATAGCCTTGAAATCTCAGAAGACCTTAAATATACTCCAGCAGTTAGGGTCGAGAATGCCTGTGCATCAGGTTCAGCAGCGATTCAGGCAGCCAGGGATGCCCTGCTTTCAGGTGCAATCGATTATGCTCTGGTCGTTGGAGCAGAAAAGATGACCAGTCTTGATACCAAAGGAGCCATGAAAGCCCTCTCAAAGGCCTCATACTGGCCGACAGAGGGTGCAGAAGGCATGACCTTCCCTGGACTCTTTGCAGAGTTTGCTAAGGGCTATAAGGACCATTATGACCTGTCTGATGAAGAATTAAGGGAAACCTTTGCCATGATAGCTGCTAAAAATCATCAGAATGCAACTGCCAATGATTATGCCCAGATGCCCTGGGACTGTAATTATCAGGAGATTCTTGATTTAGCCGATGATAAGAATCCAGTTATAGCAGAGCCTTTAAGGCTATATGACTGTTCACTGATTACAGATGGTGCGGCAGCTGTTGTCTTAACCAGAACAGATATAGCCAAAGAAAATAATCATGAAGCTGTTGAAATCATGGCTTTAAGCCATTTCAGTGATTCTTTAGAGCTGGCCAAGCGTTCAAATTATGAATTCACAGCCGGCAAGATGGCAGTAAAGGCAGCCTATGAAGAGGCTGGAATCACTGTTGATGACCTTGATTTCGCAGAGATTCATGACTGCTTTACAATTGCCGAACTCCTTGCCTATGAAACTTTAGGATTAACAGAAGATGGCCAGGGACGTAAGGCAATTGAAGAGGGCTGGACAGCTGCCGACGGCAAACTGCCAGTTAACTTATCTGGTGGCTTAAAGGCTAAAGGCCATCCAGTTGGAGCAACAGGGGTTTCCATGGCGGCTTTAGCTGCCAGACAGCTTAATGGTAATCCAATTGGGCTTGCTGCCAATGATCCTGAGATCGGCTTAAGTTTTAATATTGGTGGAAGTGCAGCTACAAATTATGCGATAATTTACCGTAAGATATAAAGCTATTCCCTAAATTATATTACTTCCTAAAACCTTCCTGATATTTTTTCAGGGAGGTTTTCTTATCTAAAAAGAGGACTAAACTAATTTCTGTTGAATATTATTTATACAGGAAAAGCATTAAAATTTATAAAAAGAGGTGTTAAAGATGGCTAGCAGGGTGCCTACCAGAGAATTAGGCAATACAGGTGAGGAAGTTTCTATCCTTGGACTTGGCGGTTATCATATTGGTCTTTTAGAAGAAAAAGATTCAATTCAATTGATCAGACAAGCCATTGATCAGGGTATTACTTTTCTGGACAATGCCTGGTGTTATCATAATGGACTCAGCGAAAAGATTATGGGCAGAGCGCTTCAGGATGGTTATAGAGAAAAGGCATTTCTGATGACGAAAAACCATGGCCGGACAGTTGAGCGGTTTAATAAACAATTAGAAGATAGTTTAAAAAGACTGCAAACTGATTATATTGATCTTTTGCAGTTCCATGAGATAATTAATGAAGGTGAACCTGCTAAAATTGAAAAGGAAAAAGTTCTGGAAGCAGCTCTTAAAGCTAAAGAGGCAGGCAAGATCAGATATCTTGGCTTTACAGGCCATCGTGATCCTCATTATCATCAGCAGATGCTGGAGTTGGATATCGACTGGGATACATTGCAGATACCAGTAAACCTTCTGGATTATCACTATCGGAGCTTTCAAAAGCAGTTAATTCCCCAGGCTGAAGAGAGAGGCATTGGGGTTATCGGAATGAAGAGTTTAGCCAGTGGCCGGATATTTAATACTGATTTATCTGTTGAAGAGGCAATTTCTTACTGTCTTTCTTTACCGATTTCAACTTTAGTCAGTGGCATAGATTCATTTCAGGTCCTGGAGCAGAATTTAAAGATAGTAGAGAATTTTAAGCCAGCAACTGAGGAAGAGCTATACAGTTTAAGAACTAGAATAGAACCTGAAGCCTATAAAGGTCAGCATGAATATTATAAACATTAATAGAGGGGGTATTTGAAATGGTAATCTCAGCCGGGAATAATCCTAATGCAATTGTTCTGCCAGACCAGGATGGAAATGATATCTATATTAGTGATTATGATCAGAAGTTCAAACTGCTTTCATTTCATCCACTGGCCTGGACCTCTGTCTGTGCCAGTCAGATGAAAGATTTAGACCAGCATTATCAGGAGTTTATCGATCATAATACAATCCCCTTTGGGATCAGCATGGAGCCGGTACCGACTAAAAAGGCCTGGGCTGAAGAGCTTGGTTTAAAGAATTTAAAGATATTATCTGATTTTTATCCCTTAGGTTTTGCAGCCAGGATGATGGGGGTATTTATTGAATCCAGGGGTCATTCTAAGCGGGCTAATATTCTAATGGACCCTAGAGGTAAAGTAGTCTGGTCTAAGGAATACCATCCATCTGAAAGACCTGATATCAAAGAAGTATTAGAGGAGGTAAAAAATGCAGGGAGTTAATCATAAGATTTTAAAGGTAGATTTAACAAAAAAAGAATTTACAGTCGATGAGCATGATGATAATTTCTATCGCAAGTATATCGGCGGCCGGGGATTTGCCCTTTATTACATGCATAAGGAGATGGATCCAGAGGTCGACCCATTTAGCCCTGATAATATGCTGATCTTTGCAGCCAGTATCATTGTTGGGGCCCAGGGGCCTGCTATCCCCAGGCTGACAGTCTGCAGTAAGTCTCCCTTAACCAATGGCTTTGGCGAAAGCGAGGCCGGTGGTTACTGGGCTCCAGAATTAAAGAAGGCCGGTTTTGATGCAATTGTAATTACTGGAAAGGCAGAAAACCCAACTTATCTTTATATTGAGGATGGCCAGGTAGAATTTAAAGATGCCAGTCATCTCTGGGGCAAGGTGACAGGAGAGGTCCAGTCAGAAATACGGAATGATCATGAAGATGAAAGAGTTCAGGTTGCCCAGATCGGCCCAGGGGGAGAAAATTTAGTCCGCTATGCCTGTATCACCAATAATCTTGGCCACTTTAATGGCAGGAACGGTCATGGAGCTGTCATGGGTTCAAAGAATCTAAAGGCTATTGCTGTTAGAGGTCGTAAAGATCTTGAACTTGCAGATAGAGATAAGGTTTTAGAAATTAATCGCTGGACAGCAAAAGAGGGGATGAAAAATCCATTAGGTTCCTCACTCCATGAAGTTGGAACCTGGGGTACTGTTGCATCTAATCATGAAGCCGGGGCCCTGCCAACTAGAAACTGGAATCTGGGTCAGTTTGATCAGGTCGATGAGATTTCTGCAAAGGCCTGGAAAGGGCCTATCTCAAAAGAGGGCTATGGCTGTTTTGCCTGTCCAATTCGCTGTAAGCGGGTTGTTGAGGTTACTGAAGGTAAGTATCAGGTTGATCCTAAGTACGGTGGTCCTGAATATGAGACAGTCGGTTCCTTTGGTTCAACCCTGGAGATTGCAGATAAAGAAGTAATTTCTAAAGCCAATGAGCTCTGCAATAAATATACCCTGGATACAATCTCTGCCGGGATGACAATAGCCTTTGCCATGGAGGCCTTTGAAAATGGGCTTTTGACTGAAGAAGATACCGGTGGGATTGAACTGAAATTTGGTAATGGTGATGCTGCTCTAAAAATGATTGAAAAGATTGCCAGCCGGGAAGGTTTAGGCGATCTATTGGCTGAGGGCAGTTTAAGAGCCGCTAAAGAAATCGGCAATGGTGCCAGCAAATATACTCATCAGGTTAAAGGTCAGGAAGTTCCAATGCATGATCCAAGGGTTAAAACCGGTGTCGGTATCCAGTATGCCACAGCCGGTTATGGAGCTGATCATATGAAGGCAGCCCACGACCCATTTTATACCACAATCGATAGTTATGGTACTAAGACAACAAAGTCACTTGGTATCTATGATCCAGTCGATCCTTTATCCTTAGGAGAAGATAAGGTTCGATTATATATAAATCTTGATCTTTACTGGACATTGCTTGATATTCTCGGGGCCTGTCATTTTGGCTATGCTCCCAGAGGACCAGTTTCTATTGAAATGTTGTTAGAATTAATCCAGGCTGTCACCGGTGAAGATATCAGCCTAAAGGAATTAATGGAAGCTGCAGAGAGGTCTACTGATATGGTTAGAGTCTTTAATAATAAGGCAGGACTCAAACCTGAAGATGATTTTCTGCCAGAAAAGTTTTATGAAGACTTCGCTGATGGTCCTCTTAAGGGGAAAAACGGCATAGATAGAGTTGAATTTGCTCAAGCCCTAAAACTCCGTTATCAGATGATGGGCTGGGATCCGGCAACTCTTAAACCTTCCAGGGCCAAACTGGTCAGGATGGGCATTGAATGGATAGAATAATTTATGGAAGCTGAAAAGAAGATGGAAATTACAGTTAAAATCGTTGGCCATTTAGAAAGATATATTTCTGAAGCTGAAAATGAACTTAAAGTTACACTGGATAATGATTCCAGAGTTTTTGACCTTTTTAAAAAGCTTGAAATACCAGAAGAAGAGATTGAATATATAATGATTCTAGTTAATGGTCAGCCAGCCAGTAAAGAAACAATTATAAATTCTGGCGATCGAGTTAGCCTCTTAACCCTGGCTGATGGTGGTTAATCAGGAAATGCCCTGGGTAACCAGGGCATTTATATATAGGGCTTATTTAAAATTATTCTTTTATTTTTTTACTTAATTCAATAATTTTATCAATCGATTCACCGATAAAATCAATTGTCTCATTTAATGGTTTAGCTGTTGTGATATCAACTCCAGCCATTTTAGCAAGCTCAATCGGTGGTTTTGTGCCACCTGCTTTAAGGACATTTATCCAGTCTTTGACAGCAGTCTGACCTTCTCTTTTTATTCTTTGATTGGCAGCAGTTGCAACTGTCAGCCCGGCACTGTAGGTATAAGGGTAGAGGCCCATATAATAATGGGGCTGACGCATCCAGGTCAGTTCAGCACCTTCAGTGATTTCAACAGCATCGCCCCAGAATTCTTCAAGAACATCTTTCTTTAACTTACTGAGTTTTTCAGCATGGATACTTTCGCCTTTATCGATTAACTTATAAACTTCTCGCTGATAGGCAGCCTCCAGGAGATGGGTAACAAAATTATGGTAATAGGTGTTGCCAATCATTGCACCAAGGGCCCAGCGCTGGAAGCGGGGGTCATCTTTTTGTTCTACCAGATAATTAGTTAAGAGCAGTTCATTAATTGTCGATGGAGCTTCAACAAAATAGGTAGATGGTCTATCTTCATAAAAACTATTATTCCGCTGAGAAAAAATAAAGTGCCCGGCATGACCTAACTCATGGACTAAAGTATAGACCTGACTCATCAGTCCAGTCCAGGAAAGGAGGATATATGAGTTAACTCCATAGGGAGTAGCACAGAATCCACCAGTTGACTTACCTTTATTCTGGGCAAAATCAACCCAGCGTTCATCATATGACTTCATAACTAAATCTTTATATTCTTCTCCTAATGCTGAAAGAGCGCCTTCAACATATTTTTTTGATTCTTCAATTGTAACTTCTGGTTCGAATTCCGGGTCCAGAGGAATTTTGAGATCGGCATAGGTCATCTTATCTAATCCATAAAGGTCTTTAAGATGTTTAGCATATTTTCTCATATGAGGAGCTAAATTTTTCATAATCAGATCGATCTGTCTATTATATAATTCCCTTTCTACTTTCTGATCAAATAATAGATATTCAAAAATATCGTCATAGTCCCGCATATCTGCCATAATTTTTTCTTCCTGAACCTGGGTGCTGTAGGTTGCAGCCATGGTATTCTTATAATCTGCAAGATTTTTAGAGAATTCTTTGAAAGCTTTTCTGCGGACCTCTGTATCAACTTCCTGCTGATATTCGTTTTCAAAGAGAACAAAACTTAATGGATATTCTTTACCATTGACCTCAAAGTCATCAAAATTTAAATCAGCCAGCTTGGCCTGGTTATAAATATTCTGGGGGGCATCAAGGACAGGGGAGAGAGCAGATAAAGATTTTTCAACTGCAGAATCAAGTTTATATTGTTTACTTCTTTTCAAATCACTAAGATAAACCTGATAATCTTCAGACTCGGCTATAACTTTATCTAAGAGTTGATCATCCAGTTCTTTAATTTCACTTTCTATAAATGAAGTCTGACTCATTAAATTTGAAAAGATCATTCTAATTTTCATTAACCTTTCCTGGTTTTCAGAGTTTGTCTCATCAACTGAAGTTGCCAGGGATGCATAGGAGTAGAGATGATAGCCTTTAATCATAACCTCTTCGTAATCCTTGAGACAGGCAAGGATTGTTTCTGGGTTATTTAAGTCACCTTTATAATTATTAACGATTTTTTCTACTCCCTTTTTAACCTCCTCTAATGTCTTATTATATTCAGTTTCGCTTTTAAAAAGCCTGGTTAAGTCCCATTTTAATGATTCTTTAACATTTTCACGGGTTTTTAACTTTTCTTTTGGCAAAATTACCCCTCCTGAGAAATTTATTTTTAATCTACTGCTTTATTTGAAATAATACTAATAATATTATAGAATATTAAGATGAACTTAACAACTATTTCCTTTAATAATATTTAGTATCTTTTACTGAGGTGATAAAAATGTTCAAAGAAGTTTTAGATAATTTAGGTTTTTCAAGTTCAAAAAATAATATTGTAGGTGATATGATAGCAGGCCTTTCTGTGGCAGCAATTGCCTTACCCCAGAATATGGCTTATGCCTTAATTCTTGGGTTAGACCCGATTTATGGCCTGTATACGTCAATAGTTTCAATGTTTATCGCCTCATTTATTGGTATTTCAGATTATTTAATTGTTGGGCCAACTAATCTAATAGTAGTTGCGATTGCCAGTGGACTTTCCGGAGTCAGTAGCGATCAGTATCTTGAAGCAGTCCTTTTGCTGACATTTATGATGGGAATTTTTCAGATTATACTTGCAAAATTGAAATTAGGTGATCTGGTTAATTACATTTCTAGATCAGTTATTGGTGGATTGACAGCAGGTGTAGCAATCATTATCCTTAGTGGACAACTTGATAATTTATTTGGGCTGGAGTTACCTTCAGCCTCAAATGTCTTTATGGAATTATACAATTTTTTGATTAATATAGAGCAGATTAATTTTTATTCAGCCTTTATTGGGCTTTTAACAATAACGATTTTGCTCTTTTCACAAAGAGTTAGATTAGGTCTGCCAAATTATCTCCTGACAATGGTTTTAACTGCAATATTAGTTTATTTAACTGGCTGGCACAATCATCTTGAAGTAGTCGAGAATTTTCCAGCTAAATTACCTTCTTTTTCCATGCATGAGTTTGACCTAGCTTTTATAATGGAATACTGGAGCACAGCTTTATCAGTCGCCCTGCTAGGTTTTATTCAGGTACTTTCAGTGATTAAGTCAGTTGAATTTAGAACCAGTCAAGAAGTAAAAATCAATAAAGTTTTCTTAAGACAGGGAATAATGAACCTTGGCTGTTCTTTTTTTAGCAGTTTTGGTATTTCAGGTTCTTTTACAAATACTTTTACAAACCTGCAATCTGGTGCCAAAAGCAGGCTTTCTGAGTTTTTTACGGCAATTGCAATTACTGTCTTTATAATATTTTTTAGTCCATTTGCTGTATATATACCGATACCAAGTCTGGCCGGTCTGGTTATTGTGGTTGCAATCAGGATGATTGATATTGAAGAGATTAAGAATAGTTTTAGAAATAAGTTTGACAGTCTGATTTTCCTGGCGACTTTCATTACAACAATTGGTCTGCCCCGACTTGATTATGCTGTCTATTTCGGGGTGATTGTTTCATTTATTTTGGTGCTTAAAAATACAAGCTCAATCAATTATTCCCATTTTGAATATGAAGACAGAGGTGAACAATTTCATAGACGGGAAATGGCTGAAGTTAATAATGGAAACTTTGATAAAGGTTCATATGTACTCATTAATTTAGCAGGGAATATAAACTTTAACACTTCAGAAAATTTAAAGCATAATTTAGATGAAAGTTTTGCTGAAAACCAGGTTTTTATCATTAGACTTAGAGATGTGGAGAATATTGATTTAACATCATTGAAAGAATTGGAGGCGTTTATCGATCGGGTTGAAAATTCTGGAGGGCAGGTAATTTTCTGTGGTGTCGATAATAAAATACACAAGATGCTAGATAGATATGGAATAATTAATAAAATTGGTAGAGACAATATTTTTATGGCTGATGATTATATCTTTTCTTCAACTAGATCAGCAATTGAAAAAGCCAGAGAAGATTAATTTTTTTCTCTGGCTTTTTTTATATAATTGCAGCGGTGCTGGAATAATTGATTTCCGACTTCTTTGCCCTGATACTTTTTAAGATCGATATCATTACCGCTGGTATTTCTGTACATTTTATAATATAGTTTTATCATATCATTTATATAATCAGGAACCTTATTGTTATTACTTCGACCCTGTTCATCGGCAATAATTGTTAGGGCAAATTCTTCAATTGAAAGAGGCGACTTTTTAATATCTTCAAATAAACGAACAATCTTCCCTGGTTTCATTTTATTAAAATGATAAACACGCATATGCTGTTTGATTACAAGTTGAGCTGATCTGTAGGCCTTATCTGGTAGAATATAATTTCTCCTGGCTTTAATAGCATCAAGAATAGTTAATCCATTATCAACGTGATTATAATGATGAGGGTATTTTTCTACAGGTGTTGCTGCTTTACCAATATCATGGATTAAAACTGCATATCTTAGCATGAATTTTTTCTGATCAGTAAATTCAGGCTTAGAAGTTAGCTTGATTATTTTATCCAGGGCCAGCATTGTATGATTAAAAGCGTCGCCTTCAGGGTGATATTTTTCAGGCTGTTTTACACCGATTAATTCCTTTAATTCTGGAAAATGATATTTTAATAGATCTAATTCTTTAAGTAACCAGAAAAACTGACTGGCATCGTCCAGTAAAATTATCTTTTTTAGCTCTTCAAAAACCCGCTCTGGATATATATCTTTGAGTTTTTTAGCATTGTAGAGCATATATTTTATTGTTTCTTCACTGATTTCTAGCCGATATTCTATAGCCAGCCTGAAGGCCCGGTAGATCCTTAAGGGATCCTTTGTAAAGCTAGACGGGTCAGTTATCTTTAATCTTCTTAAAATTAAATCTGATAGGCCATTAAAAGGGTCAATTAGTTTTGAATTTTTAAGATCAATAGCAATACTATTGATGGTGAAATCTCTTCTTTTTAAATTTAGAAAAAGATTTTTTTCTGGAATTAAATTAATTTCATATTTCACATCTTTATTTTTTAGCAGGAAAACTTCAAAATCAGTTCCAACCTTTTTAGCTTCAGGAAAAAATTCAATAAAATCATTTTCTGATAAACCTGATATTATTAAATCCAGATCTTTAATTTTTTCAACCAGAAATAAGTTTCTAACTGCTCCACCAACAAGGTAAGCCTTGCCTCCAGACTGATAAATTTTATTAAGAATCATAGGCGACCCCTCCTATATATATCATATCATAAAAAATTTCTTTGCTGGATATAAGCTATAGAATAAGTTATAATGTTAATATCAATTAAAATGGCGGTGAACTAATTGAATAACTTTTTAATAATTATTTTAATGCTGTCAGTCTTTTTAATATGTAGTTTAGGTCTGACAGGTGAATTACTTCAGGCAGCGGGAAATAAAGAAGTTGTAGTTTTAATTCATGGTTATAATAAAGATCATGGAGATATGCTTTCTTTAAAAGGATATCTTGAGGAGAAAAATTATCAAACAGTTACTGTTGATCTACCCTTGAGGTTTAGATCAGTTGAGCATGCCACAGAAGTTTTTAAAGTCAAGATGGATGACATTCTTGCCAGTCTGGGGCCTGATCAGAAGATTAGTTTTGTTGGTCATAGTACTGGCGGCCTGGTGATTAGAAAATATCTGGATGAGCTAAAAAATCGGCAGATTGTAAATAGGGCAGTTCAGATAGCAACTCCCAATCAGGGCAGCAGTCTGGCAACTCTTGTTTCAGATATTTCAGGATTATGGACCAGTATCTTTAAAACCCTTGAATCTCTGGAACCTGAAAATGTTGAAGCCATGGATTTAATAGAGGGGGATGCTGTTGAAATTGGAGCAATAGCAGGAAATAAAAGCACCAGATTTTTTGGTAGACTATTAGATGGAGAGAATGATGGCCGGGTGAAACTAGAATCAGTTAAATTTTCAGGGCTCTCTGATTTTTTTGTGCTCCCATACCACCATAACGAGATCCATCATCAGCAAGATACAGCCGAGCTTGTCGATAAATTTTTGAGATCTGGGAAATTTAAATAAGGTTATTAGCCTGGTAAATTCAGATATGCAATTATCTTATATCTATATTATAATTAATAATAGATTATAAATTGATAAATTCTTATTGGCAATTAAAATAAATTTACTCATAGAGGAGGTATTGTCTTGACAGTAATTGACTTGTTAAAGCTGGAGAGTGGCTCTGATATTAGAGGTAGGGCTATTGCAGTCAAGCAAGATGATATAGAGTTAACTGAAGAAGTTGTTGAAAAGATTGGGAAGGCCTTCGCTTTTTGGTTAGGCAACAAATTAGGAATTGAAACTACTAAATTAAAGATTGGGATTGGCCATGATTCAAGATTATCAGCTGACAAATTATGTCAGGCATTATCAGCCGGGATCAAAGCTGCTGGCTCAGATACATATCTAACAGGTCTGGCTTCAACTCCAGCCATGTTTATGTCAACAGTTTTTTCCAGTTACAATTATGATGGGGCAGTAATGATAACAGCCAGCCACCTGCCATCAGATAAAAATGGTTTTAAATTTTTCACAAAGGAGGGTGGCCTGGAAAAGGAAAACATTCAGGAGATATTAAAGCTTGCTGCAGAAAATAATTTTAATTCTATAGAAAGAGCAGGACAAAGCTATGAGATAGATTTAATGGAAGATTATACCGATCATCTTAAAACTCTGATAAGATCTAATTTAAAAGAAGAGGTTGATCAGGAGAAACCTTTAAATAATTTTAAGATTATTCTTGATGCTGGCAATGGTTCCGGGGGGTTTTTCGTGAATAAAATTTTAAAACCCCTGGGAGCAGAGACCGAGGGCAGTCAATTTTTAGAACCAGATGGTAATTTCCCTAATCATCCTCCAAATCCAGAGGATAGGAAGGCTATGGCCTCAATCCAGCAGGCAGTTAGGGAAAATGCTGCTGATTTAGGGATTATTTTTGACACAGATGTTGATAGAGCAGCAGTAGTTGATAGCGATGGTAATTCAATTAATAGAAATAAATTAATTGCTCTTGCCTCAGCTATTGTTTTAGAAGAGAATCCAGGAGCCACCATAGTTACAGATTCGGTAACTTCAGTCGGATTAAATAAATTTATTGAAGATAAGTTAGGCGGGAAACATCACCGTTTTAAAAGGGGCTATAAAAATGTGATTAATGAGGCTATTCGTTTAGAAAATAAGGGGATTAATGCCCCACTGGCGATTGAAACATCAGGCCATGCAGCTCTAAAGGAAAATTATTTTCTTGATGATGGTGCCTATTTAGTTGCAAAAATCTTAATTAAAATGGCCAACCTGTCCATCAAAGGGATTAAGTTAAAGAGTCTTATTAAAGACCTTGAAGAGGCAAATATTAAAAAAGAATTTAGAATGGATATTATTTTAAAAGATTATAAAGAATACGGCCAGCAGGTAATTGATGATTTAAAAGATTATGTAGATGAAAATTCTAGCTGGGAACTTGCCCCGGATAATTATCAGGGTGTCAGGATAAATACTGGCGGGAATGACTGGTTTTTATTAAGAATGTCTCTTCATGATCCAGTCTTAGTTTTAAATATTGAATGTGATACTGATAGAGATTTAAATAAGTCTCTAATGAAAATTAAAGAGTTCTTAAAAAATTATAATTCAATCAAGAATATTGAGTTTTAAAAACTGTAAAATACTGGAGTGTTAAAATGGAACTTGAAACAAAATATCATAAACTAAAAGAGATTTTATCTGAAATTCAGAGACCTCTACTGGCTTTTTCTGGAGGTGTGGACAGTACTTTTTTAGCAGGAGTTGCTGCAGAGATGAAGCTGGATCTTAAAGCCATAACAATAAACTCTCCATTTACTCCTGAAGAAGAGATTCAGGAGGCAATTGAACTGGCTAATAGTCTGGATATAGAACATGAAATAATTGAAATTGAATTTAAACAGTTAGGCAGGGCCTTAAAAAATAGCCCAGAGCGCTGTTATTACTGTAAAAAGATGATTTTTTCAAAGATAAAAGAATATGCTAAAGTTGAGGACAGGACAGTTATTGAGGGAACCAATCAGGATGATCAGGGAGATTATCGTCCTGGCATGAGGGCATTAAAAGAACTGGGAATTAAAAGCCCCTTATTTGATGCCGGTTTAAAAAAATCAGGGATAAGAAAGTTATCTGCTGAAATTGGTCTACCGACCTGGGATAAACCATCATTATCCTGTCTGGCCACCCGGGTATCCTATAATTCAGAGATCACTGAAGAAAAACTTGCTAAAATAGAGACTGCAGAAAAGTACCTGGTTGATCTTGGCTTTAAGCAGTACCGGGTTCGGGATCATAATAATCTGGCCAGAATTGAAGTTCTTCCTGAGGAGAGAGAAAAGTTATTTGATTTAGAAATTCTAGACGAATTAAATAAGAAAATTAAAGAACTTGGTTTTGATCATGTAACCTTTGATCTTGGCGGCTATCAGTCAGGCAGTATGAATCAGAGTCTGGAGGTTGAAAATGAATAAAAAAGAATTAAAAGAATTACTTGAAAAAGTTAAATCAGAAGAAGTTGATATCGCAACTGCTTTGAAGTCTTTAAAGGATCTCCCCTATAAAGATATAGGTATTGCCAGAATAGATAATCATAGAAGTTTGAGAAATGGGTTTCCAGAGGTTATTTATTGTGAGGGGAAGTCTTTAGATGAACTTAAAGCAATTATTACAGAAATGCTTAAGAGTAATAATAATATCCTGGCCAGTAGGGTCAGCCAGGAAATCTATGAGATGGTTAAAGATTTGGAACCAGAAGCTGTTTACTATCCAAGACCAAAAATGATCTTTATAAAACAGCAGGAAATAGAAGAAACAGATAGTAAGATTTTAGTTGTTAGTGGAGGCACATCTGATATGCCAGTTGCTGAAGAGGCGGCAATTACAGCTGAGGTTTTAGGCAATAGAGTTGAAAGACTTTATGATGTTGGCGTGGCAGGTATTCACAGGCTTTTAGGCAGTCTTGATCGTCTGGATGAGGCTTCTGTAATAATTGCTGTTGCCGGTATGGAAGGGGCTCTGGCCAGTGTGGTCGGTGGCCTGGTTGATAAACCGGTAATTGCAGTGCCTACCAGTGTCGGCTATGGAGCTAATTTTGGTGGAGTCTCTGCCTTATTGACAATGTTAAATAGCTGCGCCAGTGGCGTTGGAGTGGTTAATATTGATAATGGTTTTGGAGCAGCCTATTTAGCCAGTACAATTAATTTGCAAATTGACAGTGCATTAAAAGGGAGTGAATAGTTTGGAGAAGATACTCTATTTTGATATAAACTCAGGAATTAGTGGAGATATGACGATTGGTGCCTTACTTGACCTAGGAATTGATCATGATAAATTTAAAGCAGAACTTGAAAAGTTGAATTTAGAAGAGTACAGTCTTGAGATAACCAGCAAAAAAAAGAATGGTATAACCGGTACAGATTTTAAAGTTATTTTAAATGGCCAGGGCTGTAATTGTAATGAAAAGGGGCATAACGATTTAGCCAGGGACCATAATTGTTGTGAGGATAAAACTGAGAATCATGATTATAATCACAGTCATAATCATGACCATTCTCATAATCACGACCATAACCATGGTCATAATCACCAAGAGAATGGCCATTCTCATGGTAATAATCGTAACTTTGCAGATATAAAAAAATTAATTAATAATAGTTCTCTAAAGAATTCAGTTAAAGAATTAAGTATTGAGATTTTTGGAAAGGTAGCCAGGGCTGAGGCTAAAGTCCATGATAAAGATATTAATGAAGTTCATTTTCATGAAGTCGGGGCAGTCGATTCGATCGTTGATATTGTGGGGACAGCGATCCTAATAGATATGCTAAATCCAGATCAAATTTATGCCTCTAAAATCCCCCTGGGTACAGGCTTTGTAAATGCCGATCATGGTAATATTCCTGTGCCTGCACCAGCAACCATTGAAATTTTAAAAAATGTTCCGGTTTATTCTAATGGCGTTAAAAGTGAATTGGTTACCCCAACAGGAGCAGCGATAATTAAGACTTTAGCAGAAGATTTTATCTCTCTACCTGAATTAAATATTGAAAAAATAGGATATGGAACCGGCAAAAAAGATTTAGAGATAACAAATGTCTTAAGAGTCTATCTGGCTAAAAAAAAAGAGTAGATAATTTAGTTCTACTTGAAACCAATATCGATGATATGAATCCAGAAATTTACTCATATCTTTTTGAAGAATTATTTGCCAAAGGTGCTTTAGATGTATTTTTAACTGATATCAATATGAAGAAGAATCGTCCTGGTGTAATGCTTTCTGTTCTCTGTTCTAAAAAGAATCAGGAAAAATTAGAAAGAGTAATTTTTAAAGAAACGACCACTTTTGGGATTAGAATTAAAAAGGTTAATAGGAGCTGTCTTGAAAGGGAATATATTGATTTTGAATCCAGCTTTGGTACTGTTACTATTAAAGCTGCATATTACAATGGAGAGTTAATTAAATTTGCACCTGAATTCGAGGAATGTAGGGAAATAGCTAAAAGAAAAAATATGCCCTTGCAGAGAGTTTATCAGCAAATAATTTCTGAAAAATTAATGGTTTCAGATCTCAAATTTTGATTTGGAGGTAAAATATGAATATTAGTCCAGAAGAAATATTGATTTTAAAAGAATTTGATGGAGAAAAAGCCGGAAGCAGGCTGGATGATTATCTTGATAAAGAATATAATGTAGATTCATCCAGAATCAGGCAAAAACTAATTGAAGAAAACCTGTTAGAATTTAATGAGAGAAGATCTATTTATACATTAACGGCTAAAGGTGAAGAAATTATTAATGATCACCCGCATCTCATATATTATCATAGGAAGAAGCTTTTACAAAAAAATATTGATCTTAAAAATTTTCATGAAACATATATTGGGACTAATGAAAGTAGCTATAGAAAAGTAGCTCTAGATTTATTAGAGAACAAAAATATTAACGCTCGCAAAAATAAGGCCTGGAATAATTATAGAAATACATTTTTGAATATGGCTTATATCTATCAAGATATTGATAAGAAACAATCTGCTCTCAAAAATTTATTAAAAGTGTATCATTTAGATTTAAGTGGACTAAGTAACAATGATCAATTCAACCCGATTATGATTCGAATAGCACCTGGGATTATTGAGAAAATTAAAGAGTTAATTTTAGAATTACAATATGATGAAGAAGATATAAAGTCGATTTACCAATCAGTAGTAGAAAGTCTTAAGCTTCCAAGACAGAACTATTCAGTTTCCAGACAATTTGAGTATTTATTAAATTCCTTAAAAAATGGTGCAGAAAATGTTAATATAGAAATTCAAAAAGATAATATTAAATTATCGAAAAAGAAAAATGAAAAGCAGGGTTTTATTAAAAATATTTTTAATAAAATTTTTTCTAAATAACTAATAAGGCCGGTGTTCTATCTGTCTTTGATTAATGAGATAATGAGTTAATAAAGTCGGATTCCAGAAGATAAGCTTGCTTTATTACTGATAGATCTCTCACTTGAACATGATTATTATAAAGAAGCAATTCCTGTTTTAGATAAGATCTTCAGGAAATCAACTACAAAACCCTTTAATAAAGAATTAGCTCAGGATAAATTTATTGAAATTAGAGAAAGAAAAAAACAGGAGGGAGATGTGAATTAAATGAGAACCAGTCAATTTTTGATTTTATTAATTTTAATAATCATGATCTTAATGGCTGTGACTAATCCTGGACTAGATGATTATGCCAATTGGATAACGGAGCAGTCCAATGGGGAAACATCAAGTCAATTAGAAAATTTAATTTCTAATTTTGTTGGTGAGCCAATGATTAAAAGGACCACCAGAAGAGATAATTATATTATTTTTAGTGTCTATGAAACAGAAATACCTGATTCAGATGAAGAAAGGTCTAGAACTATTGGTATCTTTGGTAATTTTTTCGTTTTAAATAATTCTGATAGATGACAAGTCTAACCTGGAGGTTTATTAAATGAAATCAATAGTAGATGTTCCTGGAATAAAAGTGGGTCATGCAGAAATATCAGATAAATTAACAGGTTGTACTGTTGTCCTTTTTGAAGAAAATGGTGTAACTGCTGGAGTTGACATAAGAGGTGGAGCACCTGGGAGTAGAGAATCTGCTCTACTTGATCCTGGGAAAAAAGTTGACAAAATAAATGCTATTTTTTTAACAGGTGGAAGTGCATTTGGTCTTGATGCTGCCTCAGGGGTAATGGAATATTTCAGAGAAAAGAAAATTGGCTTTGAAACAGGAATAATTCCAGTTCCAATAGTTCCAGCCTCGGTTATTTTTGATTTCATGATCGGTGAAGTGGCCTGGCCAGATGGCAGTCTTGCCTATTCAGCCTGTAAGTCAGCTTCAGATAAAAAAATGGAGCGGGGAAATGTTGGTGCAGGAATTGGTGCTACAATCGGTAAGATTAATGGACCTAATTTTATGATGAAAACAGGGGTTGGAACAGCTTATTATCAATTCTCAAATGGAGTTAGTTTAGGTGTTCTTGTAGTTTTAAATACCTTTGGTGATATTAGGTGTCAGCATACTGGTCAGATTATTGCTGGCGCTTATGATAGAGGTAAAAAAGAGTTTTTAGATACAATGACTGTGCTGGAAAATAATAATGTTAATAAGGAGGCTAATATTGAGAATACAACTCTGGTAGTAATTGGAACTGATGCTAATTTAGATAAAACTCAGGCTAAGAAAGTAGCAGAGCTCGGGCAAAACGGGCTTGCTAGAAGTTTATCCCCTGCCCATACCATGCTTGATGGTGATACAGTTTATGCAGTTTCAACTGGTGAAAAAGAAATTGATCTTTCATTACTGGGTAATAAAGCAGCTGAAGTTATTTCTAAAGCTATTTTAGATTCAGTTCATTCAGCTGAAATGATTGCAGAAATTCCTTCGTTAAAATCTATAAAAGAAAACTGATAATTCTATAATAAATAGATGGTCTCTCCCCTGGTATTATCATAATTATTTTAATATTTCTAATTTAACTAAACTGTTGAAATCTTTACCTGATTTGTGATATGATAAACATAGAAATTAAAATTTTCACAATTACTATTATGTTTATTGGCAGACTTTATTAAATCAGTTATTTTTTTCTTAAAAAAAGTGAAGTAATTCACTATAAAATCTAAAAAGGAGTGGCATTTGTGGAGAGAAAAAGTTATGATAGCTTTCATGTAGGCGATACAGCTTCGTTTTCTAAAACAATTACAGAATCTGATGTTTCTAACTATGCAGGTATTACTGGAGATTTTAATCCTGTACATATTGACCAGGAATATGCAAAAAATTCTTTTTTTAAAGACAGAATTGTTCATGGTATGTTATCAGCTGGTCTAATTTCAGCTGTTCTTGGCACAAAACTTCCTGGTCCAGGGGCAATTTATCTTTCTCAGGATTTGAAGTTTAGAAAACCTGTTAAGATCAATGATACTATTACTGCTAAAGTAGAAGTTACTGAGAAAAAACCAGAGAAAAAAATATTGAAGTTAAAGACCATATGTTTTAATCAAAAAGATGATGAAGTATTAACTGGTAATGCAGAAATAATGTTAAATACGTAATTTTTTGGAGGGATAATTATGAATTTTAATTTAACAGATAGTCAACAAATGATTCAAAAAGTGGTAAAAGATTTTGCAGAAAAAGAAATAAAACCTATAGCAGCTGAAATTGATAAGACAGGCGAATTTCCAATTGAAAATTTAAAAAAAATGGTTAAAGCTGATATGTTAGGGATACCCTTTCCAGAAGAAATTGGGGGAGCAGGCGGTGATACACTTAGTTATATTTTAGCTGTTGAAGAGTTATCAAAGGCCTGTGCAGTTCATGGTATAATTTTATCTGCTCATACCTCATTGGGATGTCAACCTATTTATCAATATGGTAATCAAAACCAGAAAGAAAAATATTTAAAACCACTGGTTAAAGGGGAAAAATTAGGAGCTTTTGCATTGACTGAAGCTGATGCCGGCTCTGATGCTTCTAATATTCAAACTGTAGCTGAAAAATCTGGTGATAAGTATATTTTAAATGGTAATAAGATATTTATTACTAATGCAGGAGTGGCTGATATCTTTATAATTTTTGCAATGACTGATAAATCAAAGGGAACTCGGGGAATATCTGCTTTTATTGTAGAAAAAGAATTTTCAGGCTTTAATTTAGGGAAAAAAGAAGAAAAAATGGGCATCAATGCTTCAGATACTAGAGAATTGATCTTTCAGGACTGTGAAGTTCCTGCAGAAAATTTATTAGGTAAAGAGGGCCAGGGCTTTGTAATAGCAATGAAAACTCTAGATGGGGGTAGGATTGGTGTTGCTGCCCAGGCTCTAGGTATTGCAGAAAGAGCATTAGAAGAATCTGTGAAATATCTAGGAGAGAGAGAACAGTTTGGAAGACCAATTGGTAAATTTCAGGGTCTTCAATGGATAGTTGCTGAAATGGCGACAAAAATAGAGGCTGCTAAAAACCTCGTTTATAAAGCAGCAAAAACAAAGGATGAAGGCAAGAAATTTTCTAAGGAGGCAGCAATGGCCAAATATTATGCATCAGAGACAGCTACTGACGTTGCCAATAAAGCTATCCAATTACATGGCGGTTATGGTTATATGAAAGAATATCCAATTGAAAGATTATTAAGGGATGCTAAGATTACCGAAATATATGAAGGAACAACTGAGGTTCAAAAGATGGTAATAGCAAATTCGGTTTTATAATAAGGAGGCATAATACTAATGAAGATAGTTGTATGTATTAAACAGGTACCAGATACTGATGAAGTTAAAATAGATGAAGAAAAGGGAACTCTTATTAGAAAAGGAGTGCCAAGTATAATAAATCCAGAAGATAGAAATGCATTAGAAGAAGCTGTTAAAATTAAAGATGAAACTGGTGCAGAAGTTGTGGTTATAACAATGGGGCCTCCTCAGGCTAAAGAAGCTTTAAGAGAGGCGTATGCAATAGGTGCTGATCAGGTAATATTATTGTCAGATAGAGCATTTGCTGGTTCAGACACCTGGGCTACAGCTTACACTTTATCTCAGGCCATAAAAGAGATTGGAAATGTAGATTTAATACTATGTGGTCGTCAGGCCATTGATGGTGATACCGCTCAGGTTGGACCACAAATAGCTGAAAATTTAAATTTACCTCAACTAACATATGTCAAGTCTTTGGAAATTAATAATGATAAGATTTCTGTCAGTAGAGCTATAGAGGATGGATCAATGGAATTAGAGACTAAATTACCAGCTCTAGTAACTATATTAGGGTCAATAAATCAGCCTAGATATCCAAGTATCAAGAGAATTATTGAAATTTATAATCAAGATATGATTATAAACTGGGATAAAGATGATATTGATCTTGATGAAGAAAAATTAGGTTTAGACGCTTCTCCAACTCAGGTTGCTGATACTTATGTGCCAACCCATGAAAAAAAGGGAGAAATATATGATTCAAAGACTCAAAGTGCTGTAAAATTATTAGTTAATAATCTAAAACTAGAGAAAGTTCTTTAGGAGGAATTTTAGATGCTCAAGATAACAGTAGAAAATTGTGTTGGTTGTGAAGTCTGTATAGATAAATGCCCCTATAATGCTTTATATATGAGGGATAATATAGCAGTAGTTGATGAAGATAAATGTACTTTATGTGGTGTCTGTGTTGAACACTGTAGTTTTGACGCTATTGAATTGATTACTAAATATCAAAAAGATACTTCATATTTAAAGCAATATGAAGGGATCTGGGTTTTAGCTGAACAGAGGGAAGGTGAGCTGCTGAATGTCTCAATTGAATTAATAGGTGAGGCTAGAAAATTAGCTAAAAAGAAAAAGACTGAGGTTACTGCTGTTTTAGCTGGAAATAATTTATCAAGGCAGGCCAAAAAGTTAATTGCTAGAGGTGCTGATAAGGTGTTCCTTTTAGAAAATAGTGAACTTGAAGATTATAGAACTGAGCCATATACTCAAGCAATCTCCAATTTAATAGAAAAAGAAAAACCAGAGATAGTATTATTAGGAGCTACCAATAATGGTAGAGATCTTGGCCCAAGGTTGGC
Organism: uncultured Halanaerobiaceae bacterium; assembly: GCA_964558325.1. Taxonomy (GTDB): domain Bacteria; phylum Bacillota; class Halanaerobiia; order Halanaerobiales; family Halarsenatibacteraceae; genus Halonatronomonas. The sequence goes on along the minus strand of CAZLCX010000007.1, from coordinate 12,769 downwards.
AGCAAAACTTGATACAGGTTTGACTGCAGATTGCACAGAGCTTGATATAGATACTGAAAAAGAAATACTTTTACAAACAAGACCTGCCTTTGGTGGTAATTTAATGGCAACAATTGTCTGCCCGGAACATCGCCCTCAGATGGCTACAGTCAGACCAGGTGTTATGATGGAATTAGAAGAAGATGGCAACCGAACTGGAGAAATAATTAAACTTAATCCTGAGATTAAAGAACAAAATATGCTAACTAAAATCAAAGAAATAATTAAAGAACCAAAAACATCTATAAATTTAGAAAAGGCAAATATTATTGTTGCTGGTGGAAGAGGTGTTGGCTGTCCGGAGAACTTTAGCTTAATAGAAAAACTTGCTGAAACAGTAGATGGTGAAGTTGGAGCATCAAGAGCTGTTGTTGACGAAGGCTGGATTCAAAAAGAGCATCAGGTTGGCCAGACCGGGAAAACAGTAAAACCTACCCTATATATTGCCTGTGGGATATCAGGGGCAATTCAGCATAAAGCAGGGATGCAAAATTCAGATTATATCATAGCAATTAATAAAGATCCAGAAGCCCCTATTTTTGATATCTGTGATTATGGTATTATCGGTGACTTAAAGGAAATTATTCCTGAATTAATAGAAGAAATAGCATAAATTTAATAATAATTATTTACCCTGGATTAACACTTGTATCCAGGGTAAATTTAGTTTAATAACCTCTTATAGATACTAATTGTGATTAGAACTTTAATTATAGAGATATATTTTAATCTCACAATTATATATAGTATAATTAAAACAATATAATTTAATTAGTCAAAAAATTCAAAGAAAACAAGGGGTGATTAATATGGCTCATATCTTTAATCCTGAAAATAAAGAAAAGCTAATATCAGAGGAAAGAAGAGAGATATTTAAACCAGAGAATTTATTAGTTGCTGCAGGCTTAAAAGAGGGAATGTCAGTATTTGATGTAGGTTGTGGTAATGGATTTTTTGCCCTGCCTGCCGCTAAAATTGTTGGTGACAGGGGTAGCGTTTTTGGTTTTGACCTCTCTCAGGAAATGTTAGATGCATTAAATTTAAGAGCCAGTAAATCTGGTATTGAAAATATAAAAACATATAAAGTTTCAAAAAATGGGGTGGATTTTTCAGAAATAAAATCTCAGATAAACTTAGAAACAGATTTTATTATAATGGCTAATATACTTCATGAAGTTCCAAATGTTGAAACTTTTTTAGATGATTATCTTAAATGGCTCACTGAGGATGGGCGGCTTTTAATTATTGAGTGGAGAAAAAAAGAGACAGAAGCAGGCCCTGGAATAAAGCATAGACTGGAGCCTAAAAAGTTACATGATTTATTGAATATAAAAGGTTTAAAAGCTATTCTCAGTAAAATTATTAATAACAATTATTACCTAAAGATATATAAAAAATAATTTAATAAAAAAATATTAACAATTTTGTAAAATTGCTTGACATTATTTTCGGGTTAGAATATAATGTAACAAGGATAAGGTATTTTTATTAAGTCATAAATAAGTTTATCCTGGATTGGAGGTGAACCATGCCATCAATTTACATTAATAATGTAGGTGAAATTACTTTTGATAAAGAAGTATTAGATGCGGCTAACATCAAACCAGGAGACAGTGTTCTTATTAAAGAAATTAAAGAGGGTTTAATGATAACTAAGGTAGAGGAAAATTAAATACCAGGGGGTTGACTAAAATGATGATTGGTCTTATCATTGATAGAGCAACCGTTCTGACTATGGAAGACAGCGTCGGTTATTATAACGACGCTTCCATTGGTATAAACGATGGGAAAATTGTTTTCATTGCAGAACATGATGAAAGTATTTTAAATAAGTTTAAGTTTCAGGAAAAAAGATATCTATGAAAAAGATTTTAATTATATTATTAATAACATCATTGATTTTTGGACTATTAGCTCTATATTTTGAATTCCAGAGAGAAGAAGAGAAGCCAGTAATAGTTTATATAATTGATGCAAGCTTTAATCCAATGTTTGGCCCGACTAATCAGATCCAGAGACCTGGTTCCTATCAACTAAGACCTGGTCATGGACAGCTGGTTAGAGAAATAATAGAGAATAGTGCAGGCAGCAGTAATTTAATAATTAGAGAATTGGAGATTCAGCCAATTAGTCAGCCAGAGCGAAGGCAACAATTTAAGGATTTTTTACAGCAGATATATTTTGAACAAGTTGTTAACCAGAATAAAAGGGTTTTAATAAATATTAGTCTGGCATTTATGGATGGATATCAACCTGAAGAGGAACTTTTTCAAGATTTAAAGGAAATGGGAATAATAATTATTGCAGCTGCAGGCAATAGCGGTGATGATTATTTATACTATCCAGCAGCTTATGATGAAACTATCTCTATAACTAGCGGTAGTAGAAGAGGTTTAGCCGAATATGCAACTTATAATAATAAAGTTGATTTTGCAGCAGCAGGTGATGTCGTTTATTATCTTCCTGGTAATATTAGTTCTTTTCAGATGATAACTTATCGTCAGTCTGGAACTTCCTTTGCAGCTCCTAGAGTTACAGGTCTTTTGGCTGGAATATTATCTAGAAGTTCTAAAGATTATAGTGGAGGACAGTTAATTGAAATTGTTAAAAATAATGCCAATATAATTAACGACTCAATTAAATTGATTTCACCAAATAGCTTATTATATCTCACCAATAATAATTTTTTCTGGAGGCAACTATTTTTAAGGGGACTTCTGTTATTATTAGCTATTTCAGTGATTCCTAGCTGGTATTTAATAAAATATAAAAGATTATTGATTAAGTATAAAAATATTAGTAATCCAGAAGAATATTTTTTGTATTTCAAAAATTTGAGTATAAAAGAAGAAGAGAAGATGAAAGAAGAATTTCAAGCAGGATTTGAAGAAAAATTTAGTTTAAAGGACCTTTTAGATTTTATGAAATATTCATTATTTAAGCAAATAGATGATCCTGAAAAGATTGCAGATAAAATTGCATTACATGCACCTGGTTATTCTAAAAATTTAGTTGATAATTATACTTTTTCAGCGCTTTGGGATCTGATTGATTATCATGGTAACAAAAATAATGTTGAACATTTTTCAAGATTTTGGCTCGAAATGCTAAAACAGATGGAAAAGTGGAATAAAGCTAAAAGGTTCATTATTGATCACCTTACTATTACTTATAATCCATGGACATTATATTATTTTTTGATTTCTTTAATAGATTTAATGGATAGAGATTATTTGAAAGAAGATGAAGTTGTAGATATTAATAAAAAATTAGATGATATTAAAAAGAAAAATGACCCATTAATTAAAGAAGCCTTAATAATATGGTATAATAAAATAGAGTAATCAAAAAAATCCCCGCTTTAACAGCGGGGTTAGTATATTTATTGGTTTTTCATTTATTAGAAAGAATAACCAAATCCTAATTTGTATTTTATGTCTATTTTAGATGTAATTCCGCTTACTGAAGCTCTAACATCAATGTTTTCTGGAAGTTCATAAATAGCTCCAGCTTCATACATTAGAGCTAAATCACTATCTGGGGCCACTAATCCAAAATCTCCGGAGATTCTTAAATTATCAGCAGCAGCTAAGGATGTATTCAGGCCAATAAAGATAGAATTATTGACAACATAACCCCCTGTAACTGCAAATCCTGGGCTTAGTTGATATTTTAGTCCAAGCCGAGAAAAAGGATCACCTATTTCTCCAAAAATACCAAAGTTATTATTGATACCGTAATCGCCAGCTACAGCAAATCCAGAATCAACTCGTGGGACTACTAAATTAACCAAAAAATGTCCATGTCCTTCATTTACATCTGGCTCAACTAATGCTTGTGTAGGTGCTGTAACTGAAATAATGAATGCAAAAACTAAAATTAGTATTAAATATTTTTTCATTAATGATACCTCCTTTTGTTTTCAATATATTATTCTATATAAAAATTGTTTTTCCTTTATTTTTAATAAATTTTTTTAGGAGGCTTAATTATGAGGCTAGCAATTATTATAATTATTGTAGCAGTTTTAATGCTAGGAGCAGGATATTTTTTAGCTGAATTTATTTATCCATTACCTGTAGATGTAGCTGAAGAATATTTAGATAAATTTTTATCTGAAGATTTTGGTTCTTTAGCAGAGTTTCATCATTCAGAATTTGATGAACCCTCAGCTGACAGATTAGCTGACTCTTTTTCAGATTTTAGCAATGACTTTAATCTGTCAGAAGTTGAGTTATTATCGATTGAAACTATTGAAGAATCTCTTTTCGAAGCTGAATATGAGGTAGACATTAGATATTCAAGTGAATATTTTGATGATATAGTTATCAATTTTGAGATGAAATTATCCAGAGATGGCATATTAGATTGGAAGGTACATTGGGGCGATTATTTTCCTTTACCTGAATATGGAATAGATGCCTCTTATGATAGGGTAAGGCTTTATCCAGAAAGAGGCGATATATATGATAGGAGTGGAGAGTTATTGGCTGGTGGTGGTTCTATAATAAGTATTGGGATTCAACCTGGCAGAGTTGAAGATTCTGATTTTTTACATGAAACCCTTTACGATGAATTAGGTTTAAGTGAAGAATATTTAGTTGGAGAGTATCAGGCAGCAGGTATTCAGGATCACTGGTTTGTTCCAATAGCAACAGTTTCAGAATCAGACTTTGCTGAATTAGATCCAATTCTTCGCCCTATTCCAGGTATTTTCTTTAGAAGACAGGATAGCAGGGTTTATCCCTATGATACAGAAGTAAGCCATATTACTGGTTATATAGGAGAAGTAACAGAAGAAATGATGAATTATTACCCTGAAAGAGATTATCAGCCAGGAGATCGAGCAGGCAGGAGCGGGCTTGAAATAGGTCAGGAAGAGGTTCTTAGAGGCAAGCCAGGCTATGAATTTTATGTAGAAAAAAATGAAGATAGAAATTTATTAAGGGAATTAGCTCCTGAAGATGGAGAAGATATCAATATTTCTCTAGATATTTCACTTCAGCAGGCAGCAGTTGACTTACTGGCAGGATTAAAGGCTTCCTTTGTCTTATTAGATGCAAATTCAGGGGAAATTATTGTGCTTGCATCAGCACCTGGGTTTGATCCTAATGAATTTGTTGGCGGAATTAATAGTTCCAGGTGGTCACAATTAACAACTGACCCAGATAGACCTTTATTTAACAGGGCTATCCAGGGCAGATATCCACCAGGATCCACCTTTAAAGTTTTAACTGCTACAGCTGCTTTAAATGAAGGAATTTATGATCTTAATAGTGAATTTAATGATGAAGGCTACCTTACAGTCGATGGTAATATAATCAGAAACTTTGAAGAAGAAGTTTTTGGAGTTCATACTTTAGAAGAGGCAATAGTTCAATCAATTAATACAACAATGGCCAAAGTCGGTCTAGAAGTTGGAGCAGAAAATTTAGAGGATTATTTTAATCGATTAGGTTTATCTTCATCACCAGAACTTGGACTTCCTTTACAGGCCAGTCAGCTTGGTAATCCTGGCAGAAATCAAGTGGGCCTTGCCTGGTCAGCTATCGGTCAGGATCAGGTTTTAATGACACCACTCCATATGGCCAAAATGTTTACACCCTTTGCAAATCAGGGATATATACCAGAGATTAGTTTGCAGTTAAAGGATTATAGTGATAAACAGGAGCAAGTTTTATCTGAAGAAACTGTTAATAATTTAAGGACGGCTTTAAAGAAAGTTGTAACTGAGGGTACTGGCCAGGCAGTAAATATAGAAGGCTATAATATATATGGTAAAACTGGAACAGCAGAAATTGCAGGAAGAGATCCTCATGCCTGGTTTGCAGGTTTTATAGAAGATTTTCAGAATAGAGATTTAGCATTTGCTTTATTAGTTGAAGAAGGTGGAGTTGGTGGTCATGTTGCTGCACCGATAATCAGAGAGTTTTTTGAAAAAATTATCGAATCTAGTTTAGTAGAGGAGATGGAAGAATTAGATTAAAATATTAATAAGGAGTGTGAGAAAATGGCAAAGATAATTGTACCGCTGGCTCGAGGCTTTGAGGAAATTGAGGCTGTAACGGTAATCGATATTTTAAGAAGAGCAGATATTGAAGTTGTAGTAGCGGGACTTACAGAGACAGATGTTATGGGAGCTCATGGTTTAATTATTCAGGCAGACCAGCGTTTTAAGAATATTAATTGGAGAGTTTTTGATGGAATTGTTCTGCCAGGAGGCATGCCAGGAGCAGAGAATTTAAGACAGGATAAAAATATCATTTCTTTAGTTCAGGAATTTGATGCTAGAGATAAACTTGTTGCAGCAATTTGTGCAGCTCCTATTGTTTTAAAAGGAGCAGGAATATTAGATGGCAAAAAATTGACATCTTATCCTGGTTTTGCAGATGAATTTGTAAGATACGATTATCTTGAAGACCCTGTTGTTGTTGATGATAATATAATTACATCGAGAGGTCCAGGTACAGCCATGAATTTTGCTCTGACAATAATTGAATATTTATTAGGTAATGAAGAGAAAATTAAACAGGAAGAAAATCTTTTATATAACATTTAACTTAAATTAACCTCTAACCTGTTCAGGTTAGAGGTTAATATTTAATTTCTTAATTAAATTTAAATTTGATATAACATCTCATAGTATTCAGTAAGCATTCTTTCGGCAGAAAAACGATCATGTGTCATTTTAATACTGTATTGCATCATCATTAACCATTTTTTCCTGTCTTCATAATAGGTAGGAACTATTTGATCTAATAATACATGGTATAAACCGAAAAGGTCATGTTCATCCTGCCCATTACCAACATAAGCGTCTCCAAATTGCCAGCCATTTATTCCATGCTGACAGTTTTCATCCCACCAGCCGTCCAGGGTACTAAAATTTAAAACTCCATTCATGGCTGCTTTCATTCCAGAAGTACCTGATGCTTCCATTGGGCGACGAGGGTTATTTAACCAGACATCTGCCCCTCTTGTCATTAAACGACCAATTTTAATATTATAATCTTCAAGATATGTTACACTCTGAGGATATTCTTTTGAAATTTCAACAATTCTTGAAATTATATCTTTACCTTTATTATCCTCAGGATGAGCTTTACCTGAAAAAACTAATTGTAACATCTGATCTTCTAATAGGTGCCTTATCCGATCAATATCCCAGAAAATCATATCAGGTCTTTTATAACTGGCTGCTCTTCTTGCAAAACCAATTAATAACCTATCTTCCCTGAACTTCTGACCATTTTCTTCTTCAATAAAATTTATTAATGCTTGTTTATTTTCACTGTGGAGTTTAGAAATTGCTTCCTTATCAAAAAGGCTGGTAAACATTCTTTCATCTACCCAGGATGGCAAATGAACTCCATTAGTTATTGAAATAATTGGAGCTCTATCTTCAACATGCTGCCACATATCTCGAGCAGTTATTCCATGAAGCTTGGCCACTCCGTTGGCCCTGGAAGAAAGTCTAAGTCCAGCAACAGTCATATTGAAGGGATTTCCACCAATCTTCTCCATTTCTTCCTTTTCTAAACCATTGAAAGCCCCAACTTTTTCAAGGTTTTCAATTGGATGCGATTCATTACCTTCTTTTACAGGGGTATGAGTTGTAAATACTATTTCAGATCTAACTCTTTCCCAGGCTTGATTAAAATCATATCCTTTTTTTATTTTTTCTTGAATAAGTTCTGTGCCGGCAAGTGCAGCATGGCCTTCATTGAAATGATAAATATCTACATCGATATCTAATTTTCTTAAAGCTCTAATGCCACCTATACCAAGAACTATTTCCTGGGCTATTCTTTCTTCAGAAGAACCAACATATAATCTCTCTGTAATGTGTTTATATTTTCCATTCTCTTTAAGATTTGTATCAAGCAAATAAATCGGGTTATTTTTAAATTTATCAACTTTCCAGACTTTACATTTAACATTAGATTCATTAACTTTAACAGTAACAGTGATTCCAGTATCTTCAACATGTTTATAATTTTGACCTTCAGGGGGGAAATTATCATAAGGCCTACCGTAATCATCTATTAACTGTTTTGTATAACCTTTGTTCCACATAATCCCTATTCCAATAACTGGTAAATTTAAGTCCCTGGCAGCTTTCATTGTATCTCCAGCTAAGACTCCTAAACCTCCAGAATAAATTCTAAAATCTTCATGTAGGCCGTATTCCATACAGAAATAAGCTACCTTGGTTGGATTATTTTTAATATTTTTTGTGATTTTTTCATTCATATTTCATTATTGCCTCCTCATATCATTAAAATAAAGAAATATTTTAATATGATATGCTTATTATTATACAGCACTAGCTCAAAATAGTAAAATTAATTTTTTAAATCATTAAAATATGTTATAATAATAGAAAGATAAGTAACTATTAATGGTGTTTCTAGGAGGTTTTATTATTTGAGTTTTATTAATGCTGATAATGTTCATGATTATTTTAGCTATGGTATAAAAGTTGGTTTAGATTATACATATATTAAACTCTGGGTTAAAGACGCAGACGGGGTTGTTGTTAATCTCTCATATAATGATGATAATGTAGTATTTTCGCAATTGGAGCTAGAAGAGAAGGAAAAAAATATCTGGATTAAAAGTATTTCAGAAAGTTTAGATGGTGTTTATTATTGGCTGGAAATTGAACGGGATGGAGAAATAGTTGAAACCCTTGATCCCTGGGTGAAAGCAGTTGGAACAAATAGTGAAAGAGGAATTATTGTTAACCTGGATAAGACTGATCCTGAAGAATGGAATAAAGATAAAAGAATCAGTATAAATTCTCCAGTAGATGCAGTAATTTATGAGCTGCATGTAAAGGATTTCAGTATTCATCCAGAATCTGGAATTGAGAATAAAGGGAAATATTTAGGTTTTACTGAAACAGGAACGACCAGTAAAGATGGTTTGAAAACTGGTGTTGATCATTTAAAGGAGTTAGGAATAACCCATGTACAATTAATGCCGGTTTTTGATTTTGCCACAGTAGATGACAATGATATTGAAGATTACAATTGGGGTTATGACCCGTTATACTATAATGTTCCAGAAGGATCATATGCCACTGATCCCTCAGGATTTGCAAGGATAGAAGAACTAAAAAAATTAATCCAGTATTTACATAATGAAAATATCGGAGTTATAATGGATGTTGTTTATAATCATACATATTTTACAGAAAAATCTGCATTTAATAAGATTGCTCCTGGCTATTTTTATCGCTGGTATGATGAAGATGAATTAGCTAATGGTTCAGGTGTAGGCAATGAAATAGCAACTGAAAAAGATAAAGTCCAGGAATTTATTGTTGAATCAGTTTTATATTGGGCTAAGGAATATCATCTCGATGGTTTTCGGTTTGATTTGATGGGGCTAATTGATGAAGAAACAATGCTAAAAATAAGAAAAGGTTTATATGAGATTGATCCAAATATCTTGGTATATGGAGAACCCTGGTATGCATTACCTCCTCAATTATCAGAGGATGAAATAATTTTAAAGGGACGCCAAAAAGGAAAAGGGATTGGAATTTTCAATGATAGTTTTCGAAATGCAATTAAGGGTGAAAATGACTTAAAGACTCAGGGTTTTATTGGCGGACATAATAATTTAGGGGGGGCAATTGAAAGAGGCGTTGTTGGAGAAATTAATTATGATAATGATATAAAAGGATTTGCCCTAACTCCAGAAGAATCAATTAATTATATTAGCTGTCATGATAATCTCACACTCTGGGATAAAATTAAGGGAGTTTTTCCGGCAATTGATGAAAAGAAAAGAATTATTCTCGATAGATTTGCACAGACAATAATAATGACATCGCAGGGAGTGCCCTTTTTATTAGGTGGAGAAGAATTTTTAAGAACAAAGTTTGGAAATGATAATTCCTATAATGCTGGTAATAAAATAAATGCTTTAAAATGGAATAGAAAAAAAGAATACTTCGATAACTTTAAATATTATCAGGGTTTAATAACTTTAAGGAGAAAACATCCTGCTTTTAGATTAAAATCTGCTGAAGAGATCCGTAAAAATTTAAATTTTCTAGAAACCCCCCCTGGAATAATTGCTTTTGAGTTAGGACCTTATGCTGGTGGAGATGACTGGAAATATATAATAGTTATTTATAATAGCTGGTGGGATTGGGCTAATGTAAAACTTGGCAATAAGAAAAATTGGAATATAGTAGTTGATGATAGGCATGCAAATATTGAACCTTTCAATACTTTTAAAGCAGATGAAGTTGATGTACCCCCTCATTCTGCGATGGTTCTTTATACTAATAATTAAAAAATGTCCCAGGAGATACCTGGGACATTATTAATTAAATAATTGAATTTTTATCGATAATTAATGGGAATGATGGATCTCCTTTTAATTTTTTGCCAGGTGTTATAGTAACATTTTTATCTAAAATAACATTTTCCAGCTCAGCGCCTTCACCTACCTGGCTTTTTTGCATTATAATAGAATTTTTTACAGAAGCATTTTCACCGATCTTAACTCCTCTGAATAATACTGATTTTTCAACTTCTCCGTTTATTAAACAACCATTTGCAGCTATAATATTGTGAACTCTAGCTTTGCTGGTATATTTAGTGGCAGCTTCGTCTTTTGGTTTTGTAAATACTGGACCTGTTGTATTATAAAAATCATTAAATATCTTTGGCTGCAGGAGTTCCATATTCCTTCGATAATACTCACTGAGTGAGCTAATGATTGCTATATAATTATGGATCTCATAACCCTGGACATTATATTTATCAAGGTTTGCAGAAATTCCATTTTTTTCGAAATCCCATTGGCCAGTAGAAACACATTGGTCAATTATTTCAAGTAGAATATTTTTTCTCATTATATATCTTTTTAAAGAGACTCTTGTATCTTTTCTGGTGTCAGGATTTATTTTCATCTCAGTAATTCTGTTATTATCATCAATATTTATGGTTGTATAATGAGAATCCTTATATAAAGTTTCTAAATCTTTGTAAACAACTGTGATATCAGCTCTTGAATCGATATGATCTTTAACAATAGGTCTATAATCTATATTGCAAACAATTGAAGGATATGAGATTATAACGTATTCCTGGCTTGAACGATGAATGTAGTCCAGGTTTGCCTGAAAATTTTCAATATCTCCTTTATAAACATTACCTGGTTTATTTATATGGGCTGGTGGTAGAAGAAAGAGCCCATCATTTTTAGTATCTAACCCCCAGGCCTTTCCAGGCCCTATATGGTCAAGCAAAGACCTAAACCTTGATTCTAGTAATATCCCTACATTATCTACACCTGAATTTACAAGGTTAGATAAAGGGAAATCAATTAGTCTATATCTGCTTGCTATAGGTACTGAAGCTAAAGAACGATGACCTGTCAGTTCTTTTAAAGAAATACCCTGTGGATTATTGTTTAGAATCGCCATAACATTATTCATTTTATTACCTCCCTCTCGCATTTATTTGCCTAGCCTACAATACTCCCATGCTCAATTTTTGCACCGTTAATAATCGTTTCACTTTCTCCTATAACAGTTACATCATAATTTATAGCATCACCGATACCTATTCGAGCATTGTCTTTAATTAATGAATTCTGGCCAATTATTGCTTTGTTTATATATGCACCATCTTCAACCTTTACATTAGGCATTAATACAGAATCTTTTATTATCGCATTTCTTCCTATTTCCACTCCATAAAAAATCACTGAATTTTCTACTTCTCCCTGAATTTTGGTACCTTTATTAATCATTGAATTTCTGACTTTGGCCCCACTACTTAAATATTGAGGGGGTCTATTTGGATTGACACTATAGATTACCCAATCTCTATCATATAGATTTAGACCCATATTGGCTTCTTTTAATAAATCCATATGAGCCTGCCAGTAACTATCAATAGTTCCAACATCTTTCCAGTAGCCTGAAAAGGTATAAGCATTTAAATGCATTTTATCATTAAGCATTTCAGGTATTATATCATGACCAAAATCTCCTGAAGAATCAGGTTTTTTTGCATCCTCCCGAAGATAATCTTTTAACATTGGCCAATTAAATATATATATTCCCATAGAGGCTAAATTACTTTTAGCATCTTCTGGTTTTTCTTGAAAAGCAACAATTCGTTTTTTTTCATCAGTAATCATAACACCAAATCTATTTGTATCTTCCCAGGGTACTTCCATTACCGCAATACTGGCATCTGCTCCAGTTGCCTTATGGTCTTCTAACATAACTGAGTAATCCATTTTGTAAATATGGTCTCCAGAAAGCACAAGCACATATTCAGGGTCATAAAGATCTATATATTTTATATTTTCATAGATAGCATGGGCAGTGCCCTTATACCAACTTCCGCCTCCTTCTCTTATATAGGGAGGTAAGACTGTAACACCACCATCTCTACGATCTAAATCCCAGGAACTACCATTTCCTATATAAGAATTTAAAATAAGAGGTTCATATTGAGTTAAGACACCAACAGTATCAATGTTGGAGTTAGAACAATTACTTAGTGGAAAATCGATCAAACGATATTCAGCTCCAAAAGGAACTGCTGGCTTTGCAATTTCCTTTGTTAAAACACCAAGTCGGGTTCCTTTTCCTCCGGCTAATAACATGGCTACCATTTCTTTTTTAGACATAATATCCCTCCTGTTGTGATATTTTAAAACTATAAAACAAACTATTTGTGCTCCATACTAC
>CAZLCX010000006.1:7460-107614 GCA_964558325.1 uncultured Halanaerobiaceae bacterium | reverse complement strand
GTAGGTAAACTAGATGATCGGTTGATAATTTTACTTAAGTTAAATAAGGTTTTGACCCAGGAAGAAGTTGAGGAAATTTCAGAATTAGAGGTTTAGTCTGGAGGAATTTTTATGACTGATGATATATTTAGAGGTTTAAATGAAATGCAAAAAGACGCCTTGCGAGAAATTGGAAATATTGGAGCCGGAAATGCGGCAACTGCATTTTCACAATTTCTCAATAGAAAGATAGATATGACTGTACCTTCTGTTGAAATTATGTCAATCTCAGATGTACCAGAAATCACCGGTAACATTGAAGAAATAGTAGCCGGTATTCTGTTGGAAGTTATGGGTGAAGCCCCAGCTTCAATCTTATTTATGATTGATAAGGATAGTGTTGAAAAGCTGGTAAGTCTTGTAACTGGAAAAGAGGTTAAGTTTGATGAATTAGATGATATGGAAATTTCTGCGATTAAAGAGATTGGAAATATAATTAGTGGTTCATATTTAAATGCCTTAAATAAAATGACCAATTATAATATGATTCAATCTGTCCCTGAATGTGCTATTGATATGGCTGGTGCAATTTTAAGTTCTTCTATGATTCCATTGAGCAAATCAAGCGATTATGCTTTACTTATCAAAACTCAGTTTATAGATGGTGAAGAAAAGATTGAGGGTTATTTCTTTTTGATTCCAGAAACAGGATCTTTGAAAAAAATCTTAGAGGCAATTGGATTTGATCTTGGATGACAGAAAGATCAGTTAAAGTTAAAATGGCCGAGTATGGAGTAGTTGAAGCTCCAGATCAATTAATAACAATTGGCCTGGGTTCATGTGTAGGAATAACACTTTATGATAAGTACAAAAAAATTGGTGGAATGGTGCATATTATGCTGCCAGAAAATAGAAAAGGATTAAAGCCTGCTAAATATGCAGATACTGGTATACCCTTATTAATAGAAGAGATGAAAAAATTGGGAGCTAAAAAGAATCATATGAAAGCTAAAATTGCTGGTGGAGCCAAAATGTTTTCAGTAACCAGTAAAGATTCTTCTTTAAATGTTGGTGAAAGAAATGTTATAAAAGTTAAAGAAGTTTTAAAGGATTTAGAAATAAGTATATTGGGACAAGATACTGGGGCAAATTATGGCCGAACAATGAAGTTTTTTACTGATGATGGCAGGGTTTTAATAACATCCCATAAGACTGATGATAAAGAGCTTTAAATAATGCTTGATATAGTTTTTGCTATGTGATATACTAGCAAGTAGTTAAAAAAATACACATGTCTGCGGATCCTGCTGCAGGTGCCGTTTAATCGGTTGCAGCTCTGCTTCTTCGGCAGAGATTTTCAGGAGTTGAAGTGGACAGAGGTTTTAAAACTGAAAGGAGGTGCAAGTTAATAATGTCTGTAGTTAACATGAAACAATTATTGGAATCTGGTGTTCATTTTGGACATCAAACTAGAAGATGGAATCCTAAAATGGAAAAATATATATTCACTGAGAGAAATGGAATATATATTATTGATCTTCAGCAAACAGTTAAATTGATTGAAGATGCTTATAACTTTGTACGTGAGGAAGCCAGCAAAGGCAGCACTGTTTTATTTGTTGGTACCAAAAGACAGGCTCAGGAAACAATTAAATCAGAAGCTGAGCGCTGTGAAATGCCTTATGTAAATCAGCGCTGGTTAGGTGGTATGCTAACTAATTATAATACCATCAAGAAACGGATAGACCGTCTTGAAGAGATTGAGCAAATGGAAGAAGATGGATTGTTTGAAGTTCTTCCGAATAAAGAGGTAATTGAGCTAGAGAGAGAGCATGAAAAGCTTATGAGAAACTTAGGTGGTATCCGTTATATGGATGGGCTGCCTGATGTTCTATATGTAACTGATGCTCGTAAAGAATCAATAGCTGTAAAAGAAGCTATTAAGTTAGATATTCCAATCGTTTCAATAGTAGATAGTAACTGTGATCCTGATCTTATTGATCACGTGATTCCAGGTAATGATGATGCTATTAGAGCGGTTAAATTGATTACAAGTACTATTGCCGATGCAGTTATAGCCGGAAGGCAGAGTAGTGGTGAAGAACAGCAAGAAGCTGAGGAAACTGCTCAAACTGAAGATTCAGAGTAATTAGTTTAAATCTGTTTTGCGGCTTTTAGCAGGCTGCTATTAGCAAATATATTCTCAGGAAGTTATGGCGCCGGCTGAAAGTAATTTTTTGGCCGGCCTTTTTCACGCCTAATTATCACAGGGAGGTAAATAGACAATGGCATTTGGAATGAGTGAAATTAAAGAGTTAAGAGAGAGAACTGGTGCAGGCGTTCTTGATTGCAAGAATGCTTTGACTGAAAATGACGGTAATATTGAAGATGCAGTTGATTATTTAAGAGAGAAAGGAATGGCTGCAGCTGCAAAAAGAGCTGGTAAGGTTGCTGCTGAGGGTATGGTTAATACTGTTATCAGCCGAGATGGTCATGAAGGAATAATTGTTGAGGTTAATTCTGAAACAGACTTTGTTGCAAGAAATGATAATTTTAAAGAATTAGTTGCTAAGGTTTCTCAGCATTTATTAGAGAGTGATGCTGAAGATGTTAATGAGGCGTTAGAGGAAGTCTGGTTCAAGGATAATGATAAAACTCTTGAAGTAATCATTAAAGAAGCAACTGCAAATATTGGTGAAAAGATTGAATTAAGAAGATTTTCAAGATTTGAAACTGATAACACTCTCCATTCATATATTCATATGGGTGGTAAAATTGGTGTTATGGTTGAATTATCTGGTGATGTTGATACTGAAACAGCTAATAATGTTGCCATGCAAATTGCAGCTTCTTCTCCTGAATATATCAGCCCTGAAGAAGTTACAGAAGAAGATATTGCCCGTGAAAAGAAAGTTTATCGGGAACAAATGATCAATGAAGGTAAACCTGAGCATATTATTGATAATATTGTTGAAGGCAAGATCAATAAATTTTACAATCAGGTTTGCTTAAACAATCAAGAATATATTAGAGATACTGATATTTCTGTTGAAGAATATCTTGATGAAAAAGGAATAAAAGTAGAAGATTTTGTTAGGTATGAAGTTGGAGAAGGTATTGAAAAAGAAGAAGAAGACTTTGCGGCAGAGGTGCAAGCAGAGTTAAACAAAAATTAATTATTCTGCCCGCAGGAGAGAACACGATTCCGTGTTCTCTTTTTTACAGTAATAATAATGGAGGTTATTGAATGGATACGACTCCAAAATATTCTCGAGTTTTATTAAAAATTAGTGGTGAAGCTTTATCAGCAGATGATGGTTTTGGCATTAATCCAAAAGTAATTCAGGAATTAGCAGAAGAAATTTTTGATGTTGTTGATGAGACTGATATTGAACTTGCAATCGTTGTCGGGGGAGGCAATATTTTTAGAGGAATAGCAGGCAGTGCTAAAGGAATGGACAGAGGCACAGCTGATTATATGGGTATGCTTGCAACTGTGATTAATGCTTTAGCTCTTCAGGATGCAATTGAAAAATTAGGACTAGAAACTAGAGTTCAATCAGCAATTGAGATGCGTCAAGTAGCAGAGCCTTACATTCGGAGGAGAGCTATTCGACATCTTGAAAAAGGCAGGGTAGTAATCTTTGCTGCTGGCACAGGTAATCCTTACTTTTCAACAGATACTACAGCTGCATTAAGGGCTGCTGAAATTTCTGCAGATGCTATTTTAATGGCTAAAAATGTTGATGGTGTATATGATTCTGACCCTGTTGTTAATCCAGAAGCAATTAAGTTTAAAGAATTGGCTTATATGGATGTTTTAAATAGATCTCTTGAAGTAATGGATTCTACTGCTATTTCATTATGTATGGATAATGAAATACCTTTAATTGTTTTTGGTGTAAAAGATAATGGAAATATTAAAAAGGCCATCAGAGGCGAAAAAATAGGTACTTATGTAAGATAATATAAAAGGGGGAATCCTAACTATGATTGGACAGGTTGAGCAGAAAACTGAAAAGAAGATGAAAGAAGTTCTGGATTCAGTAAAGGAAGAATTTAAAACTATTCGGACTGGCAGGGCGAGACCTTCTTTAGTGGAAAACATTATAGTAGACTATTATGGCAGTCAGACTCCTATTCAACAGATGGCAAAAGTTTCTGCCCCGGAAGCAAGACAATTAATTATTGAACCCTGGGACAAGAATGCTCTGGAAAATATTGAAAAAGCTATAATGAAAGAAAATTTAGGATTAACACCAAATAATGATGGAAATATTATTAGAATTAACATTCCTCAACTGACTGAAGAGCGAAGAAAAGAACTGGTAAAGGTGGCCAATGAAAAGGCTGAACAGGGAAGAATTTCAATTAGAAATATCAGGCGAGAGGCCAATGAAGAACTAGAAGAATTAGAGGATGCCAGTGAAATATCAGAAGATAATATGCATAGAGGTCTGGATAATATTCAGGATTTAACTGATAAATATATCGAAAAAATAGACGAAACATTAGAAAAGAAAAAGGAAGAAATAATGGAGGTCTAAGATGGATCTGTCTCCAGATAAATATAGAGGCAGTCGCCTCGATTTAGTTATTGATGATTTAAAAGAATATAATTATGAATTAATAGAAGTTAATCCACCAAGGAAGTCATCAGGAACTGGTGAAAAAAGAGTTTTAGATATTAGAGAAAAAGATTCTACCAGTTCTAGAGAACTGATAATTCTTTATTCATTTACTGAATATAATTAATCCCCTCAAGCGAGGGGATGCTTCTTTTTTGAATATTTTATTGTGATAAATAGGAGGAAAGTCATAATGACTTTAGAGCATATAGCCATAATAATGGATGGCAATGGCAGATGGGCTAAAAGTAAAAATCGACCAAGAAAATTTGGTCATAAAGAAGGCTTGAAAGCTTTAGAAAGAACTGCCCGGGCTGCTAATGAATTAGGAATTAAATATTTAACTGTTTTTGCATTTTCCACAGAAAACTGGCAAAGACCTAAAAATGAAGTTAATTTTCTTTTTCAACTTTTAAAATCAACAGTTAGAAATGAATTTAATAAATTACAACAGGAAGAAGATATTAAGATTAAAGTTATTGGAAGAATTGATGAACTTGAAGAAGATATTCAATTAGATATTAATAAAATAGAAGAAGTATCAAAAAATAATAATGGTTTACAGTTAAATATTGCAGTCAATTATGGCGGCAGAGCAGAAATAATTGATGCAGTAAATAAAGTTATAGAGTCCGGGCGTAAAGATTTTAAGGAAGAGGATTTTAAAGATTTCTTTTATGCACCTGAATTAAATGATGTCGACTTATTAATAAGAACTGCAAATGAAAAAAGAATTTCTAATTTTTTATTATGGCAAATATCTTATGCTGAATTATATTTTACCTCGACTTTATGGCCGGATTTCGATAAAATAGATTTAAAACAAGCTATAGAAGAATATAATTCAAGAAAAAGAAAGTTTGGTAGTCTGCCAGATGAGGAGTTGAATTAAAATGTTAAAGGAAAGAGTTACCAGTGCTGTATTAGGACTTATTTTATTAATATTAATTATATATGCCGGTACTATTCCTTTTTTAATTTTTTTAGCAATTCTGGCAGTTTTAGCTGGTAGAGAATTTGTAGATTTTTTTAATTATAAGTTAAAATTTGATAAATATATTATTCCTGGTTTTTCATTTTTTTCAATTATACTTTTTTATCGTGCTTTCAATTATAATATGATAGAAGATTTATTGTTTTTTATGCTAATTGCAATAATATCTATCTTTGCTATAAACATCAAAACTTCTGGTTTTGATAATATTTTAAACAATGTTGGTAACAGATTATTCTGTCTTTTTTACATTGGTGGAGGTCTGTCCTTTTTAGTTTTATTAAAGGAAACTAATAATTCATTATTTAATAATAACCAGGCTTTATGGCTTGTGCTTCTTGTTGCCTGGGCAACTGACATTGGCGCATATTTTATTGGTATAAAATTTGGAAAAAGACCTTTAGCTCCTGTAATTTCTCCTAATAAGTCTGTCATTGGTGCAGTTGGTGGCGTGAGTTTCGCAATTATTGTAATTATTTTATATAGTATATTTTTAAATAATTATAGTTTATGGATAATTCCAGTAACGATAGTTTTATCACTGTCAGCAATTTTTGGGGATCTAATAGAATCAGCTTTGAAAAGAGATGCAGATATTAAGGATTCTGGAGAAATATTACCTGGCCATGGAGGAATATTAGATAGATTTGATAGTTTATTACTGGTAGCTCCAGTGGCATTTTTATTAATACATTATATATTATAAAGCAGGTTGATAATTATGAAAAAAAGGTTAAGGGAATTAGGTTTGACTGTTGTTTTTGCTTTTATCTCATTATTTTTAATACGATATGCCTTTATGATATTTGCTCCCTTTATCATTGGCTTAGTTGTTGCAAGCTTATTAGAACCAATGGTAAGATATCTAGCAAAAAAAGCTCCTTTTGGGAGGACTTTATCTGTTGTTATTGTTTTAATAATTGTGCTAATAATTATTGTTTTTCTTTTAATTATTGGGGTATCAAGAATATATTTTGAGCTTAATCAAATTGTTCAAACTTTACCTGATTATAATACACTAGTAGAACAATTTGAAATTATAGATGCCGGAGGCTGGAAGGATTTATTATCATCATGGAATATATCCCCTGCAATTAT
Organism: uncultured Halanaerobiaceae bacterium; assembly: GCA_964558325.1. Classification (GTDB taxonomy): domain Bacteria; phylum Bacillota; class Halanaerobiia; order Halanaerobiales; family Halarsenatibacteraceae; genus Halonatronomonas. The sequence continues at coordinate 100,915 of CAZLCX010000006.1, read as the reverse complement.
TTCTGCAATTGAAGAAAACTTACAGGCTATTTTTGATGCAGTTAGATCCTCCATGCTTCAATTAGCAAATATGGCTTTAAATACTGTCAGTGGTTTTCCAATTGCATTAATGACAATATTCTTTAGTTTTGTAGCTACTTTCTTTATCAGCCGAGATAAAGATAAAATTCGTGATAATATTTTAAAATTATTTCCTGATGAGTGGCAAGATAGTGTATTCAGAGTGATGAAAGAATTATCTTCATCTGCCATAGGTTATATTAGAGCTCAACTAATTTTAATTTCTATTTCTGGTTTTATTGCGTTTTTAGGTTTATCAATTTTAGATAGTGAATATGCTTTAACTATCGGGTTATTAACTGCTGTTTTAGACCTGATTCCTATAATTGGCCCTGCATTTATATTTTATCCATGGTCAATTTTTAGCCTACTGTCCGGTGATATTGGTTTTGCTATTGGTCTTTTAATTATTCATCTGTTAATAACTGCAGTTAGAGAACTTTTTGAAGGAAAAATTATTGGCGATAGTTTAGGCTTGCATCCTTTAGCAACTATGATAGCTTTATTTGCAGGTTTTAGGATTTTAGGAGTTATTGGATTTATTATTGGTCCAACGGTCTTAGTGATTATTAAATCTTTAGCAAGAACTAATCTTCTACCTTATTGGGAGGTAAATGAATGAAAAATTTAATCTTATTAGGTTCAACTGGTTCAATAGGTGAGCAGACACTAGATGTTTTAGAAAGATTAGATGACTGGCATTTAAAGGGAATATCCTGTTATAAAAGTATAGATAAAATTAAGAGACAGGCTATTAAATTCAAACCTGATTTTATAGCTATTAATGATGAAGCTGATGTTTATGAATTAAAAAATGGATTACCAGAGGATTATAAGCCAGAAATATTGATTGGCAGTGAGGGTTTTGCTGAATTGGCTGGACTAAATAATATTGATATGGTAATTAATGCTATTGTTGGGGCAGCTGGTTTAGAGCCATCTTATAATGCAATCTTAAATGGTAATAAATTAGGTCTGGCTAATAAAGAAAGCCTTGTTATTGGAGGTAATTTAATAATTCCACTTGCAAAAGAAAATAATGTTGATATAATCCCAATAGATAGTGAGCATAATGCCATTTTTCAGCTTTTAAAAGGCAAAGAAAGGGCAGAGGTTTCTCGACTTATTTTAACGGCCTCTGGAGGGCCTTTTTATGGTTATACAGCTAAAGAAATAGAAGAGGTTACAGTAGAAGATGCATTAAATCATCCTAATTGGAATATGGGTAGTAAAATTTCAATTGATTCTGCTACATTAATGAATAAAGGTCTTGAAGTAATTGAAGCTCATTGGTTATTTGGCTATTCTTATGATAAAATAGATGTAATAATACATCCTCAAAGTATTATTCATTCAATGGTTGAATTAGTTGATGGTTCTATCCTGGCAGAATTAGGTACTGCTGATATGAGAACACCAATCCAATATGCATTGAAATTTCCTGATAGAGGAAAACGAGTAGCAGATAAGTTGAGTTTAAAAAAGATTGGTAAGTTAGAATTTAACACCCCTGACCTTAAAACATTCCCAGCCTTAAAAATGGCATATGAAAGCGGTCAGAAGGGTAAAGGTTATCCAGTAGTATTAAATGCTGCAAATGAGGTTGCTGTAAATGCTTTTTTGAATGAAAAGATTAAGTTTAATGAAATTCCAGAGATAATTTCTAAAATGCTTGCCAAGCATAAACCTGACAGTCTTAAAACTTTAAATGATATTTTAGAATTAAATCGAACTGTCCGTAAAAAGACAGAGGAGGTAGTATAAATTTGTTAACCACAATTGTTGTTTTTATAATATTTTTAGGTGTTTTAATTTTTGTTCATGAATTAGGTCATTTTATTATGGCTAAAAAGTCAGATATAAGAGTTGAAGAATTTGCTTTAGGATTTGGTCCTAAATTAATTTCCCGGAAAAAAGGTGAAACTGTATTTTCTATAAGATTAGTTCCTCTTGGAGGATTCTGTAATATGGTTGGTGAAATGCCTGTTGATAAAGATGACCTTTCTGAAGAAGAAGTAAAATTATATGAAGAAACTGTAGAACAGGGTAGAGCCTTTCATCAAAAATCTCCAGGCAAAAGATTATTAGTTTTAGCTATGGGAGCTATCATGAATTTCTTATTAGCATTAGTAGCTTTTATGTTAATCTTTAGTATTTATGGATTACCAGTTGATTATTCTAGAGAAGCAATTATTGGACAGGCTTATCCTAACCATCCTGCAGCTGAAGCAGAATTACGATCTGGTGACAGGGTTTTAGCAATTGATGATCAAAATGTTGATAGTTGGGAAGAAATGTCTTCTTATATTCATGAAAATCCCGGTGAGACTCTTGAATTTACCATTCAAAGAAATGATAGTGAAATGGTTTTTGATATTACTCCTAGATATGATGAAACTTCAGGTCATGGAATAATAGGGATTGAACCGGAGTTAATAAGAGAAAGGGTTGGTCCAATTACAGCAATTCAAGGAGCTGTAACTCAAACAGGTTATGTAATGAAAATGACCTTCAATGGTTTTGTTCAAATTTTTGCCGAAAGAAATACTGATGATTTAGGCGGACCTGTAATGATAGCTTCAATTGTTGGTCAGGCAGCCAGAACTGGGTTTGATGATGTCTTAAACTGGCTGGCAATTATTAGTATTAATTTAGGCATCCTGAATTTGCTACCATTTCCAGCTTTAGATGGTGGAAGAATTGTCTTTGTATTAATTGAAGTGATAGCAGGAAAACCAGTACCTCAGGAAAAAGAAGGTTTTATCCATATGATCGGATTCTTCTTACTGATATTATTAATGGTGTTTGTTATATACCAGGATATTATAACTAGTTTTTTCTAAGTTAATGGAGGTGGTTAAATGAAGTTACCCCGGGTTACACTGGTTAGTTTATTAACTGATAGCATTGCCTTAAAACATTTAAGGGTGGCCGGTTTTAGACATGCAGTTGTTGCTGCTGAATATGCGTTTGATTTAGCTAAAGAACGTGATGTTTGTACTGATTTAGCCACCAAAGCTGCTCTTTTACATGATATAGGTCACACTAGTTGGGAAAAACATGGTAAATGGGATTTTGAATCATATGATTATTTTGATATTCATCCTATTAAAGGTGCTGAAAGAGCACATGAATTATTAACATTAAAAGGTGAGCATTTAGGAAAAGCCAGAGAGATTGCTCTGGCTATTCTTTTCCATAGTGGTTCCAGTCCTATTAATACAAATTTAAAACTAACTCCTTTACAACAGCTAGTAATGGAAGCCGATGATGTTGACGAACTTGAAGATGGAGAACACCATAATTTAGAGATTAGTCTTGAAGATGCTATTAAGAGATTAGAAATTCTAGATAATAAAGTAGCTGAACATCTTGATTATTGTAATAAAGAATGCTGGGATTGTAAGAAAGGCCAGGTTTAAAAATGATTAGAAAAATAACAAAGAAAATTAATTTAGGTAGTGTTGATATAGGTGGAGATGCGCCGATATCAATACAATCGATGACTAATACTAAAACTTCTAATATAGATGCTACCATTGATCAGATTAAAGAATTAATAACTGCCGGTTGTGAAATTATCAGGGTGGCAGTTCCTGACATGGCTTCTGTTAAATTTCTACCTGATATACTTAATGCCAGCTCTATTCCAGTGATAGCTGATATTCATTTTGATTATAAACTTGCACTTGGTTCTATAGATGCAGGAATTGATGGTTTAAGATTGAATCCAGGAAATATTGGAGGATTTAATAAAGTTAAAGAAGTAGTTTTAGCCTGTAAAGAAAAAAATATTCCTATAAGAATTGGGGTAAACTCCGGTTCTTTAGATAAAAATATAGCTGAAAAATATGGACACTCTGCTGAAGCCATGGTTGCAAGTGCCCAAAAACATATCAGTTATTTAGAAAAATTAAATTTTTCTGATATTATTGTTTCTTTAAAATCAAGCTCAATTATGATGACATTAAAGGCTAACCAACTTTTTGCTGAAAAATATGACTATCCACTTCATATTGGAATAACCGAAGCCGGTGGAGGGAGAGCTGGAGATATTAAATCTGCAGCGGGAATTGGAGCCTTATTAAGTCATGGTTTAGGTGATACACTAAGGATATCACTTACAGAAAATCCAGTTAGGGAAGTTGAAGCCGGATTGCAGATCTTAAGATCATTTGGATTAAGAGATAAAGGAATTGAGATTATTTCATGCCCTACCTGTGGAAGAACTGAGATTGATCTTTTAAAATTATCAAAACAAGTAAAAGCAGCTTTAAAAAATTTTGATTTAAACTTAACAGTTGCAGTTATGGGTTGTGCCGTTAATGGTCCTGGCGAAGCTTCTCAGGCTGATATAGGTATCGCTGGTGGTAAAGGTATTGGCCTTATTTTTAAAAAAGGTGAGATTATTAAAAAGGTATCAGAAGATGAATTATTAAATGAACTGATAACAGAAATCAAAAAAATGGAGTGTGAATAATATGAAATTATCAAAGTATTATATGCCTACATTAAAAGAAGATCCTGCTGATGCAGATATAGCAAGTCATAAATTGATGTTAAGAGCAGGTATGATGAGGGCTTTATCCAGTGGAGTTTATTCTTATTTACCATTAGGGTATAAAGTTATTAGAAAAGTAGAGAGTATTGTAAGGGAAGAGATGGATAAAAGCGGAGCACTAGAAGTATTAATGCCTGCAATGCAGAATGCAGAGATCTGGCAGGAATCAGGTCGCTGGGAAGATTTTGGACCTTTAATGATTAAATTCGAAGATAGGAAGAAAAGACAATATTGTTTAGGGCCCACCCATGAAGAAGTAGTAGCAGATTTGATAAGAGATGAGATTAGATCATACAAGGACCTCCCTTATAATCTCTATCAGATTCAGACTAAGATAAGAGATGAAATACGTCCAAGATTTGGACTATTAAGAGCAAGAGAATTTATTATGAAGGATGCATATACTTTAGATGCAGATTACAAAGGATTAGATGAGCAATATCAGGTTATGTATGATACATATTCCAAGATTTTTGAAAGATGTGGACTTGATGTTAGAGTTGTTCGGGCAGATAGTGGAGCAATGGGAGGTTCTTCATCTCATGAGTTTATGGTTTTAGCTGACACAGGCGAAGATGAGTTAGCTTTTTGTACCAGCTGTGATTATGCGGCTAACGTTGAACGAGCTGAAGCCTTTATAGAATTAGATGAAGGTGGCGAAAAGGTAAAAGCAGATCTTGAAGAAGTACATACTCCTGGTGCTAAAACTATTGAAGATTTGGTAGATATGCTTGAAAAGCCAGATACTAAAATGGTTAAATCAATGGCTTATATTGCAGATGGCGAACCGGTAGTTGCATTAATCAGAGGAGACGACCAGCTTAATGAGATTAAATTGAAAAATTATTTAGGGGCAGTTGAATTAAGACCTGCTCATCCAGAAGAATTTGAAGAAATCTTTGGAAGCGTTGCTGGTTTTATAGGGCCTGTTAATTTATCAAATGATGTAAAAATTATTGCAGATAGAAAGATTAAAGATTTAACTAATGTGATAACAGGAGCTAATAAAAAAGATTATCATTATATAAATGTTGATATAGAAAGAGATATGAATGAAATTGAAGATTATCTCCCCTTAAGAAAAGTTATGGCCGGCGATAAATGTCCAGAATGTCATGGAGAATTAGAAATCAAATCTGGTATAGAGGTTGGTCATATCTTTAAATTAGGAACTAAATATAGTGAAAGTATGGGAGCTACTTATTTAGATGATAATGGTAGAGAACAGCCGATAGTTATGGGGAGTTATGGTATTGGTATAACCAGAACGGTAGCTTCTGCAATTGAACAAAATCATGATGATAAAGGCATTGTTTGGCCTGTTCCAATGGCTCCTTATAAAGTTATTATTTTACCATTAGGAAATAGTGAAGAAGTAGATAAAGCTGCTGAAAAATTATACAATGATTTAAATGATTCTGGAATAGAAACTATGCTTGATGATCGAAATGAAAGAGCAGGAGTTAAATTTAATGATGCAGAATTAATTGGAATTCCATTAAGAATAACTATAGGATCAAGATCCTTAAAAGATAATAAATTTGAATTACAGATTCGGAGAACTGGTGAAGAATCTATGATAGATAGGAAAGAAGCTGTTGACCAGATTGAAGAATTATTATATAAAATAACCTAATAAGGGGTAATCTGGCCATGAAAATTTGTGTTTTGATCCCGGCTTATAATGAAGAAAAGACTGTAAGTCATGTGATTTCTGTTACGAAAAGTTTACCAGAAGTTAAAAGAGTTATTGTCATTAACGATGGTTCTGAGGATAATACTTCTGAAGTTGCCAGAATGGCTGGTGCCGAGGTTATCAATTTAAAAAGAAATTCTGGCAAAGGTGCTGCCTTAAAAGCTGGTTTTGATGAATGCAATGCAGAAGTTGTAATTATGCTTGATGCTGATTTAATCGGTTTGAAAAAAGAACATGTATACTCACTTTTAAATCCTATAATTGCTGATGAATTTGATATGACTGTGGGAATTTTTAATAAAGGAAGAAATATTACCGATTTAGCTCAAAAAGTTAGCCCGCATCTATCAGGACAAAGAGCTTTAAAAGGAGAAATTTTAAATAAGATTAAAAATCTTGACAATACAGGTTATGGTGTTGAAGTAGCCATAAATAGATATGTTAGAAAACATGGCCAGATTAAGAAAGTCCGATTACCAGATTTAACCCATGCCATGAAAGAAGAGAAAAGGGGTTTTTGGAAAGGTTTTAAATCCAGAATTAAAATGTATATGGAGGTATTTAAAACATTACTTTTCTTTTTCAAAGAATAGCAAGACTGGAGTGAAACAGATGCTTTCACCAGATATTATTATTTTCAGGTTAATATTAGCTTTAATTTTAACTGGTTTTATAGGCTGGGAAAGAGAAAACCATTAAAGACCTGCAGGTTTTAGAACTCATATCCTTGTTGATGTTGGTTATTATAATCTTGCTATTTTTTCTACTATTTTGGTTTTCTTTACCTTATTTTTTTAAATCGGCTGGAATTAAGGCAGACAAGTTTACAAATAAAAATGCTTGATTGTCGAATTAAAGATAGACCAGGAACATTAGGCCAATTAGCTGAAATAATTGGTCAGGAAAATATTAATATAAAAGATGTAGTTGTTGAAAGAGATAAACTCATCCATGAAACTATAATAAGGTTTGATTTAGAGTTTAGCGGTAACTCTGATATTAATAATTTGAATAAATCCTTATTAAATATAAATGGATTAATAGAATTTAAATGGCATTAATCTGGAGGTCAAGAAATGTTTGAAGCCTTAAAATTAGAAAAAAATATTGGTTTAACAAAGTATATCTTATTAAATAATGATTCTAATACATGTTATCTGATAGAAACTGAAACTGCAAGTAGTAGTCAGAATAATTTAACAGAAAATATTAATGATTATTTATATAAAAAATTAGGAAATGAAATAAAAAAATTTGAAATTTTAAAAGTTGGCCCTTTATCAATAGATGATGAAATTAAATTTGTCTGGCCTAATATAATTTCAAATTTACCAGATAGTTTAAGTTATATTTCTAGCTGGATGAAAAGAGCCCGACTAATATTAGAAGACAGTAATTTATATATAAAAGTTGAAAGTCAGATTGCCTGCAAATCAGCAGGCTGTAATAAAGCTGTCAATTTTATTTCTCATCAATTAAACTCATTAATGGGTCTTGATCTCAATGTTGAAATTGTAAATGGTAATTTTGTTAGAAATTATCAAAATGAACAAGATGATAAACTAACAGCCTATTTAGTAGAAAACAAAAATTCTCACACAAATAAAACTAAGAAAAACAATAAAAACCAAAAACAATCAGGCAGTATTGTATATGGTAGAAAAATAGTTAAATCAAAGAATGTTTATCCATTAAATCAATTACCTGAAGATGGACAAGTTGTAGTTGAAGGAGAAGTTTTTGATATTGATGATAAAGAAACTAGAAATGGAAGATTAATCAAACTTATCTCTATCACCGATACTAAAGACTCTGTTAAAACAAAATTATTTTTAAATTCTAATGATGATCTCTATCAGGATATTTCAACAGGAGATCGATTAAAAATTTCTGGTGAAATTAGATATGATCGTTATGCCAGAGAAAATGTAATTAATGGAGAAGATATAAACCTTTTACCCGCTAATCCCAGACAAGATAAAGCAAAGGAAAAAAGAATTGAACTTCATTTGCACACCAAAATGAGTTCAATGGATGCTATTATTGATGTCAATGAAGCTGTTTCCCAGGCTGCTGATTGGGGACATGATGCTATAGCCATTACTGATCATGGAGTAGCTCAGGCTTTCCCTGAAGCGGCTCAAGCCGGTGAAAAAAATGATATAAAAATAATATATGGCCTTGAAGCTTATTTAGTAAATGATTGTATTGATTTAGTTCAAAATCCAGAAGAAAAAAAGATAACTGAAGAAGAATATGTAATCTTCGACCTTGAAACAACTGGTTTAAAGGCTAATCAGGATAGAATTATTGAGATTGGTGCTGTAAAAATATCTGGTGAAGAAATTATTGATACTTATTCAACTTTAGTCAATCCTGGCATTAAAATCACTCCTAAAATAGCAAGTTTAACCGGAATTAAAAATAAAGATTTAGAGTCGGCCCCTTCATTTTCAGAAGTCGCTGAAGAATTCAAGGAATTTATTAATGATTCAGTTTTAGTCGCTCATAATATTAGTTTTGACCATGGGTTTATTAAGGAAGAGTATAAAAGATTAAACCAGGAGTTATCTGATTTTACATTAATTGATACAGTTGAGTTGAGCAGAGCCTTTCTACCAGATTTAAAAAGTTATCGTTTAAATAAGGTTGCTAATAAATTAGGAATCTCACTGGAAAATCATCATAGAGCTGCTGATGACGCTAAAGCAACTGCTGAAATTTTCATGAATTATTTAAATAAAATTAAGAAAAAAGAGCTTGAAAAATTATCTGAAATCAATTTATTATCTAAAGAAATAGAATGGGAAAAGAAATTTTCTTATCATACAATTATATTAGCTAAAAATAAAAAAGGTTTAAAAGATTTATATAAATTAATATCAAGTTCCCATCTTGATTTCTTTTATAAGAAACCAAAGATATTAAAAAGTCAATTAAAAGAAGTCAGAGAAAATTTATTAATTGGATCTGCCTGTGAAGCAGGCGAATTATATAGGGCAATAATAAATGGTAAAGATGAATCAGAACTTGTTCAGATAGCTGATTTTTATGACTACTTAGAAATTCAACCTTTAGAAAATAATAAATTCCTTGTAGAAAATGGATCTGCTAAATCTTATGAACATTTAAAAGAAATTAACAATAAAATATATAAATTAGGTAAGAAATTAAATAAAAATGTTGTTGCAACTACTGATGCTCATTTTTTGAATCCAGAGGATGAAATTTATAGGCGAATCTTACAGGCTGGTCAGAAGTTTGATGATGCTGATAAACAACCTCCTTTATATTTTAGAACAACAGATGAAATGCTTTCTGAATTCTCTTATTTAGGTGAGGAAATTGCCAGAGAAGTAGTTATAAAAAACCCTAAAAAAATTAATAGTATGATTGAAAAATTGAAACCTATGCCTTCTGGACTTTTTACTCCTAAAATAGAAAATGCAGATCAAGAGATTAGAGAAATGACATATAATAAAGCAAAAAGTTTATATGGAGAAGAGTTACCAGATTTAGTTGTAAACAGAATAGAAAAAGAATTGAAATCAATAATCAATAATGGTTTTTCTGTTATTTATTTAATATCCCATAAATTAGTGAAAAAATCACTAGAAGATGGATTCCTTGTAGGTTCAAGGGGGTCTGTTGGTTCTTCTCTTGTAGCCTATTTGTGTGATATCACAGAAGTTAACCCACTGCCTCCTCACTACCGATGTTCAAATTGCAAAAAAAATGAATTTTTCCTGGAAGGAGAAGTTGGGGTTGGTGTTGATTTAGAAGATAAAGAATGCAATAAATGTGGAACAAAATTAATAAAAGATGGATTTGATACCCCCTTTGAGGTGTTTATGGGTTTTGATGGAAATAAAGTACCTGATATTGATCTGAATTTTTCAGGAGAATATCAATCAGAAATTCATCTGGAAACAGAACGGTTATTTGGAAGAGATTATGTTTATCGGGCTGGAACTATATCAACAATAGCTGATAGAACAGCATATGGATTTGTGAAAGGTTATTTACAGGATCGTGATCTATCTAAAAGAAATACTGAAATCAATAGATTGGTTAAAGGTTGCACAGGTGTAAAAAGAACTACAGGACAGCATCCTGGAGGTTTAATGGTTGTTCCTAAGGAGATGGACATCCATGATTTTACACCTATCCAGAGACCTGCCAATGATAAAGAGACTGATGTCAGAACAACTCATTTTGATTATCATGCAATAAGTGGTAGGATCTTAAAATTAGATTTGCTGGGACATGATGATCCGACTTCAATAAGGATGTTGCAGGATCTAACTGGGGTAGATCCTTTAAATATTCCTTTAGATGACCCTGAAACTATGAGTCTTTTTTCAGGTGTCGATGCATTAGATTTAGATGGCAATTCTCTGGGATTAGAGCTTGGAACACTTGGTATTCCTGAATTTGGTACTTCCTTTGTTAGACAGATGTTAACTGAAACAAGACCATCTACATTTGCTGAACTTGTTAGGATTAGTGGATTATCTCACGGTACAGATGTCTGGCTTAATAATGCAAGAGATTTTATTAGAAAAGGCACTGCAGAATTAAAAGATGTAATTTCTGTTAGAGATGATATAATGAATTATTTGATTCAAAAAGGGCTGGATCCTTCCGATAGTTTTGCAATAATGGAACATGTAAGAAAAGGAAAAGGCTTAACTGATGATGAATATGATAAGATGGTTGCCGCTGGAGTACCAGACTGGTATATTGAATCCTGTCGAAAAATAAAATATATGTTTCCTAAAGCCCATGCAGCAGCATATGTTATGATGGCATTCAGAATTGCATATTTTAAAGTGAATTATCCTGCAGAGTTTTATACAGCTTACTTTTCAATTAAAGCCGATGATTTTGACACTGAAATTGTTAGTCAGGGTTATGATTATATTTTAAACATGATAAATGATTTAAAAGAAAAAGGAAATGATGCAACTGCTAAAGAAAAAAATCTAATAACAGTTTTAGAAATTGTTATTGAAGCAATGGAAAGAAATATTGAATTTTTACCAGTTGATTTATATCGATCAAAAATATCAGAATTTCAACTAAAAGATAAGCAATTATTGCCACCTTTAATTAGTGTAAGTGGTTTAGGTAGTTCCGCTGCTGAAAGTTTAGTTAAAGCAAGAGAAAACGGTGAATTTAGCTCTATTGAAGATTTAAGTAATAGAACATCTCTTTCTAGTAACGTTTTAGAAATCATGAAAGATTTAGGGGCTTTAGAGGGACTGCCTGAAAGAGACCAACTTTCTTTATTTGTGGATTAGTTAATCAATAATATTCTAATCATAGTGTCCTGCTTGCATAATGGTAATTCCTGTGTTAAAATTATTAAGGAATATGCTATTTTATACGTAATGTTGGGAGTGGGCGCAAACCCACTCTTTATTTATAGTTTATAAAATTTTGGAGGTATATAAATGAAAATTATAACCAGAACTAAAAAGCTGGTAGAGGATATTATAATTAATGATGAACTTGAAATTGTCTCAGTTGAATATTTAAAAGAGGGCTCTAATTGGGTATTAAGAGTTTATATAGAAGATAGAGATGGAAATCTTTCTATTGAAGATTGTACAAGAATAAGCCGGGATTTATCTGATAAGCTTGATGAAGAAGATTTTATCGATAACAGCTATATTTTAGAGGTTTCTTCACCAGGAGTTGAAAGACCTTTAAGAAATGAAGAGGATTACAATCGTTTTATCGGAAAGAAAGTATTTATAAAAACGTATGCTCCCTTAGATGGTCAAAAAGAATTTAACGGAACTTTAAAAGGTTTAATAAATAATTCAGTTAAGATTATTTCTGACGATTCTGAGGAAATTATTGAAATACCTTATAAAAGTATTGCAGATGCAAGGCTTTCAGTTGAATTTTAAAGGAGATTAGGAGGAATAAGATGAATATTGAATTTTTACATGCTTTAGATGATATAGCCAGTGAGAAAGATATTTCTAAGGATATACTTTTAGAGGCTATTGAAACTGCTTTAGAGTCAGCTTATAAAAAAGATTTTGGTTCTAAAGAGAATGCTGAGGTTAAAATCGACCAGGATTCTGGAGAAGTTAGAGTTATTGCAAGAAAAGATGTAGTTGAAGAAGTAAAGGATAAAAACTCTGAAATATCTTTAGAACATGCTCAGGATATTGATCCAAAATTAGAGCTTGGTGATATTGCAGAAATTGAAATAACACCAAATAATTTTGGTAGAATTGCCGCTCAAACAGCAAAACAGGTTGTAATGCAGAGAATTAGAGAAGCAGAAAGAGATGTAATTTATGATCACTATAAACAAAAAGAAGGAGAATTTATAACTGGAACTATACAAAGATTTCATAAAGATTATATTATGATTGATATGGGTAAAACTGAAGCTCTATTACCCCCTTCAGAGCAAATAGATAGTGAAGTATATGAGGTTGGAGATAGAATAAAATTATTTATTGTAGAAGTAAGTTCCACCAATAAAGGTCCTAGAATATTAGTTTCTAGAACACATCCAGGTCTTTTAATGAGGCTTTTTGAAATAGAGATTCCAGAAATATATGATGGAACTGTGGAAATAAAAGAAGTAGCAAGAGAGGCCGGCTATCGTTCAAAAGTTGCTGTTTATTCTGAAAATGATGATGTTGATCCTGTTGGTGCCTGTGTTGGACCTCGTGGCAGCAGAGTTCAGGCCGTTGTTGATCAGCTTGATGGAGAAAAAATTGATATAGTAAAATGGGATCCTGATCCAAAAGTATTTATAGCAAATGCATTAAATCCTGCAGAGGTTAATGAAGTAATATTAAATGAAAAGGACGCTATTGCCCAGGTTGTGGTTCCGGATTTTCAATTATCACTTGCAATTGGAAAAGAAGGACAAAACGCCCGTCTGGCAGCTAAATTAACAGGCTGGAAAGTAGATATAATTAAGGAATCTGAATATAATTCCAGCGATGAAGAGATTGTTGAATCTGATGAAAATGAATCTGGTAAAGTTGATAATGAAAAAGATGATAAAAATGAGGAAGTAAAAGAAACAGAAAAAAACTCACAGGAGGGGTAAAAGTTGCGAGGAAGATCTATTAAAAAATGTGCCGGTTGCGGTGATCACCGCAGTGAAGAAGAGTTAATGAGAATTGTTAATAACAAAGGGGAGATAAAGGTTGACCCTGGAGGAATTATGAGTGGCCGGGATGTTTATATCTGCCCGCAGGTTACCTGTTTGGATGCAGCAGTTGAAAATAATAATTTAAGCGATGCCTTAAAAATAGAAGTTAGCGATTCTATTTATAATAAACTGCTGGAGGAGATAAATCATGGGTAAGTAAGTTTAGATAATTATGGAGGTGCTTGATAGATGGGAAAAATTAGAGTATATAGTTTAGCAAATGAGTTAAATATGGAAAGCAAGGAACTTGTTGAAATTCTTCAGGAATTAGATGTTGATGTAACAAGTCATATGAGTACAGTAGAAGATGATACAGCTGACTTAGTTCGAGGAATGTACAGTGAAACTGATGAGACCAAGGAAGAAAAAGTCAAAAAAGAAGAACAAGTTGAAGAAACTGAGGAAATATTAGAAGAAATTGAAGAAGTTGAAGAAGAGTATGAGGATGATAGGGTTTCTATTATTCCTCCAATTAAAGTTAAGGATTTTGCTGAAGCTGTTGGGATGCAGGCTAACACACTTTTAAAAGATTTAATGGGACTTGGAATCATGGGTAATATTAATTATTCATTGGATGAAGAGACTTTAGAATTACTTATTGACGAATTAAATCTTCCTGTTAAAATTGGATCTCCTGAAGAGGAAGAAGAATTTACCTGTGACGGCAGTAAAGTGAAAGTCGATTTTGAAGAAAATCCTTCTGACTATAAATTGCGTTCTCCTATTGTTACGGTAATGGGCCATGTTGATCATGGTAAAACAACATTACTGGATATGATTAGGAAAACAAGGGTTACAGAATCTGAAGCCGGAGGAATTACTCAGCATATTGGGGCTTATCAGGCAGTATCAGGAGATCAAAAAATTACATTTATTGATACTCCTGGACATGAAGCCTTTACTGCTATGAGAGCTAGAGGTGCACAATTAACTGATATTGCGATTTTGGTTGTTGCTGCCGATGATGGCATAATGCCACAGACTGTAGAAGCAATAAATCATGCTAAAGCAGCTGAAATACCTTTAATTGTTGCAATTAATAAAATTGATAAACCAAATGCACAACCTGATAGAGTAAAACAGGAATTAACTGAGCATGGTCTTGTCCCTGAAGAATGGGGGGGCAAAACTATCTGTGTTGAAATTTCAGCTCTAAAAGGTGAAAATATTGATGAGTTAATGGAAATGGTTTTACTAGTTGCTGAAATGGAAGATATTAAGGCTAATCCAAATAGGCCTGCTGAAGGTGTAATTATTGAAGCTGAATTAGATAAAGGTCGAGGTGCAGTTGCTACAGTTCTTGTAAAAAACGGTTCTTTAAGAGTTGGAGATGCTATCTTAGCAGGTTCAGCCTGTGGAAGAGTTAAAGCTCTAGTTGATGAACATGGGAATAGAATTGAGGTTGCAGAACCTGCAATGCCTGTTGAAGTTTTAGGATTCAATGATGTTCCAAAAGCTGGAGATTTTGTACAGGTTCTTGAGGATGAAAAGAGAGTTAGAGAGATTTCTGAAGATAGAAAAGAAGAAGAACATCAGGCTAGACTCCAGACTGAGAGTAAAGTTACATTAGAAGACTTTTATGATCAAATTCAAGAAGGAGAACTTCAAGAATTAAATTTAATTATAAAAGCTGATGTTCAGGGATCAATTGAAGCTTTACGTGAATCATTATTAAGATTAAGCACTGATGAAGTTGGAGTTAATGTAATTCATACAGGTGTAGGTGCAATAAATGAGACTGATGTTAATCTTGCAAGTGCTTCTAATGCTATAATTATTGGCTTTAATGTAAGGCCAGGTGTAAAAGCACAGAAATTTGCTGAAAAAGAAAATGTTGATATAAGATTATACAGAGTTATTTATAAAGCATTAGAGGATATTAGAAATGCTATGTCAGGTTTATTAGATCCTGAAATTAAAGAAGTTGTTAAGGGCCATGCGGAAGTTAGGGCTACTTTCTCTGTTCCAGATGTTGGAATTATAGCTGGAGTTTATGTAACAGACGGGGAAGTTAATAGAAACTATCAGGCCAGATTACTTCGGGATAGCGTTGTTATTCATGAAGGAGAAATTTCTTCACTTAAACGTTTCGAGAATGATGTTAGAGAAGTTAAAGAAGGTTATGAATGTGGAGTTGGAATTGCTAATTATAATGATATCAAAGAAGGAGATATCATAGAATTTTATGATTATAAAGAGATAGAGCGTACTTTATAGATAGATCTCTTTATAAATGAGGTGGCTATTATGTCAAGAAATAGAAAACGAAGATTATCAGAACTTTTAAAAGAAGAAATTAGTGATATTATATTAAAAGAAGTAAAAGACCCTAGAATTGGTTTTGTCTCTGTAAATGATGTTGAGCTCAGTGGGGATTTAAGACATGCTAAAATCTTTGTTAGTGTCATCGGTGACCAGACTGAAAGAGATGATACAATGGATGGTCTTAAAAAGGCTACCGGGTTTATAAGAAAATTAGTTGGTGAAAGAATAACTGTTTATCATACTCCTGAGTTAGTTTTTAAATACGATGATTCTATAGAGCATGGTATCCATATTTCCAATTTAATTAAAGAAGTTAGAAAAGAAGAAAAAGAGGCTAAATCTGATGAAGAAAACAACTAAAAAAAGCAATAGCATTTCCCAGGTTGCTAATTTTATAGCTGCCTGGGATAGCTTTTTATTGATTGGCCATGAAGATCCTGATGGTGACTGTCTTGGTTCAATTTTTAGTTTTGGATTATTACTACAAAATTTAGGTAAAAAAATTAGTGTTGGTTTATATAAACCTTTAAATGATAAATATTCTTTTATTAAGAATAATCTTGATTTAGAATGTTTCATTATTGATGAAAGGACCAGCCTTAGATCAAATAATGGAATTATTGCTCTTGATTCAAGTGATTCAGAGCGGTTAGGTCCTGCTAAAAATTTATTGAAAGATCAAAAGGTTTTAAATATTGATCATCATATTGATAATAAACATTTTGGCGATATTAATTATGTTTCTCCAGACTCAGCAGCAACTGGTCAAATTATCTATGAAATCGCCAATTATCTGAACTGGAGTTATGATAAAAATATTGCTTATTACATGTCTGTCGCAGTCTTATCTGACACTGGGTTTCTTCGCTATAGTAATACTGATCGATCTGTTATTCAGATGATTGATCAGATGATGGCAGAGGGAGTTAATATTTATCAGATCAACAGAGATCTTTATGGTAAAGAAAAGCCTAAAAAATTAAAATTAATAGGTAGGGCATTAAATAATTTAACTATCTTAGAAAATGAAAAAATTGCTTATTTATATTTAGAAAAGAAAGACTATGATGAATTAGGTGCTAACTTTGAAGATAAAGAAGGAATAGTTAATTACGCTAGAGATATTGATAATATTGAAGTTGGAATATTATTTAATGAAGAAGATAATAGAATCAAAGTTAGTATGAGATCAAATGAATATTATCCAGTAAATGAATTAGCAGCAGAATTTGGTGGTGGAGGTCATCCTAAGGCAGCTGGCTGTGGGATTAACTTAAAACTAGAAAAAGCAATTAAAGAAGTAATAGACAAAGCAATTGAAATTAATCAGGAAATCAGGGGGTGATTTAAAATTTCAGAATATAACGGAATTTTAAATTTACTTAAACCCCCTGGAATATCATCTTTTGGAATGGTTGGCTGGTTGAGAAGAGTTCTAGATATGAGAAAAATTGGCCACACTGGAACCCTGGATCCTCTAGCAGCAGGTGTACTGCCTTTATGTGTCGGTAAAGCTACCAGGATTATTCAGTTTTTACCAGAAGGGAGTAAAACTTATATCTGTGAAATGAAACTGGGTATTTCAACAAACACCCTTGATTTAGAAGGAAAAATTGTTGCCAGAGATTCTTCATGGATAGAGTTAAAAAGTGAATTTATTATTGAGATTTTTAATAAGTTTCAGGGAAAGATAGAGCAAATTCCACCAATGTTTTCTGCTGTTAACTATAATGGTAAGCGCTTATATCAATTAGCCCGGGAAGGCAAAGAAATTGAAAGAGAATCAAGAGATGTTATAATAAATGATCTTAAAATATTAAATATTAATCTACCAGTTATTAGATTTATGGTTACATGTTCAAGAGGAACATATATAAGATCTTTAGTTAGAGATCTTGGAAAATCTCTTAATACAGAGGCAGTTATGACATTTTTATTAAGAACAGAATCAGGCCCATTTAAGCTTAAAAACTCTTTATATCCCAAAGAATTAGAACAAAAAATAGATGTAAAAAATAATAATAAAATATTCACCCCATTGACTAAACATTTGGATTATCCAAAAATAAAAATTATACCTGAAGCTTATATAAAAGCGACTAATGGAGCTTACTTATATAAAGAAGATTTAATGGAATTAAATGATTACAAATTCAATAAAAATGATGATATAATTTTATATGATGATAATTTATTTATTTCTATCTGTCAGGTGGATTTTGAAGATGATAGATATGTTTTAAAGCCTGATAAAGTCTTTAATATTGAAGAAGATGTTTGATTTTGGTCTGGAGGTCAATTAAGGAATGAAAGTTATCTATAGCAGTCAATTTAAAAATTTTAATGGACATCGTTCAGCAATTGCAATTGGAAGTTTTGATGGCATTCATTTAGGTCATCAAGCTGTAATTAACAAAACAAAAGAAATAGCTAAAGAAAATAATTTGAAACCAGCAGTATTTTCCTTTGAGCCACATCCCAGACAGGTTTTATCACCTGATCATATTCCTGGTTTTATAACATCTCCTAAACAAAAAATTAAATTATTGTCTGATTTAAATATAGATTATTATTTCTGTCAGAAGTTTACAAAAGCATTTGCTGAAAAAGACTTTGAGGAGTTTGTTAAAAATATTCTTTATAAATCGTTAAATATTGGACATATAATAGTTGGTGAAGATTTTTCCTTTGGCAGAGGTGGCAATGGCAGTATTAAAGATTTAAAAATTCTTGGTGATAAATATGATTTTTCTGTTACCCCTTTAAATATTGTTAATAATCATGGAGAAAAGATTTCTAGTACTAAAATTAGACATTTAATATCTGTAGGGAAAATGGATCAGGTTAAAAATTTATTAGGAAGATTTTATACAATGGCTGGAAAAGTTGTTCATGGAGATGCTAGAGGTTCAAAATTAGGATTTCCAACTGCTAATTTATCCTTAAATACTGATTATGTTCTACCGGCTAAAGGAGTTTATGCTGGTTATGTTAAATATAATGGTGAACGGTTAAGAGGAGTTGCCAATTTTGGACATAATCCAACATTTGCTGTTGGTGAATATAGAATTGAAATATTTATTATTGATATTGATAAAAATTTATATGGTCAAGAATTAGAATTTAGTCTTGTAAAATATATAAGACCTGAAAAAAAGTTTGATAATAAAGATAGTTTAATTGAAGCAATAAAGCAGGATGTGCTTTACAGTAAAAAGGTTTTATGTTAAAATTGTTTAGGTAGATGATTTCCGTAACTAGGATTTTCGTACCACCAGCGAAATCTTGGTTATTGGAGTATTAACAATTGAGGAGGTGGAATTAATGATAAGTAAAGAAAAAAAAGAAGAAATTATCAAAGAATATCAAAGAGAAGAAGGAGATACTGGTTCTCCTGAAGTTCAAATTGCATTATTAACTGCGAGAATTAAAGAGCTTACTGAACATCTTAAGGAGCATAAAAATGATAATCACAGCCGTAGAGGTCTACTTAAGATGGTTGGTAGGAGAAAAAGAATGCTTAGATATCTTCAAAATAATAAAGTTGAAAGATATCGTGAATTAATATCAAGTCTTGGAATAAGGAAATAATTTTATTTGGGGAGCGGATATTACCGCTCCCTGTCTTATAAATAGGAGGTTGATTTATGGTAAAATCTTGGGAACATGAGATTAATGGAACAAAATTAAAATTAGAAACTGGTAAAATGGCAAAACAGGCAAATGGATCTATTATGGCGACTTATGGTGATACTTCAATTCTTGTAACAGCTACAATGTCAGATCCCCGTCCTGGAGTGAATTTCTTGCCTTTAATGGTCAATTATGAGGAAAGAATTTATGCTATCGGTAAAATTCCTGGCAGTGTAACAAGAAGAGAGGGAAGACCAAGAGATCAGGCAACTCTAAATGCTAGATTAATTGATCGTCCTTTAAGACCTTTATTTCCTAAAGGTTTTAGACATGACATTCAAGTTGTTGCAACTATTTTAGCAGTTGAAGATGATAATGATCCGGCTGTTGTGGCAATGAATGCTGCATCTGCTGCTTTAATGATTTCAGACATACCATTCGATGGTCCAATTGCTGGAGTTAGAGTTGGATTAATTGATGGTGAATTAAAAATTAATCCTGATGAAGATCTTTCTGAAGAATCAGACCTTGATCTATTAGTTGCTGGAACTGAAGAAGCAGTAATGATGGTTGAGGCATCTGCCAACGAAGTTTCTGAAAACGTATTTTTAGATGCTCTTGATTTGGCCCATGAAGAAATTAAAAAGCTTGCTAAGATGCAGATTAAAATGCGTGAAGAAGTCGGTAAAGAAAAAATGGAGTTTACACCTCCTGAATTACCTGAAGAATACAAAGAACAGTTATTTGAGATGGCTGAAGCTGATTTAAGAGATGCTGTCTTTATTAAGTTAAAGCAGGAAAGAGAAGAAGCTATCAACAAGGTTAAAGATAGAGTCTATGATGAATTCATGGAAACTTTAGATGAAGAACAGGCTGAAGAATTTGATGGTCTAATTAAAGATGAATTAGATAATGTAACTAAAAAAGTCTTTAGAGAACAGGTCATGAGTAATGGTAAAAGACCTGATGGCCGTGATTTAGATGAAGTAAGACCAATATCAACTGAAGTCGATTTAATTCCAAGGGTACATGGCTCTGGGCTATTCACCAGAGGTGAAACCCAGGCTTTAAGTGTATTAACACTTGGGTCAACCAGTGATGAACAGACTATTTTTGGTCTCGGTGATGATGAGACAAAGAGATTTATGCATCATTATAACTTCCCGCCATTTTGTGTTGGAGAAACCAGTCCAATGAGAGGACCAGGGAGAAGAGAGATTGGCCATGGCCATTTAGGAGAAAAGGCTATTGGTCCTGTTTTACCTGGCCAGGATGAATTTCCATATACAATCAGACTTGTTTCTGAGGTACTTGAATCTAATGGTTCTTCTTCACAGGCAAGTATCTGTGGAAGTATTATGGCTTTAATGGATGGCGGTGTTCCAATTTCAGCACCTGTTAGTGGTATTGCTATGGGTTTGATAAAAGAAGACGATGAAGTAGCAATATTATCTGATATTCAGGGCTTTGAAGACCATCTAGGAGATATGGACTTTAAAGTTGCCGGTACTAAAAACGGAATTACAGCTTTACAGATGGATATTAAAGTTACTGGTATTTCTAAAGAAATAATGAGAAATGCTTTAGAGCAGGCAAAAGAAGGTAGACTTCATATATTAGATAAAATGGCTGAAGCTATTGCTGAACCCAGGCCTGAACTATCGCCAAATGCACCTGCAATTAAAACAATGAAGATTGATCCTGAAAAAATTCGATTTGTTATTGGTCCAGGCGGAAAGATGATCAATAAAATAATTGATGAAACCGGGGCAAAAATTGATATAGAAGATGATGGTACAGTCTATGTTATGTCTGATGATCAAGAAGGCGGCGAGAAAGCCCAAAAAATGATTGAAGATTTAACAAGAGATGTTGAAGTTGGTGAGATATACACAGGTATAGTTAAAAAGATCATGAACTTTGGAGCTTTTGCCGAAATTTTACCTGGTAAAGAAGGTTTAATTCATATTTCTGAAATGGCTGATTACCATGTTGATAAAGTAGAAGATATTGTCAGTGTTGGCGATGAAGTTCCGGTAAAAGTAATCAAGATAGACAACCAGGATAGAATTAATCTGTCAAGGGTTAAAGCTTTAAAAGAACTTGATGATGAGGATAAAGAGTAATTTGGCTTAAAATAAAATAACAACTGAAAAACATAAACTAGTTTTTTCTAGTTTATGTTTTTTTTAATTATTTGAAAGGAGTCAGTTATATGAAACTAGGTAAACATGTATCAATAGCCGGTGGAATTGATAAAGCTATTACAAGAGCGGTAGAGATTGGCTGTAACTCTGTTCAGATCTTTGTTAATAATCCTAGAGGCTGGAAGAACAGTGCTTTAGGAGATAAATTAATTAATGATTTTAAAGTCTCAAGAAAAAATAATAAGATAGATCCTGTGGTAGTTCATTCTATTTATTTAATAAACCTGGCTTCACCAAAGAAAAATTTATGGGAAAAATCTATTCAGGGACTAATTGATGATTATAGAAGATCTAATAAGATTGGAGCTGAATATTTAGTTTTTCATCCTGGAAGTCATACTGGCTCCGGAGAAGAAAAGGGGACTTTAAGAATTATTGATGGTCTAAATAAAGTCTTAAAAGAAACTGAGGGTAATACTGAGATATTATTAGAAAATGTTGCCGGTGCCGGAACTGCTATTGGTAAAAGCATCAGTGAATTAAATGAAATCATGAAGAATATTGATGAGACAGAAAGAGTTGGACTCTGTATAGATACCTGTCATGCTTTTTCAGCAGGCTATGATGTTGCCAGTAGAGAAGGTTTAGATGATCTAATAGCGGAAATAGAAACTGGTCCTGGTCTGGAAAAACTTAAGGTATTACATTTAAATGACTCGAAATTTGAGTTAGGAACTAATAAAGATCGCCATGCCCATATTGGTGAAGGATTTATAGGAGAAAAAGGATTTACTGAGATTATAAATCATCCTAAATTAGAAAATAAAACTTTTATTTTAGAGACTCCCTGGTTTGATGATCTTGATCATGATCCTGATGTAGATATCTTAAAAGAACTCAGAAAATAGGTGGATTTTAATGGATAATAGGCTATTTACTGAAGATACAATTAAATATATGAAAGCTCAGATTAATGATGCCCGAGGTCAGGAAGTATTCTTTCAGGGGGCTTATGATGGAAAGCAAGACCTGATAACATCTATCAGAGCGGTTAGTCGGGGAAACGAAAGTATGGCTCCTGCGATTATAAGTAATCTTAAACCTGGAGATGTTGTTATTCATAATCATCCTTCAGGTGATTTAAGGCCTTCGGCAGCTGATATTAGAATTGCTTCTAAATTAGGTAATCAAGGAATTGGATTTATTATTATTAATAATGAGCTTACTGATAGTTATCTAGTTGTCAGTCCTGACACTATTGATGAATTAGAATTGCTTGATAAAGAAGAGATAATTAAATATTTTAAACCTGGGGGTCAACTTGCTAATTTTTTAGATAATTATCAGGAAAGAAAAGAGCAGATAAAAGTTTTAGAAAAAATAATTGATACCTTTAATAATAATGGAAAATTAATGGTTGAAGCTGGGACAGGTACTGGTAAATCCTTTGCTTATTTAATTCCAGCTCTTATCTGGTCCATGCAAAATAATGTTCCTGTTATAATATCAACAAATACCATTAATCTTCAACAACAATTAATTAATAAAGATTTAGTCTTTTTAAAAGAAATTATGCCCTTTGATTTTAAAGCAACTCTTGTAAAGGGTAGGTCTAATTATATCTGTTATCGAAAACTAAAAAATATTCTAAAAAGAAATGATAATAACTCTGAATTAAAAAATATTGCTCAGTATATTGAGGACCAGACTAATAGCCAGAATTTTGCTGGATCAAAAAGTGATTTAACCTTAAAAATTGATAATAATTTATGGTCTGAATTTGCTTCAGAATCTGATATGTGTTTAAATTCGGCCTGCCCTTATCTTAAAAAATGCTATTTTCAGAGAGCCAGAAAATCAATTTATCAGAGTGATATTTTAGTTGTTAACCATCATTTATTATTAGCTGATGGAATCTTAAAAAACAAAGCTTACAGTGTTTTACCTGATTATCAGGAGTTAATAATTGATGAAGCTCATAATTTATCTGAGGTTGCAACAAAGATCAGCGGTCAGGATTTTTATCCTCCTGTTTTAAATAATTTAATTAATAGAATAATGAAATCAAGCCATTCTCCTTTAATCAGGATTCGAAAAGACGATTATAATATTCATCCAGATGACCGTCAGGAAATAATTAACCTGATTGATCAGGAATTATTTCCTGCTCTAAATAAAATAGAAGAATTAAATCGTCAGTATAACTATGAATTAGGCTCTCTAATGAAAAAGGAAAATGCAAGGAAATTACGTTTAAAGGAAAATACTTTTAAAAATGATGCCAGTATCAATGATTGGAAGGAATATGGTAATAGATTAATCTCCCTTTTAAAAAAAACTGCTTATAAATTTGAAAATCTATTTGATTTAGTTGAATCAAATTTTGATATAAAAACAGCAGGGGAAGAAAATCCTTTGATAGAAATTAATGGCTATCTAAGTAGATTAAATGAAATGGCTGATTCACTTGAAGTTAATTTAAATTATAAAGACCATTTAGATGAATATGTTTTCTGGATAGAACAACGGTTTAATAAGGGTAATAATAATTATATTCAAAGAAATGCAAAGCTTGAAGTTAATGAATTTTTAAATGAAGTTATTTTTGAAAAAGTTGCCACTAATATTATGACATCAGCAACTCTAGCGGTTAATGAAAGCTTTGATTATTTTAAGAAGAAAATGGGTTTAAGCAAGATTAATGAATTGATTGTTGAGTCACCCTTCGATTATGAAAATCAGATTGGGATTTATCTGCCTGATAATATTCCTTCAGTTTATGATGAAAATTTTTTAAATGATATTTCAGATAATTTAATAGATTATATTGACAAAAAGGCCGGAAGGACGTTAATTTTATTTACATCCTATAAGATGTTAAATCAATTTAAAGAAATATATAAAGACCGTCTAAAAACTTTAAATATCAATATTTTAGCTCAAGGAGATCTGCCCAGACACATTATCTTAAAGAGATTAAAAAATAAAAAGAGACAGATATTACTTGGAACCAGCAGTTTTTGGGAAGGTATAGACGTTCAAGGTAACTCTCTTGCTGGCTTAGTTATAATGAAATTGCCCTTTGAGGTGCCGACAGATCCAATTATTGCTGCCAGAAATGAAAAAATTAAAGAATCAGGTGGTAATCCTTTCTGGGAGGAGTCACTCCCTGCAGCTATTATTAAGTTTAAGCAAGGATTTGGCCGCTTAATCAGGTCTAAAAATGATCAAGGTGAAATTATACTACTGGATAGAAGAATCCTTGATAAGAGCTATGGCAGCAGTTTTTTAAATTCTCTACCTAAAAATTGTGAAATAAAGAAAAGATGGCCTAAATTTAATATAAAAAAGTGATATCAATGAAGGAATTTAATATTTTATAAAGAAATATAAGAAATAGTAGATTCAATTTTTTTGTTAGTAAGGAGTGGCAACTGGCTTATGATAAATTCTACAAAAATATTTAAAGTAATAGCTTTTTTAATATTTTTAGTTTTTATTTTTAGTTTATTTAATACAGTAGATGTATCAGCTATTGATTTTAAATTGATTTATACCATTCAGGAAGGAGATTCTCTTTATGAAATTGCTTCAGAGTATAATATTAGTATTAATAGATTAACTTCCTGGAATGGGTTAAATAATAACGGAAATATTAGGTCTGGTGATGATATCGAAATACCCCATGAAGATGATCAACCTATTGAAAGGGACTTTAATAAAAGCTTTTTAGAAAAAGATGACGATTTTAATTTATCGACTGAAAAGTCTTTTGCAGTTAATGTAAATGCTAATGCTAAACCAGATTTAGATGATATTTCAGAAAATGATCTTGTAACTCATGATGTAAGTAGCGGAGATTCTCTTTATGAAATTGCAAGAACATATAATACTTCTACAAGCATTATTATAGCATTAAATAATTTAGAGGATAATTCCATTAAACCTGGTGATAAACTTCAGGTGCCAGCTAAAGACTTAACAGAAAGACAGTTACTGGCCAGATCAATTTCAGACCAGGAGATTGAATTGCTGGCTAAAGCTATTAATGGAGAAGCCCGGGGTGAGCCTTATTTAGGACAGGTTGCTGTGGGAGCTGTCATAATAAACAGGGTAATAAGTGACAGATTTCCAGATACTATTAAAGGAGTAATTATGCAGGATGGTCAGTTCTGTGTGGTTGAGGATGGACAAATAGATTTAAATCCTTTACCAGCTACAAGACAGGCTGCCAGAGAAGCAGTCAATGGTCGGGACCCCACTGATAGGGCATTATATTTCTATAATCCAAATAAATCGAATGAACAGGAATGGATGGCGAGAAGAGATGTGACTGTTGAAATTGGTAACCATTTTTTTGCAAGATAATAAAATGAGGTGTTATAATGAAAATAGAAATTAAACAAATTGACAAATCCATTAATTTACCTGAATATCAGCATCCTGGTGAAGATGCCGGGATGGATTTGATAGCTGCTGAAAGTTGTAATCTAACTGGCGGTAATTACAGGATGATTAAAACTGGCATTAAAATAGCTATCCCGGAGGGCTATGGTGGTTTTGTCTATCCCAGAAGTGGTCTGGCTAAAGATTATGGTGTGACTGTTTTAAATTCACCAGGAGTAATTGATTCTGGTTATAGAGGTGAAGTTGGTGTTATCTTGATTAATCATAGTAGAGAAGATTTTCAGATTAAAAAGGGGGCCAGAATAGCCCAGCTAATAATACATCCAGTTAAAGAGATTGTCTGGGAGGAAGTTGATAAATTACCAGATAGTTATAGAAAATCAACTGGCTTTGGTGATTCAGGAATTATATAAGGAGGGTTGTTATAATGAAACATGAAACAATAAAATTAGATAATGAAACCTTGATTCTATTGGATCAGAGAAAATTACCAGGGAAGATAGAATTTTTTGAGGCTAATGATTATCAGGAAGTTGCCTTTGCAATCTCAGATATGGTAGTTAGAGGAGCCCCGGCTATTGGGGCAACTGGAGCATATGGTGTCTTTTTAGCTGCTTTAGAATATGATGATCTAAGTGAAAATGAATTTGTAAATCAAATGAAGGAAGCTATTGAGTATTTAAATAAGGCCCGGCCTACTGCTGTTAATTTAAGCTGGGCTACTAAGAGAATGTTTAATATTATTAAAAAGAATAGTAGACAGGATCGAAAAGCATTAATAAGATTATTAGAACAGGAAGCAAATAATATTGCCCGTGAAGATGTTGAAATAAATAAAACTATGGCCAAACATGGTAATAAAATTGTTCCAATCTCAGCTAATATTTTAACCCATTGTAATACTGGTGCCCTGGCTACAGTTGATTATGGAACTGCTTTAGGAGTTATCAGGGAGGCCCATCGGAATAATAAAAATATTCATGTTTATGCTGATGAAACCAGACCCCGGCTGCAGGGTGCTAGATTGACAGGATTTGAACTTGTTGAAGAAAATATTCCTGCTACCCTGATAGCAGATAGTGTTGCTGCTACCCTGATGAGAGATGGCAAGATCGACCTGGTTTTGGTTGGTGCTGACAGAGTTGCTGCCAATGGTGATGTCGCTAATAAAATTGGAACCTATATGCTTTCTGAATTGGCTAGAGTTCATTCTGTACCATTTTATGTTGTAGCTCCAAGATCCACTGTTGATTATAATCTTGATCATGGTAATTTAATCGAGATTGAGGAAAGATCTTCTGATGAAGTAAAGAAAATCGGCTCTGAAGTAATTGCACCTGAAGGTATTAGAGTTTATAATCCTGCCTTTGATATAACACCGGCAGAAAATATTAATGGAATAATTACTGAATATGGAATAGTTAAACCACCATTTGTCTCTGGATTAAGAGATATTAAAGATAAGAGAAGATCATAATGTTAATAGGAGTCGATAAATATGTCAGAAGAGATGCTGCCAATTTTAAAAACTACAGCAAATAAAATTAATAATAAAGTAATAGTTTGTGGTGATCCTGGAAGAGTTGATAAAATAGCTAAATATCTTAATGATGTTAAAGAAATATCTTATAATCGAGAGTATAAACTGATAAATGGCAAATATAATAATCAAAATATTAGTATTGTCTCCCATGGAGTGGGAGCAGCCGGAGCAGCTGTCTGTTTTGAAGAAATTATTAAAGCTGGAGCAGAAGAAATTATAAGAGTGGGAACTGCTGGTTCTTTAAATTTATCGATTAAAGATGGAGATATTGTGATTGCTGAGGCAGCAATTAGAGAAGATGGCTTAACTGAGCAGTTAATTAAAAAAGAATTCCCGGCAGTAGCTGATATGAGTTTAACTAAAAATTTATTAACTGCTGCTAATAAATTGACTGACAATCAGATCCAGAGTGGTATAATCCTGACGGTCGGTGCATTTTATCCAGAAATTGAACCTCTCCCAAATAATTATTATAGTGAAGCCAGGGCTTTAGCTGTTGAGATGGAGGCAAGTGTATTATTTTTAATCGCCTCCCTGCATGGGGTTGCAGCCAGTGGAATCTTTGCAATTGACGGCATAGCAATCGATTTTGATGCAGATAGTTATAATCCCCATCGGGAAAAGGTCGATCAGGCTATCGATAATAGTATTAAAATAGCTTTGGAAGCTCTCACATTATAGATTATACAGCCAGATTAAGGGGTTGATTTTTATTAAGCGTAAAGATAATTTCTCAACTAAATTAATCCATGCCAAGGAGCCAGAGAAAAAACCAGAAAATGCCTTGAATAATCCAATATTTATGACCTCTACCTTTACTTTTGATAGTTTAGAGGATGCAGAGGCTGCTTTTGAATTTGAGACTGATGATTATGTTTATACCAGAGGGAATAATCCTACTTTAAAAATATTAGAAGAAAAAATGGCTGATTTAGAAAGTGGAGCCGGAGCAGTTGCCTTTGCTTCAGGGATGGGAGCAATTTCTGCAGCTTTACTTTCTTTATTAAAACCTGGAGATAAGATTCTTGCCCATCAGATTTTATACGGTTCCAGCTATAAATTTATAAAGCAATGGCTGCAGGATTATAATATTGAAGGAAATTTTATTGATTTTAATGATCTGGAGCAGCTTAATCAAGCTATTGATAAGAAGACAGAGGTTTTATATTTAGAAACTCCGGCTAATCCAACTCTGGAGGTTATTGATCTAGAAAAGATTGCCAGGGTTGCTAGAGAAAATAACTGTAAATTAGTTGTAGATAATACCTTTGCCAGTCCTTATTTACAAAATCCCCTTGAACATGGCGCCAATATTGTTATTCATAGTGCTACCAAGTATTTAGGGGGCCATGGCGATTTGGTCGGCGGAATTGTTATTGCTGATTCTAAGGATTACATTATGAATTTAAAGTTTAATTATCTAACTGAATTAGGAAGTGTAATGAGTCCATTTAATGCCTGGTTAATCTTAAGGGGTCTAAAAACCTTAAAATTAAGAATGGAAGCTGCTCAAGCTAATGCTATTGCAATTGTTGAATTTTTACAGGCACAAAATCAGATTAAATCAGTGAATTATCCTGGCTTAAAATCTGAAAAGACAGAAAAGATTGTCAAGAAACAGATGGTTGGACCAGGAGCTATGCTTAGTTTTGAATTAAATGAAGATGTTACTAAAATCAGGAAGTTTGTAAACAACCTGGAATATTTTAAACTGGCAGTTAGTTTAGGGGACATAGAATCTTTAATTGAGTATCCATTTTTTATGACCCATCGAGATTATTCTGAGGAAATGCTAAACAGGCTAGGAATTAACAAATATTTACTTAGAATATCAGTTGGACTCGAAGATTCCAATGTTTTAATTGAAGATCTTAATAGTAATTTGCAAAAGCTTTAATTGACAGCAATTATAAATTTTAATATAATTATATTAACATAATTTATTTATAGAGGGAGGCTAAATCATGAATGTTTCAAAAAAAGGTCAGATATTTCACTGCAATGTATGTGGAAATGAGGTTAAGGTCTTAGATGTAGGTGGAGGAGAATTAGTTTGCTGTGGAGAACCAATGGAATTAATTGAAGAAGAATAGTTTGTTATACTAACTCTGTGCCAAAATTATCGGCCAGAGTTATTTTTTTCTATAAAATTTCTTAGAGGTGATATTAATGGGTTATAAAGAAGAAAGCCTTAAACTTAAGAACTGGGCCGTTGTGGGTGCTAGCGACAATAAAGATAAATTTGGTTATAAGATTGTTAAAGTTCTTAATGATAGCAATTATAATGTATTTCCTGTTAATCCCAGACTTGAAAAAATAGATGGTGTTAAATGTTATAAGAGTTTAAACGAAATTAATGAAGAAATTGATGTTGTTGATATGGTTGTCAGGCCTGAGATTGGTCAAAAGGTTATTCCTGAAATTGCTGATAATAATATTGATTATATCTGGTTACAGCCTGGTACAAGAAGTGATGATATAGACGAATTAACAAAAAAATATAATCTTAAGGTTGTCAAAGGTTGTATTTATTCTACTTTATCTTAAAATTAAGGGAGTGAAG
Organism: uncultured Halanaerobiaceae bacterium; assembly: GCA_964558325.1. Taxonomy (GTDB): domain Bacteria; phylum Bacillota; class Halanaerobiia; order Halanaerobiales; family Halarsenatibacteraceae; genus Halonatronomonas. Next base: position 70,848 of record CAZLCX010000006.1, on the reverse strand, counting down.
TTGATGAATGGGATTGTCAAAAAAACCGGTGAACTTGCAGACTTATATAATAAACATGCCCTAAAAGTTTTAGAATGTTTAAAAGAATTCGATAAAGCTTTAAATATTTATTTAGAAGATGGTACTAGTAATGAATTTAAAGAATATACTCATAAAGTTCATACAATTGAATCAGAAGCAGATGATTTAAGAAGAGAAATTGTTCAATTATTAATTGAAAAAAGATTTCTGGTACCTAATACCAGGCGGGATTTTATGAATCTTTTAAAATTTACAGATAAGGCCGCTGATTATGCTGAAGGTACTCTTGATTTTATTATTCTTAAATCTATGAATGTTACTGATGAAGGTAAAAGTAAGATTAAAAAAATAATTGAGTTAACAATAGAACAGTATAATTTATTAATTGAGGCGATAGAGTATGTTTTTAAAGATATCCATCAGGCCTTTTCTTATGTAGAAAAAATTGCTGATTTAGAATCAGATATTGATTTAATAGAAACAAAACTCATAAATATGCTTTCTGAGAGGGATGATCTAACCTTTGCTTTAAAGGTTTTATATAGAGATTTTTTAACCAGACTTACTGATATCTCTGATATAATTGAGGATGCCGCAGATGAAATTGAGTTGATCGTTGCCCTGAGAAGGGTATAGGAGGTTTGTTTAATGGATAAATTTATAATGGCAATAGATCAGGGTACAACCAGTACCAGAGCAATGATTTATAATAAGGATGGTATTATAGTTGGAAAATCTCAGCAGGAATTTGAGCAGATATATCCAAAATCAGGCTGGGTTGAACATGACCCCTCTGATATCTGGATTTCAACTTTAGGTGTTATGGCTGGGGCAATCAAAAAGGCGAAGATTAAACCAGCTCAAATTGCTGGCATTGGCATAACAAACCAGCGGGAAACCACTGTTATCTGGGATAAAGAAACTTCTGATCCTATTCATAATGCTATTGTCTGGCAGTGCAGAAGAACTAATGATATCTGCCAGAATTTAAGAGAAAAGGGCTATGAAGATTTATTCAATAAAAAAACCGGGCTTGTTTTAGACCCATACTTTTCTGGGACTAAGGTTAAATGGTTACTGGATAATGTTGATGGTGCCAGAAAGAGAGCTGAAAATGGAGAATTATTATTTGGAACGATTGACAGCTGGTTAATCTGGAAACTTAGTGGCGGTAAGAGACATGTTACAGATGCAACTAATGCCAGCAGGACTTTAATGTACAATATTCATGAAGGTGAGTGGGATGATGAGCTTTTAGATATTTTAGATGTTCCTGCTAATATTCTTCCTGAAGTCTGTTCAAGCAGCGAAGTTTATACTAAAACAGTTGATTATCATTTTTTTGGTGAAGAAGTTCCTATTGCAGGAATTGCCGGAGATCAACAGGCGGCCACCTTTGCTCAAAATTGTTTTGAGGTTGGAATGACTAAAATAACCCTGGGAACCGGTGCATTTTTATTGATGAATACAGGTGATAAACCCTATATATCTGAGAATGGGCTTTTAACAACTATTGCCTGGGAGCTTGATGGAGAGGTTACTTATGCTTTAGAGGGCAGCATTTTTAATGCAGGCTCAGCTATACAGTGGTTAAGGGATGAACTGAGCTTAATTGAAGATGCCGCTGATTCTGAGTTTTTTGCCAGAAAAGTAGATGATACTGATGGTGTTTATATTGTGCCTGCCTTTACAGGTTTAGGGGCTCCTCACTGGCATTCTGAAGCCCGGGGTACTATCTTTGGTATCTCACGAGGAACTACCAAGAATCACTTGATAAGAGCTACCTTAGAATCAATTGTATATCAAAGTAAAGACCTTTTAATGGCAATGGTTGAAGATACTGGAATTAAGTTTAAAGAAGTCAGGGTTGATGGAGGAGCATCAGCCAATAATTTCTTATTACAATTTATGGCAGATATGATTGATACAGAAGTTCAAAGACCTGCAGATACTGAAACAACTGCTGCTGGTTCAGCATTTTTAGCCGGTCTTGCTGTAGGTTTCTGGGATAGTTTAGATGAGATTAAAGAGATCAGAAATGTTGAGAATATATTTGAGGCTGATTTAGATTCAGATAAAAGAGAAAAGTTATATGAAGGTTGGCAGAAAGCTATTCAGGGCACTTTGGGCTGGGCTGATTTATATTAAATAAGCGTTTATAACTATATTTGTATCGAAATTAAACCGAACCTGGACCGAAGCCCAACCGAATTTTGACCGAATCTGCACTGAATAAAAGCCGGAGCAATCCCGGAGGATTCCCGCAGGATTGCCGGAGCATTCCCGCAGAATTCCTGGAGCATAACTTAAGAAAAACTGTATTATAATCAGATAATAATTGAAGGATTCGATTTAAATAAGCCAGCATTTTAAAATGCTGGCTTTAATGTTTAATTCTCTTTTTGGATTGAACGGGTGGCAACTACATCTACACCTGTATCTACGATATTTTCTACAATAACCTGACCTAATTTTACAGGGGCTTCCACTTCAACCTCTGATAATTTCTGCATAGCTTCACCAATTTTTTCTTTTGGAATCGGGGCAGCAGTTTTTACCGGGACTAGAGCTATCTGGCCATTTTTAACCCTGACTGTAGTTGGTAAAATTCTAGTTGGATTTAAATATTCGTTTTTTGCATATTCGATACCCTGGGGACATTCATGACCACTAATATCTTTTATTTCATCACCATCAGCCTTGACTTTAACCCGACAGCCTTTAGGGCAACTTAAACATATAATTGTTCTTTCATCCATACTACTCACCCCCAGTTATTAATTCAAGCACTATTTCATCTGAGCTTTTATTAATTAATTTTATTGGTAGTTTAACTGATTCAATTTCACCAGGTTCTACAATTGGTCGTGTATAGCTAGCTATTTCTTCCTGATTGTCTCTAATAGAAATTTTACAGTTTTCTGCTGGATTTTTAACTCTAAAAAATAGTTCAATTAGAGGTTCTGTATTCGAGTTGATATTTAAAGTATGGGGCACTACATAGGTTATATTTTCACCGGCTTTTATTTTAAGGGACTGCTGTATTTCTTGTTTAGATTCTTTTAATAGAAATTCTGCTGCTGCTTTACCTGCGATTTCGGCTTCTTCACTGACATTATCTACAAGGTCATGGACCTGAAGGACATTACCACAGGCAAATACTCCAGGTAGGTTGGTTTCTCTGGATTGATCTACAATCGGACCTCCAGTAATATTATCCAGAGAAATATTTGCCTGCTGGCTTAATTCATTCTCAGGGATTAAACCTACTGATAATAGGAGAGTATCACATTTAATTGTTTTTTTAGTATCTGGAATTTGATTTAAATTATCATCGACTTCAACGATATCAACTGCTTCCACCCTTTTTTTGCCATGGATTCTGGCAACTGTTTGCTGAAGGTGGAGAGGGATACCAAAGTCATCCAGGCACTGAACCTTATTTCTAACAAGGCCTGATGAATATGACATTATCTCAAATACTCCTTTAACATCTGCCCCTTCAAGGGCCAATCTTCTGGCCATGATTAGACCGATATCACCGGAACCTAAGATAACTATTTCCCTGCCAGGAAGATAACCCTCAATATTAATATATCTCTGGGCAGCACCAGCTGTCATAACCCCAGCAGGTCTGGTTCCAGGTATCCTGATAGCTTCCCTGGTTCTTTCCCTGCAGCCCATAGCCAGGATAATTGATCTGGCCTTAATAAACTCAATTCCATTGTTTGAACTTAAAACTGTTAGGATTTTTTCTTCATTAATATCTATAACCATTGTTTTTAACTGAACATCTATCTCTTTATCTGCCAGGTCATCAATAAATCTTTCTGCATATTCAGGGCCTGTTAATTCTTCGTTAAAATAATCCAGGCCAAAACCATTATGAATGCACTGCTGTAAAATTCCGCCCAGGTATTCATCTCGCTCAATTATAAGGATATCTTTAACGCCATTTTTATAGGCTTCAAGGGCAGCAGCAAGACCGGCTGGTCCGCCTCCAACTATTACTAGATCTCTTTTAGTTTTCATCCTTTTGCCTCCTATAAGTAATATCCCGATCTGGTTTAATATCCTTTACCCGTTCCAGTAAAATTTCTGAACCTGGGCCATTTTTTGTAACTTCTAATGGGGATATATCAAATTCTTCAGCAATAATCTCTGCAATTCTTGGACCACAAAAACCTCCCTGACAGCGTCCGCCACCAGCCCTTGTTCTCCTTTTGATTGCATCCAGGGTGGGAGGAGCCAGTGACTTTCTTAATTCAGCAATTATTTCACCTTTAGTTACATGTTCGCAGCGACAGACTATTTCCCCATAATTTTCATCTTTTTGGTAAACCTGATGCCAGTCTTCCCGGTGATCTTTATAATCATCTAATCTCGGTAATTTCTCAAGTTCAGGATTAAAAGATGCCTTTTCTATAAGTTTTAATGGGGTTTTAATATCTTTTGAGATATCATCAACAAGTTTTTTTACCAATTCTGCAATGCCTGGAGCAGAAGAGAGGCCTGGAGATTGAATCCCGGCAACGTCTATAAAGCCAACTGGATTTTCTAGAGCTTCAATTTTAAAATCATTATTATATGGTTCTGCTGGTAAAGTTGCTCTCAGACCTGCAAATGAAGAAATTATCCCATCACCTGGTAATGAAGGATATAATTTTTTACCGCCATCCCAGATTTCTTTAAGTCCCTGTTCAGTAACTTCAAGATCATCTTTATTTTCTACAACATATGAATTTGGACCTAATAATAAATTGCCATCAACTGTTGGAGTAATAAGAATGCCTTTAGATTTTTCTGATGGCATAGGAAAAATAACATGATTTACCAGGGAGCCATATTTTTTATCAAATAAATTATATTCTCCTTTTCTAGGGACTATCTCATAATCTTCACCAACTGTTGCTGCTATTTTATCAGCATAAAGTCCAGCTGCATTGATTACAATAGAACCGCTAAATTTTCCTTTATTAGTATTAATTCCAGTAACATAATTATTTTTAGTCAGTACTTCTTTAACCTCTGTCTCCAAATAGATATCCACGCCATTATTGGCTGCATTTTCTGCCTGAGCAATAGTTAATTTATAAGGTGAGATTATTCCTGCATTTGGAGCATATAATGCTACTATTGCATTCTCAGCTAAATCTGGTTCTTTTTCTCTTAATTCATTCTTCTCGATAATTCTTAAATCTAAATCGGTCTGAGCCATACTTTTTTCTTTTTCTATAATTAATTTTTCCCTATCTTTATGATTATGACCAACTACCAGTGAGCCAATCCGATTAAAAGGGACTTTTAAATCAGAAGCTATTTGATCAAACATAGGATTTGATTTAATATTTAATTTACCTTTTAATGTTTTTTTAGAGGCATTATAACCTGCATGAATAATACCAGAGTTTGCCTTTGAAGTACCAGAGGCCACATCGGTTTCTTTTTCAAATAGGGCAATAGACAGGTTGAATTTAGAGAGTTCCCTTGCTATTGCAGTTCCGATGACTCCACCTCCAATTATTAAGATATCATAGTTTTTTTCATCCATACTTAATTACTCCTCTCCTGGATAATATTAATGAAATACAAAAAAGAGAGCCAGTTAGTTAAAAGAAGACATAATTCCCCCTTTAACTAACAATGGCTCTCTCTATATCTCACCATTAAATTCATATTATATTTACAATATTAATAATACTATAATCTAATAGCTTAGTCAAGTCTCCATAATTGATATATGATAACTAATATAGTATAATAAAAGATGATATTTAGATAAATATTTTTCGGCAGGAAAGGGTATTTTAATTATGCTAAATAAAGCTAATTTTTCACCAACAAAATTATCACCGGCACAATTTTTAGTATTAGGATATTTTGTTGTAATTTCTATTGGAACATTTTTATTAATGTTACCCCAGGCATCAACTACAACAGGCAGTATAGGTTTTTTAACTTCCTTATTTACAGCAACCTCTGCCACCTGTGTTACAGGACTAATTGTTGTTAATACAAGTACCGCCTTTACTGTATTTGGTCAGGTAGTAATTATGGTCTTGATTCAGGTTGGCGGTTTAGGAATTATGACCATGTCAACATTAATTGCTTTAATTTTAGGTAAAAAGATTTCTTTGAAGGAACGGATATTAATTCAGGAAGATCTTAATCAATTTAAAATATCTGGCTTATTAAGGTTGATCCAATATGTAATTGCTTTGACTTTATCAATTCAGGGTATTGGGGCATTATTTTTATTTATTAGGCTTAGATATGATTATTCGATTTTTAGATCTATTTATTTTGCTGTATTTCATGCTGTTTCTGCTTTTAATAATGCCGGGTTTGATTTATTTGGCAATAGTTTAGAGAGTTATTTTGGTGATCCAATAATCAGTCTAACAATTGCTGCCTTAATTATATTAGGTGGTATAGGTTTTGCAGTTATAGTTGAATTACTGGGCTGGGAGGGAAAGAGAAAATTTAGCCTACAAACTAAGTTAGTTTTGACTGTTACTGGAATAATAACTCTTTTAAGTTTTGTTATTATCTTTGTTTTAGAAACTGGAAATATGAATACAATTGCAGATGCAAATATAGGGGAAAAGATAATATCTTCTTTCTTTTTATCAGTTACACCAAGAACAGCCGGTTTTAATACAATACCAACAGGATCTTTAAAAAGCACTACTCTTTTCTTTATTGTAATTGCAATGTTTATAGGTGCTTCTCCAGGTTCTACCGGTGGAGGTATTAAAACAACCACCTTTGGTATAATTATTGTTACTGCATTTAATAAGATTAGAAATAAAAAGGATATTGAGTTTTATAAGAGACGGATAGACTATGAAATTATTTTTAAAGCTATAACTATTATTTTATTGTCCTTAGGCGTTGTTTTGTTAATGACTTTTTTATTAACAATTACAGAAGATGGTCAATTCTTAGAAATCTTGTTTGAGGTAGTTTCTGCCTTTGGCACAGTCGGACTTTCCACTGGGATTACTGGAGAGCTCACAGCAATAGGTAGAGTATTAATTATTATAACCATGTTTTTAGGTAGAGTCGGGCCTTTAACTCTAGCTCTTGCTTTAGGTCAAAAAGCCAGACATGGCAAATACAGATATCCAAAAGAAAAGATAATGGTTGGTTAAGAGGAGGATACTAAATGAAACAGTTTGTAGTTATTGGTTTAGGACGTTTTGGTACCAGTGTTGCCAAAACCTTAGCAGATAACGGTCATGATGTTTTAGCAATTGATAAATGTGAGGAATGTGTTGATGAACTAGTTGAATATGTTACCCATGCCGTTGAAGCTGATGCAACTGATGAAACAGCCTTAAGTGCTTTAGGGGTTAATAATTTTGATACTGCAGTAGTAAGTATCGGTGATAATGTTCATGCCAATATATTAGCTACATTAATTTTAAAAGAAATGGGCGTACCAGAGGTAGTTGCCAAAGCTCAGGATAAAATGCATGGTAAAATTTTAAGCAGAGTTGGAGCTGATAAAGTTGTATTCCCTGAACGGGATATGGGAGAACGGGTTGCCCGTCAGTTAATCAGTACAAATATGCTCGATTATATTGATTTTGCACCGGATTACAGTATTATTGAATTAATTTCTCCTTCACATATGGTAGGTAAAACATTACAGGAAATAAATTTTAGAAAAGAATACAATGCTAATGTAATGGCAATTAGAAGAGGAAAGAATTTAAATTTAGCTCCTGGTGGACAGGATAAAATTCTTGAAGGAGATACTTTAATTATTATGGGGCGCAACGACCAGCTTGAAGATTTAAAAGAAGAATAACTAGGAGGATTTTATTAAATATAATGATGAATTATCATATAATTACGTATGGATGCCAGATGAATGAACATGATTCAGAAAAAATAGCTGGTATGCTAGAAACAATGGGATATAAAGAAACTAAGGACCATGCTGATGCTGATATAATAGTTTTTAATACTTGTTTGATTAGAAAGAATGCTGAACTAAAAGTTTTTGGTAAAATAGGTTCTTTAAAACAGTTAAAAGAAGATAAGCCTGATTTGATTATTGCTGTAGGAGGCTGTATGATGCAGCAGGAAGGTCCTGTTGATGAATTATATAAAAAATATCCACAGGTTGATATAATTTTTGGAACTCATAATATTCATAAGTTACCTTCACTAATAAACCAGGTAAAACATGGTGATGAAAGAGTTATTGATGTCTGGGAAGAAGATAAAGGCTTAATTCCTGATCTACCGAGTAAAAGGAGAAATGATTTCCAGGCCTGGGTTACTATAATTCAGGGCTGTGACAATTATTGTAGCTACTGTATTGTTCCCCATGTTCGTGGAACTGAGAGAAGTCGTCCTATGGATGATATTATCAATGAAGTTAAAAAACTTGTGACAGATGGAGTTATTGAGATAACCTTGCTTGGCCAGAATGTTAACTCTTATGGGCTTGATCTTAATGAAGATTATGATTTTCCTGATCTATTAAACAAATTAGCTAAAGTTAATGGTTTAGAAAAAATAAAATATATGACATCCCATCCTAAGGATTTATCTGAAAAACTTATTGAAACAGTTGCCCAAAATGATAATATATCAAAGCATTTTCATCTTCCAGTCCAATCTGGAAGTTCAAAAATCCTGAAGACAATGAATAGAAAATATGATCGGAAAAGATATTTAAACTTAATAGATAAAATTAGAGAAAGAATTCCTGATGCTGTTATAACAACTGATTTTATAGTAGGGTTTCCTGGAGAAACTAAATCAGATTTTGAAGATACTTTATCTTTGGTTGATAAGGTTCGCTTTGATATGGCATATACCTTTGCCTATTCGCCAAGAGAAGGGACTCCTGCAGCCAAAAGAGATGATCAGATTAGCTCAGAAGAAAAGCACAGAAGATTGCAGGCATTAATGGAAAAACAGAATCAGATAAGCTATGAAGTAAATCAAAAATTAATTGGTAAAGAAATAGATGTTTTAGTTGAAGGGGAAAGCAAAAAAGATCCGGATTATTTTTCAGCAAGGTCTGATGGGAATAAACTTGTAATAATCCCTGCTAAAAGCAATAAATTAATTGGTAAGTTTATTAAAACAAAAATTAATGAAGCTGGCAGCTGGACTCTTTATGGTGAAATTGTAAAGCAATAGAGTATGTTCTATTTTTGGAGGTTAAATAATGGCAAAGGTAACACCAATGATGCAGCAGTATTTTTCTATGAAAAATAAATATCCAGACTCTATTTTATTTTTTAGACTAGGTGATTTTTATGAAATGTTTGGAGATGATGCTGAAGAAGTAGTTCAGGTTTTAGATATTGCTCTAACTTCTAGAAACAAAGGTGGCGGAGAAAAAACTCCAATGGCTGGGGTGCCTGCCCATTCTGCAGCACCATATATAGCAAAATTAATCAATGCAGATTATAAAGTTGCAATTTGTGAACAAATTGAAGATGCTGATGAAAGCAGTGGCCTGGTTGAAAGAGATGTTGTCCGGGTTATAACTCCAGGTACTGTAATAGAAGATGAAATTCTATCTGAAAGAAAAAACAATTATTTAGTAGCTTTATCAGAGACGGATAAAGAATATGGATTATCTTATATTGATGTCTCGACTGGCGATTATAATGTTACAGAAACTAAAAATATCGAAGAAATTTACGATGAATTAAATCGGTTAAATCCTAGTGAAATCGTAATTACTAAATCTTTTAATCCTAATGAAGAATGGAATAAGTTAATTAAAAATAATAACTATCATATCAGTTATATTGAAGAAGAAATCAAAAAAGACTCTGATGAATTAGAAGACAATTTTGAAAATGTTCTTAAGGAGCATTTTAATATTAAAAATTTAGAAGAAATCAATCTTCAGAATATGCGAGCAGCTGTAAAATCTGCTGCCTTAATCTTAAAATATATAAATCATACTCAGAAAAAAAGTCTGGATCATATTTCAAATATTAATAGATATTTTATAGAAGAATATATGGTTATTGATAGTTCTACCAGAAGAAATTTAGAGTTGAATCAGACTATAATTGATAGCAGATTTGAGGGGTCTTTACTTTCTGTTTTAGATAAAACTATTAATAGTATGGGGGCAAGATTATTAAGAAAATGGATTAATCAGCCTCTTTTAGATATAAATAAAATTCAGAAACGTCAGGAAGCTATTGAAGAATTATTAAATAAATTTGTTAAAAGAAAAAAACTTCAGGATAGTTTAAAAGGAATTTATGATTTGGAAAGAATCTTAAGCAAAATAAGTTATGGTTCTATAAATCCAAGAGATATGAATTGTTTAAGAAGCTCCTTAAATTTAATACCAGATTTAAAAAATAAACTTGAAAATTTTGAATCTATTTATCTAATAGAAATCAGAAATAAGTTGGATGAAATTCCTGAGTTACTGGAGATATTAAATGCTGCATTGGTTGAAGAACCTCCTGTTTCTCCAAAGGAAGGCGGCTTAATAAGATCTGGCTTTAATGATGAATTAGATAAATTACGGGAAGAATCACAGGAGGCTAGAGACTGGATAGCTAATTTGCAGCCTGAGGAACGTAAAAGAACAGGGATTGGTTCCCTGAAAGTGGGTTTTAATAAGGTTTTTGGTTATTATATTGAAGTTACTAAGGCAAACCTTGATAATGTTCCTGATGATTATGAGAGAAAGCAGACATTAAGCAATAGTGAACGTTATATAATTCCTGAACTTAAAGAAAAAGAGGCTCAAGTTTTAGGTGCTGAAGACCAGATCCATGAACTTGAATATGAAATATTTAGCAAACTGAGAGAAGAAGCTAATAAAATGTTAGAAAGAATTAAAATTACTTCTAAACAACTTGCAACTCTAGATGTCTTAATATCTTTTACAGAGGTTGCCGCTGAAAATAATTATGTCTGCCCTGAAGTTGATGATGGAGATATAATTTCAATTACTGAAGGCAGGCACCCTGTTGTTGAGATCATTGATGATGTTGATTTTGTTCCAAATCATAGTCGTCTTGACAGAAACAATAATAGATTTATGATTATTACTGGCCCTAATATGTCAGGTAAGTCTACCTATCTTCGTCAGGTAGCATTAATTGTTTTAATGGCTCAGATTGGTTCATTTGTTCCTGCTGGTGCTGCCAGGATAGGCCTGGTTGATCGAATATTTACAAGGGTTGGAGCAAGTGATGATCTGTCAACTGGTCAGTCAACCTTTATGGTTGAGATGAATGAGGTTAGTAATATTATTAATAATGCATCAGCTAGAAGTTTAATTATTTTAGATGAAGTTGGCAGAGGTACCAGTACTTATGATGGTTTAAGCCTGGCCTGGGCTATAAGTAATTATATTAATAACCCTGATAGGATTGGTGCTAGAACATTATTTGCCACCCATTATCATGAATTAACTGTCTTAGCAAATAAAAATGATGGAATTAAAAATTTAAATGTTGTTGTTACTGAAGAAAATAATGAAGTTAAATTTTTGCACAAAATTGAACCAGGTTCTGCTGATGATAGTTATGGAATTGAAGTTGCCAAAATTGCAGGTTTGCCTGAAGAAATAATTAACCAGGCTTATTTAGTTTTAAATAAGTTAGAAAACAATAATGGTGAGATCGACAGTAGAGATTTTAATAGATTGGACGATGAACAGTTAGAGTTATTTGGTTATCCAGAAAATGAAGAGAAAATTATTAATGACATTAAAGAATTAGATATCAATAATTTGACTCCTATTAAAGCTTTAGAGAAATTATATGAATTTAAGCAGGACCTTACAGGAGATGAGTAAATTTTATGGCAGAAATCAAAAAATTATCTGAGCAGATTGCAAATCAAATTTCTGCAGGGGAAGTTGTAGAACGTCCAGCTTCTGTTGTTAAAGAGCTTATTGAAAATTCATTAGATGCTAATGCTTCTAATATTAAAATTGTAATAAAAGATGGCGGCAAAGAGCTGATTAAAGTTAATGATAATGGTCAGGGAATAAAAAGTGATCAAATAGAATTAGCTTTTTCCCGCTATGCTACCAGTAAAATAGAAAAGGTAAATGATCTATATTCCCTGGAATCACTGGGTTTTAGGGGAGAAGCTCTGGCAAGCATTGCTGCAGTTGCAAAAGTTACTGCTAAAAGTTGTCACAAAGAGGAAAAAGAAGGTCTTAAACTTGTTTTAGAAGGCGGAGAAATTGTTGATAAAGAAATAATTGGGTATAATAAAGGTCTTGAAATAACTGTTAAGGAATTGTTCTTTAATACCCCTGCAAGATATAAATACCTTAAAAAAACCTCTACAGAGGCCGCCCATATTAGTAGAATAATTACTGCTGCTGCCCTTGCCCGGCCTGATGTTAAATTTACTTTAGAACATAATGGCAACATAACTATTACAACACCTGGAAACAAGAATTTAAAAGATGTGATATACAGTATTTATGGTGAAAATATATATAATAAATTAATTCCAGTTGAATTTAAAGATAATTTTATAGAAGTTTCTGGTTACGTGGTTGACCCGGATATATTAAGGTCATCAAGACAGCATCAATATTATTTTGTTAATGGACGTCCTGTTTATAATAAGTTTTTGCGATTAGCTGTTGAAGAAGCTTATAGAGAGCTTTTTGGAATAAAGAAATATCCATTAATATTTCTTAATCTAAATCTAAACCCGATTTTAGTTGATGTTAATGTTCACCCAACTAAACGAGAAGTTAAATTTAGCAGAGGAAAAGATATTAAAAAGACAATTAAAAGTAATATTAAAGATATACTTATAAAGAATCAACAAAAATCAGATAGCACAAGATTTAATCAACAAAATTTTAAAAATAATTATAATCAAAATAAAACTGATTATAAATCTAAATCTTCTAAAAAAGATAAAAGTTTAAAAAAAGAAGTTGAATATCTTCCATCAAGGTTAGAACTTACAGGAAATATAATAAAAGAAGATGTAAATGAAGATAATAATCAGTTTATTAAAAGTAATTCTTCTGGTGAAAGTATTTCAAATGAAAAAAATAATATAGATGAATTTCACGAAACTGATAAAAAAAATGATGACTTAGTAATAAGAAATATCTTAGGCCAGTTACACAAATTGTTTATTATCGTTGAAACTAACCAGGGAGTTTTATTGGTTGATCAACATAATGCCCATGAAAGAATTCTTTATGATAATTTAAAAGAAAAAATTAATAATAAAGAAAATGACAGTAGAATGCTATTAACTCCAATCCAATTAAATTTAAATGCCCAGGAAAAAGAGATATTAGCTGAGATTAAAAATGAGCTTAATAAATTTGGGTTTAAAATTGATGAATTTGGTCCCTCCCAATATGCTGTAACTTCTGTACCAGATTTTATTAAAGACCAAAATCCTGAAGATAGTATCAATGATTTAATTAATCACCTATTAGAAACTACTAAAATTGCTAAAAATAATGAACTGATAGATGAATTACTAAAATATAATTCTTGTAGAAAAGCAGTTAAAGAAGGTAAATATCTTTCTAAATCGGAAATGGTTAAAATAATAAATGAATTATTTAATACATCTAATCCATATTACTGTCCTCATTATAGGCCGATAATCATTAATTTTTCTATTGACGAGTTAAAACAGAAGGTGGAAAGATATGATTAAAAGACCGGATTTATTGATAATTACTGGACCAACTGCAAGTGGAAAAACCGGACTTTCTATTAAATTAGCCCGGTTTTTAAATGCAGAAATTATATCTGCAGATTCAATGCAGATTTATAAAAATATGAATATTGGAACTGATAAAGTTTCTAAGGATATTCAAAGGGAGATCCCTCATCATTTAATAGATATCTGTAATCCTAATGAAGAATTTTCCGTAGCTAAATATAAAAGATTAGCAGATCAAAAAATAAATGAGATAACTAAAAAAGGTAAACTTCCTATATTAGTTGGTGGAACAACTATGTATATTAAAGCAGTGGTTGAGGGTTTTATGTTACCTTATCTACCTGATAGTAATTATCGAAAAAAATATAAAGAAAAACTAAAGAAAACTGATAAAGATAAACTTCATGATTATTTAAAGATGATTGATCCTGAATATGCCGAAAGAATTCATCCTAATGATGTTAGAAGAGTAACAAGAGCAATTGAAATTTTTCATATGACTGGAAGAACTAGGACTTATTATGAATTTAAACAAAATAGAAAAGAGAGTCGATATAATTTTTTACAATTTGCAATTAAGAGGAATAGAACAGTGTTATATAATAAAATAAACAATCGAGTTGATGAAATGGTCTCTAAAGGATTGATTGAAGAGGTTGCGTATTTGTTTGATAATTATAAACCAGGGCGTACTGCAAGTCAGGCTCTTGGCTATAAAGAAATCAAAGAATATTTAGATGGAAAAGTAGATAAAAATACAGCAGTCAAAAATATTAAACAGGGCTCTCGCCATCTGGCTAAGAGACAATTAACTTTTTTGAGGAGAAACCCTAAAAATATCTGGTTAAATCCAGATAATTGGCAAGAAAAAGATTTATTAGCATATATTATTAAAACATCCTGTAACAAATTTAAATACCTTGAAGGGAATGAATTAAAATGGAATTTAAATTTACTAAAATGCATGGTCTAGGAAATGACTTTTTAGTAATAGATAACAGCAAAGAAAAAGTTGAATTTAATGATAAAGAGAAAATTAAATATATATGTAAAAGAAGATTTGGAGTTGGAGCAGATGGAATTTTAGAAATTCTCTCGATAAGTAATCCCGATTATGATTTTGAGATAAAGATTCATAATTCTGATGGCTCTGAAGCAGAAATGTGTGGGAATGGAATTAGATGTGTTGCTCATTATATTAAAGAATACAATTTGTCTGATAAAAATAAATTAAACTTAAAAACAAAAGCAGGTAAAATTATTCCTAAGATAATTAACTATAATAGAAATAATAAAACTTCTGTAATTAAGGTTAATTTAGGAAAACCAAAATTTAAAAAAAGAAATTTAGCAATTAATTTATCTGAAATAGAAGAAAATCAACATATTTTAAATCATAAAATTATTATTAATGACAAAGAGTTTAACCTTAACATGGTATCAATGGGAAATCCACATGCTGTTATATTTATAAATGAAAAAATTGATGAATTAAACTGGAAAGATATTGGTTCTAAAATTGAAAACCATCCTTTATTCCCTGAAAAGACAAATGTTGAATTTGCAAGGATCTTAGGAGAAAATAAAATTAAGTTAAATGTTTGGGAACGTGGTGCTGGAGCAACTCTGGCATGTGGCACAGGAGCAGCTGCAACAGTTGTTGCAGCTTCATTAAATAATTTAGTTAATAATAAAGCATTAGTTAAATTACCTGGTGGTGATTTGGAAGTTAGCTGGAATGATAATGGAGTTTTTATTGAAGGTGAATCTAAACTTGTTTTTGATGGTAAGATTAAGGTATAATAAAGATTAACAATAAAAAACTATTTTAAGAGGTGCTTATAATGGAAGAAGCTAAAAGAGTTAAGAATCTACCCCCGTATTTATTTGCTGAAATTGATAAAATGATTAATAAAGCTAAAAAAGATGGAGTCGATGTAATAAGTTTTGGAGTAGGTGATCCTGATCAGCCAACACCTAATTATATCGTTAATAGGATGATAGAAGCTGTTCAGGACCCCTCAACTCATAGTTATCCATCTTATGAAGGCCTGTATGAATACAGAAATGCTGTATCTAACTGGTATAATAATAGGTTTTCTATTAAATTGGATCCAGACAAAGAAGTCATTTCTTTAATTGGTTCAAAAGAAGGTATTGCACATTTACCATTTTGTTATCTGAATAAAGGAGATTATGCATTAGTACCTGACCCAGGTTATCCTGTTTATAATACAGCGTCATTATTAGCAGGCGGTAAAATTGAAAATTTACCTTTAAATAAAGATAATAACTTTCTAGTTGAACTTGACAGTGTAAATGAAGAAATACTAAAAAAAGCTAAATTATTATTTTTGAACTATCCTAATAATCCCACTGCAGCTACAGCTGATAGAGAGTTTTTTAGTAAAATGATATCTTATGCTAAAAAGTATGATTTTATTATAGCCCATGACTCAGCTTACTCTGAAATTTATTTTGAAGATAACAAACCTATAAGTTTTTTAGAAGTTGATGGAGCAAAAGAAGTTGGCATTGAATTTGGATCTTTATCAAAAAGCTTTAATATGACTGGATGGAGAGTTGGTTGGGCTGTTGGAAACCAAAAAATTATAAATGCCTTAGGAAGAATTAAAACAAATATTGATTCTGGAATTTTTGAAGCAATTCAAAAAGCAGCTATATCTGCTCTTAATGGAAATGAATCTGTAATTGAAAGCACATGCGAAATTTATAAAAAAAGAAGAGACAAAATCGTTTCTGGATTAAATGAATTAGGATGGAATGTAAGTAAAAATACTGCGACTTTTTATATATGGGCTGAAATTCCAGAAGCTTATTCAAGTGGAGAAGAATTTTCTAAGAAAGTCTTCGAGGAAACTGGTGTATTTTTTACTCCTGGTATTGGATATGGTAAAGAAGGAGATAAGTTTGTTAGAATTGCCTTAACAGTCAATGAAAACCGAATAGAAGAAGCTTTAAAAAGATTAAATAATAGCAATATATTTTAAAGGATGATTAAATTTTGAAAAACAATTATAAATTTATTCTCTTAATAACAATAATTTGTTTCATATTAATTTTTCCAGGAAGTTCACTGGCCAATCAAGATTACTGGGAACAGCATTATGAAAAAGCCGAAAATCAATATAATGAAAACCCTAACTCATTAGCTAATAATTATTATAAAACTATTTGTATGGCTAATTTAGGTATGATTAATGAAACTATGGAAATTTTAGATCAATTTAAAGATGATTTTACAAGAGATGAATTTGATGAAATGTTTAATAAAGAAATTAAAAAAATCGATCAAGAAAATGACGAGATCTTATATTTAAATTATTATGCCTTTTATCATGTTATATTTGATGAATATAATGCTGCTATAGATTATTTTGAAAAAATAATTAAAAAAGACTCCAATAATATCTGGCCGATCAATTATAAAGCTGCTGCATTAATTGAAACTAAAAGATATGAAGAGGCTCATAAAGATTTAAAAAAATCATTAAATATAAAAAATAATCAATATACCCGCTTATTACTTGGAGTAAATTATTATGAACAGGGCCAAAAACTTAGAGCTTTCAACGAATTAAGAAAGACAGGCAATTTAATATCAGATTTTATTTTTTAATTAATAAAGGGTTGCGCCATAATTAATGGTGCAACCCCTTTATATATAATAATTTTTTGATTAATTTATTGATCTAAAGAGACCAATTACTTTACCTAATATTTGAACATTAGTTGTTTTAATCGTCTCAAAATTATCGTTTTCTGGTAATAACTCAATATAATCTGATTTCTTTATATATCTTTTTACTGTCGTTTCATCTTCTAATAAAGCAATAACAATATCACCATTGTTAGCATGTTTTGTTTCTTTGGCAATAACATAGTCTTCATCATGAATACCCGCATTAATCATACTTTGTCCATCCACCTGTAACATAAATACATCGCTATTACCTGATTTAAAATAATTAATAGGTAACGGAAAATAATCTTCCACATTTTCTTCAGATAATACTGGGACCCCAGCAGTAACTTTACCTAATATTGGTATATTTACTATTTCTTCAGTTTTAACTTTTTCTTTATTGCCTTTTAAGATTTCAATTGCTCTCGGTTTATCAGGATCTCTTTTTATATAATTTAATTTTTCTAAAGTTTTAAGATGATTATGAACAGATGCAGGAGATTTTAATCCAACTGCTTTACCAATTTCTCTAACAGAAGGTGGATAACCTTTAGTATTATATTCATCTATAATATGTTCTAAAATTTGTTTTTGTCTGTCACTAAGATCATTCATATTATCCCTCCAATATAATGATTGATGATAATATTATATCATATAATAATTAATTTAACAAACAATAGTTCACAATTTAATGAAAAAAAGGTTGAATTTGAACTAGTGTTCTGATATAATTGAACATAAGTACTAAACTCAAGTTCGCAATCAAGGGGGGGATTTGATCATGAAAAAACAAAATTATTTACTGATGATTCTAATTTTATTAATTGCTTTATCTATGACTATTATTTATTTTAGTCCATCAATTTTATCCGGGGAAAGAACTTTAAGCAATAGTTCTAATAATTTAATGAATCAATCAAATGTTAAGGTGGAAGATGTAACTGTAAAAAGTGGAGATACTCTTTGGAATATAGCAAAAAGATATTATAATTCAAATTCTGATCTCAGAGAAATTATTTATGAAATTAAAAAAATAAATAATCTGTCTACTAGTGATTTAAGACCAGGCCAGCAAATCAAAATACCATTAGAATAGATACTCTTTTTTTACTGAAATTTAAGTAAAATAATAAACCTTCGCAAAATAAGTATTTTGCGAAGGTTTATTATAAATTATATTTTTCCCACTAAAAATCATATTATTTTACTGTATTGATTATTATCTCATTTAAGTCTTCTAATAAATCCTTTGATTCATTAAGCATTTTATTAGCTTCTTTTTCAATATTATCAACAAATATTTCGTCTTTTATAGATGTAGTGTTTATAAATACATTATAATATCCACCCTGTAATGCAGAAAAAGCCATAAATCCTGCAACCCCTGCATCTGTAACTGCATTTCTATTACCATTTCTCGCAACTTTAATAGAAATTTCAATAAGTTTATAAGCAAGTTTCATTGTATCAAGTGGCGTTAAGCTTGCTTCTTTAAGTCCAGCTTGAATAGATTCTTTTCTTTTTTCTTTTTCTGAGTCAGTTTCCTTTGGCATTTTGAAAGCTTTCATAACTTTATTAAAACTATCGCTATCTTTATCCATCAAATGAAATGCATCTTTAATATCTTTATTAAGATCAGACCTAAAAGAATCTAATTCATTATTGTCTTTTGTTAAAACTATTACCATTTTTAATAAAGCAGAACTTAAAGCAGCAGATAAAGCAGCTACGCTACCACCTCCAGGAGTTGGTTTGTCAGAAGCCACTTCTTCTGAGAATTCTTTTAAAGATAAATCTGCAAATGCCATTATTTATCACCCTTCATAATATTATTCTTTTTATAATAAAGTACATCTTTTTTATGGACTATACTGCCGCTCTTAATCACTGTATCGACAATATTGCCACCAATATTATAGATTAAATGCTCATATGATGGAGCATCTAGTATTATTAAATCTGCTAATTTTCCAGTTTCTAAACTACCGATTATTTCATCTTTATCTAAAGCTTTAGCAGCATTAATAGTTACAGCTTTAACTATTTCTTTTAAGTTCATTTTCAGTTTTATGGCAGATAAAGATAGTAATAATGGTATTGAATAAGAATGTGAACTACCTGGATTGAAATCAGTAGAAACAGCAACATCTAATCCATTTTTAAGCATTTTCCGTGCAGGTGCATAATTTTCCTGAAGACTAAACGCTGTGATCGGTAATACCACTGGAATTACATCACTTTCAGCCATTCTAGAAATGCCTTCATCAGATACCTTTAATAAATGCTCGGCAGAAACAGCACTAATCTCTGCAGCTAACTCTGCGCCTCCAACATATGCAATTTCATCAACATGTAGTTTAGGTTTTAAACCTAATTCTTTAGCCTTTAATAGAATCTTTTTTGTCTGTTCAGTTGTAAAAACTCCTTGATCACAGAAAACATCACAAAATGATACATCTTCTCTTTCTGAAATTACTGGCAGCATCTCTTCAATTACATAATTAACAAAACCCTTTTTATCATCTTTAAATTCTCTACTAACAGAATGGGCACCCATAAAGGTCTGAACAACATCAATTGGATGGTTGTTATTTAAAGACCTCATTACATCCAATTGTTTTAACTCTGTCTCCAGATTTAAGCCATAACCGCTTTTACCTTCAATGGTAGTTACCCCCTGCTGCAAATAATTATCCAATCTTTTTTTACATATAGCTAAAAGATCTTCAAAGGAAGTTTTTCTAGTTGCATCAACAGTGTTAACAATACCTCCGCCTTTTGCCATTATTTCAGAATAAGATTGTCCAGCTAATCTCCACAAATACTCATCAGCTCTATATCCACCAAAAACAAAATGAGTATGTGAATCTATAAAACCAGGTAACACTGGAGAACCTTTAGCATCTAGAGTGTTATACTTTGAAAGATTATAATTATCTTTGATAGTGATATCTTTATCAATCTCTTTAATAATACCATTACTTTTATCTATTACTATAGCTGCATCCTTTATAATCCAGGGATCAGCGGCAGTGATCAACTCACCAATATTATAAACAATTAAATAATCATTATTAAAACTATTCATTAGAGATCTTCCAAAAGTCTATTTTCTATTACCTGGTCCAGTTTGAAATCATCTAACTTCAGGTAATATTCAGCTACCTCAAATAAAGCTTCAGACGGTAATAAACCAATTAACTCACTTCCAATGATATTAACCCCAAATCTTTCAGCCTCAAATTTAACCATTTCCATAACCTGATATAAAGAAGTACCCTTGAAATTGGTCATATTCATAGACACCTGGGCTATACCTTTATCCTTTAAATCAATACCAATTGCCTTGCAGTATCTTAATCCTCCGCCTGAATGCCTAATTTTTCTAGCTATTTTATCGGCTACCTCTTTATTATCAGTGTCTAAATTAATATTAAATGCTACTAAGGGCATCCTGGCTCCAACAGCAGAAACTCCGGCAGTTGGATGAATTTCTGACGGGCCATAATCTGGCTTCCACTCTGGTTTTTTAATTTTTTCTTTCATACCTTCATATTGACCTTTTCTAATTTTAGCTAAGTTTTTTCTTTCCTCATTAATGGCTGATTCTTCATACATAAATATTGGTAGATTAAAATCTTTAGATAATCTTTGAGCAACTCTATCTGCCAATTCTTTAGTTTCTTCCATCTCAATATTTTTAACTGGAGTGAATGGAATTACATCAACAGTTCCCATTCTTGGATGCTCTCCTTCATGCTTTTCCATATTAATTTCATCAATTGCAATTTTTGTTGATTCATAAATAGCTTTTTCAACAGCTTCAGGAGTTCCAATAGCTGTAACCACTAATCGATTATGGTCTTTATCAGCTGAAGCATCCAACAATTTAACATCTTCAATTTTTTTAAATGGTTTAACTATTGCTTCAATTTTAGCCTGGTCCCTGCCCTCACTAAAATTTGGTACTGTTTCAACAAGTTTTTTCACAATATCGCCTCCAAATTATAGTTTATCCATATAATATTATAACTTTTCTTACAAGCAGCTTCAATTGATAAAATAAAAGTAATATAGTAAATTTGGATTAAGTGCCCATTAAAAAATCCGCTGCTTTGATCATATTTTCTTTTGTTGCCACTAAAAAGACCTGATTACCAGCATGAATCTTCCTATTTCCTCTCGGGATAATTAATTGATCTTCATCAGTATCATAAATCCCGGCAATAACACAATCATCTGGGAATTTAGTATTATTAACTATATCAGCAATTGATTGTCCATTAGATCTTGCATTCTCTGGAATGGTAATAATAGAAACTTCAGCTTTTCCATCACCTAAAGATGCAACTTTTCTGATTCTTGGTTCTTCTATATCCACCACAAATCTTTCAGCCAGGAGATTCATAACCGCTCCAATATTTGTAGCTCCTGCCAGTCTGTATGCATTTTCATATTCCGGATCTCTCATTCTAACTAATATTTTATCCACTCCAAAGTTTTTAGCCAGAATTGTAAATGCTAAATTGTCAACATCTTCCCTCATAACAGAAACAGCTACATCACATTTTTCTATGCCTGCATCTTTTAAGACATTAATTTTTGTTGCATTGCCATGAACACTGACTGCTCCATATTGACTATAGATTCTCTCACATACATCTTTTTCTAGATCAATAACAACTAAATCATGTTTATCCACTAGTTTTTTTACAAGACTTCTTCCAACAATACCTCCACCTGCAATTAATATATATATTTTAGACACCTCTTTTTTTAAAAATTATTTTGTCCAGATATTTTTATTAAATAATGCAATAACTGGTATTATTTCAAGTCTACCTGCTAACATCCCTATTATATAAGTAATTTTAACAATTGAATTTAATTCAGACATCTCAGTCACTGAAATATAGGAAGGACCTATATTATTTACTGCAGAAAACATTCCGGAAATTGACTCTAAAGCTGTATGGTCTGAAAAGAAGGCTGTTATCAAACCGCCGATTAATAAAAAAGCTAACCAGGCAAAGAAAATACCTGAAATTCTATATATCTCTGATTTTTCTATTATAGAATTATTAATTACTATAGGTTTAACCGCTCTCCTTGGATACCCCAGGGTCTTTATTTCCCTGATAAATAGTTCTTTTAATATTAAAGCTCTATATACTTTGATTCCACCACCTGTTGAGCCAACTGAACCTCCTACTAACATAAGAAATAAAAATAATTGTCGAGCAAAGGCAGAAAAGTAAGGGGCAGCTATATCCTTTGTACCATAACCGGTTGTAGTCAAAATAGACACAACCTGAAATAAAACCTGTCTAAAATTTTCTTCAATAATTTTAAAATTAAAATCAACAGAATGTACAACTAATACAGATAAGAAAATTAAAATAGTTGTATAAATAATTATTTTAAAATATAATCTTAATTCTCTATCATTAAAAACATCAGCAAACTCTAAATTTTTTAATTTATAAAATATTAAAAAGTTAATCCCACCAAAGAACATAAATATTATAAAAACATATTCAATCAAAATATGATTATTATATCCTGCAGTTCTAAAGTAGTCTATGCTTGCATCATAGTTTGAATATCCTCCAGTCGATAAGGTTGTAAAAGCATGAGTGATTGAATCATAGAAGCTCAATCCCAAAATGAATAGTATTATAATCAATAAAACTGTCAAAACTAAATAGATAGACCATAAAATTTTAATAGTTTTAAAAATATTTGGTACTGGTCTGGAATTAACAGCTTTATGAGATTCTGCTGTAAATAGATGCCAGACTCCACTTCCTAATCTAAAAGTTACCAGTAGGAAAAAAGTTAAGATTCCCAAACCACCAAGCCACTGAATTAAGGCCCTTAAAAACAAGATTGAAGCAGGATAATTACTAATTCCAGTTAACATAGTTATACCTGTTGTTGTGAAGCCACTCATAGCCTCAAAATAAGCATCAACATAGGGTATTTTAAAAATAAAATAGAATGGTATAGAAACAATAAATGAGCCAATAATCCAGCCTAAACTACACAAAAGCATACCTGTCGCAATATTGATTTCTCTTTTAACTTTATTTAATTTATTTAACAATATACCAATTATTAAAAAAATGAAAATTGTCAACAAATATATAATTACTGTTTCAAAACCTTCATTATTAAAAATTGCTATTAACAAAGGTAAAATCAATATAATTGCTATAATAAATATTAAGGACCCTGTGTAATGTAAAATTTGCTTATGTTTTTTAAACATATAAATAACTCCTATACATTAAAAAATAGTTATAGGATGGCTTATAGCCATCCTATTATAATTAATTTATTATTATTTGATTTAAACCTCTTTTAGGAACATGATGTACCTGCTCCTCATCTCTCCAATATTTTATATTATCATTATCGTCCATTTCTTCTAAAACTACCTTTTCAACTGGTTTACCCAGTGATATTACATATAATATTTCAAATTTATTAGAAATATCTAAATTATTTCTTAATTTCTCTTTATTAATTGCAGCAAAAATACAGCCTCCTAATTCCTTTTCCCTGGCTCCTAATAAAATAGTTTGAGCTGCTATTCCTGGATCGCAGAAATAGTTCTTTGAAATAGTTTTATCTCCAAGAATAACTATATAACCAGAAGGTCTTTCACCTTTTTTAGGTTCATCCCAATCTTCAATATAACCGGCCCAACTTAATGTTTCAAAAATTTTTTCATTAGTTTCTGTATCATTTGCCAGATAATATTTTAATGGCTGGCGATTAGCAGCAGAAGCTGTCATTCTTGCTAAATCAATAAAATACTCAAGATCTTTTCTTTTTAAATCATATTCTTCATCATAACGACGATAAGAACGATTACCCTTTACTAATTCTTTAAAATTCATAACAATTCCCCCTATAGGCTAATTTTTATAAGCTGAAATTATTTCACCATAATACTGGAAATGATAATCTTCATTAGAATAAAAACTTTTAGTGATTTCGTTATCTAGTTCAGTTTTAATAATCTTATCTTGATATAATATTTTACAGGAATAATGATAAGTGGCTCTTTTAATAAATGGAGACTGGACATCTGGCGACTCAATTATATTTAAATCTAATTCAGAAAATTTATCAACATCTCTTCCAGATTTACTTCCACAGTATGCAAGTTCTTTATTCATATCAAATTCATAGGGCACTGAAACAGAAAAATTATCGGTATTTTTTATTAACTCATATGTATACCTTGAAGGCCTGACTAAAACTTGAAAAATAGGCTTATTCCAGATATAGCCAATCATGCCCCAGCCAATAGTCATAGTATTAAGCTTATTTTCAGATCTAACAATTAAAAAAGCTCCGTCCTGCAATTGTTTATTAACTAAATCCAGGTCAGTTAAATAATCTATGGAATTCATTATATAATCACACCCCCACATCATTAATCATAGCATATTTTCCTTTAATCAGCAATATATTTACATTTCAAATAGAAAACCCCCGAAAATTCGGGGGAATTAATACATTAAGATAATTTAGAAAATATTTTTGTTAATTATATTTTAACAACATTTTCAGCCTGTGGTCCACGGTCAGTTTCAACAATTTCAAATTCTACTTCCTGACCGTCTTCAAGATTTTTGAATCCATCTTCTTCAATGGCTGAAAAATGAACAAAAACATCCTCTTCTTCGCCTTCACGTTCAATAAAGCCAAAACCCTTCTTAGTATCAAACCATTTTACATTTCCTGTGTAAATCATTAAACTTATTCCTCCTAAATTTAATCTATTTTAATTCCATTATTAGATTAACACAATTTAATTGGTATTTCAAGTAAATTTAATTATTTATTTTCAAAATTATTTTCAAACCAATCAATTATATCATCAGATTCATATAAAGGTTTACCATCTATGAATAAACATGGAACCTGAACTTTTCCTCCCTGTTCTTTTAAAGTTTCTCTAGCTTCATCTACTTCATTTAATTCAATTAAATTAATATCAATATTTGTTTCTTCCAAATAATCTAATACTTTAATACAAAATGGACAATTTTGAAGATAATATAATTCTAATTCATTCATAATAATACTCCTTTACTATTGCTTTTATAAGAAATAATTAAATGTTTGAAAGACTAAGTTTATCTGAGCTATCCAATAAAATAACGCCAGTATCATTGAAAAACCAATATAAAACTCTAAACCTGATAATTCATCTACTTCATTAAAATAAATTATAACAGATATAAAAGCTGAAATCAAAATGGGAATTAATAATCTCGATGGCGGACTATCAGGAAAAAATAGAAAACCTAGATCACCTCGAATTACTGCACCAATAATAATAAATATAATTGATGAAATAAAAGTAAAATATCTTTTATTAATCAATATATCATTTTTAAGATATTTTATAATATAAAATAAAGCAAATGCAGCTAAAAAAGGTAGAACTAAAAATTGGAGATTAAATACCATTGGTAAGAATGGGATCAGAAAATAATACAAAAATACACTTAATGGATTAAGATCAAATTCTTCTCTTGAAAGTCCTAAAACTGTAGAAACAGCAGGCTTATAATCTTCAGCATCACTAGAATAATATAATGTTCTCTGCCCACCTTCAATTCTTAACCAGCTTAAAATTGTTTCCTCATTATTATATGATAGTCTTGGCTGGGAAACAAATTTATGTGTTGGAAATGCGGTTTTGCCTGTAACTTTATTATCAATAGGATCACTAGATTCAACTAATTTTATACCCTTTTCAGGATCAACTTCATTAATATATGAAAAATAATTTTTGTTTTGAGTATTCAAGAGGCTGGGCTCTGAATTATAAAAACCAGATATATTTTTTAATTCTTTAATTGAGTAGTCTGTTAAATCTATATTAGAGTAATAAATTGTTCTTGCTCTGCTATCAGAATCAAAATAATTCCAGTAAATATATAGATCATCATCTAAAGTTACATATTCAGGTCTATCCCTTTTATTTCTAATTTGAATTCTATCTATTTCAACTGAATTATCTAAAGTAAAAGATTCTTCATCAATTAGATTAAATGTAATTAAATATCTATTATTATTGGCGCTTGAACCAGCATAGTATCCTTTTTCATCCATATCATTTGAAATAATATAAAACTTGTTATTATTTATAATTGGAACCGGGTGTCTGGAATCATACTCACTAACTATAAGTTCAGGATTAATACCTTCAATCCCTTCAGAGATATTATATTTAATTGCGCCAACCTGATAACTATTATTTATTTCATCAATTCTATGATGCCAGCTTAATAAAATATTAGAGTCCTCATAATTTGAGCTTAGACCTCCGGCATTATACAAATTTTCAATTAAAGTTTCATTTGATAATAATTCAAATGATTCATTAAAACTTAATTTATTTAAACTCATATTCTTGCCAGAACCGGATAAATAAAAAATTAGCTTTTGATTATTAATATCATGATAATTAATATTTCTCAGTGATTCTTCTTCAAAAACTGTACTTTCTTCAATCAATTCACCTGAACGGGTAAAATGGGATAATTTAATTTTATTATTATTTGAACCTCTATCAATCCAGAGAACTTCTAGATTTTCATCATTTCCAATTATCTCATATTCTCTTGAATATAAATTATTAATTAACTTAGTTGGATAGGACCAGTCCTGGATAGCCAGGTATTTGATTTCATCTGGATTATTAATATTATACCAGTAGTGATAAATTGAAAATCCTCCAATTAGAATTACTGAAATAAGAAAAAACATTAATAAATACTTATACTTTTTCTTCAAATTAAACTCCCCCTTTTAATTAAAAAAACAGGATTTTTATCTTTTTTCTTGAATATAGAAAATAGAGTCACAGAAGCTTCGTAAAATTTAACTTAGACGAAGGAGTTGTCTATAATATGTCAAAAAATATCAATTTTTTAGATGCAGTAGATAGATTTAAAAATCACCTTTTAGTTGAAAGAGGTTATTCTGAATTAACTATTAAAGAATATAACCATGACTTATTTCTATTTCTTGATTTTTTAAAAGATAAATATCAATTCAAAGAAAATTTTCCTGTAAAAAAAATAGAAAAACACCAGGTTATAGAGTTTCTAGGAAATATAATAATAATCCAGGAGAATTCACCAGCTACCAGAAATAGAAAGCTCTATTCATTAAGATCATTTTTTAAATATCTAGTAAGAAATGAATTGCTTGATAGCAGCCCTGCAGCCAGTATTCAAGCAAGTAAAACTGAACAGAGAGCAGAACCTATTTACTTAAAAATAAATGAAGCCAAAAAATATATAAAATCTATTGAAAATTCAGACAGCAGCTATAAAATAAGAGATTTAGCTATAGTTAAATTGTTTTTGTATGGCGGATTAAGAGTCTCTGAACTGGTTAATTTAGATTTACCTGATATTGATTTTGATGATGAATCTGTTAAATTTTATGGTAAAGGTAATAAAGAAAGGTATGTCCCCTTACATAATGATGTAATCGAATCTATTTTAGATTATCTACCTTTAAGGGATAATATCAAAATAAAAGATCCTAAAGACAGAGAAGCTTTGTTTTTATCTAATCAGGGTCGTCGAATCTCAGTTAGAACTATTCAAAAATTTGTCAAAAAATATGCCAGGCTAGCTGGATTAAGACAGGCAAGTAAGATCACACCCCATAAATTACGACATACATTTGCAACATCCTTATATCATCAGACTAAAGATTTGAAGGTTTTGCAAGATCTTTTAGGACATGCTAATATTTCTACAACCCAGATATATACTCATACTGACGCCCGCCAGAAGAAAGATGCCATTGAAAAAATGGAGGACTTTTAAGAAACATAATAAACAGAGGGCTTATTTCTACCAGGTTGAGGATATAATTCCATTAAAGTATATACTTTATCTGGCAAGCCGATTTCATGTTCAATATTTAGTGATTTTAAAACATTTGAGTCAAGTGGAAAATCATGAGTATATTTACCATGACATAAATTTTCAATCAATTTCATGATATCATTTTCCTCCATTTTATCCTTTAATATAGATTTCAAAAAGTTTTCAAGTTGAACAACTGCTTTTCTGGCTATATCACTATATATAAGGGTCTCATCATCAATATCAGCCATTTCTTTAGACTCAATTACCTGCAAGATAGACTCTGCTGGATAACCTGCTATTTGAGGGTCTACTGGGCCTAATACGGCATTTTCATCAATAATGATCTCTTCTGCAGCAAGAGCTATCAAAGTACCTCCTGACATAGCATAATGAGGTACAAGAACTCTTACTCGAGCAGGGTGACGATTAATTGCCATAGCTATCTGTTCAGCTGCAAGAACCAGGCCGCCAGGAGTGTGTAAAATTAAATCAATAGGTCTTTCTTTATCAGTTGATCTGATTGCTCTTAAGATATCTTCAGAGTCCTCAATATTTATATAACGGGTAAAGGGTATCCCTATAATACTTAAAATTTCCTGTCTATGAATCAATGTTATAACCCTGGTATCCTGATCTTTTTCTATAGATTTTATCATTTTAGTTCTTTTATAATTTAAAATATAATTCTTAAATAAAGGAATCAAAACTATTAAAATGAATATTATAAGAAAAAACAATCCCCATGACATATAATAACCTCCAATCTAGATGATTTTCTAAATATAAAGATATTTATCTATATAATAATGGTGGTGAGAGGCAGAATTGAACTGCCGACACGGGGATTTTCAATCCCCTGCTCTACCAACTGAGCTATCTCACCACTTTTATGTAAAATATTTAATTTCTGCAAGATAATATTATCATATCAAATTGTTAAAATCAAGATTATATCAATGAAAAGAAGTTAGAATTGGCGAAAAATAAAAAATTAAAAAACTTTATAAAAACCCTTGACTGCAACCATTTTTTCAGATATACTAGTAATTGTGTTGACGGGCTGTGGCGCAGTTTGGTAGCGCACCTGTTTTGGGAACAGGGGGTCCTGAGTTCAAATCTCAGCAGCCCGACCATTTTTTGCCCTCATCGTCTAGGGGTCTAGGATACCAGGTTTTCATCCTGGCGACAGGGGTTCGAATCCCCTTGAGGGTACCATTTTAAAATAAAAGATTGGAGGGGTGCCCGAGTCTGGCTAAAGGGAGCAGACTGTAAATCTGCCGGCGATGCCTTCAAAGGTTCAAATCCTTTCCCCTCCACCATTTTACTTCAGCTATAAAGCTGAAGTTTTTTTATATTCTAAAAATATAACTGGCAATTAGCTAAACTAATTACCAGTTGATATATAAATTATTTAATTTTATCCAGCCCCTGTTTTAAATCATTAATAATATCATCCACTTCTTCTATGCCCACAGAAAGCCTGATTAAACCGTCTGTGATTCCTGCTGCCTGTCGTTCTGCTTCTGGTACAACATAATGGGTCATAGATGCTGGATGCTGGATTAAAGTATCTACATCACCTAAACTAACTGCCAGTATACATAAATCAAGAGAGTTCAGGAGCTTTTTACCCTCTTCAATCCCACCATTTAATTCAAAGGACATTACGCCACCAGGACCATTCGTCTGCTTTTTGCCCAGCTCATACTGGGGATGATCTTCTAAACCGGGATAATATACTCTATCAACTGCTGGATGGTTACTTAAAAATTCTGCAACAACTTTTGCATTTTTAGTTATCCTGTCCATCCGAACAGATAAAGTTTTTAATCCTCTTAATAACAAAAAGGTATCAAAGGGAGCTATTATCCCGCCAAAATCTTTAACTGTAGTTTCTCTAAATGAATTCAACAAATCTTCTGGACCACAGACTATTCCGGCTATTGTATCTCCATGGCCACCAATAAATTTGGTAGCACTGTGGACAATCACATCTATTCCAAAGTCAGCCGGTTTTTGAAGATAAGGTGACATGAAAGTATTATCAGTTACAGTAATTATGTTATCACCGGCAATTTCAGCCAGTCCAGCTAGATCTACCAGTTTCATGGTAGGATTTGAAGGAGTTTCTGTATAAATGACCTTAGTATTATCTTTAATAGCATTTTTAACATTTTCAAGATCTGACATATCTACAAAAGAAACCTCAATGTTCCATCTAGGTAATAACTCTGAAAATAATGAGAAGGTACAGCCGTAAAGAGTCTTTGAAGCTATCATATGATCTCCAGCCTCTAGCAGCCCCATTACAGTCGATGAAACAGCAGCCATCCCAGAGCCTAATGCTATCGCAGTCTCAGTACCCTCTAAATTAGCCATTTTCTCCTCTAAAGCAGTCTGGGTAGGGTTCCCAAGCCTGGTATATATGTAGCCTGATTCTTCTCCAGCAAACCGTCTTCCACCCTGTTCAACGTTATCAAAAACAAAAGTCGAACTTTGATAAATAGGAACTCTTAAAGCTCCAGTCTGGGGGCATGGATCCTCACCAGCATGTACAGTTCTCGTGTTAAAATTCCATTCTTTTTTCATAAATTCAGTCCTTTCCTGGTAAATTATAATTGAAAAGTTTCTTCAATAACCTGCCCGCTACCGCCAAGAGGACCTACTTCTTCTTCTCCATACTCTACCGAAATGGCAGCTGCATTTCCAACTCTTATCTGAACTTCTTCATCAGGTTCATACTCAAGGGTTTCTCCATCATTAATTATTCCCTCAAATTCAGTTTCACCATCAACAATTACCCTTATCCAGCTTTCACCACTGGCAATAATATTAAAATAAGATGGGGTATCATCTATTTCATTCTCAGCAGAATCTTCATTGTCTTCATTCTCTTCTTCATTATCTTCATTATCTTCATTATCTTCATTGTCTTCGTTATCTTCATTGTCTTCATTATTTTCATTGTCTTCATTATCTTCTTCAGTATCCTGCCCAGAAATTTCAGCGATTTCTTCTTCATCTTCAAGATCAACAACCGTTTCTTCACCTAACTGAATACTGCCATCATCTAAATCTGTAGGATCAATCCCTGTTTCTAAAAGATTATTACTATTTTCTTCTGTTTCAGAGTTATTTTCAGATTCTTCATCAGTTTCTGACTCAAGATCTAATTCTCCTGTTGATTCTTCCTCATTCTCCCCTTCATCCTGAATAGTCTCTTCTGTTTCTACAAAACTATCATTACCATTGCCATCATTCATAATTATTAAATTATATCCAATAATACCTCCCAATAACAAAATAATCAAAATGATTATCATGGCTTTTCCAGTGATTCTGGAAATGAAATTAAAGAATGTAGCCTTCTTATTTTTTTTAGATCTTCTTTTGCTGCGGCCAAGACTTTCTTCTTCGACACCACTTAATTGCTTATCAAGCTGATAATCTTCTAAAATATCTTCCTTATCAATCCCTAAAAAATCAGCATAGGTTTTTAAAAAAGCTTTTTGATAAACCTGCCCGGGTATTTTATCAAATTCATCATTTTCCAGAGCTGAAATATACTTTTTCCGTATCTTGGTCTGCCTGCTGGCTTCTTCAATAGTAATCCCTTTTTCTTTCCTGGTCTCTTTTAAAGTTTTTCCAACGGCCAAAAGTATGACCCCCTCCCAATTTCTCAAAAAATTTACTCAAAACTATTAATTGAATACATGTAATTATCAAGGTTATCGTTAGACTTATCATCAATATCTTCAGTTAGTTCAACTAAAAGATCAAAATCCTTATAGGAAATACTTGACTCTCTAATCAAAAATTCTGGATGTTCAATAATCTTTAATACAGGTTTATTTAAAAAATCCCTGATAAATCTCACATGATCAGCTGAAGCCCTACGAAATGTTGTAATCGCATCGATTATGAAAACAGTTTTGCTATTTAATATATTATCTGGAACAGAAGTTAAAGTTGTCTGTCTAAGTAAGGTTGTTGATAGTAATTTCCAGTGTTTATTTGAATGAACAGCAGCTGCAATAGCTGTTTCAGTTTTACCTATTCTAGGATTACCCTTTATCCCTATTAAAATTTCCTCATTGTTAACAATATAAAAACTTATAAAATCTATTAAAAGTTCTAAATCCTGACGGGCAAAAAGATAACTATCTTCATGAAACCTTGAAGAAACCTTTTTACCATGCTTAAGAGCTAAAAAATCTTCTAATTGTGGAGTTCTTAAACCAGTAAGCTCAAGTTCTTTAACAGCACCTAAAGCATTTAAAAGCCTTTCTTTAACTTCAGGTTCCTTAATTTCAAGCAATAGACCCCGGTAATAATTTTCGATACTGGCAATTGTCTTGATATTAATCTGTAATAAACCTAATAAAGAAGCAAGATCACCTAATAAACCAGGTCTATTTTTGATTATCTTATATTCCATATATAATGTTTCCATAATTTTTGCCTCTCTCTAATATATTCTATACTCAAGACAGATAATCCTTCTTTAACTTAGAAACTGGTCTAATAGTTAGAAATTAATCTTCTAGATATTCCTCCAGTTCGTCTTCAGTAATTAAAACCTCTCTTGGCTTACTGCCGACATAGGGACCGACTATCCCCATCTCTTCCATATTATCAATTAATCTGGCAGCCCTGGAATGGCCGATATGGAGTCTTCTCTGCAGCATAGAAATTGAAGCCCTATATTCAACAACAAGTCTAATTGCATCTTCTAAAAGTTCATCCTCTTCATCATCTAGATTTAATTCCAGATCTTCAAATTCATCTTCATCAATATAAAAATCAGGCTCAACCTGATTACTTAAATAATTAACCAGATTATTTATCTCTTCATTATCTATAAAGGCACCCTGGACTCTAAAAGGTTTTTTAGCACCGACAGGATGAAATAGCATATCTCCATTTCCCAGAAGTTTTTCTGCCCCTCCAGTATCAAGTATAGTTCTAGAATCAGTCCCAGAAGAAACTGCAAAGGAAATTCGACTGGGTATATTGGCTTTAATCAGCCCGGTTATAACATCTACAGACGGTCTCTGAGTGGCGATTACAAGATGAATCCCGGCAGCTCTTGACATCTGGGCAAGTCTGCAGATAGCATCCTCTACATCACTTGCTGCCACCATCATTAGATCAGATAATTCATCGATAATCACAACAATATAGGGGAGTGGATCATCTGATTTTTTATTATAAGATTCAATTCCCCTAGTTCCTGTTTCTGCAAAAAGATCATACCTGTCTTCCATTTCCTTAACAATCAACTGTAAAGTAGAGGCTGCCTTTTTACAGTCAGTCACCACAGGACTAAATAAATGGGGAAGTCCCTTATAATTTACAAGCTCAACTTTTTTAGGATCAACCAGTAAAAGCTTTAACTGATCCGGTGTATTCTGATATAAAAGACTGGCTATAATACTGTTAATACAGACACTTTTCCCTGAACCAGTAGCACCGGCAACCAGCAGGTGAGGCATTTTGCCAAGATCAGCCACGACTGCTGAACCATCAACTGCCCGGCCTAAACCAAGATTTAATCTGGTGTCAGCACTGGCAAATTTATCACTTTCAACAATTTCTCTAAATCTAACCATCGATGGCCCCTGGTGAGGAACCTCAATCCCAATCGCAGATTTCCCAGGAATCGGAGCCTCAATTCTAACATCATGGGCAGCCAGAGAAAGAGCAATATCATTTGACAAATTTACAACCTTACTGACCTTGACCCCAACCTCAGGCTGGATTTCATACCTTGTAATGGTTGGACCATGGGTCACATTAATCACTGAAGCATCTACCCCAAAATTATTCAAAGTCTTCTCCAGTAACTTGCTTTTATCCTCAACCTGGTCCCTATCAACGCTACTCTTTTTCAGGAGACGACTGTGGGGATTTTTAAAATCCTCAATATTTTTACTTTCTTTCTGGTTACCTGCTTGATTATCCTCAACAGAAAAAACCTCAAAATCATTATAATCATCTTTCCAGTCAGGGAAATAATTCTTTTCAATTTCATTCTTGCTGCTTTTAGATTTTGCTTTAGTGCCGTTCTTTTTAGAAAAAGGTTCAAATTCAGGTAAAGCATTATGCCCATCATTGACAGCCTTTAAATTCTCCTCTTCTCTAATCTGGATTTCAGTAGATTCATTCTCATTGATTGATCTATTATTAGTCTTATTTCTATTTTTAATCTTTCTAAAAAGAGTTAATGGCGATTTGATAAAATTAATCAATAGCCCTATTAAATTTTTTAGCTTTCCAAAATAATTAATAGAGAGAATCTGTCTAAAGGTTTCAATAATTCTGGCTTTAATCATTCTATATAAATCAGTTAAGTAAATATCAAAGAATAAAAGGATACCTATTAAACCAAAGGCAGTTAAAATTAACTGGGCCCCGGTTGCACCAAAGATCATTTTAAAGCCATAAGCCAGGCTGCCACCAATCAAACCTCCACCATCACCAATAAGACCAGAAGTAAAGATATTTTCATAATCCTGGACAATATGATAAATAGTAATGAATGAAATAAAAGCAATAATAAAACCAGGAACTTTACTCTTGTAATTATAATCTTCTTCAAAGATTAACTTATAGCCAATTATCACCAGGACAACTGGTATAACAGTGGCGGAATTTCCAACAAAAAATCTGTAAAAATCAGCTATTAAACTCCCTGCTATTCCTGCAGCTCCTCCATAAAGGGCAACACCACTAAAAATACCCCAGGCAGCAATCAAAATACCAGCTATCTCCTTTTTTCTTTCTCCAGGCTTTAAAATTCCTGACAGCATAATATCCTCCCCTACAAATATCTGTTCTATATAATAATTCTCTTTAACTGCGTTAATTCCTGCATAGATAGTAAAACCAGTAACTATGTGATTACACTTTATTATATCATAAAAATCACATTTGTATAAGTATACATTTTTTCCTGTGACCCTCTGGTTACCCGACGGTTACCTGCTGGTATCTCTTAAGATATTTCACAAACCATTTATTCATTAATTATTCATAATTATGTATTTAAATACAAGGTGTCGCTATTTATTAAGAAAGAGACAGGCTAACTGCCTGTCTCCTTAATGTTTAATTATTTATAAGATCATACCTGCATTATAATCGGTAAAATCATTGGATTTCTCTTGATCTGCTTATAAATGTAATTATTTAAAGAATTTTTGATAGTCTTTTTAAGTACAGACCACTCAGTAATTCCTTTGTCTTCACATTCTTTTAAAGCATCTCTAACCCGATTAGTAGCATCTTCAATTAACTTTTCAGATTCTCTGATATAGACAAACCCTCTGGTTATAATATCAGGGCCTGATTGAACATTACCATCACTATCAATTGTAACAACAACAATAATAATACCATCTTCAGATAAAGTTTTCCGATCTCTTAAGACAACATTTCCAACATCTCCTATACCAAGACCGTCAACCAGAATATCTCCAGCCTGAACCTTATCAACCTTTTCAACCTTATCTTCTCTAAATTCTATGACATCACCAAGATCGGCAATATAAATATTTTCACTGGGAACTCCAACATCTTCAGCTAAAGCAGCATGCTGATGCAGATGCCGGGATTCACCATGGGTAGGCACAAAATACTTAGGCTTAGTAAGGTTAAGCATTAATTTAAGCTCTTCCTGACTGGCATGGCCTGAAACATGGACCCCTGAGACATCCTCATAAATAACATTGGCTCCCCGTTCAAATAACTGATTAATAGTCTGGCCGACAAACTTTTCATTGCCAGGAATAGCAGATGCAGAAATAACTACAGTATCACCATTTTTAATATTAATATGGTAATGGTCTCCTCTGGCCATTCTGGTCAGGGCTGCCATCGGCTCACCCTGGCTGCCTGTAGTAATTAAAACAATCTCATCATCAGCAATATGGCCCATATCTCTTACATCAACGATCATATCATCAGGAACACTGATATAACCCAGTCTTCTGGCTATTTCAACATTATTAATCATGCTCCGGCCGGTTATAGCAATTTTACGGCCATACTTAACTGCAGCATCAAGAATCTGCTGAATTCTGTGAATATTAGAAGCAAAGGTTGCAACGATTATCCTGTTTGTCGCTCTATAAAAGATATCATCAATCGTCTCACCAACAACTTTCTCTGACATTGTGTAACCCTTCCGCTCGACATTGGTACTGTCAGAAAAAAGTGCTAATACGCCAGGGTCTGAATGTCCTAACTCGGCCAACTTATGAAAATCAGCCACCTCTCCATCAACTGGAGTCTGGTCAAACTTAAAATCACTGGCATAAACAATCGGACCTAAAGGTGTATGAATTGCAAGGGCACAGGTATCAGTCAGACTGTGATTAACCTTAATATAATCAACTTTAAACTGGCCAACCTGAACAGTACTCCCGGCATTGACAACCTTTA
Source organism: uncultured Halanaerobiaceae bacterium (assembly GCA_964558325.1). Classification (GTDB taxonomy): domain Bacteria; phylum Bacillota; class Halanaerobiia; order Halanaerobiales; family Halarsenatibacteraceae; genus Halonatronomonas. The sequence goes on along the minus strand of CAZLCX010000006.1, from coordinate 34,083 downwards.
AGCGGCTCCTCTTCATTAGATTATGCTCTTTCAAATTACCTTCTAACAATCCTAATGTCAACTTGGTTCCATAAATTGGTACATTAATCACCTTTAATAAAAAGGGTAATGCACCGATATGGTCCAGGTGACCGTGGGTTAAGACAATTCCCTTGATTTTATCTTTATTTTTCTTAACATAATCAAAATCAGGAATTACTAGATCAATACCTAATTGATCATCTTCAGGAAACATCACCCCAGAGTCTATAATTAACATCTCATCTCCGTATTCCAACACCATCATGTTCTTACCGATCTGGCCGACTCCGCCGAGTGGAATCATCCTGACGGCTTCATTATTTTTTTGTGACATAAATAAAAAAAGACACCTCCGATTTGAATTTCAATTAATTTTACTTAATTGTGTTCTTTTATTTATATTAAATTTATTTATTTCATTTAAGAAATAGCACATAATTATCCATTGTTTCTATTATAACGTCTTAATTCCTAAAATACAAGTAAAAGCAGTTATAATCTTAAATTAGAGTAGATTATAATATTCTAAAAGATTTTTTAAGAGATTTTTTTTCGATTCTTCAAGTTCAGCCAGAGGTTGTCTGAAGCCCCCTAGATTCCAGCCCTTCATATTTAAGGCAGTCTTGACAGGGATCGGATTGGTTGAGATAAACATATTCTTAAAGATCGGGAAAAGTTTTGAGTTTATCTCTGCAGCCCTCTTAAAATCATTGGCCAGAGCCAATTCTATCATATCTTTTATCTCACTGGCAACCAGATGACCGGCAACACTTACTACCCCTTTGCCCCCTAGGGACATTAAAGGTAATGTTAATGAATCATCACCACTATAAACATCAATCTTATCACCGGCCCTGGCAATTATCTCAGTAGCCTGATTAAAATCGCCACTGGCCTCTTTAATTGCCACGATATTATCGATCTCTGCCAGCTCAATGGTAGTTTCGGCCTCCATATTTCTGGAAGTTCTACCAGGCACATTATAGAGCATCACAGGCAGCTCAATGTTTTCAGCTACAGCCTTAAAATGCCTGTATAATGCTCCCTGAGGAGGCTTATTATAATAGGGCACAACCAGCATCACCCCGTCAACCCCTATCTCTTCAGCTTCTCTGCTTAATTCTATGCTGGCCTCAGTATTATATGAACCAGTTCCAGCAATAACTTCAGCCTTATCTCCAACTTCAGCAACAATATTCTGGATTAAATCAAGTTTTTCCTGGTGGGTCAGGGTAGGAACCTCTCCGGTGGTTCCACAGATAACCAGACCATCACAGCCTTCAGCGATTAAATGGCTGGCCAACTCCCGGGCCTTTTCATAATTAATTTCTCCTGATTCAGTAAAGGGTGTAACCATTGCAGTATAAAGATTTCCTTCTAACATTATACTCACTCCTTATGATTTAATTTAAAAGCTTGATGCAAAGCTGCTATGGCAGCTTCCTCGCTTCTTTTTTCTATTAAACAGGCAATACTTGTATGGGAATCAGTCGTCTGATAAATCTTGATTCCAGCGGTATTTAAGGCATCAACTATCCTGGCCATCACACCTGGCAGTCCGGTCATACCGCTGCCAACAATCGAAACTTTACAGAACTTATCTGAAATATCAAAGGAAAAACTAGAACTATCCAGTAATTTTTCAGCCTTAGTTAAAACTGGATTATCAACAATAAATGAAATCTTTTCAGGCCTAATATTTATCATATCAACACTGATGCCATTATCAGCCAGGAGCCTGAAGGATCTAAGTCCTGTCTTATAATCATTTTTAAAATCAGGTAAAATCTCAATAAAAGAAACCTGCCGCCTGACAGCCAGTCCAGTAACTGGCCTGTCTTTATTTAAATCTCTTGAATCTTTAATAACTGTACCATTATTATCATCTAAATTATTTGCAGCCCTAATCCTTAAGGGAATATTTCCAGCCTGGGCAAACTCTGTCGCCCTGGGATGAATAACCTCAGCCCCCTGATAGGCCAGCTCACAGGCCTCTGTAAAGGTCACTTCCTCTAAGTTTTTAGCCCTGGCATAGATAGAGGGGTCTGCTGTCATTAAACCGTCTACATCGCTAAATATCTCAATCTTATCGGCATCCAGAGTATAACCTAAGGCACTGGCAGTTGTATCACTGCCGCCCCGGCCTAAGGTAGTTATTTCGCCTTCCTGGCTCAAACCCTGATAGCCTGCAACTACAGGGATTATATTCTTTTCAAGTAGCTTAACAACCCTTTCCGGTTTCACAGCAATTATTCTGGAAGCTCCAAAATTATCATCTGTTATAATCCCGGCCTGACCACCAGTTAAAGATTGAGCAGAATAATCCAGTTCAGTCAGCATACCTGCTATAATCACCGAGGAGATTACCTCGCCGCAGGAAGCCAGTAAATCCTGCTGTCTGGCTGATAAGTTATTCCTGTCTCCAGGCAGGTCAAGTAAAGTATCGGTAGCATAGGCAGCCCCTGCCCTCCCCATAGCTGAAACAACAACTACAGGCTGATAACCAGTCTCAACAGCCTTGATTACCTGCTGACAGGCTTTTTGACGATCCTCAGAGGTTGCCAGAGAACTACCACCAAATTTCTGAATTATTATGTTCATATTAACCAGCTCCAGCAGATCCTAGACCAATTCTTCAGCAATCTGAACAGCATTTAAAGCCGCTCCTTTACGGATATTATTGGCAGCAATATATAAATTTAAAGCCCTTGAATTTAGTCTATCTCTTCTTATTCTACCAACTAAGGTCTCATCTGTCTCTTCAGCCAGGATGGGCTCAGGATATTCAGCATTTTCTGGATTATCATACAGTTTAACCCCAGGAGCACCGGCCAGCAGCTCTTTGATATCAACTATGTTAAAATCTTTATTTAACTTTAGATAACAGCTTTCAGCATGGCCGTAATAGACAGGAACCCTGACACAGGTTGCATTTAAATGGAGTTCAGGTTCTCCTAATATCTTGCGAGATTCATTTAACATCTTAACCTCTTCATTGGAAAAACCATCAGCATGAAAATAATCGATAGCCGGCAGTAAATTAAAGGCAATCGGCCGCTCATAATATTTAGCCTGGCTTTTGCCAGATTTAAGAGCTTCTGCAGATTCCTCTCTTAATGACTCCAGAGCCTTCTGGCCGCTCCCTGAAACCGATTGATAGGTACTGACAACAATCTCATCCAGGCCATATCTATCAGCCAGGGGCTTTAATATTAAAACAAGTTGGATGGTAGAACAGTTAGGATTGGCAATAATTTCAGGCTTTTCAGGAATAACTTCACTATTTACCTCAGGTACAATCAATGGTATGCCATCAACCTGACGAAAAGCCGAAGAATTATCGATCACAACGGTATCTCTGTCTGCTATTTCAGGTATTATCTCCTGACTTATACCTGAGGGCATACTGGAAAGTAAAATATCACAGTCTTTAGCTGCCCCAACAGTTAATTTTTCAATCTCAATATTTTTACTTTTAAAGTCAACAGTTTTACCAGCAGACCGCTCACTGGCAAATAATCTTATATCTCTAATCGGAAAATTTCTTTCCTCTAAAATTTTTATAATCTCCTGACCTACCAGGCCAGATGCTCCTAAAACACCAATATTATAACTCATAATAATCCTCCTTAAATCCTATCAATCTAATAATTTATCAAGTCCATAAATAAAGCCTGATTTATCCTCAATCCTCTCAAGGGCCAGTCTGACCCCAGGCATATATGAACTTCGAGAAATCGTATTATGGGTCAGGGTAAAGGTCTGGCCCTGGCCGCCAAAAATAACTTCCTGTCTGGCCATCAAACCAGGTAATCTCAGGCTGTGAATTCTGACATTATTCTTCTCTCCACCCCGGACCCCTTCAATTGTATATTCTATCTCTTCTTCTTTTAAAAATGGCTCTGTCTTCTCTAATTTTTCAGCAGTTGCAATTGCAGTCCCAGAGGGAGCATCAATCTTATTTTCATGATGGCCCTCTATAATCTCAGCTCTAGGAAAATATTTGCTGGCCCTGGCGGCAAATTCCATCATCAAGACCGCCCCTAAAGAAAAGTTTGGAATCAACATAGTTGTAGCCGATTTTTCTTCAGTATATGCTTTTAACTCTTTAACTTCTTTATCATTTAAACCTGTTGTTCCAACTATCAGGTCAAGGTCTAAATCCAGGGCCTGTTTTAAGGCTGGCAAAAGACCTTTAGGAACAGTAAAGTCTATCACAATATCTGGTTTTGTAGAAAGTACAGCCTCTTTTAAATCTGAAAATATTGAAACATCAGTCGCCCTGGCCAGACCAGTTAAGCGGGAAAGATCAACATTTAAATTCTCATCGGCCAGGCCGGCCACAAGTTTATAATCTGAATGGTTAATTACCATAGAAGCAGTCTCAACACCCATGCTGCCAGTAATTCCTCTAATTAAAATTCTTTTCATAATTTTCACCTCTATTTTTATTCGATTTCTTCTTCTCTTTAATACCAAAATAATTGGTACCCCAGACACCTAAAATAATCATGACAGCACCAATCATCTGAGGACCATAAAATGGTTCATTTCTTAAAACTACCCCGGCAAAAATAGAAACAACAGTGGTCAGATTAGCAAAAATTGCCGCCTGAGAAGCCGGCAGTTTTGAAAGGGTAAAATTCATCATAAAAAAGGCAACAACTGAAGATAGTACCCCTAAATATGTAACAGCGATAAAAACCTCAGTTAAAGTAAACATTGCAACATAATCTGATAGGCCACCATCATGGAGTCTTAGACCGATTATATTAAAGACTATTGCCCCGGTATAACACATAAAGAATGTTATCTCAACAGGGGTATAATTAACAGAAATGGATCTGGAGACAATATTATATAAACCAGCAGAAATGACTGCCCCCATCAATAAAAGTAGGCCCAGGAGATGACCCTCTGTTGAGGCCAGCTCTCCCTGGAATGAGACAATCACACCGACCCCTGAGACTGAAAGAATAATAAACAATAGCTGAATTTTACCTGGTATCTCTTTTAAAAATATCGCCCCAAAGATAGCCACTGCCACCGGTATTAAAGAGATCATTAAGCCGGCCTGAGATGATGTTGTCATCTGAATCCCGGTTACTTCAAAGGGAAAATAAAGGGCCGGCTGAAATAAGGCAACTAATAATAAGGGCCCCTTTGCTTTAGATAAGATGTTAATTTCAATAAAACCTAATCCCCAGAGGAGAGTCATGGTAAAGGATGCTATAATAAATCTAAAACCCAATAAATGAAAGGGATTTAAATATTCTAAGGCATCCTGAGAGAACATAAAGGAAAAACCAAAAACTATACTAAAAGTTAACCCTGCCAGATAGGGAAGAATCTGATATTCTTCCCTGTGGCTATTTAACTCTCCCATTAATAATCACTTCCGTCAGATGGCGGCCAGGGTCCATAATACTGATAAAACTGACATTCAAGACCGCCATTATATAATTTTCTCCTTTTACTGGCTTCTTTGCCAAAATACTTTTCGAAATCAGGATAGGCAGTTAATATATAGAATGACCAGGTATCTAAAGGCAGAAATTTACTGCCCATTAATTCATATAATTCCCTGACCTGATCTTCAGCCATCCGCTCGCCGTAGGGAGGGTTGGAAATTATATAGCCATATTTACGGCTTGTTGAAAAATCAGCAAGCTCCTTCTGCTGGAAATGGATCATCTCCTCAACCCCGGCCCGTCTTGAATTATAAATTGACTGTTTAATTGAACGGCCATCCTGGTCATAGCCGGCCAGCATTCTAGGTTCAACCTCAGTCCAGATTTTCTCCCTGGCCTCTGCTCTCATTTGCTCATATAAATCTGCTGGTAGAAAACTCCAGTCCTCGCTGACAAAATCTCTATTTAGGCCTGGAGCGATCTTTCTGGCCATTAAGGCCGCCTCAATTAAAATAGTTCCTGAACCACATAATGGATCAATTAAAATTCTATCCCGGTTCCACTTACTGAGATAAATCATGGCAGCGGCAATCGTCTCTTTGATTGGGGCAGGCCCTGCTTCCTGTCTGTACCCTCTTTTGTGGAGACCGGTCCCACTGGCATCCAGGGCAATAATAACTCTATCTTTATTAATCATAAAATTAACTGGATAGCTCTCACCGGTCTCTGGCAGCCGGCCCTGGCCGTATTTGCTCTGTAATTTATCAACAATAGATTTTTTAATGATTGACTGACAGGCCGGTACATTGTGAAGCTGAGATTTGCTTGATTTACCAGTGACTGGAAATTCACCCTGATAGGGAATCAAATCCTGCCATTCTATCAGATTAACCTGATCATAAAGTTCATCGAAATCTCTGGCAGTAAATTCAGCCAGCTTTAAATAGACCCGCTCAGCTGCTCTGAGATGGAGATTTACCCTGGCCAAATCTTCTGCAGTTCCCTCAAATTCAATTCGGCCATTCTTGACCCGTTCAACATTATAATTTAATTTCCTTAATTCCTGTTTAACAATGGCCTCAACTCCAAAAGTGGTGGAGACCATAATCCTTAATTTATTCAAATATATCTCTCCTTAACTTTAACACCTTTTTCTTTCATTTTATTAATGGCATTCTCAACATCATCTTCTTCTGCATTTACACCTTTAGAGGCCTCCAAAATAAGTTCAACCTCGAAACCTGCCCTGATTCCATCAAAAGCAGTATAAAAAACACAGACATCCAGGGCCAGTCCAACTAAGACAATCTTTTCAATATCCAGGCCCTTAAGATATGCTGCCAGGCCTAAATCAGTCCCATCATTATCTCTAAAGGCTGAATAACTATCGACTTCAGGGTTCTGTCCCTTTCTGATAATAAGGTCAAATTTTTCAGTCTCAATCTCCTGATGAAAATCTGCCCCTTCAGTTCCCTGAACACAGTGATCTGGCCAGAGGACCTCCCCTAAACCTTCTAGTTTACCTTCATAAGGGGTAAAGGGTTCCTTATTATGGTTTGAGGCAAAACTGGCATGGTCTTCAGGATGCCAGTCCTGAGAAGCCACAATTGTTTTAAAATTTCCTGTTTTTAATATCCTGTTAATTGGAGGATTAATCTTACTGGCTCCGGCAACTGGTAAGGCCCCTTCTTCGTAAAAATCATTCTGGAGATCAACACAGATTAAAGCTTCAGTCATTATCAATCACCCTCCTTGATTTTTGGCCTGCTATTCTTTTGAAACAAGATAGGTTGGAACTGTAAAACATTCATAATCTGAGCCGATTATCTTCTCCCGGCCGGCTCTCGTATAAATTCCCTGAACCTGACCATCAAAAACATAAAGACCAACCTGATAATAATAGGGATCAATTCCTACTTCACCATCATCAATTGAGATCATCTTTCTGGTAGGTGGCTGACAATAATTCTGATATAGATAGGGCTTATTAACTGATTGATCAAGAAAATCTAACCATTCCTCCTGACTGGTCTCTGCTCCTAATTTAATTCCCTTGCCGGCAAAGCCATCATCTGGCTTTAAAATATACTTATCTTTATTATCCTTAATATTCTTTGCTTCAATAGAATTTTTAGTTAAAAGTCCTGTTTCAGGAATATGCTGACTAATAAATTCAAGCTCAGCTTCATCTAGAAAATCAAGATATTCTTTGTTGCTTAAGATCTGAAAGATAGCTTTATTATGGATAATCTGGGAGCGAAAACTTCCGAACATACAGAATTTATGATCTTTATAGGCAGTTAAAAAATCGCCTATTTCACTGTAATGATCAAATAATCTGCCTGTAGTTGCCCGTCTGTAAACTAAATCTATCCTTTTATTATTATAATATAGTCCATCATCTCTATTTTCAACATCCCTGGGGTCTAAAATATAAGATAAAATTCCCCTTTTATCAAACCAGCGCTGAAACTCTTTAAATTCACTGATAGTTCCATCCTTGCTGAAATCTACAATTCCAATAACCGGCTTATCCTTTTTAAAATTTACCTGACTTTCAGGATAACTGCTTAAAAAATCATCATATTTAGCAAGCATTATATCAATTAAGCTATCAAAAAGTTCAAAGCCTTCCAGTTTTAGATTATTTTCCAGTTTAAGTTGAGTTACAGCCTCACCGTTAGCAACAATTTCCTGGATACCCCTGACCTCATTCATGGCTGAAGTCCCATCAGTATTAAGCTCACAAAATTTAATTGAATCATTATAATAAAAGATATCAAACCTGGCCACTGGATAGGGATTACTATAGCCAGGCTCAACTAAAATATATTCTTCCATCTCTTCAGAAAAAGGAAAATATGATCTAAATTTCCTGTCATCAAGATATCTGGCTATCACTTTATCTAAAATTTGATTAAAGCTCTCAATGAGTTCTTTTAAATTATTCCATTCAGTTTTATCAATCATAAATGGATGATATAAAAATGGCACAGGCCTGCCCTTATAGCGAACAGAACTGGCTTCTAATTCTGGCCATAATTTATTTTTAAACTCATCCAAAAACTCTCTCTTATTATTCATAAAAAGCTCTAAATATGCAGTGTTTAAATCTTTAATATTCATTATTTATATCACTCCCAGGAATAGACTAAAGAATAATCAAAGTCCTCTTTTAAGTTTCCAGTATTGCCGGCTGCAGTTCTTGGAGGCAGGTAGTCCTGCAAATAATTCTTTAAATATAACAGATGCTCCTGGTCATCTCCAGAAAGTCCCTGCATTGATCTTTCAATTAAAAGTTTTAACCAGTCAGCCATCATAATATTATCTGTATAGGTTTCCTTACAGCCCCTCTTTTTAAGATTATAGATAGCTTTTTTTACTTTAAAAGTTGTTGTTTTCTGGACCTGCTTAAAGACATAATCTAAATTGCTCTGATCATAAAAAATTCCCTTTAGAAATGCCAGATAGCCAAGGGCAAGTGGTAGAGGAAATGAATCTGCCATTCTGATCTCTAAATATTCTTTAAGTCTAACATCAGTAAAGGAAAAGGATAGCATCAGCTCAATATCTTCAGCAGTCAACTTTTCTTTAGTAAAGGCCTCTTTAAATTTAAGGTCTGTAGGCTTTTCAGTCTTAGCCTCTGGAGCAACGATTGCCGGCAAATTAACTATATACTCAGCATAATCTCTATATGTAAAATCACCTTCAATTGATTTATCTAAAATACCACAACGATCTGCGTCACAATCATTCCAGATTTTGGCCCTGACAGCATATTCACTGGTTCTTTTCCCTTCAAAAATCGGAGTATTATCAAGTGTAGAATAAATGATAGGACTTAACCAGCTGGCCACTGCAAATTTTTTAGAAAAATCCTCTTCACTGCTGTAATCAAGGCTTATCTGGGTTGATGCAGTCCCTAACATCATATTATGGGCCAGATTCCCCCGTTTTTTAAAATGTTCAAACATCAAGTAATATCTTTTTTTCGGTAATAATTCTAACTCTTTAATTTTAGTCACCGGTTGGTAACCCAGCGTGATTAAATTATAATTATTTTCCTTAAGAATAGGTTTCATATCAGCAGTCACATTAAAATATGCTTCTTCAATCTCTTTAATTGAATCTTTAGGGCTAAAACTAAACTCAATCTGGCCACCTGGTTCTAAGTTTATCTCATCAGTTTTTTTATTTAAACAGATGATTTGTTTCTGATCATCCCCTAATTTACATACCTGCCAGCCCTGGGCTGTCATCTGACTCAATAAATCTGCAACTCCATTATTACCATAATAATGAACTGCCCTTAAATTATCTCCCTGGACTAAAAAATGTTCAAATTCAATCCCTAATTTATAATCCTGTTGACTGGTTTCATTTTTTCTAAAATGGTCAACTAGCTGTTCAATATAATTGTTTTTAAAGTTTGCCATAGTTTCACCATCCAATTACTTGAGTAAATTATTTATCAATACTATTTCATTATACAATCTATCAATAAATTTATCAATTTGACACTAAATATTATTAATGTTATCATTATTTCAGTATTAAGCAAGTGAGGTGAGTATTAATGGCATTAATCGAAAAAGCAGAAGCATTAGCTGACGAAATTGTTGAATCCAGTGAATTTAAAGAAATGAAAAGAGCCGAAAAGAATATCACTGAAGATGATAAAGCAACTGAACTTATGGAAGAATTCCAGTCTGCTCAGCAGAGAGTCCAGATGGCACAGATGAATGGTCAGTCTCTAGGTGAAGATAAGCAGAAAGAAATCCAGAACCTTCAGGCTAAAATGCAGTCCAATCCTAAAATCAGTGAATTTATCGAAGCTCAGCAAAATTTCTCTAAAGTAATGGAAACTGTCAATCAGACAATCAGCGAAGCTATTGAAAACAGTGAAGCTGGTTCAATTATTACTGAGTAATTTTTGAATATAATTTTTAGCTTAAGTCGCAGGCAGTGGCCTGCGATTTTTCTATTTATAATTAAATTATTTTTCAAGTCCAGCCAGATAACCTGTAGAAAATGCTATCTGTAAATTATGGCCTCCAGTAAATGCAGTCGGTTCAAGTACTTCTCCTGCAAAATGAAGCCCTGGAATTAACTTAGATTCAAGCTTAACTGGATCTATTTGAGCAACTGATACGCCACCGGCTGTAATAATTGCCTCATCCCTATCAGCTGTCCCGGTTACAGATAATGTAAGTTCTTTAAATAGACCGGCCAGTTCCTTTCTTTCCTCAGCATTTATTTGATTGGCATTTTTGGTAGAGCCAATCGAGGAAAGATTAACTAGAACAGGCCTCAGCCAGGCTGGAAGTAAATTATCCAGACTATTTTTTAAATATTTATTTCCCATCTCCTTAAATTCCCTTTCCAACCTCTCTTCAAGTTCAGTCATTGTTAAGGCAGGCTTTAAATCAAGCTTTAATCTATAATTATTATAGGGCTCTTCCATAAAACAACTTGCCTCCAGGGCTAAAGCTCCAGTCAGTCTTTTATTTTCAATGATTAATTCTCCCCGCTGGTGATATAGAGGTTTAGAACTTTTATTAGAAACTAACTTTAATTCAATATTTTTTAATTTCAGGCCGGCGACCTTTTCAGTCCAGTTATTCCTAACTTTTATCGGCACCAGGGCTAGATTAGGACCTATTATCTCATGACCGGCCATGGCTGCCAGCTTATAACCAGAACCATTGGAGCCTGTTTCTGGATAAGTTATTCCCCCGGTTGCTACTATAACTTTATCAGCCTTTATCTTTTTATCATCATTTAAAATAACTCCCCTGAGGTTTCCCTGATCAAGCCAGAGAGATTTTACATTATAACCTGTATTAATTTCAACCCCAGACTGCTTCATCTTTGTTACCAGAGCATCTCTAATCTCAGAGGATTTATTTGAGACTGGATAAACTCTTCTGCCTCTCTCTTCCTTTAATTCAACACCGAGGTCATTAAAGAAACGCCAGGTATCAGCAGGAGAAAAACTATATAAGGCACTATATAAAAAATTACTGGCCATAAATATCTCACTGTCGATAATCTCCCCAGGTTCATAGGTAGAAGTTAGATTACAGCGGCCGTCACCGGTTAAAAGTAGCTTCTTCCCAAAGTTATTATTCTTCTCTAATATTCTAACCCGATTATTAGATGCCCTGGCCGTTATAGCAGCCATCATGCCAGCAGGTCCGCCGCCAATTATTATTATATTTTTAAGAGCCATTATTATCTTCCTCTAAATTAGGAAACCTGGTTAGCATAAGATTTTCCAGCCTCTTTAAGGCTTCTTCAAGATTAGAACTCTGGGTTGCTAAATTCATTCTAAAAAATCCTTCTCCACCTCTGCCAAACCAGTGGCCAGGTTCAAGTCCGACTTTAGCTTCCTGGAATAATAAGTCCTCTAATTCCTGATCAGAAAGTTTAGTTTCTCTAAAATCAAGCCAGACTAAATAAGTACCTTCAGATTCAACCATCTCGATTCCTGGAATATCAACAATTTTATCTCTAACAAGCTTATAATTACTCTCAATATATTTATTCTGACTGGCCAGCCACTCTTCCCCGTCCTGATAGGCGGCCTTTAAAGCCGTTAGTCCTAAAGGGTTTAAAGCTGGCTGAATTCCATCAGAACTCTGATTAAATTTCTTCTGATAATTGGAATCAGGGATAATTGCATAGGCAGTTGCCAGACCAGCTATATTAAAGGTCTTACTTGGAGCAGAAATAGTTATTATCTGCTCATTAAGTTCAGGCCTAATCGAACCCAGGGGCCGGTGCTGTCCGTTATAAACAAAATCAGCATGGATCTCATCTGAAATTATCAGAAGGTCATATTTAGCTGCCATATCCAGTAATTTGTTGAGTTCACCTGGCTGCCAGACCCTGCCTACTGGATTATGGGGATAACAGAAGATTAAAGCTGAAACTCCTGGATTTTTCTTAATCTTATTCTCTAAATCCAGCCAGTCTATTTCATATCTCTTACTGCCGTTTTCTTCCCTTAAGACAAGTTGATTCTCTAAGAGTATATTTCCATTATTTTTGACTGCTGAAAAGAATGGGTAATAAACCGGGGGCTGAATAATCACTGAATCTCCAGGCCTTGTTAAGGCCTTAAGTGCTATATTTATGCCTGGAACAACCCCTGAAAGTAAAACTACCCAGTCAGATTTTATCTCCCAGTCATACCTCTTTTTATACCAGTCAACTATTACATCCTTATATTCTTTAGCCGGAAAAGTATAACCAAAAACACCATGTTCAACTCTATTCTTTATAGATTCTATAATCTCTGGAGCAGTCTGCCAGTCTGAATCTGCTACCCAGAGAGGAATTATATCTTCTCTATTAAAAATTTCCTTAACTTTATCCCATTTGACAGATGAAGTTCCTCTTCTATCAATCTTTTTATCAAAATTATACATAAGTTTATCTCCTCCTGCTATTTATTATAACCTATAAAACCAAATCTTAAAAGTCTAATATAAAAAACCACCGACTTTTAAGCCGGTGGAGTTCCACTGCTTTCTCTAATCTGTAATTTATGGGGCAAAAATTCCTTTAATTTTCCTGGATCTTCACCCTCGATTACCTTCTTAAGAAATTCCATTGCCTGATAACCCATCTCATAACCAGACTGCCGGACAGTGGTTAAAGCAGGTTTAACATAACTTGCTAATTCGATATCATCAAAACCGATAATAGAGAGGTCTTCTGGAATTTGATAGCCAAGCTTTTCAGCACCTCTAATTGCCCCGATAGCCATTTTATCATCAAAACAGAAAATAGCTGTCGTCTCAGGTTTTCTCGATAGGATCTCTTTTACAGCTAACGAGCCGCTTTTAAAGGAAAAATCTCCCTCATAGATTGGTACTGAATTAAAATCAATCTTATTTTTCTGAAAAGAAGACTTAACACCTTTAATCCTCTCGCCACTGGTTACCAAATCCGAATAGGTTCCTCTAATAATTCCAAATTTGCGGTGACCTAACCCATATAAATAATCAATTACATCTTCAGCCGCTCTAGAATTATTAACACTGATACAGGGGATGTCATTATCATTAACATAACCAGAGGCAAAGACTGCAGGAATGCCTTTATTTTTAATCTCCTCTAAAAGATTATTATAGATGCTGGCAGTTATAATTATTAAACCATCAACACTTCGCTGATTTAAAATATTTAAGTACTTTAATTCCTGTTCCAATTCCCCTTCTGAATCACCAAAAATCAAATTAAACCCATTTTCTTTAGCAGAAGTTTCAACCCCTTTTAATAATTTCATTAAAAAAGGATTATCCATTCCTGCCCCAATTACACCGATCAGGCTGCTGCATTTAGTCCTTAAGACCCGGGCAGATTCATTGATCTGATAATTTAGTTTCTCTATTGCTTCATTAACCTTTACCGCTGTCTCTTCCTTTACCAGAGAGCTATTATTAATAACTCTAGAAACAGTTGCAGGAGAAACCTCTGCCAGATTAGCAACATCCTTAATAGTAACAGCCAATTTTAATCGCCTCCTTAACTCTATCGGCGAATTTTTCTTGTAATCCCAGGAGCAACAATAATTGATTCTTCGCCAATCTTAATCTTAACTTCCTCATGATTATTTTTTGAGGCTGTTATTATAATTGTATCAGTTTCCACTCTAATAGTTAAGTCCTGATTCGACAATTTTAGATTAAATTGATAATAATCCCAGGCTGCTGGAATTTCAGGATTTAAAACAGCTTCTATTTCTGGATAAATATTATCACCTTTAGCTTCAATAAAACTGAGTCCAGCAAAGCCAAATGTTATTACCTGCCAGGATGCCCCGCAGGCGGCGGTATGGATACCACCGATAAATGTACCTCCACTGACTGCTTTATTGGTATTTTCTAAATCAATTGAAGCTGAATCAATTAGTCTCTGCCTTGCCAGTTCTGTTCTACCCTGCCTTGCCTCTTCAATTGCATAGGCAGAAGGGCTTAAAGATGAACCATGTTCTGTTCTTTTTAGATAATAGTCCAGATTTTTTTCTTTTATCTCCTGACTGAATAAATCAGGCTGGAGCCAGAATAACTGGATTAAATCAGCCTGTTTAATAACCTGAGTATGGTGAGCAACCCCATTGGGCCAGCCCCAGTATTCACCAGGGTCCTGAAGTCTTTCTTCCAGGACATCAGGGGTTGTATCCTCTAAATCAAAATAACCATCATGCTGTTCAATCAATCCTGTCTCTGGGTCTGGTCCAGGTTCTTTAATCAATCTGGCCAGCTCTTTCCAGTTGGCTACTTCCTCAACCTTTAATTCAATCTTATCTTTAAGAACTTTAAGTCTATCAGGATAATCCCTCTCCATGATTTTATAAATTATTAAGGCTTTCTCTAAAGCATATTTACTCTGATAGAGGGTAAAGACATTATTGTCAACATTTTCATGGTATTCATCTGGACCTAGCAGGCGGATTAACTCAAATTCTTTCTTATTCTTATTAAAATGGGCCCTGGAATATAGGAACCTTGCTATTTCAAAGATTACCTCACTACCATAATTAACAATAAAATCAATATCACCGGTAGCCTGATAATAATGCCAGACTGTATAGGCAATATCTGGAGAAATATGGATCTGCCAGTCATTAAAATGATTCCTGATCTTTCTCCTGGTAAGGACATCCTCAAAAAAGAAATCCGGGCAGAGTTCTTTCCCGGTCTTGCCGCTGATCCAGGCATAAAAAGCCCCTTTATAACCCAGGTCCTTAGCCTTCTTTCTGGCTCCAGGCAGGGTATGATAACGGTACTTAAGTATATTTTTGGCTATCTCTGGCTCAGTATATAAAAATACTGGCAGGTTAAAAATTTCCTGATCCCAGAAAGCCGCCCCCTGATAGGCCTGGCAGGATAATCCCCGGGCTCCAATCGGCAGCCTTTCTGAATAGGCAGGAGTAGCTATTCTATTATGATAGAGATTAAAATTAATTAATGTCTGATCTTTTAAGGGTCCACCAATTTCAAGACCCCAGCTATCCCAGATCTTATTCCAGGCCTCTAGCTGACTTTCATATAAAAAATTAAAGCCGGCCTCTTCTGCCTCTTTAATTATTTTTTGAGAAGCCTGCAGGGGATTATTTTTCTGATTGGAATGGGCTACTACCATAAACTGCTCAAATTCAACTGGCTCATCGGCTTTTAAATTTATCTCTATTTCTAACATATATTTATCATCTTTATTTATCAGCTTATATTCCTGGTTTAAATTGTTATCAGCCATTTTTAACAAAGATGAGACAGCAACTTTAATCTTACTTTCAACTGTCTGGGCAGCAGTTGAAAGCAGATTTTCCTGCTTGAATTCTTTGAAATTATTAAGATGTCTGCCATTTAAATCCCAGGTTTTTTTATCGATACCTGCCTGAATTTTTATTTTAAGGTCCCTATCTGAGCTAAGGCTGTATTTAGCTGGAATCAATTCAAGCTGTTTTAGACTGGCAAATCTTTTCGTTTCCAGGATAAAATTTGTTCCTTTTAAATTAAACTTTCGCTTTGAATTATAGAGACCGGATCTTAAATCCAGTAAACGGATAAGGGACTCAGACTCTGAGGCTCTGCCAGGAAATTTTTCCAGGGGCTGGTCATCTACAATGATATTAAAATAAAGACCATTGGGTGCATTGACCAGCTCTCGCCATTTGCCATCTGCCTGGTCATAGGTATCTGAAACAATACAGCCGCTAAATTCTGCAGCTTCCCAGTTTGGTTCAATCCCTCGATATCCCAGATAGCCATTGCCAATTAATAAATTACTGCCGCTGGGAATTATTAGATCTTCAGCAAAATCAACCTCTATTATCTCCTGGCCTGTTTTAGTACTATATCTATTAGTTAGTTCCTCCATTAATTTCACCTGCTTTAAAATATTATCCTTTAACTGCACCGGCTGTAAGGCCTGCAACAATTTTCTTCTGGAAAATAATTACTAAAATAACAATTGGAATAGTAACAATAACCGCTGCTGCCATAATTTCGCCAAAGGGTTCCTGACGGGCAACTTCACCTGAAAATAGGGAAATAGCTACAGGAACTGTTCTGGCTGACGGTTCAATCGAGGTAAAGGTCAGGGCAAAGATATACTCATTCCAGGATTGGATAAATGCCAGTAGACCAGTGGTTACTAACGCTGGTGCTGTTAGAGGCAATAGGATCATATAAAATGTCTGGAATGGTGAGGCTCCATCGACCTGGGCTGACTGCATTATTTCAATCGGTAGATCTTTAAAGAACGAGGTTAATACCCAGGTGGTAAAGGGCAGAGTAAAGATCATATAGGATAAGATCATACTGGGGAGCGCCCTTAAACCCAAACTGGTAATTACAGCATATAACCCTGCCAGGACCGTTACCTGGGGAAACATTGTCATCGCCAGGATAACATATAAAGAGGGATTTTTGCCTTTAAACCTCAGTTTTCCCAGGGCAAAGGCAGCAAAGGAACCAACAACCAGGGATAAGGTTACAACTGCTGCGGCAACGATCCCACTATTTCTGAGACCTAATAAAAACTCACCACTGGTAAAAATTGCCTGATAATTTCTAAAGGTCGGCTGCATTTCAAAAGTAACTGGATTTCTAGGAATCATTGTAGCTGGAGTCATCTGTAATTGGGCCTCATTTTTAAGGGAAGAATTTACAGCCCAGTAAAAGGGAAATAAAAGATAAACAATGATAATAGCAAGAACCAAAATAAATAAGATATATTTTAATGGATTACCTTTAAAATCAGTCATTCTGCATCAACTCCCAATGCTTTAATATACATAATTGCAAAGGCAAAAATAATAACAAAAATAACAACACCGATTGCAGAAGATACGCCCATAGCCCGGTTATTAATTAACTGAAAATAATTATAACTGGCCATCGAATACTTAGACTGGGCAAGTAAGACCTGGAAAATATCAAATACTCTTAAGGCATCTAAGGTTCTAAAGATCAAGGCAACAGCAAGTGACGGCTTAATTAAAGGTAAGGTTATTGAGAAAAACTGTTTTATTTTATTGGCTCCATCTACTCTGGCTGCCTCATAAAGTTCATTAGGAATTAACTGGAGTCCAGCCAGAATTAATAATGCCATAAAGGGTGTTGTTTTCCAGACATCAACTGCTATCATCGATGGTAACTGCCAGAAGGACGACTGTAAAAATGCAATGCTTTCATCCATAATCTCAAATCTCTGGAGTAATGTATTAAAGACACCAACTCGACTTGAAGACAGCATCCATTCCCACATTCTTGCAGAGACAACGGTAATAACAGCCCAGGGAACCAGCATAATTGCCCTCATTGCTCCCCGTCCTTTAAAATTACTATTTACCACCAGGGCTATTAATAGCCCTAAGATTGTCTCTAAAAAGACTGAAACAACCGTAAATATAATTGTATTAACAATTGCTTTAATAAAGGTTGGATTGCTGGCAGCAATCACATATTCATTTCCAAATAAACCTACCTGCCAGACTGATCTAAACCTCCTCGGTTCTCTAGGCAAGACTCGAATTGGTCTTTCATAAACAATTTCTCCATCTTCTCTGACTACATTGCCCTCATCATCGGTCTGAGGGGGTAATTCCACTACTCTCATGCTAAGTAATTCTTTATAATTTTCAAAACCAACAAAATTTGGCTCACGGCCACTGGCAAAGGTTCTATCTGTCATACTTGTATAAAAAACCTGTCCTAAAGGATAAAGGGCTACAAGCAGTAATATTATAGCTGCAGGAGCTAAAAGTTTATAAGCTAACCTCGCTTCCTGATGGGCCAGATCATTTGATGAATTTTTGGCCATAATATCTCCTCCTAAATTTAAGGGGAGGGTAAATGCCCTCCCCTCAGACTAATTTATTTACAATTAATTACTATTCAGGATCACCAGTTTCAAAACCAGTTAGGTCCTCTAGGTCTAATTCTAAATATTCTATAGCAGTTAAAGCATCATCGTCACCAGTTAAAACTGAGTGGACAGCCTGGAAGAAATATTCAGAAACCTGGTTATAATCAGGTGCTGAAACTGTTGAAGGTCTGGCTACTGCATTTGTAAAGACATCATAAAGGTCTTCGAAGAAAGGTGTAGCTTCCAGTACTTCTTCGTCTTCATATAATTCTTCAATGGTAGGATTCATTGAACCTTCAATTGCCCGCATTTTCTGGGATTCATAACCTGCCAGATAAAGGGCAACGTCAGCAGCAATCTCTGGATGTTCACTATACTTACTGACTCCTAGCTGCCAGCCTCCTAAAGTTGCGGCAGGTTCTCCATTTTCTGATGATGGAAGTGGACTGACATCAAAATCACCGGCAATTGAACTTTCTTCTTCATCCTGGGCAAGAGCATAGGCATATGGCCAGTTTCTCATAAAGGCAGCATTTCCTCCCTGGAAGACTGATCTGGCATCTTCTTCACCCATTCCAGTGACACCATCTGGAGAAATTGTTCCGACCCAGCCGGCGGCCTGTTCTAACATTTCAACGGCATTTTCATTATTTACTGTTATTTTTTCGTCCTCGGAAATAATTGTGCCGGCATTTGAGGAGGCAAACCATTCAAGGGCGTTAGTGGTTAAACCTTCATAGGAATCACCCTGCCAGACATAACCGACAAAATCTTCATTACCCTCTTCTCTTTCACCTTCCTGAATAGTTTCAGCTGCTTCTTCTAGTTCGTCCCAGGTTTCTGGTACATCTAAATCATACTTTTCTAATAAATCTGACCGATAATATAAAAGGCCTGCATCTGTAAACCAGGGAATAGCAACTAATTTCCCATCTACTGTATTATTCTCAATAATCTCATCAAAATGCATATCAATTTCATCTTCTTCAGCATATTCACTTAAATCAATGAAATGCTCGGCAAGGTCTCCTGGCCAGATAACATCAATCTGATAGACATCAACTTCAGAACTTTCTGCTTCAAAAAACTGTAGATAGAGCCCTAATCTATCCTGGGCAAGGTCTGGAGTATCAAGAACTTCAATTTCCACATCAGGATTTTCTTCCATGTACATTTCAGCTGCTTTTTCTGTCAATTCCAGTTCCTGGCCAACTGCTCCACCGGCTACTGTAATCTCAACCTCTTCAGCTGCTACAGAGACTGCAAAGAACATTACCAGTGATAATGAAAGGACAAACACTAAAGCTTTCTTCAATTTTTTCTACCCCCTATTAAGATTTTTTATGGTGAATTTTAATTACACCCAGAAATATAAAACAGGAATCTAAAGATTTATATGGAGCAAGTCAAAGCATTAGAGATAATATTCTGTTAATTTTTATTTTTTAAAAAATGAGCGGAATGAAATCCATTTCATTTTCTAATATATATATTCAGGATAAATCCTTAAAATCCTTCTTTTTGTTAAAATTTTTTTAAAATAAATTTATAAACCAATATCTGCAACTAATAAGACTTTGAAGGTTATAATTGAGAGAGGGGCAAGGATCACACCTCGAAAACCTAAGATATTTAAACCGGCATATAATCCCAGTAATAAAATAACCGGGTGAACTCCAATATTGGTTCCCAGAATATTAGCTTCCATAAAGGGTCTAAAGCCTATTACAATTATATAGACTATAAAAAGTATCAGGGCATAAAGGGGATTTATGAAAGCATGAAAAATAATTAACGGCCAGAGGATTACTCCTGGACCGATTATAGGAATTAAATCCAGGATGCCAGATAAAAGGGCAAGCAGGATAGCATAGGGAAATTCAATTAATGATAGGATTACTCCCACCCAGATAGTTGTATTTGTAATAATTAGAAATTGAACTCTAAGATAGGCTGAAAGATCATTGACCAGTTTCAGTTTATCTTCTTCTGAAAGATTAAATTTACTGGAAATATACTTAAAAATTTTCTCTTTATCCCTGCTGATATAAAATGAAGAAAATACTGTGAAAATAATGAAAATAAAAAGTCCTGGTATATTAAAGGTAAGGTTAACTATCCGATTAACTGCCTCTGATAAAATCTGATCTCCCCGCCGATAAATAACATTTATATTCTGTCTGAGCAGAGATGAAATTTCATCAGGTATAACCTCAAAAACCTCTTCCTGCCTCTGAATAAGGTTATCAAAAGAAGCAGTTATCTGCTCCCGATACTGGGGCAAAACCTTACCAAGGGCAATAAGTTCTGAAATAATATTGCTGCTGACAACAAAGGCAACCAGAGTTAAAAGAATTAAGATAACTGTCAGAACAATTATGACAGAGGGAAATCTAGGGATATAACGGGAAAGAAAACTGACAGGCTTTTCCATAATTAAAACCATTAAAAAGGCAAGGAAAAAAGGAGTTAATTTAAAAATTACTGTGTAGAAAAATACAGCGACGATTAAAAATACAATCGTCCTTTTTAATATTCTTTGGTAAGAGATATTTAATGGCTGCATTTTTAAATTCCTCTCCTTCAATTAAATATTAATACAAAAACCTGTCAGTTAATTTTTTTAAATTATTATTTATTTGCCATAAAAATTATTTTCCAGCTAGAGCAGCTATTGCCTTGGCATAGATAACAGTATTTTTAATCAGGTCATCTATTCCAATATATTCATCCTTTTGATGGGCCAGTTCTGGCTGACCTGGGAATAATGGTCCAAAGGCAACTGCTTTTTCAACAGCCCTGGCATAGGTGCCTCCACCGATAGCTATCGGAGCTGCCTCGTAATCCCCGGTCTCTTCCTGATATATTTCCATTAAGCTCTTAACTAACTCGCTATCTTTTTCAACATATAATGGTTCTTTATGCTCACCCTTTTCAATTGTCCAGCCAGTTGCTTGCAGCTTATCTTCCATCCTGGCAAAGACTTCATCGGCAGAAGCCTGAACTGGATACCGGATATTAACAACTACTTTAGCCTGATCGTCATCTAATTTAATCTGGCCAACATTAAAGATTAAAGGCCCAGAGACCTGATCAGACATCTGACAGCCAATATTTTCTCCAAAATAGTTAAGGCCGATAAGTTCTGAATACTGCCTTAAAAATTCAGCCTTCTCATCCCCTGTTAACTTTAGATCTCCAAGAAAATTAATCAGATGAGAGACTGCATTTACGCCATCCTGGGGCATACTTCCATGGGCAGAGATACCCTTTGCTACCAGCTCAAGACCTTCATCTGATTTAGTTAACAGTAACTCGCCATCCCACAAATTATTATATTTTTCCAGTTGAGTGCTAAGATAATCAAATTCACCCTCTAAAATAGCGGTGGCTCTATCTGGCACCATATTAGGGGCATTGCCTCCGGATATTGATTTGAGAGTAACTCTGCCAGGTTCAACATCACCCTTCTTTTCAAAATCCTTATTTAAATTAAAGATTAATATTCCCTTTTCTGCATGGATTACTGGAAATTCTGCATCAGGGCTAAAGGCTATTTCTGGCATTTCAGCATGTTCTTTGTAATAATCAATCCCGGCCCAGCCGCTCTCTTCATTGCAGCCAAGGATTAATCTAACTCTTTTATTTAATTCAATGCCTAAATCCTTAATTACCTTCATAGCATAGAGCGAGGCAATTGCCGGGCCTTTATTATCTAAAGTTCCCCGACCATAGATCTTATTATCATTAATCTCACCGGCAAAGGGAGGATAGGACCAGTCATCTCCTGCTGGAACGATATCTAAATGACATAAAATCCCAAACATCTCTTCGCCTTCACCAATTTCAGCATAACCGGCATAACCATCAATATTCCCGGTTTTAAAACCTAAATTTTCAGCAATTTCCAGGGTTTTATTTAAACATTTATCTACTTCTTCCCCAAAGGGCTGTCCTGGTTTAGGGTCTGCCTGGATACTATTGTATTGCAAAATTTCCCTTAATGAATTAATTATATCGTCCTGATAATTTTTGCAAAGCTTACGAATCTCTTCATTTGACATCTTTTATAACCTCCAGTTAAATAATTTCCTTTTCTCTTATATATTTTATTTCTCTTTATATTGTGATTTTCCTGCCTTTTTGATAAAATTATATCTGAGTAATAAAAATTAGGAGGGTGAATAATGGATTATTTTAAAAGATTTAAAGTTAAAGATATTTTAAATGATAATATTGAAGAGTATGAAGATGTGCTGGTAATGGGCTGGGTTAAGACCTTTAGGAGTTCAAAGAATATAGCATTTATTGAATTAAATGATGGCAGCTCCTTTGAGAATTTACAGATTGTTGTCTTAAACCCTGAAAAGTTCCCCCTTGATCAGATTGCAAATGGAGCCAGTTTGAGGGTTGAGGGCTACCTTGATAAAGTTGAAGGCCGGGAGCAGTCAATTGAAATGAAGGCTGAAAAGATTGAGATTTTAGGTGAAGCCCCTGAGGATTATAAATTACAGAAAAAGCGGCATTCCTTTGAATTTTTAAGAGAAATTGCCCATTTAAGGCCAAGAACCAATACCTTTAGTGTTATGAATAGATTCAGGAGCAAGATGGCCTATGCCATTCATAAATTTTATAATGAGAGGGATTTCTATTATATACATACTCCAATTATCACTACTGGAGATGCTGAAGGTGCCGGGGAGATGTTTAGAGTTTCTACTCTAGATTTAGAAGATCCCCCGATGACCGAGCAGGGCGAGGTAGATTTCAGCCAGGATTTCTTTGGTCAGGAGACCGGGCTTACTGTCAGCGGTCAGCTCCAGGGGGAGCTACTGGCCACTGCAATCGGTGATATCTACACCTTTGGCCCAACTTTTAGAGCTGAGAATTCCAATACTTCCCGCCATGCCTCTGAATTCTGGATGATCGAGCCGGAGATGGCTTTCTGTGAACTCGATGATATGCTGGTACTAATGGAGGATTTCATCAAGTATCTCTTCCGCTATGCCCTAGAAGAGGCTGAAGAAGAGATGAATTTCTTTAATAAATGGATCGATGAGGGCAGAAAAGAGATTATTAAAGAGATTATTGAAGCTGATTTCGGCCAGATTACCTATACCGAGGCCATAGAAATCTTAGAAAATGCCGATGAAGACTTCGAATTTCCAGTTAAGTGGGGAGTTGATCTCCAGTCAGAACATGAAAGATATTTAACTGAGAAACATTTTAATAAACCTATCTTTGTAACTGATTATCCTGCTGAAATCAAGGCTTTCTACATGCGCTTAAATGAAGATGGCCGGACTGTCAAGGCAGTAGACTGCCTGGTTCCCCAGGTTGGAGAGATTATCGGCGGCAGTCAGCGGGAAGAACGCTATGATGTCTTAAAGGAAAAGATGGAAAATGAAGGTATGGACTTAGAGAAATATAGCTGGTATCTCGATATCAGAAAATATGGGACTGTTCCCCATTCCGGCTTTGGCCTCGGCTTTGAAAGGCTCTTAATGTATCTATCCGGGATGAGCAATATCAGAGACGTCATTCCTTTCCCAAGAACACCAAAATCAGCAGATTTTTAAACTATCAGGAAAGATGTGAATTTATTGAACGTAAATTTATTGAAAAAAATTATTAAAATATTTACCCTTACTTCCCTGGTAATTTTACTGGCTGCAGTTAATACTTTAGCCTATGATTTAGTCGTTTATCAGGCAGAACCTGAAGGGGTGGCAGCTGCAGTGGCGGCTGCCCGGAGCGGTTTAAATACAGCTTTAGTAATGGAGCAGGCGGAACCTGGGGGTCTCTTTACCTATGGCGCCTTAAATTTTCTGGATTTAAATTATGACCGGAATGGCAATAATATTAACCAGGGGATTTTTAAAGAATGGCATAATCTAGTCGGCGGAGGTGTCTCCTTTAAAATTAAAGAAGCCACCCAGGCCTTTAACAGCCTGCTTGCCGCTGAGGAAAATTTAACCCTCTATAGAAATCATAGTCTGAAAGAGATTAATAAAAATGGCCGGTTAGTACAGAGGATTAAGGTTGAAGCTCCTTCAGGTAAAACTATTAATTTAACTGGAGAATACTTTATCGATGCCAGTCAGAATGGAGAGCTGGCCTATAAAGCTGGCAATCCCTATTTCTTTGGCGGTGGAGATATCAATCAACCTGACAGGTTTATGCCTGTTACTCCAATTATCAAAATTAAAAATATAGATAAAAATAGGTTGCAGAGAGAGGCCCGCTCTGGCAGACATGGCCAGACAGTCGTAAAAAAGGGCTATGCTTACGGTTTTTCTGCTTTAGGGGCCAGATATCAGCCCAGGCATCCTGAAGCCGGATTAAGGGGCTTAAATTTAGTTTTAGAAGATAGGAACTTAAATGGAGAGACAGTAACCTTTGGTTATATTAATGCCCTCCATTTTTATGGTGTAGATGGCAGTGATAAAGAGTTATTAGCTGATCTCCACGAAGCTGCTAAAGCCGAGGCTGAGCTTGTAGTTGATTTTTTAAGTAAAGAGTTAGAGGCCATGAGGAACGTTGAATTTATAGGGATTGCCGAGGAATTTTATGTTCGGGAAACCAGGCATTTTGTTACTGAAAAGCAATTAGATGTAAAAGCTCAGTTAACTGCCAGGATCCCTGAAGATACAGTCGCCCTTGCCTCCTATCCTCTGGATTACCAGTCTCATGCTCCTGGAGCCGGCGGCTTTGTTTACTTTAATCCTGGAATTTATGGCAAACCCTTAAGGAGTTTAATCTCTGTTGATTTTGATAATCTACTGATTGCTGGCAGAGCCAGCGGCCAGTCTTCTATCGCCCATTCATCAGGTAGAATAGTGCCTAATGGTATGGTGGCGGCAGAGGGTGCCAGCCTTGCTATCGCAAAGGCTGTGGCCAATAATCTTAGACCTAAAGAAGTTGCAGATAATCCAGCTTTAATGGCAGAAATCCAGTCTGAAACCGGACTTGCCAGTCAGCTTGGCTCAGGGAATATCAGGAATCTGCAGAGGGAGCTTGTTCCTGGGGATTATGTTGAACCTGTTGCTGAACTCCTTTCCTGGGGTTTAATAGTTGGAGGCTATGAAAATAATTTCCGGCTGGATGAAACTTTAACTGAAAGGACCTTTGTTTACTTACTGCTAAATGGTCTAAAGAATCGGGACGCCAGTGTAGATTATCCAGGTTTATCAAATCATCTTGCTGCCATTAGTTCAACTGATCAGCCAGTTAGATATAATAAAGTTCAGGAGATCACTGAAATAATTGGAGATTATGCACCTGGGATAGAAAGTCAGGAATTTATTGAAATATTAAAGAACTGGCAGGCTGAAAGGGAGATAGAGAGCGGGGCAAATTTAACCAGGGGCCAGATTTATCATCTGGCAGTTGCTATTTTAAATCAGTTTGAACTATCAGAAAAACTTAAATTATATAGAAATAAATAATTATAGAAAATTAAAGCAAAAAGCCTGCAGTGCTCAAGAGATTGCAGGCTCTTTTATTTTTTAATAAATTCAGTTATTTTGTCTGCACAGAGGTCCCTTTCAGGACCATCATTGATAACATGGGGCGACTCTTCAAAAATTTCTAAGGTTGCCGGTCCATTTAACTGCTCATAGATCTCTTTCCCTGCCTTTAGGGGTACGATTTTATCTTTTAGAGAACTTATAATTAAAGCTGGAACCCTGATATCTGAGATTATCTTTCTGGTACTTACCATTAATTTGTGTAATTCAGCAACCTGAGCCGAATAATGATATCGATAATAATCTTCAGCAATTAGCCTCTCCTCTTCAGTTTCAGAGTTTTCCAGAGTTTCATTATAATTAGCCTGTTCCATTTTAATCTTAAAAAGTCTTAAAAAATGGGTGACTGGTATTTTTCTATCAGTGGAATAAAGGGCCGGGGCTATTAAAATCATCTTATCGACAGCAAAACCATTGGCTATCTGCAGTGATAAAAGCCCGCCCATAGATAAACCAGCAACAATAATCTTATCAAAGTTAACCTTTAAATCCAGATATGAGTCGATGGCTGCTCTTAACCAGTCACTGGCATCAGTGCTTCTAAAATCAGCAGCACTGGTCCCATGGCCGGTTAATCTAGGGATAGAGACTGTCAGGTCCAGGTTTTGATTAAGTTCTTTGCCTAAATACTCCATATCACCTGGGTGGCCGGTGAAACCATGGATTATAAGAATAGCTCTATCAGGATCAGACCCCTGATAATATCTTGGCCTGGCAATCTGCTTTACTTCTCCAATTTCTTTGACTGGCACTTTCAATCTCCCAACCTCCATCTCA
>CAZLCX010000006.1:0-7360 GCA_964558325.1 uncultured Halanaerobiaceae bacterium | reverse complement strand
GCTGCCCAGCTGATTAAGAAACCTTTAGTAATTCCATAGCCGACTATCATGATATGACCGCCGATTAAAATAGCAATGATAACCTTTTTCAAATCTGTCTCTCCTCCGGCTATTTTCCCAATCAAATAACCTTCAAGCCCCTTAATCACAAAGGTAAATGGCGCCCAGATAGAATAACCTAATAAAACATCGGTGATTCCAGACCCAAATGCCCCGGCAATTCCCCCTGCCTTGCCGCCAAAGGTTAAAGCTATAATATAAATTGCAACCTCTCCTAAATTAAAATATGACGAGCTCGGTCCAGGCACTGCAATAAATGTTGCCACTGAAACAAAGGCAACCATCAGGGCCTGCATTGCAATTAGTCTGGCCGGATTTGATTTATAATCATAATCATCAAATGTTGATAATAAATTTTCTCCTTCCACTTTATCTCCCCTCCCTGCAAAATTAATTTGTAATTTATTTATTGTAATGGTACAATATTAATAAGTAGTTTAATCCTAATACAATATCTAATATATACTGCTCTTTTGATATTTATAGTATTACATAATAATATTGTATTGTCAATAGTAATACAATATTATTTTAAAAAAATTGTACTGGTGATTAATTTTATGACAGAAGGGAGTTTATCATGAAGGATATCTGGAAAAGTATAAGTGTTAGTCGAGATAATACGAAGCCAATTTATCAGCAGGTATACAATCAGATTAAATCATTAATTTTAGATAAAAGGTTACCTGAAAACAGCCAGCTGCCGGCTATCAGGAAAATGGCTGAAATTCTTGAGATTAACCCGGCCACTGTTGTCAAGGCCTATCAGGCTTTAGCTGAAGAAGAATATATCTATAAAAAGGTTGGCAGTGGCAGCTTTGTCGCCCCGATTCAGGATGATGGCTTATCCTATAGAACTGATAAAGAAGAAGATTCTCTGGAGATGTTAGGCTATGGTCAGATTGAAATAAATGAAGATATTAATTTTGCCAGTGCCACCCCTTCTTCTTCCCTTTTCCCTGTTGAAGATTTTAAACAGGCAATCAATCATGTCCTTGATCGAGATAAGGGAGAGGCCTTTACCTATCAAAGAAGCCAGGGATTTTTCCCTCTCCGGGAATCTATCCAAAAATATTTTAATAAAAATGGGATGTCAATATCTGTAAATGAGATCCAGATTGTATCAGGTGCCCAGCAGGCAATTGATCTATTAGTAAAGATCTTCCTGGATTACGGTGATTCAGTTCTAATTGAAGAGCCTACCTATCCTGGGGCTATTTCAGCTTTTAAATCCCGGGCTGCAGAGATCGATACCCTGCCAACATTAGAAGATGGAATAGATTTAAAGCTGCTGGAAAATATGCTTTCTAAAAAGAATTACCGCTTATTATTTACAATGACCAGTTTTCAAAACCCAACAGGTATCTGCTGGTCCGAGGCTAAAAAGAAACGCTTGATTGAGCTGGCGGAACAATACAATTTAATTATAATTGAAGATGATTGTCTCAGTGAACTGGCATATGATAATAACTCCCACCTGCCGCTGAAAGCATATGACAGAACAGGTCAGGTTATCTATATTAAAAGCTTTTCAAAGATATTTATGCCTGGACTCAGACTTGCCTTTTTAACGCTCCCGGATAAATATCGTTCTAAACTGCTGGCAGCCAAGCATGCAACTGACATTTCCACTGCCGGTTTAACTCAACGGGCCATGGATTATTATTTCAGAGAGGGTCTCTGGGAAAAACATTTAGTCAGGATAAAGAAATTATTCCATGAGAGATATCAATTAATGTTAAATCAGATCAAAGAAAAGTTAATTCCCCCGGTTGAATTGGTATATGAACCAAATGGCGGTATCTATTTCTGGCTTAAACTACCTGCCGGCATCTCAGCAGAAGATTTTTATCTGGCTGCAAGAGAATCTAAAGTTGCCCTGCTCCCTGGCGATATATTTAAACTCAAGGATAATTCTAATCAAGATAATTACTTTAGACTAAGCTTTGCAGCTGTATCTGAAACAGAAATCAAGACTGGAATTAATAGACTTAAAAAAATCTTAGATAATATTGGCAGTGAAAATGACAGTAAAGGCTATATCCCACTGGTTTAGTTGCTATTTAAAGCCTGTTCTATCGCTTTTCTGGCATGGATTTCCATTGTATTAAAGATAGGCAGGCTGCTATTTTTTTCTTTAACCAGTAAAGGTATTTCAGTGCAGCCAAGAATAACCCCTTCTGCACCCTCTGCCTTTAAATTATTGATAATCTCTTGAAATCTGTTTAATGACTCCTCTTTGATTATCCCGGAAATCAATTCTTTATAGATTGTATCATGGACAATTTCTCTCTCTCTGGCCTCAGGAATTATAACATTAATATTATAATTTTCCTCCAGCCGCTTTTTATAAAAATCCTCTGTCATGGTAAAATTTGTCCCTAATAAACCTACCGTTGTTAAAGCCTGACTGAGGATAGCCTCTCCAGTAGCATCGGCGATATGGATTAATTCTATCTCCACATTTTCTTCAATTGCCGGGGCCAGTTTATGCATTGTATTGGTGCAGATTAAAAGCAATTCAGCTCCAGCCCCCTTTAATTTTCTGGCAATCTCAATCATCTCATCAGCCATCTCTTGCCACTGACCTTTATGCTGCATCCTTTCAAACCTGGCAAAATCAACAGAATACATTATTAGTTCAGCTGAATGGGGCTCTCCTAATTCTTCTTTAGTAAATTGATTTAATAATCTATAATATTCAAGTGATGATTCCCAGCTCATGCCACCTATCAGACCTATCTTCTTCATTTAATTCACCTCTTTTTAGTTTAAAGCAAGCTTAGCTAATAAATTTACGCCTCTAATTAAATCAGCTTCATTGATATCAAATTCTGCAGTATGATGAGGTGAGGCAATCTCAGAACCCAGGATAATAAAAGTAGCCTGACCACCATTATCCTGGACCTTTTCCATCATATAGGTAAAGTCTTCGCTGCCTCCCATTTCAACTGCTTCCTGATGAACATACTTAATTCCCTCTGTGTTATTGGCAATTTCATAGACTCTATCCATCAATTTTTTATCACTACTGGCACTTTTAGCTCCACCCATAGCTTTAATCTCTAATTCCTGCTGATAAATATCTGCTGAACCTTTTAAAACCCTGACTGCCTGGTCATACATATATTGATTCAGCTCAGTGCTAGAGCCTCTGGTTTCTATTACAAGCTTAGCTTGATCTGGAATCACATTCCTGCCAGTTCCGGCCTCTAATCTGCCGACATTAATCCTGGTGGTACCGCCGCTATGTCTGGAAATAGCATAGAGATTATTAACTGCACTGCAGGCAGCCAGCAGCGAATTCTTGCCGGCCTCAGGGCTTCCTCCGGCATGGGCTGGCTCTCCCTGAAAGATAGCATCAAATTTAGAGGTAGCCAGAAAACCAGTGGCTCCAGGATATATCTCTCCGCTATCAAGATTTAATCCTAAGTGTAGCCCATAAAGATAATCTACATCATCTAAAATACCCTTTTCAACTATAGATTTAGCTCCCCTGACCCCCTCTTCGGCAGGTTGGAAGATTAATTTAATCTTTCCTGAAATTTTATCTCGATTATTAACCAGTATTTCTGCCAGCCCTAATCCTATGGCCGTATGGCCGTCATGGCCGCAGGCATGGGCTGCATTTTCATTTTCAGAGACAAAACCTTCTGTAACTGGTCTATGGTTAGCTGACTGACTTTCAGTCATTTCAACGGCATCCATGTCAAAACGAAATCCCAGCGTTGGACCTTCGCCATTTTCAATGGTGGCTACAACTCCTGTAAAGCCGCCTTTAAATTCTTTGAGATATTCCAGCTTTGCTCCCTGATTTTTTGCCCTTTGATAATGTTCTTCTAACTCAATCTGAGCTGGCAGACCCATTCTGGCTTCCTGTTCAATTACTTCTCTTCCTAATTGCAAATCAAAGCCTAAATTATCAAGGATCTCAGCAACTTTAGCCGCAGTCCTGAATTCTGTCCAGCCAGATTCAGCATATTTATGAAAATCCCTGCGATAATTAATTATTTTCTTTTCTAGATTTTTCTTTAAACCACTCTGTCTGGTTTTCATTAAATTTTCACCTCACCTTATTTATCATCATATTATAAAATCTTCAAAAGATAAAGGAGAAAATAATAGCTCTAACCAAAAATAATTTTATATTATTTGCTCATTAAACTTTTTATTAATTGAACCTAACAGTAATTTTGTAAACTAATAACTATTAATATCAAGATTATAATGATATGATATTCCTGTGAAATTAAAGAACCGCGGCTAATATATTATACAGGAGGACCAAAAATTGGCCACTAAAAGAAACCCAAGATTCAAAGAGGCAAGGCGTTTAGGACTTAATGTTCATGGACATCCCAAAGCCATGGAACGGGCAGATGGGACATTTAACAGGAAAAAAAGAAACCTATCGAATTATGGTGAACAATTAATAGAAAAACAGAGACTTAGAGCATATTACAACTTATTAGAAAAGCAGTTCAGTAAATATGTTGAAGAGGCAATGAAAGAACCTGGTGTGACAGGAAATAACCTGATTAAAAACTTAGAGATGCGGCTTGATAATTTAGTTTATCGAGTAGGCTTTGCCAGATCAATCAGGCAGGCCCGGCAGATGGTAAGTCATGGTTTAATTAAGGTTGATGGCGAAAAGCTAGATTGGCCATCTTATAAAATTGAACCTGGTATGGAAATTTCTTTAAGATCTGACCAGAGAAAAAACGATCATTTTAGAGAAAATTATCAGGACAGAACCCTTGAAAAACTAAGTTATATCAGTAGAGACCTGGATAATTACTCAGCTATCATCACAGGTTATCCAGAGATAGATGAAATACCTATTGTTATAGATGTCCAATTAGTAGTAGAATATTATGCTAAATAATATTAGCAGTCTAGCCGGATTAATATAATATTAATCCGGCTATTTTAATATTTTATCTGTATATTTTTGTAATCTTATTAATTTTTTGCAGATTTTATGATATAATATATTATATAAGGTTTAAGAATAGTTACTATTTAAACTTATTGTATCCATGCTTTTTTACTAATAGCATTTAAGGTGGGATAAAATTGTTAGAGTATATTAAGATATATGTTGTAGCTTTAGTAATTTTCTTAATTATTGATTTTTTCTGGCTTGGTCTGATTGCTAAAAATCTATACAGATCAAAATTAGGTTTCATTTTAAAAGATCAATTTAATATGAAAGCCGCTTTTATTTTCTATTTGATTTATATTTCCGGACTGGTATTTTTCGTTATAAGCAGAGCCAATAGCTGGCAGTATGCCCTCTTTGCCGGGATGTTTTTTGGGGTAATAACTTACTCGACCTATAATTTGACTAATCTAGCTACTTTAAAAGACTGGCCTTTAGTTTTATCCTTATATGATATTAGCTGGGGTGCTTTCCTCTGTGGAGCCACTTCATTAATTTCATATCTTATCTTATTTTAAATCTGGAGGAGATTGACATGAAAATTAAAGAATTAGATGGCAAAGCCTTTTTTAAGGCGTTTGAAAATGGTGCAAAATTAGTTGAAAAAAATAAAAAACATTTAAATGATATAAATTTTTTCCCTGTTCCTGACAGTGATACCGGCAATAATATGTCAATAACCTTAACTTCTGTTGCAGTAAAAGTAGAGCCTGAAAACTCTATCTATAGAACAATTGAAGCTATCTCAGATCACTCCATTCGGTCTGCCAGAGGCAATTCTGGACTGATCCTGGCCCAATTTTTTAGTGGACTCTATAAAAAAATGGTCAATAAAGCCACTCTAAATACAATGGACTTTGCCAGGAATGTAAAAAAATCAATTCCCTATTTATATGAAAATATTGATAACCCTCATGAGGGAACTATGATCACAGTCATTAAAGACTGGGCTGAAAAACTGCCTGATCTTGCAGAAAATATAGATGATTTTGTAATTCTTTTTGAAGAATCACTTGATATTGCTAAAGAATCCCTTGAGAAAACCAGGCATATACTGGAAGTTCATAAAAAGAATAATTCAGTAGATGCTGGGGCCCAGGGTTTCATCTATTTTCTTGAAGGCATAATCTATTACTGGAAAAACCCTGATGATACCAGTAAGGATATCCAGGCTGAAGTTGAATTAAATGAAGAGGATATTGCAAATATTGATAGTAATTTAGATAAGCTTAATGAAGAAGATTTAAATTATAGATATTGTACTGAAATATTATTACAGACTGATCTGAAAAACAGCATAATCAAATCCCACTTAAATGAGCTAGGGGATTCATTAATAGTGGCCAGCAGCAAAAACAATACCCGGGTTCATATCCACACCAATAATCCTGCTAAAGTTGCTTATATTCTAAATGATAAAGGTAAAATCATTGAACAAAAAGTTGACGATATGAAGTTCCAGGTAAATATCAATCAGGGGCCTAAGAGAGAGATTGCTCTGATCACAGATTCGATTGCAGATATCCCCCAGCATTTAATCGATAAATATGAGATCCATATGATCCCATTAAATATGATGATTGATGGCGTTAGTTTCCTGGATAGACAGACTATTAATTTAGATTACTTTTTTGAATATCTCGAAAATGCCGAAGAATTTCCATCCTCTTCTCTACCAACTGCTGACTTTATCTATAACTATCTAATGAAAATAAAAGATCGATATAATTCTATGCTGGTTATCTCAGTAGCTGAAGAATTAAGTGGGACTGGCAAGGCCTTCAAACAGGCAATTAAGAAATTAGAATCTGAAGAAGATTTGCCGGTAACTTATATTGATTCCAGATTAAATTCAGGAGCTCAGGGTCTTTTGGTATTAAAGGCAGCCCAGGAGATTGAAAATGGTAAACCCCTTGTCGAGATAGAGGAAATAATTAAAGATTACAGAAGTAAAGCAAAAATTTATGTTAATGTCAATACCTTTGATTATATGGTTAAAGGCGGCAGAGTCAGCCCAATGAAAGGCTTTATAGCCAATCTATTAAACTTTAAACCAATCATCTCCCTTGATGAAGAGGGTAAAGGAATTATCAAGGGCAAATCATTAACCAGAAAAGGTGTAAGCAAAAAGATTGAAGATTTAGTTGTTAATATAAATAAAGAAGAACCGATTGAAAAATACTGTATAGTTCATTCTAAGGCTGACAAACTTGCGGAGGAATGGAAAAATGAGATAACTGAACTAATTGGATTTGGCCCGGAATATATCATGAATATTTCTTCAGTTACTGCCTTAAATGCTGGTCCAGGTTCAGTTGCCTTAAGTTTAATCTCTAAATAATTTATATTCAATTGGAG